>NZ_JAMYFE010000057.1 GCF_024129865.1 Stieleria tagensis | reverse complement strand
GCGCAACTTCAAAACGCGTTAGCGAGGGATTTAGGGTGTTGATGGGATCCCTCGCTGACGCGTCGGGTTACCAAAAACCAGAGCCTGACGCAAAAGCGTGACGCTAAAACTGATGCGAAGCGTTTGAAAAAACGAGTACAAAACGTTTAATCATCAAGACGCCGGATCGATTTCTCGTCCAACACGAAGCGGCAATCTGCCAGTGCCTGTGCTTCTACGCTGTTGTGTGTCACATGCAACGTCGTCACACCGGTGTCTTGTTTGACGCGGCGCAGTAAATCCAGCATCTCCTGGCGCGTTTCTTCGTCGAGCGCGCTCAATGGTTCGTCCAACAACAACACGGCCGGGCGAAACGATAGCGCGCGTCCCAACGCGACCCGCTGGGCTTCTCCGCCGCTTAAACCACGGACCTTGCGATACAAGAGCGGAGTGATCCCCAGCACCTCTGCCAGTTCTTCCACACGAGCTTGGATGGCCAATCGCGTACGCCCGCGTAAACGAAGCGCAAACGCCAAGTGATCTTCGACGGTCATCGTCGGAAACAAAGCTCGATCCTGGGGCACGTATCCGATCTGCCGATCACCTGGCAACCAGCCGGTGACGTCCGATCCGCCGACTAAGATCCGTCCCGATGTGACTTTTCGAAGCCCACAAATGGCTTCCAAAATCGTCGTCTTGCCGCGTCCGGTACGTCCCATCAATACCGCGTAGTGGCCGCGCGGCACTGCAAATGAAATGTCTGTCAAACGAAATCCGCCGGCGCGAATCGCAACCTGCCGCAATTCGATCATCCGCCAAGCCCTGTTCCCAACACCCGCAAGATCAACAGCACCACAACCGCCATCGCCACCATCAACAATGAAACGGCAACCGCAGCATCAAGCTGACCGATACTCAATTCTAAAAACACGGTCGTCGACAATACCTCCGTTCGCATTCGCGTCGCGCCGGCAAACACCAGGATGGGACCAAATTCCCCGAGCGCGCGTGCCCATGCGATCGTGGTTGCGGCGATCATGCCACGCCAGGCCTGGGGGAGTGCGATCTCCATGAATGCTTGCCCACGGGAACAACCGAGGGTTCGCGCGACGTCTTCCGCACGCGGATCGATCTGGTCGAACGTCACACGCATCGTACGAACGGCAAATGCACAGGCCACCGAAAACTGGGCCAACACCACGGCCGGCCAGCGGTAAGTGACAGGAAAACCGACACGTTCACGCAGCCAGGTTTCTAATTGCCAATCGCCGATCGAGAGGTGAAATAGGATCAACAAGCTAAGCCCCAAAACCAACGGCGGCAAAACGATTGGGATATCGACCAGCGTGTCGACCAGCCAGCGCCCCGGAAATCGATAACGTGACAGCAGGTATCCGAGCGGCGTTGCCACCCACAACGACAGGATCGCCGCCGCCGCACAGGTCAGCATCGTCAATCGAAAGGCCGACTGGATCGCCGGCTTCTGTAACGCTGCGGCGAAATCATCCCACGACGTGAACATCACATCGGCAGTCACCAACAATGCGATCAACACAATGAAACAGGCCGATAGACCGCTCATCACCAAAAAGAACGGAAGATCGCTGCGGCGGCGCAGCGGCGGCGGTGGATTCGCAGCGTCTCGTTCAATCATCGGTCACTGCATCACGTTCGATCTGCCAACGAAACCCTTCAGCAGCAAAGTTACGTTGTGACTGGGCCGAGCACAGGTGCTGAAACAATCGTGTTGCCAATTGCGGAGATCGCGATTGCCTGGCGACCGCCCAGGGCTGAGTCGCAATGCTGCACTCGATCCCCTCGATCCGCACCGCATCCAATTTATCCGCTGCACCAGCAGCGTTGCTTAAATAGGCCACCGCCGCATCCAGTGATCCGGTTTGCAGCTGATTGACCAACATGTCCCCGGTCGGAGTTTGCACGGTGACGTTCGGCATGATTTCGCTGTGCACCCCACCCTCACGAAAAGTGTTTTGTGTAATCCAACCCATCGCACATTGTTTCTCATGACCGATCCCCACTCGCAAGCCCGGCGAAGCCAAATCTTTCAACGATGCGATCCTCTTGGGGTTACCTTTTTGAACCAAAATTACCAGTTCATTCTGCGAAACCGGCACCGGTTCGGGGAACAAATCGTGGACTTGGTTCATGAATTCATTGTCACAGGCAAAATAAGCGTCGGGATGTTGGCCAGCTTTCATTTGCGCCACCAAGATCCCGCAACCGTTGTAGACACGGTTGACCGTGATGCCTTCGCGATTTTCGAACGCATTGATTGTGTCTTCAATGGCCGGGCGCAACATCGACCCGGCAAAAACAGACAACTCTGGCCGATCGCTCCAGACATCGCCGCCGGTGACTCGAAACCCGTGTTCCTGGTATCGCTTTAATCCGCGATCACTGGCCGCGAGATAGCGGGCAAAGTGCAATGCCCCCACAGAATTCTTGGTTTGATCGATCACCCCGACGGCGATTTTGGAAGTCGCATCCTTCAACTCAGGCACTTCGACAAACGCCAGTTCCGAATAGGTATGGAGCACCGCATCGTAGACGATTCCGGCATCGGCGGCACCGACCGCGATATCGTTGGCCACTTCATTGACGGTCGCCCGAAACGCCTCGGTCGCCTGCTGAATCGGATCCCATCGCCCCTGGGAAATCAACACCTCGCGAACCACCTTGCCGACCGCTGCGGTCTGGGGGTTGGCCATGACGAAGGTGACATCCTCGCGCAATAGATCCGAAAGTTGCAAGATCGACTTTGGATTGCCCTTAGGGACCACGATCACCGCTTGCATCGCTGCGATCGGCAACGTCTCGGCAATCAATCCTTTTTGCTTGCCCAATGCCAGATAACTGTCATCGGCTGGCAGATACAAGTCTCCTGACCGAGTCACTTCGATGGATGACAACAGCGTCTGTGAGGGACCATATTGAATCTCAATCGATCGATCGAACTCCTTTAAATAGTCCTCTCGAATCGCCTCCATCACCGCTCGGTTGCTTGCGGCACAGTACATCATCACCGGTTGGTCCAGTGACGACGCCACAGATCCCGAAGGATCACTGCCAACCAGTGCGGCAAAGATGCCTGCCAAGGCGATTACCGATCCGACCATCAAAGCGATCACACGATTCATCACCATCACCTAGTTTCTTCCCGGCGGGATCGTCAGCAGCACAGGGCTGCGGTTTTTGCCTACATCGGCGCTGCGATCCGGAGGCCGATTGCTTTCGTCGCCAAACAGCTGTCCGTCCCAGTCCGCATCGATCAAAAGATCAAATCCGGGGTTCTGCTGTTTGACTTGACAGGAACACGCGCCGCTCAGGAACAACGTCAGATCCTCCACCATTCGCGCCGACAGGTCTGTGGCCGGAATCACTTCCAACGCACGTCCACGACCGAACACCGGGACCAACAACGGCTCGCCGTCTTCGAACGCCTGCTTGCGCAGTCCCGTTAACAAACCGGTCAACACAGCCTCTCGCGGATCATCGCCGTCGATTTGCAACACACTGAATTTCACCACCAAGGGAACATCCGCATACAATTCCGATCCCGGCAATCCGATGCCTTGCGGCAGTTTGATCTTGTTGGCAAGCGTCGTGAAAGTTGTTTCCAATTGGTCCTTGGCTTGATCATTACGGTCCGAATCCGACGATCCAATCAACAACCAAACCACGCTGTGACCCGCCAACAGCCGATCGCGAATTTCATCGCGGGCAGGCGATTGATACAGTCCGACATCGACTGCGGCCTGCAACGTTCCGTGCCAATGATTGACAAACCGACCCTGCCCCAACCGGGTGCGCAGCAAGACCGCAGGCAACTGGACACCGGGCAGCGTCTTCATCTCGGACCACCATTCACGACGCTTGGGATCGTCGTCAGCATTTAGGTCAACCTGGACCACCTCCGCATTGGCGTGACCGCCATCCTGTTTCGATCCGGCACGAATTGATTCCAGCAGTTGCTGCTGCGCTGACGTCAACGGGCCCTCGTGAAAAATGATCACCTGACTGGAATCGGGTTGCCAGCGTTCCAGCGCATAGCGAAAGACCGGTATGTTGCAAGCGACCGCGATCGTTGTGGCCAACGCAAGTGCCGCCGCCATACCGCAACGCAACATCGTGGGGGTCCAATAGGAGCCCGCCGGACCTATTTTGCGAAACAAATCACCGTCCCATCGAGCGTTGATAAAAACAACCTTCCGTTTGCAGCGGCCAATCCATCCCACGTCGGCAGCGCCGACAATTTGACTTCGTTCTCCACTTCACCGGTATCAATATTGACCGCCAAGAGAGAGGATCCGTCGGCGCCCAGTAGAGCCGCATCTTGCTGGTCGAGCAATGCTTGCACCTCGGGATCACTTTCGCTTAGCTTTTCAAACGTCTGTTCTTCGTCGATCGTGTCTGGAGGCCCGACGACAAACAATTTGTCACCGGCCAATACCATTCCGCGCACATAAATGGGAACGTCACTGGCCCACTTGGGCGCCACTAGGCTATCGCCCGGTTTGTTCGTGCTGTTCCCACCGGCTTTCTTTTTGCCAGGGTTTTGCCGTTGGGCCAGGAACTGGATCGCCTTGCCAAATTTCCCTTCAATCAATTTGCCGCCTTCCAGAGTGCCGTTGTTGCGATGCAGACTATGGTCCCGGGCGGTTCCGTCATCAAAACTGACAGCCAGCACCGCATCAGGCGACATCTCCACACCGTCTTGAAAACGTCGACGAATCTGTTCCGCCGTGGCCGTGTGGAAATACAATCGCACTTCGTCGATCGCGCCGGCCAACGGCAATGGCGACTGATACTCGCCGACCGCCGTTTGACCGTCCGCTCCAACGTCCAAGCCCTGCACCGGATCGGTTGTCAACAGACCGTTCGACAGACCGCTGTCGGCCAGTTCGCCGTCGACGTACAGCTTCATCTGTTTGTCATTGTCTAGGACACCGACCAGGTGATGCCAACCGCCAACGATTCGATCCGGACCTTCCACCGTAGACAATTTTTTCTGGGTGCGAACATGGAACTGGGGTTTGCCATTGTTCAGCGTCAGCGCGAATCCCTCCGTCGGCCCGCCGCGGGCAACCACGACTCCGTTGGGTCTGGTGGACGTCACCCAGGCTTCGATCGTGATCGGTTTACCCAACGGATTCAGACTGGCCGATTTGGGGAACGACGCTGATGCAACACCGGCGCCACCGCCACCACGCTGTTTGCCAAAACCTCTGGGGATCTCAGGTGGATTCTGTTCGGCGGCAAACAGTTGATGTTCCAGCACCGTTGTCCAACGCAAGTACTGAGGCTTGCGCCCATAGCCATACACGTACCCGTTGCCTTTGACCAAAATTCGTCCCGACGGCGCGAACCGGCCGGCTTGGTAATAACCGCCGTGTCCACCGGCAAAACTTTGGCCTAGTACCCAGTACGATCGGTGGAACCAAGTGTCATCTAGAAATCCCATCGGCGCAAAGATGTGCGCATCGGGACCGCGTTGTTTGGATGCCTGGGTGGCAAAGTCACCGGAGTTGGGACCGATCTCAAGACGGTTGCCATCGAAATCGAACTTCTGCGACTTCATGAACACGTGACGCCCGTCGCTGGACAGAATATCGGGCAGCCCGACCGGCATTTGCAGGATTTGAAGTTTCTCTTGAATGTTGTTGCCGGTTTCCGGATTCGTTTCATCCATGATCGTTTCCGACAATTTCCGACCGCTGGCCAAATCCAATCGCAATAGCCGCAATCCCCCGTCCAGGAAATTCGAACGACCGGCGACACAGTAGATCGTGTCGTCGTGGACCAAGACGCTGCCGTGTACCGGCCACAGGGATTCCAATTGTTCATAGGCCATCGCGCGTCGATCAATCGGTGCGGCCCGGTAACGCCACGCCAACTCACCAGCGGTGTTCAAGCAATACACCCAGCCATCGGCACTGCCAAAGATCACACGCCCACGATAAATCGTTGGTGGCGAATCAATCCGCGCGCCGGCAGTGAATGCCCACTCGGCGGCCCCAGTTTTTTCGTCTAACGCGTGCATCGTGTGTTGGTCGACCTGGGCAACATACACTTTGCCGCCGGCGATCACAGGCGACGTCAATCGACCGCCCAGTTCGGCCGACCATTTCTGGTCCACATCCACTTCGATGTCACCGGCCGTGGTCCCGCTACGCCCCGAATCGTGGCGGTAGGTCGGCCAGTCATCTGACAGACCATCGGTGTCGTCCGACTGCAATGGAGTGTCAAATGCCGGTCCCATTTCCAGTCGCCCCTGTTCGGGCACGTCGGTTGGAATCGGGCGTGTCGGCGCGAGCGGTGCCAAGGCATTGAATCCAAATAGTTTCGCCTCGGGATAGCAGGCACAGTTGTGCGGCGGAGCATAGGTCAATCCGTTGCAAGGCATCACGCCGTACAAACATCCGCCCCGAACCCAGTGATTGATATCCCAGTGTTCTTGATCCGGATCCACAAACTCGATACCGGTTCGCGACGGCATCAAGAAGTTGTCGGTCGCCTTGGCGATGTAACATCGATGGTGGAACCAATAGGTATCCACATCTGGCGAAAACTGTTTGACGATTTGCCCGGTACGTGGATTGCGACCGGTGTACATGCCGCTGTCCTTGCCCGACGTCAACGGTGCCAACCAGACCAAACCGTTGACCACCATCAAATCTTGTGGCGACTGATAACCACTGTTGGGAAAACTTGCCTCCCAAAGCGTTTCACCACTCTTGCTGTCACTGCTGATCATTTTGCCGTCGCCACCGGCGTACAGCACCACGTCGTTGTAAACGACCAATCGCGGGCCAAAATTAAACGTGAACGAATCACGCCGTGTCACGGGCTGGCTTTCCCAAGCGACCTCGCCGGTGGACCCGTCCAGACTGACGATCCGCTCGCCGTCGTGGAAATACAATTGTGAATCCGTCGCGGCGAGGGTCAGCGGCGAGATCTTGGTGGTTTTCGCCCACAACTGCTTGCCGGTGCTGGCCTGGAACGCCATCAACACCCGCGGTTGTTCGTCCCAAAAGAAACCGCGTGATCGGGCTTGGTCGCCCACCGTGGGATGTAGCGGCGCATAATCAGCCAACTCGGCTTTGCCCTTGCGGACCACCAAGTACAGCCTGTCACCGATCGAAATGATCTCTTCGGTCGCATCGCTACCCTCATAGGTTCTCAGCAGTTCGCCACTGGCGGCGTCCAAGGCAACCAACGGTGCATCAAACCCCAACGTCACAAAGACTTCTTTTTCGCTGGATACCAGTCGCCGCGATAACTGTGAGGGCCCACTTTTGAGTGGCCACAAGTGCGGTTGCCAATGTTCGATGTCCTTCTTCCACAACACGCTGCCGTTGAAGGCATCACGAGCGATCAATTTCCACTTCGGCGGCAACTGGATCGAAATTCGACTGCCTTCATCCATGATGTAGAACATTCGTCCGCCGGTCGAAACCAAAGCGCTCATGCTGGCCATGCGATCGTGATGGCGCGACCAACGCGGACTGCCCACCCATTGCAAGTGGCGCGGCGGTGCGACGACGTCGTCATGCGCGACGGAATTCCCGCTGGCGTCGTGCAAGTAGTGGGACCATTCATCGATATTGTCTGGCCGTGGCTTCACCAGCTTGGTCCACTGATCATTTTCGTGGATCATCGCCACACCATTGGGCACCAACACCCGCAACATCTCGTCGCGTGACACGGCCCCCGCTGATTGCACAACCAACAGGTTGACCATGTTGTCGACGTAAGGCAACTGATCGCCAGTAAAACCGTCAAAGGAAACGTCACCATAGTTTCCTGATGAACGAACACGCTGCCGGATCGCGGGCAAGGTGGATGCATCGGCAACCAGTCCGTGGACCTGAGTCGCATCGCTACCACGCAGCGCCGCGGTCAATACTCCGTCGCCGGCGTTCAGGTGCACCACCAATCCGGCCGACACTCCGGACTGTTGAATCAAATCGGCGGCGTCCTGCTGTGCATCAGCCAGCGCATCACCCGGTTCCGCCGCAGAAATCAAACCCAAACACAACAGCACAATGAACCGTAATAGCAGGCGCAGCATGGTTCAGTTCCCGTAAGGATCCAATCGGTGGTAGCAATTCCCCAGATTGTACCCCACCTCGAGCGTACTGAAGTTGCAAGTTTTAGTGCCAGGCCTTGGTTTTTGGAAACCCGACGCGTCACTTCAACGGCGCTGGTGTGGAGGATTTATCCGACTCGGGTGAGGGTTTTCGACGAAGAATCAGGCCGGTCGGATAAATCCTCCACACCAACTAGCGACCGGCTAATTAAATCAACAGCCCGGTCGGGTTACCGTAAAAGCGCAACTTCAAAACGCGTGAGCGCGGGATCAGATGAAGTCCCTGCAAACTGGCCAATTGCTTGCTTGTCAAATCCGCCCCGATTATACATTGGGACATGAAAACACTCACACGATCCATCGCCCTGTCGTTCTTTTGTCTGTCCCTGACCGCGCACGCCCAAGCGCCGCCCGAGTCTGTTGGTGTCGGTGCCAAGCCTATCGAAGGCGCCGAAGTCATCATCGACGGGTCGCGCGAGATGCTCGACAGCAAATGGACATACTGGGAAGGCCCCCGATTCGGATCGTCGCTGCCGATTAAATGGAAGATCGTCGAAGACCCCGTCGATGGTGGCACCTGCCTGATGACCGACGATCGTGCGGCCGATGGTGGCAAGTATGGCGCCGCGGATTTGGTGACGAAAAAAAACTACCGAGATTTCCGCCTGCACATCGAATTTCTGATCATGAAACCCGGTGGCAATAGCGGCGTCTACTTGCAGAACCGCTACGAAATCCAAGTCCTTGATGGCGACAAGACTAAACACGGCATGGCCGCGGTGATCAACGAAACCGAATCACCGTACCACGCCTACAACGGTGTCGGAAAATGGAACGCTTATGACATCGTGTTCCGCGCTGCCCGCTTCGCGGATGGCAAGTTGGTCAAGAAGCCACAAGTCACGATGTACTTCAACGGTGAAAAAGTTCACACCAATCAAACCATCAATAAGGTTTGGGGCGGCCCCGCATCCGGAGTCGACGGGGGCAATGACAACGGCTTCGGCATCACCGACACCCCACAAGGATTGAAGTTGCAATGCGAAGGCCACGACGTGCGTTACCGCAACACCTGGATCAAAGCCATCGATCTCAAGGACGCCGAAACCGATTTCTAACAGAAACGTCAGGATTCAACCGGCGGGGAAGTGGGTGCTGAGCACACCACTTAGTTGCATCCAATACACAGCATTTGAAACGGTGGAACGACACGTCACCGCTTTCGGACTTCCGACTCATCAGATCTAGGAAAGAATTTCCTGTATCACTTCGCCGGCGACATCGGTTAGCCGGTAACTACGACCGTTGTGGAAGTAGGTCAGTCGCTGATGGTCGAGGCCAAGCAGGTGGAGAATGGTGGCGTGAAGATCATTCACGCTGACGGGGTTCTCCACGGCTTCGTAGCCGATCTCGTCTGTCTCACCATAACTGACACCGCCCTTGATTCCCGCACCAGCCATCCACTGCATGAATCCTTTGGGATTGTGATCGCGCCCCTTTCCGTTTTGAGAGATCGGCATGCGTCCGAACTCGCCACCCCAGATCACAAGGGTTGAATCGAGTAGTCCGCGCGCCTCCAAATCGCTCAACAGACCGGCTACGGGAACATCCGTGGCAGCGCAATGATGCGTGTGATTCTCTTCAAGATTGTCGTGGGCATCCCACTCCCCGTCGCTGTAGACCTGCACAAACCGAACACCACTTTCAACAAGTCTTCGTGCCATCAAGCATTTGGACCCGAACGACTTGGATCTTGGATTGTCGATCCCGTACATCGCCTGCGTTGCCTGAGTTTCTCGCGAAAGATCGACAACTTCGGTAGCCTCTTTCTGCATCCGAAACGCCAACTCAAACGACTGCATGCGGTTTGCAAACTCAGCGTCATCTGTGTGGCGCCGCATGTGTTCATCGTTCAACTTGGCCATCAGGTCGAGTTGCGCACGCTGGTCTTGCTTGGTAATCTTGGGTTGCCGTTTGAGATTGAGAACCGGAGCGCCCTGGGATCGAAAAAGCGTTCCTTGAAATGTCGACGGCAGGAAACCCGATCCCCAATTGTGCGGACCGCCTTTGGCTCCTTGGGTGTTACCCATCACCACATAGCCGGGCAAATCTTGATTCTCGCTGCCCAAACCATAGGTCGCCCACGCTCCGGCTGTGGGAAAACCCGGCCGAGGCAGTCCACTATTGATTTGGTAAATTGCTGGTACGTGGTCATTCGATTCGCTGTAACACGATTTGATGAACGCCATTTTATCGACATGCTTGGCGACGTTGGTGTACTTGTCGCAAACCCACTGCCCGCAGTCTCCATATTGCTTGAATGAAAACGGCGACTTCATCAATGGCCCAGGGTTGCCAAAGAAAGCCTGGATGTCTGTGCTGTCACCATCTCGTTTGTCGAGTTCAGGCTTGCGGTCGAACATGTCGACAGCACTGGGGGCACCTTCCATGAATAGCCAAATGATCGACTTTGCTTTGGCGGGGAAGTGACCAGGGCGCGGCAGCAATGAAGTCACCGGATCAGATGCATTTTCCGATTGCGGTGCGCCCAGAAGACTCTGATCTGCCATGAGGCTGGCAAGGCCAATCATACCTGCACCGGCGCCAGCTCGGCGAAGCCACTCTCGTCGCCCCAGCAAGTTTGCGACGCGACCGCAGGGAAACAACGGTGAAATTTTAGTCATGTCAACTCACTCAATCGACGTAGATGAATTCATTTAGCCCGAACAGCGATTGACAATAGTCGGTCAGCGCTTCGATGTGCGGCTCACGTTCCGCCCGCTCGGTGCGTGCATTGGTCTGTGCCTCGATAAATTGGATGGAAGTCTCCAATTCCCTGTTCGTCGGCAACCTCGCAAAGCAGATTTCAAAAGCGGTTTCAATGATCGACTTTCGCTCAAGTTCCGCCCAAACCGCCCTGCTGGATTGCCTTTGAACCAGCAACTTTGCGAAGTCGCGAGCCACTGAGCGAACAAAGCGGTCGTTCAGAATCACCATCGCTTGTGGTGCCACGGTTGTGTTTTGCCTGCGAGCACAACTGGTCATGAGATCCGGGCGATCAAATGCCTGAAACATTGGATAAGGAATGAGGCGTTTGTGGAACATATAGACGCTGCGCCGCCGATTGGCCGCGTCGTCCTTCGCGTCTTTGGGATAGCCCTCGCCTTGGATGTTTCTGGCGAGGTTGGCCTCAGGAGCGATGTAAGGCTTGAATCCGGGGCCACCTGCTTGAAGGTTTAGCGTATCGCTAACTGCCAACATCGCGTCACGCATCGCTTCGGCCTCAAGACGTTGCGGAGTCATTCGCCAAAGCAAATTGTTGGCAGGATCGATCTCCGAGCCCCGCTCGTCCGCAGCGTCTTGCGTGCTGGCCTGCTGCCAAACAGCGCTGGTGAGAATCGTTCGATGCAACGATTTGATGTCCCAACCGCTGCCAACGAACTCGTTTGTCAGGTATTCGAGTAACTGAGGATGAGACGGCGCATCACCGCTGACCCCAAAGTCGCTTGTCGTTTGGACGATGCCCTTGCCAAAGTGATGGTCCCAAACTCGGTTGACGATGACTCGAGCCAGCAGCGCTCCGCCGCCCTGCTGAGTGTCCGTGATCCAATCGGCGAGGGCGCGCCGCTGCAAGGTACTTTTGGCTTCGCCAATCTCGCGGTAGGCTTCTTTGGCCTTCTGCCAGTAGTCATCGGCCGCGGGACCGGATGACAACATCGCAGGAAACCCGATGTCGACTTCAATTTCTCGGTCGTAGAAATCGCTGCGGCGAAACAACCAAGTGGTTCGACGCTGGTTGTCAAAATCTTGAAAGACAAAGGCCTCTTTCCCGCTCGGCAACTTGGCTGTCACGCGGTCACCGCTGTGAAAGACGCCCATCAATTGGTAGTACTCTTTTGCTGAAAACGCGTCGTATTTGTGATCGTGGCAGCGAGCACAGGCGACGGTGATTCCCAAAAACCCAGACCCCAGCGTTGAGATCACGTCATCCATCTCGTTGTAACGATTCGCCAGACGTTCGCTCTCCAGAAACGAATCGGGCAACTTGAAGGCTGGCCCGGAGGTCAGGAAGCCAGTGGCTGAAACCGCAGCATCATTTTCCGGCTCGAATTCGTCACCGGCAATTTGCCAACGAACGAATTGGTCGTATGGCATGTTGCTGTTGAACGCTTGAATCACAAAATCGCGATAGGTGTATGCGTGCGGACGGTCCTTGTCGGCTTCTTGCCCGTCGCTGTCTGCATAGCGAGCCACGTCCAACCAATGCCTACCCCAGCGTTCGCCATAACGCGGCGACTCCAGCAGTTGGTCCACAAGACTCTCAATGGCAGAGTCCGGGGCTTTCGAATGAGCACGGACGAATTGCATCGTCTGCTGGGGAGAAGGCGGCAATCCAATCAGATCAAAATACAATCGTCGCACCAGCTTTCGTGCATCGGCGGGTTGCGATGGTCGGAGTCCAACCTCGTCCAGTCGCCGCAGCACGAATCGGTCGATCGGCCCCTTGGACCAAGTGTCATCAGCATGCCGCGAAGGCGCCACGACCTGTTCAAGCCGTTGAAATGCCCAATGCGATTTGGCACGATCCAACTTGGGATCAACGACGTCCGAGTCATCGGGCCACCGGGCGCCTCCATCGATCCAGGATCGGAGTAGGCCAATCTGCTCTTCGGTCAGCGGCTCATTTCCCTCCGGCGGCATCAAACGATCTTCGTCGACCCCGGAAACCAATTGAATCAACAAGCTCTCATTGCTTTTACCGGCTAGAATCGCCGCGTCACTGTCTCCTCCCTGCATCGCTTTGGCCTTGATACCCAGATTCAATCCGCCCTCTTGCGTGGTCCCGGCGTGGCACTCGTAACAATTGTCTCGCAAGATCGGTTGAATCTCGCTCAGGAAGTCAACCGTCTTAGAATCTGACGCCGCCAGTCGCGCGCCGGGAGCACTTTTTCCAGCAGGTGATTGCGTGTCCTGCGCGAAGGAAAAGCTGTTTAGCAATCCCAGGCAAATTGCCATGAACATGCAGCGACGATCAAGCGAAAAAATCAGGGGAAGAACCTTCATGCGTGTTCGCTGAGAGAGGTAACGCAGGCGGGAGACGAAATAACATCGTGTGAACGGAACGAAAAAGAGATCTTTGCCGTTGAAACCACTCCACACGCGATGGTGTTCTGGGCGGAGCCGACAACGGGCTATCAGCGCAGTTGTGATTGGTGGAACGGTACAATGTAGGTGAACGGCGACGCACAACAATTCGCAGATGCGCAAATCGCTTTCGATTTTTCCTCTCGGTCAACTTAAATCGCGCGGTTTTGTCGCCGGTATTTGCCAGGCGTGGTACCAAAATGTTGGGAAAAGGCTTGAGACAAAGAGGCGCCGGTAGCGAACCCGGTTTCAGCGGCGATCGTCGAAACAGGCTTGTCCGAGTCCAGCAACAATCGCCCGACATGAGCCATGCGAACACGACGGATCTCTTCGGCCGGGCTGCGATCGAGTTCTGCGCGAAAACGCTGCTCCAATCGCCTTCGTGAAATGGGAAACTTTTTCAGCAAGTCGGCAACAGTAATGCCCAATGGAGCCCGATCGCGAATGAACTGTAAGACTTCGGCGATTTCGTCATCCGACATTGCAAGGATATCTGTCGAATGTCGACCTCGCACTCGAAGCGGTGGGATAAGTGTCGCGAGTTTCATCGTGGCACCACCATTCATCATTCGCTCCAACATCTGCGCTGCCGTTTCACCGATCCGATGACTTGCCAGTTCGACCGCTGAAATCTGAGGTGAAGCCACATTGCAAAGCAATTCATCATCGTCGCCAGAAAGTACAGCCACTTCATCGGGAATACGAATCGATTCAACCGAACAGATCTCAACCAGTTGTCTGGCGGGGTAAGGATCAGCTGCAAAGATCCCCAACGGACGCGGGAGAGTCGCCAACCAACGACGCACGTTTGAATAATTTGTCAACCATCCTGCTGCGTCATCGCGGGTGGCTTCGTACATCGCACATGGGTATCCGCCCGCAACCACAGCATCTGCGAAGGCCATGGATCGCACGTCCGAGTAACGACCGATCGGAGGCGCATAGCATGCAAAGTGAGTGAGGCCTCGATCGCGCAAATGCTCAAACGCCATTTTGCCGCGAGCCGCGTCATCGGTCGCGACTCGTGCCAACCAATCATATTTGGGAACCATGATGCCGACATCAACGACAGGCAGGTGTAGGTTCTTTACATGCCGGACCGAGGATGTGGTTCGCAGCGACGCGATGATGCCGTCGCCGTTCCAAACCTTTGGCAACCGCAACCGACCTTGAGAATCACGAGGCGTGATCAGAACAGTCCAACCGCGTGAGCGACCAAACTTACAAATAGCCTCGACTACTTTTCGGCCCCACGAATCGTCGGTCTCAACAAGAATGCCAACCTGTGGTGGTCGTTTGGTGGATGTCACTGATTACGATCCAAGGGGAGGGTCCTAGGAAAACTCATCAATGCGCATCACAGTAACAGATATGCGCAGCTGCGCACGCACGGAACGACGACCTGGCGTCTCATTCAGTGAAAATCGTCTGCCCAGCAACACCGACGGGGAGGTGCCGCGGCCAAGACCGAAATCCATGAGCGTTCAACACGTGGGTGGCTACCCCGCTACGAGACAGCACCGTCCTGGGTGCCAATTGGGAAGGGGGCTATGGGCACGACCTCGCTCTGCCTGCGGGCAGACCCAACGCGGGGCGAAGTGATTACGCCCGAAGCAGCAGCGCGGTTTCGCGATCGGGGGATGCTTGGTGCTGCTGAAGCATTTTGGTGGCGATTTCAGCAGATCATCGGATTTGGCCAACACCCTGGGAAACGCCTGAAGCATTGATCGACAAGCGGTGACTGCTCGGCTAGCGATGGTTCATCCAGCGGTAGTTTTGCTGTTTGCGGAAACCGGTCAATTGAATGTCACCGCTGTCGCTAACATTGACCAATGAGTAACCGTTGCTTGATTCACCAGAGCCTTCGACCATGGCGACCAACGTGCAGTAGTGGATGCCGCCAATGTCGTTTAAATCGTTGTGGTGGCTGTGGCCTTGAAAGACCGCCAAAACTTTGCCGGAATCCTCCAGCAGCTTGCGTACCTGGGCGTTGTTCTTCACACCGTGATTGTTGCTGACGTCCAATCGCTGGTGGGCAAACACGATCACTTGCTTGTCGGTCGCTGCCAGGTCGGCCGCCAGCCATTTCAATTCTTCCGCCGGTACATTGGCGTCGGTCCAGACAGAATTCTTTCGGCCGTAGGGTTTGCCGTCGCTACGGAAACACGCATCCAACACCACAAAGTGAACACCTGCACGGTCGAATGAATAATAAGACTCGGCTTGTTTCACGCCGCCTAGGAATTCCGGCTTGGTCAACATGTCCACACAATGGTTGCCCAGCACGTAGTGGCGATCTGGACAGATGGCCGAGAACGCCTGATTGATCGTTTGCAGATAACTCAGCTCTGTCTCCACCGCATCGGCCGCATCGATCAAGTCGCCCAGTTCGACCAGAAAATCGGGTTTGTCTTGCTCGAATCGCTGGCCGGCTTCCTGCAGCTTGCCTAGTGTTTCTCGGTAAAAACGACTGCCCGCCGCTGGCTTGTCGGCGTAGTGAAGATCTGTGACCAAAGCGAACTGCAGGCCCGAACGCTGCTCGGATGCGAACGAAGGAACTGCCGCAGCACTGGAGGCGGCCAGGACGACAGAGCTACCCTGCAAGAACGTACGGCGACCAAGTCGAACGGGATCACGATTCATGATTGGCTGGATCTTTGGAGTCGGTGACAGACAATTGGTTTGAAGTTGCACTTTTTATCACAACCCGACGCGTGACGGGTTGTTGATTTAATTAGACGGTTGCAAGTTGGTGTGGAGGATTTATCCGACCGGCTTTATTCTTCGCAGAAGACCCTCACCCGAGTCGAATAAATCCTCCACACCAGCGCCGTTGAAGTTGCGCGTCACGCGTCGGGTTATCAAAAACCAATGCCAGCCATCAACCGTGTTGGCATCGTCGGCCGGAAACCGATGACTTAGAACAATTGCCAATCCCCATACAACTGGGCAATGGCGTCGTCCCGATCCTCGTCGGTTGCGGTGGGTTGAAGGAATGACGATGCGGTTTGCTCGCCCTCGGTCGTTCCACTGACCTGATCCTGGCCGATCTTGTTGATCACGAATAAGGCATCGAGTGGCGAGATGATCTTGTCCGAATTCACATCGAGAAGTGCATCGACGCGAGCGGTATTGTCGACGACGAACTCGGGGTATCGTGCCAAGTGGTTGATGACTCGCAGCGCATCGATTGGCGTCACTTCATAGTCAACGTTGACGTCGTGTGGGATCGCGACGTGGTGCAATGGATTGTCACCCGACATCACGACGAGTTCGAACATTGTCGACGCAGCAACCCCGGGATCGTTCACCGATTCGACCGTCAATGTCACCGCCATGTGGCCGATCCAATAGGATGTCGGAGTCCCCGACAACGTCAATTGAGTCGGATCGAATTGCAGCCAATTGGGGGTCGGTTGGCCACCATACAACATCGATGCCGTCCACGCATCGCCTTCGGGATCGAAGATATAACCGTCGGGCAGTTGCAGTTCGAACCGATGACCGCTGGTTAATACCTGCGTCTGGACTTCACCGTTGAATGTCGGTGGTTCATCCAAGTCGTTCAGGGAAATGACAATCGTTTTTTCCGTGGTTTGGACCGGATTGCCACTGTCGCTTGCACTGACGACCAGCGTGTACTCGGGCGCCGTCTCATAATCGAACTCTGCACCGGGCAAAATGCTGATCAGCCCTTGCGGGCTGACTTCCACCAAACCGGCCGCCGTCCCGCCGACCAATTGAAACTGATGCGTTTGCCCAATATCGGGATCACTGACTTGCAGCATGCCGATCTGCCCAAAACTGCCCTCGTCAATCCGAATGGGTTCATAGCTGATTTCGGGCGCCTCGTTTACGTTCAACAGGTTCACGGTGACGGAGGCCGAACTCGTCTTGCCCTGTTCATCGTCGACGATCACGGTCAGGGTACGCTTTGCCGCCGTTTCGAAGTCAAGGTCTGCGTTGTCGAGAACCACGATTTCGCCTGTGGTTTCATCGATCGAAAATTCTTCCACGACACCATCGAACCGGAAACTCAGGCTTTCTCCGTCGGGATCATTAGCGATCATCTGGCCCACCAAAACGCCTGCCAACGAATTCTCGTCGATCTCAAACACAGCGTCATCGATGACCGGACTCCGATTGGGATCAATTTCGAAATCTAACGTGGCGTGCTCGTAACGAATCACATCCAACTGCGGAATTTCCCCGACGACTTCGTAGCCCACCGGTTTGATTTCGTACGATTCGGGGAACAGGTTTTCAATCTCGTAATATCCTGATTCGTCGGTCGTCGCAGCGAGTTCGTACTGCGAGAATTTCATGCGGTCAAACCGACCAAACGGGCCTCCGCCTTCAACGCTCTCGTCGGAATAGGCAAACACGTAAGCGATGTCGTCCTGCCCGGTCGAGACCCCGATGACCTCGCGCTGACTATCGATCAATTCAGAGCTCAAATCGCTCGCCAGCAGTTCGCCGGCCTCGTTGTAAGCTTCAATGCGGGCGTACACCGGCGACAGGGAATTGTCGCTACCGATCGCGACCAGCGAAACCGCATTGACCGGTTCGTAGAAATCGAAGCGTAGAACGCCACCGCTGCTGAACCAAGAAATGCCGCCGGTTGCGAAAATGTGGTTGGCAAGCGTGTTGGGAAAGTCGCGTTCGGGTTCCGCTGTCACGTTCGAAGCTGGGAACGAATCCAGTGCAAAATTGGTGACCGTGGTGCCGGGAAATGCATTGACCAATGGATACGTCTCTTGAACCCCCTGGGCGAGGACAATGCCGTCTGGATCAAACACATACTCTAGATTGTCGCGGAGGTTGTTTTCATTTGTATCAGCGAAAACCTGGACGCCTACTGCGGGCAATCCCGATTCAGACGACACGATGTGCCCGCGGGCGCCACCGACAAAGTTCGCTTCGCCGACATGGTCCAGATCACGCCCGACGAACGCATATTGATTGGGGACACCAAACAAATTGTCAGCCAATGCCCATTGCCTTGCCTCAATGCCCGCTGGACTTTCATCAACGACGGTCGATGCGATCCAATCTGATTCGGTGCTACCGATCGTCTCACCGACACGTCCCGCATAGCCAAAGCCTTCTGTCGGGATCACCTGCACCCCCTCGCGGGTTGCGATCACCGGATCCGTTGCACCGATCTCGGCAAACACGATCTCGCCCAGCGCCTTATCGCCGCGTCCGACAAAGGAGTGCAATGAAATCGAATCCAGGATGTTCCAATCGCCAGAAACAACCGGGTCGATCAACAGGTCCGCATTGGCGTCGATGTTTTGTCCTAACGTCGGAACCACGTTGGTTTGAATCAGAAAGTATCCATTGGGACCGATAATAAAATCGATGCGGTCACTTAACGGATGCGAGTCCGTGTAGATCCCGCCTGGCAATCCGCCAAACCCGGTCGCTGTCGATTGCAACACGTTGGCCTGGGCAACCGGGACATGAGTGCTGTCCTGCTGCAACAGCACTAGGTAGCCGTTGTCGCCGAACGACTGCCCACTCAAATCAAAGATGCCATGAATCTCGCCATAATTGGGCGCGCGTTCGCTGGCGACGACCAAATAGGTTCCATCGTCCAGCGTCGCGCCGGGTTCCCCGCGCAGTTCAACCATCTGGTCGGTGTCGTTATTGCCAAACAGTGGACTGACTAATAATTCACTCAGGTGGGCGGCTAGCAACTCACGCCGCTCCAAAGATTGATAACCCAGTCGCCGTTTCTGAACAGGCCCGCGTGACCGTGACATCGTCTGTACCTCAAGTAGCTCAGCCCAACTGTCGCCTGCCCTTGGATCATTTCAACCAATCCGGGAAGGGCGCATGAAGGATCGACAGAATGCTCTAGGGGAAATCCGACACCCCAACAGCATATACCAAACGAGTGAACTTGTCTTCACTGTTTGCGTCGCTACCAGGTCACATCACTCGGAATGGTTGCCAAGATAAATCGCCTCACCAGTGAACACACGGCGCAGCTCTTCGTCGCTCCACATTCGCCAGCCGACTGCCGGGTCGGCGATTCGCCAGCGGCCATCGCTGGTGCGACTGTGCACGACAATCGCATGACCTTCGGCATCGGTCCCCAGAAGCTGTGTGACCGGTCCCGCTGCACGGTGATTGCGGAACCGAACCACCGCCAAGTTGGGCAATTGACCGTTAATCGACCAGCGACCAGGGTCAGAATCGGCCACCTGGACTTGGCGATCACTGCCGTTGACCGCCATCCGCAACCCACGAATCAATCCCAGTGACGAAGTCCCGTGGCGGCTGGTTAAACACGCGCCGGCGAGCCAGGTTTCACTGGAATCGAGCGGGGTCGGATCCCAATGCCCGGCTTGGTGGCGCAGCGGCAGCGGCGCTAACAAGCCCGACTGGCGCAGCAGCGTGGCAGCGGCAGCGGGTCCGCAACTCGCTTCATTGCTTTGCAGACAGACGCCGTCCTGCCAATCGGCGGTGTTCGCGATCTCAATCGGAAACAGGCTCGGTCGCAGCACCGGCAGGATCAAAAAACCTGCCGACAGCAACAGCATCGACGTGACTGCGATCGATCGCGAAAGCTGTCGCAGTGCCGATGCGTTTGACGCCAGACCGGCAGCAAACGCCAACAGAATGGGCAACCAATTGGACCAGCAAACCACCGCTGCGGTCGGCAGCGCGCTGGCCCACAACAGTCGGCCAGAGAGCCCAAACGCAAACACCAGCGACAGTAACAAACATTCGACGAACAGCGCGGGTCGGTCGCGATAGACCGACAGCGACAATCGCCGGCCCGCAATGAAGCTAAGCCCGGAGAACGAGGCGATAAATCCGATCGCGATCCACAGATCCATTCCCATCCGATCTCTCCAGTCTCGAAAGACAGCCGCTGCCCGTCATCGGCGGTAGACGCCACCCCCGTTAAGAAACAATGAAGCAATGGTGTTCATCAAGTGCAGATCCGATGCCAATTCGAATTTCTGGCAAGACTTCATCAAACTCGCTAACCGCCTGGCACCTTGGTCAAGAACACAATTTCAACTTGATCGTGATCGGGCCGAGTCAAATCGTTGGCATAGCTGGTCGCCGCCGAGCGGACGGGAAACCAAGTGGCCTGGTCTGGCGGGCACCATTGGCCGGTGGCGATCTGCAAACAGCGGATGCCGTCGCGTTGAGACGTGCTCGGTGGGGGCGAACCACCCAGGATCGAGTCGTCAGGTTCAAAGGGGCGGGCGATCAACCAGCCGCGGTCCAACCCGCGGTAGCGGGGAACGGGGACCACTGGCGAACAAACGCCACTGCAAATCAAGGCCGAGCGGTGGGTGGACATTGCTGAATCCCTGAGGTGGCGGGTGGATCAAGACCAGCCAATCAGCATCCCCCAGCTAGTGACACCTTTGGTCAATATTCGTTCAGTCCGATAAAAACGCGATTTCGTTCTTCCGACGAAGTGTTTTCCGGGACTAAAGTGGGTTTGCGCGACGTCAATCCGCCAAGCGGGAACCTGAATCGACAATCCGAAAAATCTTGCAGGTACCATCGGTCGGCTGATTCGTTTTTAGATTGAAGCGGTACGGGCCGAATCGGACCGAATCGCGAGCCAAATTCACACCGCTCTTGTTCCTGCATCTGGATGCAATGCCATGACACCGTTCAAACACTCTCAAACGCGACTCCTGATGGTGTTGTCCGGTTTGTTGACGGTTGCCACAGTGGTGTCGCCGCAGCGAGCACAGGGCGAAACGGTCCAACCGCCTCAGATCGCGATGATCAATGAAGCGATTGAGCAGGGTTGGGTGGATTATGAGATTTCTCCGGCCAAAGAGGCTGATGACGCCAGTTGGTGCCGCCGAGTTTATTTGGACGTGATCGGACGGATCCCTAACCTGGAGGAACTGCAGGAGTTCACTTCGGATCGGAGCAACGATCGTCGCGAAAAATTGGTCGACCGTTTGCTGCACGATGACCGCTACACCGAAGCCTACGCCAATCACTGGGCGACCGTTTGGACGAACCTGTTGATCGGTCGCGGCGGCGGGATGGATCGTCGTGACCTGACCAATCGCGATGGCATGATGAAGTACCTGCGTGATTCGTTTGCCACCAACAAGCCCTACGACCGCATGGTCTATGAACTGGTCACCGCCGAAGGGGCGACCAAGCCCGGTGCGCCCGGATTCAACGGCGCAGTCAATTTCCTGGTCGGTAAGGTCAATGAAGAGAAAGCCGTGTTGGCCGCCAGTAGCGTGTCACGAATCTTTCTCGGCCAGCAGGTCCAATGCACGCAGTGCCACAACCACCCCTTCAACGACTGGAAGCAACAAAAGTTCTGGGAGTTCAACTCGTTCTTTCGCCAGACCCGTGCACTGCGGCGGTACGTCGACGGGACACGCGACATCGGCTATGCCGAATTGGTCAGCGAAGATTATGCCGGCGAAGCCAATGACCCCAGCGACGCGTTGGTGTTTTACGAGATGCGAAATGGATTGACTCGAGTGGCCTACCCGGTGTTCACCGATGGCACAGAGATTTCTCGCAGCGGCTATGTCGACGATGTGAATCGACGCCGCGAATTAGGACGTTTGATGCTGGACAGCAAAGAACTCGATCAGATGGCGGCGAACCGTTACTGGTCGATGTTTTTGGGATATGGATTCACCAAACCGATCGACGACATGGGGCCGCACAATAACGCCACGCACCCCGAATTGTTGGACAAACTAGCGACTGAGTTTCGCGGTGCCAGTTACAACATTAAAGACCTGATCACCTGGATCACGCTCAGCCGACCCTATTCACTGGCATCGGTACTTGGCAGCAACAACCAAGTCGATGATCCGTCGATCGGCGAAACACCAAAATTCTCGCGGTTTTACCTGCGTCAGATGGCAGCCGAACAACTGTACCAGTCCTTGGTCGCAGCATCCGGCGGAACATCCAAAGGCACCTACGAGGAACAGGAACAAAAGCGGCGTGAATGGCTGCGACAGTTCGTGGTCACATTTGGCACCGACGAAGGCGACGAAGCGACGACATTCGACGGTTCGATTCCACAGGCGTTGATGTTGTTCAACGGCGAACTCACTCAGCGCGCCACCAGCATCGGCGCGGGAAGTTTCCTGGAACGACTTTCGAAATCCGGCAACTCAACGACCGAGCGGCTGACACAACTGTATCTAGCCGGCTTGGCACGCCGACCGACCAAACGCGAAGTCAAACTGGCCGCTGATCTGTACCGCGCCCGTGGCGGCAATGAACTCGAGATGCTGCAAGACATGTGGTGGGCGATCCTCAATAGCAACGAATTCATCATGCAACATTGACGTGGGTTCAATCGCCCCCTTGACGCGTTCTATATCTAGCCAGGCTTCACAGCACAAAACACTTCTCATCGGATAGGCAACTGCAATGACATCGACTTGGAAAACCCCATCCGGCATGAGCCGCCGCCATTTCATGAACCACCTGGCCGGGTCCACCGCAGCGGTCTCCGCGGCGATGACCATGGGCGGCGCGATTCAGGCCAATGCCGAAGAGATGCGTAAAAACCGCAAATCCGCCATCATGCTGTGGATGGGCGGTGGCCCCCCGACGGTGGACATGTGGGATCTGAAGCCCGGGGCGCCAACCGGTGGCCCGTTTCGACCGATTTCGACCAGCGGAAATGCACAGATCTGTGAGCATCTGCCGATGGTTGCCAAACAGATGCACAATCTGTCCGTCGTCCGCAGCATGTCGACGCGGGAGGCCGATCACAACCGCGGCCGCTATTACATGCACACCGGATTTGTCCCCAACCCGAATATCGAACACCCCAGTTACGGATCGGTGATCTCGCATGAGTTGATCGACCAACGACCCGAATTGGAGATCCCCCCGTTTGTGACCATCGGCGGCGCCAGCGCGGGCCCCGGTTTCCTGGGGATGGCCTGGTCACCGTTCGCCGTCACCAGCAGCGGCCGAATCCGTAACTTGGACATGAAATTGGACGACGCCCGACTGCGTCAACGAATGGCCGCGTTGCAAGAAATCGAAAGCGGTTTTGCCGCACGTACCAAAGGCTTGCCGGCCGGCGAGCACGGCAAAGTGCTGAAAAAGACCTTCGATTTGATGACCAGCAGCCAAATGGAGGCATTTCGAGTCGAAAAAGAAGACGAAAAGACCAAAGAACGCTACGGCACGAACGGTTTTGGCCAAGGCTGTTTGCTGGCGCGACGGCTGGTGGAAGCCGGTGTTCCCTTCGTGGAGGTCGACTTGGGCGGCTGGGACCTGCATAATAACGTGCACCAAACGCTCTCAACGACTAAATTGCCGCAACTGGACAAGGCGATGAGTGCATTGGTCGAGGACCTGGAACAACGTGGCTTGCTGCAAGACACGGCGATCATCTGGATGGGCGAATTCGGACGAACCCCCCGAATTAACCAAAACGCTGGTCGTGACCACTGGGCTCGGTCCTGGTCTTGTGTCGTCGGCGGCGCAGGGATCAAGGGCGGACTGGCGGTCGGTGAAACCAGCAGCGATGGAACGGCTGTCGAATCCGAGCCGTTCAGTAGCGAAGACCTGATGGCAACCGTTTGCGAAGGCCTGGGGATTGGATTGGACACAATCTTTATGAGTAAGAACCGTCGCCCGATGAAAATTGCAAATGGCGGAAAAGTTATCCGCGAACTGGTGGCCTGATATTGGTGGATGATGTCAGCGTCGGCGGTCAATCGCCAAGCTCGACTGGCTCGAAGACTGTTTCGGTACCCCAGTCAAACGATCGATCCGATGTTTCGTCGCCAGTTGGCAATGAACCCGGGGAAGATCGGCTTGATGACTGCGATGAAGGCGCTGCTGAGTTGGATGCGACCGAGTTGGTTGTGCGGCACCAGAGCGGTGTTTGGCGCTACCTGCGAATGCTGGGCTGCGACGATGCGACGGCCGACGACCTGACACAAGAAACCTTTCTCCGCGTGCTGCGACGTAACGATTTCGTCCAGCACAACGATAGTGCGACCGCCGGCTACCTACGCCGAACTGCATACAACCTGTTGGTCTCGCGACACCGCAAACTCGGTCGCGTGCAAACGATTGCCGAACCTGAATTACTCGATGAAACCTGGGACCGCTGGGCCGGTAAGGACTTAACCGGAAACGCAGCCGTCGAGGCACTCCAACACTGTTTTGAGAAACTAACTGAACGGGCACAACTGGCGCTGCGAATGCGATTTGATTCCAGTGCCAGCCGCGTCGAAATCGGCGAAGCACTGGGGATCACTGATCACGGCGCCCGCAATTTGATGCAGCGAGCCAAACAACAACTACGCAGCTGTGTCGAAGAAAAACTGCAGCTTGTAAACGAATCATGACCCATCCCAACCAACCACACGAACTGGATGACGATGCCGATCCGATGATCGATGCATTGCTCGCTGAATTCGTGCCCAGCGACCCCGCACAACGCAAGTGTCCGCCTGATCTGTCGGCCCAAATTTTGGCCCAGCTCTCGCAGACCAAAGTCCACCGTCGCACTCCGACCACTCAAACCACAGCCCCAACGCGTTGGTCCGCTCCGACGCGAGCCTTTGCGGTGGCCGTCGCGATCGCCGCCAGCTTGGCTGCGATTGTTTGGCTGGGCCCTGCCGGTAACACGCCTGAAGATGAATCCGCACCAGGCTTAAACGCACCGGGCCTGAACTCTGTCGCCGAGAATCCGACCAAAAACATTCCGGCACCACAACCTGCAACCGGTGCACCAACTGAATCAACCGATTCCAGTGTGGCGGTAACCGATTCACCCTCAACGCCGGAAACACCGTCGCCGCGTCGTCCGCTGCGTGGCATCCCCTTGGATTCGCCCCGAATCGCTAGCAACGATGTCCCAGCCACCGAGACCGAACACGGGATCGGCAATGCCCCTGGTCGTGGTCAAAACCCCGTCGCTACACCACGGTCCACCACCGCTGACCCACTCACGCTGGTCGCCGCTGAAACCGCCGCGACGGCACGCGAATACTGGAACCAGTTGGGGATCACGCCGACACCGGACGCTCCCAATCACGAGATCACCGCACGATTGAAAGATCAACTCGGTATCGTGTTGGCAGGTGATGTGTTGTCCGACCCCGAACGTCTGCATCGCGCCTTAGCTCAACCGACCCAGGCGAAAGAACTTGCCAAACACTGGTTGGCCTCGGCAACCGAGCGGAACCTGTGGGCAATGTCCCAACCCGACAAAGCTGACTTGGTCGACGAAGTTGCGCGTGGATTTAGCGGCCAACAGCCTTTCGACACCACCTTGGTTTCGCTGATCAATGGATCCAGCAATCAATCAAAACAGTGGTACCAATCGATCGGTCATGGCGGCGTTGAAGGCGTTTCCAAACGGTTGGCCGACATCACCATGAACGCCGACCTGCGCTGCGTTGAATGCCACAATTCAAAAATCGGTCGCTCGGGCACGCAAGAGGATTTTTGGTCGTTTGTCGCCTTGGTTCGCAACGCGGTCACATGGCAAGATGACGGCTGGGCGGTCGCTGATCAAACCGATCCGGCGCCGACGTTCTTTGAACTGCCCGATGGTCGGCAGCGATTGGCGGAGCCGCATGTCAGTCCACGTCTGCTGGGTGCCCCCAACGATTTCGATGGACTGAACGGCTGGAGTGATTCGCTGGTCGGCAGCCGTGTCCTGGCCGGCAGCCTGGTCGATTCGCTGTGGCAACTCGTTCATGGTCGCAAACTCAAACCATCGCCTGTCGATGTGTTTGCACCGCCTAGTGGCCAACAACTTGATCAGCTGCACACACAGTTGGCCGCGGACCTACAGGCCAGCGGTTTCGATGTCGCTCGGACATTGGCATTGATCATCGCATCCCCGATGGCTCGGCGGAGCACCCCGGATGCACTGCGTGGCGAAGCCCTGTTGACGACCAGCGACTCCGACCGGATCGAAGCGTTGGAACTGGTCGGTGCCTTTGCCGCCGCTGTCGATAAACCCTCGTCGTCGCGCAAGGATCGAATGGACATTGCAATGCGCCGTGTCGGCGGACTGCTGCAACCAGACGAACAATCCGCCCTGCTGGCTCAGCCGATTTTTCAAGCGCCTCGCAAGAATGTTTCGACATCACAGTCCGGTGACGGCCAACCGGCCATCAGTCTGGCACAACAGTTGAGTGTCGATTTCCCTAGCGACAATTCATCATTGCCCGTTTCCTGGCTACGATCGATCGACGATTACGACCAACAGATCCAACACTTGGTGTATCTGTCCGGTGACGACAAGGTTCCTGATGATTTGGCTGACATTGCCAAACGCTTGAAAGACAACGGCAGCGTGCCATCAGCACTCAGCCGTATCTGGTGGATCCTGCGGAACTGATCCAGTCCCGCTGGCTACGCTTTCACGCTAGCGACGTCGGCCGCTTTGTAAACCACGTGGGCCCGTTTGAACCCTAGCCGCTCGTACAAACGTACGGCGCCGGTGTTCTCGGTGGTGACCTCTAAGTGCATCCGTTCCAGCCCCGTCGAACGAAATCCGGTGGCAGCCATCGACATCAGAATCGAGCCCAACCCTTTGCCACGATGGGCGGGATCAATCCCAATGTTCTGAATCGCCCCCCAGCCCTCGGTCGATAACCCTTGGATTGTCCCGACAGCCAACGTTTGAACCGCTCCCGACCGCGGGTCTGAGTGGCGATATCGGATCAACCAGGTGGCTTCGGGAACAAAGTCCGCGCGGCTAGAAATCTCCCGCATCAGGTGCAAACAGCCGTCACGGCGCGACAGACAGGGGAAGACGTTGGCATCAAGTTCTTGGCGAAAGCTGTTGAATTTGGCCAATGCATGGTCTCGAATCAAACCCGGGTTGTAGGACAACAACTCATATCCGCTGGGGACCGACGGAGTGTCGGCATGCCAGTCGCGGAGGTCAAACTCCATTCGATATCGTTTGAAATATGTCATACCCATGGAGTTTGATTCTACCACGCGTTTACCAACCGAGCCGAATCGGCATAAACTTAAACCCCCAACGCGACTCCGCAGCGAGATCAAATACCCAGCTTGCCGGTTTTGTAGACTTTTCTGATTGTTTGACTCATTCGACGATTTCCCCAACTTGATGCCTGCACCTACGCCGCCCGCAACATTCCCGCCGCTTGTCGGTCAGGCGATCGTTCTGACCGGATCGACGGCGTCGGGAAAAAGTTCGTTGGCGATCAAGTTGGCCGAGCGAATCGAAGGTGAAATCCTGTCACTCGATTCGATCGCCGTGTATCGATACATGGACATCGGAACAGCCAAGCCCAGCCGAATTGACCAGCAACAGGTTTCGCATCATCTGATCGACTTGGCCGATCCAGACCAGGACTTTAGCGTCGCCTACTACTTGGCGGAGGCACATCGCTGCGTCGCAGAAGTGCTCTCGCGTGGAAAGCGTCCGATTTTTGTCGGCGGTACACCGATGTATCTCAAAGCCATCTTGCGCGGCTTTGATCCCGGACCACCACCGGATTGGCAGTTCCGTGAATCCGTCGAACGCGATGTTTTGAAATTTGGCGTCGACGCCCTGAGGGATCGATTGATTCAAGTCGATCCGCTGTCTGCGGCACGAATCGCGCCGGGCGATACACGACGGATGATCCGTGCTTTGGAGGTTTCAAAACTGACCGGCGTCCCGCTCAGTCATCGTCAAATTCAATTCGATCGGATGCTCAGTTCACACTCTTGCAGCGTGTTTGCGATCAAGCATGATCGCAAACAACTGCACCAACGAATCAATCAACGTGTCAAACAAATGTTCGACAGTGGATTGTTAGACGAAGTCCGATCGTTACTGGAACGCTTTGGTCCGCTTTCGCGAACAGCGGCTCAGGCGGTTGGCTATCGGGAAACGATTGACTGGATCGCAGGACAAGACAGTGACGTCGACACGGCGCCGCTGGAATCTCTGCAGGATGCGGTTGCCACGCATACCCGGCAGTTGGCCAAGCGGCAGGAAACTTGGTTTCGATCGTTCCAAGAAATCACTCCGATCTCGGTCACACAGCCAATGGAAACGGACTCCATTATCAACGCTCTAGTCGAGCACATTCAGCGTGTTGATACGAGTCAGCTTTCGGGTTGAGCCGTGATTTGATCCTCGTAGGCTCTTGATACGCCAGCAGCCGAATCTCCCGTCAGGTGCGTGACAATCTTGTCCACGTGAGAGTGGCAGTTTTCCAGAAAGGTCTTGTACTTGCTGGTTTGTGTTCCTGCCGTTGCCGTGCCGGCGACATAGATCCCCGGCACATTGGTTTGCATGGTTTGTTCATCATAGACCGGACGGTCGGTCGGCCCCGTCAACTGCACCCCGGCCGACCGCAGCAACGTCTTGTCTTGTTCGTACCCGATCAACGTCAATACATCATCAGCGGCGACCTGGGTGATCGAACCATCGTGAACCGATCGTAACCGCACGGCCCCCGGCAGAATCTGCTGCACAGTGGTACCCACCCAATTCGCAATCCGCCCGGCTTTTAATAGCCCCTTAATCTCCGGCAGCAACCAGTACTTGATTCCGTCCTCGGGCAATTCACTGCCGCGATAACTTAGTGACACCTGGGCGCCGGCATGATGCAATCGCAGTGCGGCTTCGATCGCACTGTTGCGACCACCGATGATCAACACTCGGCGTCCGAAATAACGATGGGGCTCGCGTAAATAGCCGTCAACATGCGGCAGATCCTCGCCCTCGATCTTCAACTTGCGAGGAAAATCAGTGCCACCGATCGCAAGCACCACGGACTCGGCGGAATACACCTCCGGCCCACCAACAGGATTCGCGGTGACCGCAAATCGGTCGCCGGCCGATTGGATCTTGGTGACCGGCGAATACGAATGGATCTGTAGGTCAAACTGCTGAGCGACGCTGCACAAATAGTTCAAATACTGCTCACGCGTCGCTTTCGCCTGATCCAGCGTCGTCAACGGGACCCCGCAAATCGCAATCCGTTCGTTGCTACTAAACCATCGCGTTTGCGGTGCCCACCAAGAAATGGTTTGGCCGACTGAACCGGCATCAAAAATCTGAAATGTCAGATTGGCTCGCTTGAGCGCGACGGCCAATTCGATTCCGATCGGCCCCGCCCCAACGATCGCGACTTGGCTATGCAGTGCCGTCGCACTGGGATGCGTTGGAACGTTCATTTTGTTTTCCCCGTAGCAGCGCCAAGGATGAATTCCTAGCGAGATCTATTGTTGCAACTCGGTAACCGCGGCAGCAGCGGGCGGATCAAGCACCACGGTGACGTGACTGTGATTGCGCAGTAACGATGCGGGGTGTGCCGCAACGACCGGGCCCGCCAGCATGTTGCGAACCGCGTCGGCTTTCCCCGCGCCGGTGGCCAACAACACGATCTGACGTGCGTCCAGAATGGTGGCAATGCCCATGGTGATTGCGTGCCGCGGCACTTGGTCGGGCGAGTCAAAAAAGCGAGCGTTCTTGTCGATCGTTTCGGCGGTCAATTCGACCTGCCGCGTTCGGCTATCAAATTCCGATCCCGGCTCGTTGAACGCAATGTGCCCGTTGTGCCCGATTCCCAGCAGTTGCATATCGATTCCACCGGCATCGCGAATCATCGCTTCGTACCGCGCACAAGAGGCATCGATGTCGCTCGCACAACCATCTGGAACAAACGTCTGCTCGATGGGGATGTTGATCTGCCCAAACAGTTGTTCGTCCATGAACGCGCGGAAGCTTTGCGGATGGTCGCCGGCTAGCCCAATGTATTCATCCAGATTGAACGAAGTGACCTGGCGAAAGTCGACTTCGCCGCGGCGTGCCATTTCAATTAGCACCTGGTAGGTCGCCACAGGGGTCCCGCCGGTGGCCAACCCCAGAACACTTTTCGGATTTTGTCGCACCTGATCGGCAATCAGGCCCGCCACGGTTTTTGCCGCACCCTGTGCATCCTGACAGACGATGGTTCGCATTGCATTGAGAGTGAATTCTTGGTTCATGCCCATTCCTTTTCCGCCTGGTCCGCGGATTCGATCAACAGCTGAGACCAGTGATCTGAAGTTGAATAATGTTGACGGAGTTCCTGTCGCAAATCCGGTCGAACAAAAATGCGAACACGTTTGACGTAGTTGTCAAATTGTTCTTTGGCCAACACAGCCACCACGGGTGAAACGTCACCCAAACTGGCGGCGCGCCCGTCAGTCAACAGCACTGTGGTATTGATGTCGACTTCCAATTTAACCGGCGGTGCATCGATCAACAGGTCAGCCGGCGCGACGGCCACGCCGCTGCAATGACTGATTCGATCCGCCAGGATTTCACACAGTCCGACTAGCCACCAATAGGGTCGTCTCGCAAGCCGTTGATGGATTTCGATACCGCCCAGGACACTGAATTCGGCGACTCGTTTGAACAGCTGCCGGCGCGGACCGAACAACCCTTCGATCATCGGTTCAGCCAGGCTGCCTTGTCCGGCGCGGCGTAGCCTGGCGATCCAATCGGCATCGGTCATCGACAACGTCGCCTGCAGATCCACTCGATTGTGCAGCAGAAAGACGCTGCGTTGCAGCATCGCAGTGGCCGAGCGAACGGCATGATGCCAATAGACTTCGCTGAACATGATGTACCGGGCGAACACCATCATCTCGGCTGCCGTGCGCCCTTTTTCGCCCACAGCCAGGTGCCCGGTCACCGGATCAACGACCAGCGATGAAATCAATCGGCCGGCATCAAAGTTGCGTCCGTAATCAACTCCGCAATGCAGACTGTCACGTTGCAGGTAATCCAATTTGTCGATATCGATCGGACCGCTTAAACAGCTCGCCAAAAACGTTGTTGCTTGGCAGTTTGTTTGTGCAGCCGCGTGTGCCGGATCCAGTAACCCGATGATGTCTTCCGCGTCACAGCGCCAATCCTGGGTTAAACAGTCCGCCAGTTCGCCGTCGCGCAACAGTTGGCCGACACGTGATTCATGACGCGGCAGTTGATCCAGCTGCATGTCTTCGATCGGATGACAAAACGGCCAGTGTCCCAGATCATGAACCAATGCTGCGACCAGAAAGGCGTCACAGCTCTTTTCGTCTAACCATTGCGATGCCAGGGGGTCACCGAGAAATCGTGCCAACAAACGCAGCGCATTCTGATACACACCCAACGTGTGCTCAAACCGCGTGTGCATCGCTCCGGGATAGACCAACGCCACCATTCCCAACTGGCTGATTCCCGCCAGTCGTCGAACCGCCGCAGTGTCCAAGATCCGCCGCACACGATCGGTCAATGGGATCGAATCAGCCGGCGGAATGCGAATCAACGACCCTGTATCGGCACCCGCACGATACAGCAAATCCAACTCGGGAAGCTCAATCACGGCATCAGCTCGGTGGGAAGTCCGGCCAACGTCACACCGCTGGTAAACGCCAGCAAGACAATCACGATGAAATACAGCCCCGCGTGAATCACTCCACTAAAGTATTCCAGTTCGAATGTGCCGGCCGACGCCAGTGCCCCCAAGGCGATCATCACACAAAGTGTGATGCCGAACACCGCGTACGACATCTCGGCGGGCTGATTGAGCTCGAACACGTAGGTCGGCACAAATGCGTAGACACACCACAGCACCACAAAGATCGCCGAACAGATCAACACCCGGTTGCGCAGTTCAGGGCCAACATAGGGCTCGCGTTCTTGGTCGTACAGAAACGTGTACCCGGCCCAGACCAGTGGGGGTGCCAAAACAACCAGCCCCAACAATTGGGCGATGAACATCGCGATGTCGGTCTGTTCGATAAACCGCAGTGCAAACGCAAATGCAAACACCGCGGCAATGGTGCCAAGCGTGATGAACAAACCGACTTTGGTGACATCGGTTTCTTTGCGAACGACCGGCTTCAGGACACTGGTTCCGGTGCTGTCCTTGGGCGAGTCATCCTGGGGGGCATGGATGACAACCTGCTCGTCAATCGCAGGGATTTCGATCGGTTTCTTACAATTCGGACAGGGGCCCGTCTTGCCGGCGAATTTGTCGCTTACTTGGAAACGCTTCAGACAATGGCGACACGTAACTTGAATCGGCATGAATCGAGATCTCTACCAGCCAGGGGCCGGCCCAGTCGAGTCGAAGAGCGAGGCAGTAAAAAAGAGTGGGACGACCGGCTGAATTCGACCGGCAATCAGTCATGATGTAGCGATAGTTTCTCACGTCACCAAGACCTTTTGCAACCCTTCGGCGCCCCCGGACGCAATGCTTTGCCAAGCTAGTGATCCAAGGGCAACGTTTTCTCACCGCACCGCGATTCCCAAGCCATGTCAGCCCAGTCGCCCCCACCGCCAGATCAGCCTGAACAGTCGGATCAGCCCGCTCCCGAGCACCAGCCCACCCCAGTCAACCTGGCCGGCCGCTCCGCCGATTCCACCCCGATCGCACACGTCGTGCTGTATCAGCCGGAGATCCCACAAAATACCGGCAACATCGGCCGATCTTGCGTCGCGGTCGGAGCCAAGCTGTGGATTGTCCGACCGGCGAGCTTCGATTTCAGCGACAAACGAGTCCGCCGCGCGGGGCTGGACTATTGGAAACACCTGGATTTGGAAGCCGTCGACCAGTGGGACGACATCGCGCAGCGGATGCCGCCCGAGCGAACGTTTTTCTTCTCACGCTTCGCCACACGCACTCTCTGGGACGTCGAATTCCAGGCCGGTGACTGTTTTGTGTTTGGTCGGGAAACCGCCGGACTACCACGCGAAATCGTCGGCCCAGGCGACCCCCATGCCCTGCGGTTGCCGACCAGCGAGCAAGTGCGCAGTCTGAACCTGGCAACCACCGTCGGAATCGTGCTCTTCGAACAACAACGCCAGCTGCAACAGTGCGACCGAGCCGATCGAAGACCATCGCGACACGCGAGCGAGTGAACGCCCCCGCCTCGCACGGATTGAACCTGCGTTTTTCACCACAACCAAGACGCGTCCGTTTTGAAGCCAGCGCTTTCGTGATTCACTCGCCCGCCGCGCGGCAGAGTCCGACGTCCAAGCGGCCGGAGAGGGTTCTCGGCGCGCCCCTCTCCGGCCCTGAGAGGCCGACTCTCCCAAGGAAGAGTGAAACGATCGAAGCGGCAATTTGCCGGTCTATTTGAGTTGAAAAGGCTGATTAGCGCTGGCCTCAAAACGCGTCAACGAGGGATTCAGCGTGTTATCGGGATCCCTCGCTGACGCTTCGGATTTCCAAAAACCAATGCCTCACACGAAAGCGCTGGCTTCAAAACCAACCCGCCGGGTTGGGAATCGCGGTTGCAGGCCCCCGATCCCACAGGAACCTTGCCAGTGGAGCGACCGTCACAATTGACAACGATCGACTGATCCTTGCACAACGCCCTTGGCCGCTGGCAACACCGAAACCATCGCCCGACTGACCGATCGAAATTGATCGGACGAAATCCAAACATCCGATGCTAAATCAGAGCGAGGGATCAGTACGGGGCCAAGCAACAGTGGCTTCCAGCCAGACATCTCGTCCCACGTCCACGCCGCGTGCCCGTTTGAATGTTTGTCGCCAAGCACCGATGCTGAATTTTTCCACTCGCATCCCGATCCGTTTCCATTTGGCGATCCTGCTGGTCGGCATTCTGGCTGGCGTTGTTTTGCTGGCCTTTGAACTCGGGTTGGTCCCCTCGGGGAAACAGCAACTGATCCAAGGTCGTGTTTCGCTGTGCGAATCGCTGGCTGTCAGCGGTACTGCGATGGTCGTCGATGGAGACGCTGCTGATTTCCAGTCGACGGTGGAGGCATTGGTTCAACGCAATCGCAGCCTCGAATCGGCAGGGTTGCTCAATCCGGAGGGTGATTTCCGGTTTGCAACTCCCGGTCATCACTTGCTTTGGTCGGATGACCCCCGACACAGCGAATCCAACCTGACAGCCCCGGTCTATCGCTTCGGGCAACCCTGGGGAAACCTGCAACTCGCATTTGCCGATCGCGAACTGGCGGACGCCGACCAGGCGGTCTGGCGACTGCTGGCGTTTCTATGCCCGGTGTGTTTTATCCCCTTTTGTTTTGTGCTGAAGCGATCCCAGCCTCCGGCCAGCGATCTGTCTGAAATCGACGATCCCCAACAGACTGACGACCTGGAAACGAACACCATCGATCTGGGTGCGCCGATCCATTGCACCCTGCCGATGGACGATCCGGAGTACCGCGAAATTGCAATCGATTTTGTCAAACGACTCGACGTGCGACTACTGGGCATGCTCTCGATGGTCCAATCCATGCGATTTTCGGACTTGGAAAACGAGGCGCATTGGTTGAAGGGAGCCGGCGGAACCGTTGGCTTTCCCGCATTGACGCAGCCGGCAATGGAGCTGATGAACCAGGCGCGTCAGAACGAATCCCAGCGCTGCCAGGAATTGTTAGGCGATCTGTTAGATCTCAGACAACGAATGGTCGTGCCCGAATCAGATGCATCGCCGTACACACGCAGTGATCAAGGCTTGGGCAGCTGACAAAGATTCGCCAACAAGCGTAGCATCGCTGCGACACTGGTCAATTTGGCTGTCTCGGTTGCCGTGTGATACGACGTGGTTGGCAGCTGTAAAGTGGTGCCAGTGATTTCATGATGCGTCGCGTTAATCAGCCGCCCCAATTCCGTCCGTCCGAGCGATGACTTCTTTTCACGTGTTTCATTTTGTTCCTGAACATAACGGTCCTTGTACCGGTAACTGATCTTCAACGCGTCACAGGTTTGTCGAACGTGTTCGGTCAGGTCTGGATCGAATTCCGCATTAGCATCTTGGTGACGCAGCACCACATCTTGAGCATCGAGATCCTCCAGCGTCGGAAACGGACTGGTGTCCAACACGATCAAGCGATCGGTTTGAATATCGTGTCGACGAAACCACTCGGCCGCAAACCGCCAACTGCGCGCCGATTCCTCGCCGGCAGTGAACATGGCCGTGCCTTTGAAACCCAGCCGAATCAGTTCCACCATCATCGCGACTGAAATCACATTGTCCAATTGCGCCGCGATTCGACCGTTGGCTTCTTGCAGTCGATCGAAAAATGAAACCGGCGTTCCCGGCTGTAAAAACTCCAACCCCTCGATTTCAAAAATCAGGTTCTTGCGACGCGGACAGACATAGGATTCGGTGATCTGCCCGGCGCCCAAATATGATCCCACAAAAGGACTGTGTGCCTGGACTCGCTGACCGCGAAATCGTCCGGCCACCAATTCCATGAACTGCTCGGAAATCGAATCGCCGTTCAACTCGCCACGATTCCCCGCGATAAACGCCGCGTACTGGAACTCATTCGGGCCGGTGCATAGTAGCCCGTGGCGATCCACATGCGCCGACAGATAGATGCTGTGCGGGGCACTGCCCTGGGCGACTAGCAACCCGTGATAGCGAGTCACTTTGACGGGGTATTCTTCCAGTTCGCGTCTTAACACACGAAAGAAAGCATCTTCGACGCCGACAACGGATGGCTCACGCACCAAGGCGCGCAAGAGGTTCAAAAAAGTATCGATCGTGTTGTTTCCGATGCGAATGAATTGGCAATCCACGTCGACGGGTGGTCACCACGTCGACGGCGGAATTCGTCAAGCACTCAATTCACTTTACTGGGCCGGAACAGCATTGGGTATGGCCACAAACTGCACGGCGTCGGCGATCACGTGACCATCAGAATCCGCATTGCTGATTTCGACGGTTGCTTTGGTACCAAACTGAAACTCACCAATCAAGACGCGTCCTTTTGACTTGCTATCACGCTGGTCGACCCGAATGACATGACGCTCCCCCCCCTGCGAAACCACAGTGACTTGGGTGTTGCTGGAGCGATTGGAAAACGGCGGCCAAAGCAGGTTCACGCGGTAGTTCCCGGCGGCTGGCAGCGTTGCGGTGTAGCTTGCAATGCACTCGCCCTTGCCGGAGTCGTTGTCGTGCAAATAGTCTTCGCCCACCCGAGGCTGGGAGGACGAACTACTGACCCAACCGCCTTGGGTCACCGCCTGGCCGTTGTCGACGACGATCCCCGATAACTCCGTGACCTTGATCCCCGGCGTTTTCTTGGGGCCTTGGTACGCCAGCACCTGGCCGTCAGCCGACAAACGCTCAGCCAGTTGTTCATAGTCAACGTCCTGAACACTCGACTCGGTCTCGATCGCGATCGCCGCCGCGGTGGTAGCCGATTGGCCCAGCACCATGAACACCGGCTCCATTCGGATCGAACCAAATGCGATGTGAGATGCCGACAAACAAACCGGCACCAATAGATTGGACACTTCGCTGCGTTTCGGAACGATCGATCGATAGCTGATTCCGTAGGGCGAGAAACCGCCCACCTGCACGTCGCCTTCGTTGCGGGCATGACCGTCGGCGTCAACATAGCGCTGTTGGTTGTGCGAATCCATCGTGTAAGCCGCTAAACCGATCGGATCATCGATCTCCAATCCCTGGCAATTTTTCTGCGTCATCACATAGTCACTGACCATCCGCCGCGCTTCTCGAATGTAGAGCTGACCTTGCCAGCCATCGCCTTCGGTGAATTCGTCCTTGGTCATTCCCCACCGTGAAACCTCGCGACGAACATTGGCGGGGACACGAGGATGATTGGCCAAGGTCCACATCAAACCCTGTTGATAGAGCAAATGCTGGGCAACGATCTGTTCACGTTGTTCGTAGCTGGCTTCGGGATAGTCGTAATTTTGGCCGATGAAGTCGGTGGAGAAACCGGTGCGGTTGTTGGTGTCGGTCTTGCGATTGGGCATGGCCGAATTGATCCAAGGTGCACTGCTCTCACCGGCTTCGAAATTGCGAAGCATCAGTTCATACCACTCCGCGCGATACCCCTCGGGCTTGTGAAACGGAATCTGATTCTCCGGATGATCCGTCAGACACATACGAAAGCAGTAAGCTTGAACACGTTTATCGGCGCCGCCTTCTTCCCCAGGTCCGGTCGGATCCAGGTGAGGCAATAGACCGCTACTGGGATCGCCGGCAACGACGTATGGATCCACACCGCGACTGAGTTGGTGATGACGTGCCATTTTCGTTTGCACCCCGTTCAGGGTTTCACCGTACTGCGAATTGGCTTCGCGACCGACGGTGTAACTGACGCCCGCGGCGGCCAGCAAATCGCCTTCGTAGGTTGCATCGATGAACATCTTGCCCCGGTAGGTCTCGCCCGACTGCATCCGAATCGCCATGATCCGCGCCGGCCTGCTGCGTGTCATCATCACGGCTGAGCGATCCAATCGTTGACCATAGATCACGTCGATCCCGGCATCTTGAATCCATTGCTGGTAGACAGCCAGCGCGACGCTCGGTTCAAACGTCCACATCGTCTGTTCCCCGGCAGCGGTCTTGGACTGCCCGGTGCCACGATACTGCTCGCGTTTCTGCCACTTCCAGGCCTCGGGGTTTTCGTAGTGCTTTGCGATGTCCCGATAAAACTCTCGCGATATACCACCGATCGCAGATTTGTTACCAATGTCTGTCTGCCCCAAACCACCGGTCGTCAGCCCCCCGAGACGCTGCGTGGGTTCGATCAAAACAACCGACAGCCCCATTCGCTTGGCTTGCACGGCGGCGGCGACGCCCGAGGAGGTGCCGCCATAGATGACTAAATCCACCGGTTCAGCGGCGGCGATGGGAGAGCTCGCCGCGGCGATCGTCAGACCTAGCAACAACGGGGCCAGCGACCGTGGGCGGCCTAAGAACAGAGAGAGCAGTGCTGTGTAGCGCATCCAAAAATGACTCGTCAAAGGTGGGATTCGTGACGGAAGGCTGGGTATTCTATGCAACACGCCGGCACCACGGGGGCTCGGCTTGGCGTTAGGGTGTTTCCGGTTCCGGTCGTGGCTGCCACGTGTCGTAGATCTTGGCCGAATCACCCCACCAAAACGGCGACGACCCCCACAATGGCACCGTCGCCAAAGCTGATTCCCAACGGCCTAGCAGGGCAAACAACTCTTGAAGTCGTTCGGTTTCTTGGGCGGCCAAATCATCCGATTCCGCAACATCGCCGGCTGGCCGAAACAGTTGTGCGGGGCGATGCGAGGGGCGAATCAGTTTCTCGCTACCATTTAGAACCGCGGCCTGTCCTTGCAAACGCCAGAACAATGTTCGTGGCGGATTGATCGCGGCGTCACATAACTGGGGCATCACATTCATGCCGTCATGCGCGCCGGCTAGCTCAATCATTCGCCGGCGGTTGGCGGCATGCTCGTGTGGCCGTGGATCAGAGAGCGGTAACAATTCTGCGTCGGCCGCAGCCATGAAGGTTGGCAATAAATCCAGCGAACTGATCACCGCGTCGCAAGTCGTCCCGGCAGGGATCTTTGCAGGCCAACTCCAGATCATCGGCACTCGCACGCCGCCTTCGCGCAAACAGCCTTTGGCCCCGCTCAGCGGACCGTTCCAACTGGCGTTGCTAGTCGCACCTCCATTGTCCGAAAAGAATACCAACAGCGTGTCCTCCCACTGGCCGGTCGACTCCAGGTGCTGGCGAATTCGACCGACGCCGCGATCGAGCGCCAACATCATCGCGGCATAGGTTCGCCGCTTGGGACTTTCAATCTCCGTGAACTGCGCCAGGTCATCTTCGGTCGCTTGCATCGGCGTGTGGGGCGCGTTGTAGGAAAAAAACACAAACCAAGGCTGATCCGGTTCGACTTGTCGGCTTTGATCGATGAACCGCAAACCTTCATCAGTAAAAAAGTCCGTCAGATAGTCACTGGAGAACGCGTCGACCCGATTGCCGTTCCGCTCGATCGAGTGATTGATTTCGGCTGGGAAATAGTTGTGACTGCCACCGAGCATGCCACAAAAATGATCAAAACCGCGTTCGTTAGGATGAAAGCCACTGGTACTTCCGAGATGCCATTTGCCAATCAGCGCCGTGCTGTAACCGGCGCTGCGAAGCTGATCGCCCAATGTTTTTTCGCTGGTCGAAAGTCCCAATAGCTCCGGCCGTGTCGCATAGTTTGCCGCCGCAGCATTCAGATTGCCTTCGTAGCCGAAACGGCGCGGATCACGACCGGTCAATAACCCGGCGCGCGACGGCGAACAGACCGAACTGGTCACATAGGCCTGGCGACACAACACCCCCGACTTCGCCAATGCATCCAAGTGAGGTGTTCTCAGTGTTTGGCTGCCCATGCATCCGAGGTCGCCATAGCCCATGTCATCGGCCAAAATCAAAACGATGTTTGGCGGGGTGGCTGTCTCCGCAAGCACTGCAGAAACGCACCACAATTGCATCAACAACCCGGCGAGTGCCCAAACCGATCGACTGCAACCTACGGTTCGCAGTTGTCGGCGGAACGAACGACGCGTGATCATTCCAGCACCAATGGGCGTTTGGGCAACAAATGAATTCATGCTCAGTCTCAACGTTGGAATTCGGGCTGACAGGTGATCGTGTCAATGTTTCCGACGACAGTCGGCGCATCGCGCAAGGCAGTCTTATCGTTCGCACTTCACACGTCAAATCCCACCGGTAACCAAAATCCCGATCAAGCCCCGCATGCGCCAGTTCAACGGAGAATCCTCCCCCCCTCCAACCCCAGTGCGTCAAAGCGAATTCGCCAGAACATCCGTTAGGCCGCATTGCCAATGACGTGTAGAGTCCGATTTGCTACTCTCAGATTCCCACATTCAAAGCGGAGCCTCCCCTATGCGAATCTGTTTCGTTCTCATCGGTCTCGCTGCGTTGCATCACCTCGCTATGGGTGAAGCGCCGACTGTTCCCGACCTAGAAATGACATTGCCGCAGACTGTGCGATTCACCGTCCCAGGTGCTTTCCCAGTCCACGCGGCGCGGTTGGCATTTCACGATCACATAGGGGCTCGATCGGATAATCTAAGGGCCAAAGATGAATCAGCTCTTGGCACGGCGGCACCAGGTGAAGAATGCGAATCTTGGATGTATCCGGTTTCCATTTCAAATTCTCCCACAAAAGTCGATCCAAAGTCGCTGGCGATGAGCGTCACCTACGTGCAGTCCCAGGGAAGGAAAGTCTCGACAGGCACAAGTAGAGTCATCCAAGCCGACGTCGCTAGTTTTGCAGACATCGTGCAATGGTATTCAGATCGGCTTGGCGGTTCAGAAATCCCCGAAGCGCTCGTAACGTTCAATCAACTTGCGAAAGCAGAACAGCACAGTCGCGAAGGCATTTCGCGAGACCTAGCCGCCATTCTGTCGACGCATCTAACTTACAAATTCACCTCTGTTCAGAAACAGATCACGATACTTCACGCTGAATCAAGCGGCGATTTGGTTGCCATTGTTCTGCTTGGAACAGAACATGAAACCAGCATCCAGATTCTGCGACGGTGCATGAATCCGACGGGTGACTGACCATGGTTCCATTGGGGCTGCGTTGTTGCGAATTGTTTTGGTGAAGTCGTGCTTCGTGCGTTGTATGATGGCAGCTGCCAGAGGAGGCACAGATCTCGATTTTACCGACACTGGAGAGACCGAAATGACCAACGCCTCGTTTCTAAGCCCCGGTGGTTGCTTCCTCGTAAGATGGATCGTCTGTTTTGCGATCACGACATGCCTGGTTCCTCTTCACGTTTTTTCTCAAGAACAAGAAAGTGGACGAACAGAAATTTCGCCCCAGGCGGGCGCAGTCACTGCGTTGATGCCTCGCCTTGACGGGTCATGGGTGAAACTGGTTGGGCGACCGTCGCTTGAGAGGTGGGCGTCAGACAGTGCCGAGCCCGTTGATTTCACCGTGTTTCGGGCTGACGACGGACGGTGGCAATTGATTGCGTGCATTCGGCACACCACTCATCCAGGCGGCACACGGTTGCTGTATCGTTGGTCCAGCGCTGAACTGCTGCAAGAAGACTGGAAGCCGGAAGGAATTTTTTTGTCATCGAGACCTGACTGGGATCATGCCGAAGGCACGGTGCAGGCACCCTTCCACGTCTCCGATGCCGGTCGGCACTTCCTGTTTTACAACAGTCGCGGTGGGCATCTGTTGACCAGCGAGGACGGGACCAAGTTTGATCCCGTGGGCAAGGAAGCGATTTTCCCGATGGGCCGCGACGTTTGCATCCTGGATGATCGCAAGCGTTCCGGAAAGTGGATCGCTTACTACACCTCACCGGAAAAAGGAATCAATCCCGCCACCCGCGATCACACGATACGCGCGCGCACCGCAGAAAATCTGCAGGGACCATGGAGCGATGTGGCAGTCGAGATTCCACCCATCACTCCGCCCGCCGAGGGTTATACGTTTGTGTACGCGGAAAGTCCGCTCGTGATCAAACGCGGTGGCTTCTACTATCGCTTCGAGCAACTCAACGTCTTTCGCTCCAGCGATCCATTGAAATGGTCGGGTCCCCCAATCGCGCAACTCGCACCGAAAGATCCTCTCAAACGATTGGCACCTGAAATTGTCACACACCAAGGCAATGATTACTTGGTCGCCTATCAATGGCGAGGCCGCGACCCGCGTGGCATCTATCTGACACGACTCGTATGGGATCCACAAAAAGGGGAAAGGGGTTTTATTGAACTAAGAAGAGAATAGGAAGTTACCGCAGCATGGTTTTTTCGCTTCGAACTGTCCTCACACTTGTCCTCGGATTCGCCGTCGCCTTCGGTGCGATCACCGCGACGGTTTCGCTTCCTTCGAATTTCTCCAATCTTCCTGAAGGCTTGCTTTTCGTTTTTGCAATTGGGCTGGTCGCGATCGCAATCGCAACCTCTTTGCTGGCGATGGGTGACGCAGGTGTGCAGAGATTTATTCTCATCTCACACCAGTTCAATCACGAACGAGACAAGAGTTCATCTGGCGAAAGGCAGACGGCCTGTTTCTCGTTGATCAATGGGGACTGAACGACCGATTTCCTGGCCTTGTGCTATCTGACGCAGTCGAGAAGCCAGGCAAAACAAGTTTCCAAAAAACCTCTGACCTTTCCCCGGGCGAGTGTACAGGTGGCTATCATGTACATCGATTCTTTGCGACTGGTCTTTTCATTCTGGCGTCAATAGCGGTGGAGCAAGATGATGAAAATGTTGTTGTTTGACGGTGGGGCTGAGTCGCGATTCCGAATATGGCAGGGCTGTGTCGCGCCCCTTATCTGCGGTTTCCTGTTGAGCCTGTCGCAGGGCAGTGCCTTGGCTCAAACCGCTGTCGAGCTCGACACGTCAGACTTCAAAGGGATCGAATTGGACTTGGATCAATCGCCCTTGATGCCCATTTTCACTGAAGACGCCGACGTGTTTTATCGAGCGACGTTCGCCGGGGATAGTGAGAACCGAGTGGGTGCGGCACTCTCGGAGCATTCGCTACAGGGACTCAATGCAGATGGGATTTTTGCAGCCGAGTATCGGGTTCGCGTGGATCGCAAAGCTCAAGACCCTGCGGGCAGTCGCAATGTCGCAGTGAATTTTTATGAAGCCGATGGTGTCATTGGTGCTGCCGACATTTCCAATCCGGCGGTCCGAGATCCACAACGGACCTATCCTGAATTCAGCTACAATTCCGCCTCAGGAACAGGAGTCGACGTCAGCCTCTCGGTTGGTGCCGAGCTTCGTGAGACAATCAATCGTGGTGCGAGCCACATTGGCGCTACCGTGCAGTCAACCTTTCCTCAAGGAACCTCACAAATCCTCAGCTCAGCGCCACCCATCATTGAGGTCACGGAATACTACGAAGATCCCTTTGATGCTCTCCCGCTCTTTTCAGGATCGACCGGCTTGGTCTATCGGGGACACGCAAATGAGACGGTGACTCAAGGAGAATCGGTTGTCGTAGGAGACGACATCGCTCGCTTTCGCGTCTTTCTTCGCGGCGACAATTCCATTGATGTACTGATCGATGAGACCGGGATGCCAGGCAACTTCTACGCCGTCACTGTCGAATCAGACGACGGTTCACTGCTTCAGATCGGCGATTCATTTCAAGCCCGCCGTTCACCTTTCCAACCCCCTGGATTCGCCGGTTTTGATTTTTCGGCGAAGGGACGTGGTCTGAATGAATTGATGGCGGAATTTACGGTGAACGACATCGCCTATGATGGTTTGGGTGGGGTGGAACGCTTGGACATTTCGTTTTCGCAGAACGCCTACATTTCAGCGAACGACACGACACCTTTTGGCACCCCAAAAGCATTCGGACGCCTACGAATTAATGCAACAGCAGTCCCCGAGCCGGCAACGTTTGCCGGACTGGCGGTCATCCTAGTGACGGCTTCGATACCACGTCGACGTCGCAAGCGGACGAGCCCGATCTAAAAAGCACTGTCATGGTCGA
>NZ_JAMYFE010000056.1 GCF_024129865.1 Stieleria tagensis | reverse complement strand
TGGTCGCAGACTTCTTCTTGGCCGCAGACTTCTTCTTGGCCGCAGACTTCTTCTTGGCCGCTCGCGAACTTGCTACGCCTTCAACAATTTGCTCCCGCGTTTGCGAGGGCATCGGAGGCATGTTTTCAGGCAAGCTCATGTTGGCATGCAGCCTAGCTCGTTCGTCCACACTTTGGAAGTCCGCACGCCCGTTGGGCAGCAGGCGAACACGCGACAAGCTACGAACGTAGTCTCGCATGTGATCCATGACACGAATTTGTTTTTCTATCGAAAAATGGAACGCGCGCTCAAACTCTGCTCGCGTTCTCGGCGTTCGCATAGAGTTAAACATTCATCACCTAAAATAATTGGTTATTGTCAGAGTCAACCACTGCAGCGACCTCGCCGTTAACAAGAACGATCCACCCAAGTTTAAGGTCGTTGCGAGAATCGAGTACGGCACTTTTGATAGTCAAGCTGCACCCTTCGCCATCAGACTGGCCAAACTCTTGCACGTCAGAAGAGCGAGTCCCGACCCAGGCTCTGCGTTCGCAGTCGTCACTTGTCGCGGCGTACTTGTCCAAAAAGCTCTGTAGCGGGAACGCGGGCGTTAGCGATCCGAAAAAAACCATTTCTGGATTGACTCTTGCGCAGGTCTCATGATCATTTCCCGCCGAACAAGGCAGCTGGCGTGATGAAAACTCTGCTATAAGACTGGGGGCGAACAGGCGACGCTTCATGTCATTTTCCAGTAACGTCACTGCGACTACCTCAATGAGATTCATTGGCGACCGTTCTGAAATACGCCCGAATTCCAGATAATGCAGAAGTGCTTTGTTGTCATAAACCATTGCACCCGCAATGTCGCCGGAAATAATCGCCTGACGCATTTTCTTGAAGGAGTCTTCTCTGCCGCGACCGCGGTGCTTCGTTGGAAGACAAGGGTTCACAACCCTTAGGACATTTCTAACTTGTTCAGCTTCCTCATGTTTGACGTAGCCGCATAGAGCGTCGTTCAGAGCGTCTAGGACTCTTGATGTCCAACGATTGAACCCTCTCGATGGAGGCTCGTAGAAGGTGCGGCAAACCGCACTCTCGATATTAAAAACCTCATCAATCGAGAATGGGGCGCATCGGTCCGAGACCAATCGCGTGAATTCGTCAAGCAATGACTGTGACACTATGCCAAGCGAATCTAAACTCTTCCATCGTTCTTCGATGCAAGCTGCCCAGTATGGAGGCTCATCTGAAGTGGTGGATGCAAAAACAAAGTCATTCTGGCGGTAGATGCTGGACAGTTTGGAAAAAAGCTCGCTCGCTTGACCAGAACTCGTGCTGCTTGCTACTTGGCCAAGAATATGGCGCAGAAAGTTTGCGCGATAGAAATGCTTGGAAACTGAATCGAATTCGATATTCTGATTCTCAATCGCATGCCAGATGCTTTGCGGAGCTAGCTCCGATTCGAACTCCAGAACGCCGCAAGCGATGTCGGCGCCAAAGCCTGATTCAGTACCAAAGGCATTCTTCACCAAGAACGGCAGTGCGTCATCCCATGCCGTTGCAAGCCACAGCAACAGTTCACCAGCTTTCTCCCTTCGAATCCAGTTTGGGTGCATGGCTGCCCAAATGAGAAGGTCAAATAGGGCTTCGTTGTCATCGTCGCTTGTTTTTGACAGAAATTCGAATCGCTCGCTCAGTTCAGACACATCGCCAACCATTCGGCTGAGATGCTCCAGCACGGCTTCGGCATAGCCAGCGTGTTCGTCTTCGAAGAATCTCGACGAAGCTGAAATCAGATAGTCGGCAACAACCCAGGAAGAAGCGTTCTTTTCACCAAGGACTAGCGGCTTATATGAATCAATGAGTTCTTGTTCGGATACACATATCTCTTGAATAGCAGCGTGTGCCGCGGTCGTCGTGCTATCGGCTCGCTCCCAAATTGACCAGTCGGAATTCTGGATGTGAGCCAAGTGTTCACGAAAAAGAGTGCGCGCTACTTGACTATTTCCTAAGCTTCTCTCTTGTTCAGCAGCTTCAATTCGCTCTGCTGCATCATTGAATGCCTCTTGCTTCCCAAAGACACCTGGGAAAAAAAGTTCTCTATCAGGACTGCTTGAGCTTGCTTCATTGCTGGAGTTGCCACTCTGAACAATCGGTGGCCCCGTGTTTTGCGGCTCAAAAATTTCACTAAATGCGGCTTCAAAAAACTGGCGTTGCGAATCAACGACGTGCGTCAGAAACGATCTCTTGAATTCCCACTGGCAATCAACGGGCACTTCGTTATGAGCAATCAATTGAATTCGATCGCGGACGCCTTGCAACTGCTTTGACGAAAGCTCGCCGTCATTTACGATTGCTGCATATCGCTCTGCGAAAGAAGAGATATGTCGAGTGTCGCCAATCTGGAACACCTCCAACAGCGCCCATTGGAGCTGCCACGGGGCACGCTTAAATGCGACGATTCGCAGGAGGGCTTCCTGCTCGTCAATTGCGCCACCGGGATGCCGATTCCCCAAGTCGCCGGCAGTGTCGATCCTGCCGCCACGTATTTCATCAACCAGCGTTTGGGTGTCGCCACAGGATTGCATTTTGAAGTACTCAACTGCCTGTCGTAGACGACCCCGCTCAACAAGCAATCCAATGAGATTTGACTTCTCGTAGCGAATGAATCTCTGGAACGTCATTTCGCCGCATGCTCTCTCGAGGACGGCAGCGAACTTCGGGAAAAAATCAGCTGCATAGTCCGTCGAACGAATCGACTTCACGGCAGTGCTCAACAGCGCAAATTGGTCTTCTTTGTACCATGTGGGCCCCATCGAGAATCTGAGTACGTCCCTGCCGACATTTCGTGCTTCCTCATTGGCGCCAATCGCGACTAGAAGTCGGATAATGCTCAGCAACTCAGGCACGAGTTCGTGTCTGTTCTCGACGCCGCAAATGCAGTGCTCTCGGTACTTTGAAAGCAGCTCAAAGAGCTGGGAACGCTCTTCGGACTCTAACTCGTGCCGAGAAAACGAATCAATGATCTGATAAAGGCATGATCTGAATCCTTCCGAGTACACACCTAGCTGTCTCTCGCATCCCGCTATTAGCCACTGCAGAAACTCACTAGCACGATTTCTATGGCATTCGAAGACCAAATCAGCAGCTCGTCGTAGCAGCACCGGCAAAAAGCATTCAGGAATCGCGTACGCTCGTCTCCATCCAATTCTGGATGCAAGGGGATAGTCAAGTGCGTTGAGAAATTGCTTATTGAACATCTCCCACAAGTCGTCTAACGCGCCTGTATCGCCCGTTGAGAATGCTCGCCTCGATTTTCCGTCGACAGTTGCCAGCGCTGTTGCAACGTTTCGTAAGTGCTGCTCCCAGTCATCCTCAGCGACAACCACACCAACACTTGACTGAGCTTCCTCATCGGAATAGGCGTTTATCCGTCGCAACATATACTCACGATGGAAATCTCCAATATCAGCATCAACTCCGTTGGCGTCTCTGACTACAAACGAAGATGGGGCCACAACGTAGTTTTGCGAGAGTAGCCGAAGAATCGTGGTAGTGTTTGCGTTTACTTCGATCAATGCATCGATGACGAACTCTATATCGTGTCGATCCAATGATCCGTCGGAAGGGATGGTCGATTCAATATTTGCAAGCAAATCATCATAGTTGCGACTTGTTTTGGATATACCGTAGGCGTCGATATCCTGAACATGGGAGACGAGTTGATCCAGTCGCATGTCAAGCAATCGTGGAGATAGCGCCTCTGCCGATTCATTTCCAGTCGAAGAAAAGCTCAGAAGAACTGAATTAGATGTATAGACATCGCAAAAAGTCAAGAAGTACTCGTTTGGCACGCCCATCAACCTGCGCTCCGCGTAGTCCAACAAGGCCGGATCAGCATCACCTAGGCTTTCAGCAATCAACTCAAGATTCTTTCTTTGGATGAATGCAACGAACGGTAATTGGTTTCGTTCCGTTACTCTGAGCAACAAAACGCAAATTAAGTGCAGGCGGCTAAGCTCAATAAAGTCACCAATTTTGATGGTTCCAGAGCTGTAGTTTTCGATACACCGATCCGATGCGGCTTCAAGGACTTCGATTGCCTCATCTTCGTGCCCATTTCGCATCAGGCACCAGGCAATTTCGATCGCTTCATCGATACCAACGATGATTTGGTCGTATCGAAATATATGACTAAGCGCTTCGGCCGGGCGTCCAAGGGCAGCGAACGCTTTCGCAACAAGCGTCGCGGACTGCGCAAAAAGCGTGTCGTAGCGAAAAAGTACACGATGGCGAAGTAGAAGTATTCGAACCGAGCTCACGGCATCCCCGGTATCCAATGCGCACCCTAACGCAAGTTCTATATCTTCAATTAGTGTGTCTGGTGCGACGCTCAGCTCAGCACATGCATCTACCCAATCCTGAACACATGAGTTCACAGCGATCTTCCGATGGCTGGCATCTGATTGCGACAAATGAAACACAAGATTGGTTTTGCAGTAACGTTCGTCCTTGTTCTCGACGCAGAATTCCGCTAGTCGACGGCAGATTGACAGATTGACAGCGGAGGTTTTTGCAACAACGAATACCCGAAAAGAGTCGTGATAGATGGCCGTCAACTCGCGGTCAAGAAAGAGGTGTTGAACTTTTACTATCGTAGATGAAAACACGCCTTGTTCAGCCACGTTCAAGATCTGGTGCAACGTCTCCGGTGACACTCCCTCCCGCAGTCGCGAAATGATTCCAAGTAGGTTGGTGACGTGAGCGTCTTGCAGTAGACCTTGCCAAAGTTGTTCGTAGTACTGCTCGATCGGGCCATCCAGACTGGGAAAATCGGCCAACGGCTCTCCCGATTCGCTTTGATTCACGTAGCGAATTAAGTAATTCAGGTAGAGAGGATGCCCCGAAGATTTATGTGATATCGCATTGACTAGTGCGAGGTCGTTGCGTTTTTCTTCTATGAGTCTGTGATATGTAAACGCTCGTGTTGCATCGGTTTCCAAAGGCGGAAGCCTAATGCAGCGTTCATCATCGAGTCGGCCACCGAGACAATGAGATACAAGGGAATAGCTAGGCGCAGAAAACACGATCACGACGTTTTCCGGAAGGCGAGCGGGTAGTAAACCTACAAGGTCATTCAACCTCTGTTCCCCAAGCAGTAGTGCCTCGTTCAGTCCATCGATGAATAACACGCCGACTTTATGCTCGGCAGCGCAGAACTGAGAAAAGCTGTCCAGGTAATGGGAAGTCTTTTCAACCATCTGTTCAAACGGCATCTGCTCGCGCCTGCTCGGATGTCCGGTTACCGCAGTTGACAAACTTGATGCGAGCCAATCGAAGAGCGAAGATGCTCGAGAATTAGCGTTTGGATTGCTCTCAACTCCGTCGCGTATGCAATACGCTCCTGCATTCAAAATCCGTCGGTCATCGGGACTAAACATCTTGCAGAACGTCGTTTTACCGATGCCGTTTGGCCCTTCGAGAAACAGATATCTACCAACGTTCGTCAGAATGGCATTTTCGAAGGTCGATCTGAATTCCTCTCGCAAGGCATACTGGTCGTCTGTTTGTGTGGGTTGTCCATCAAAGCTGTTGATGCCGTTCTTCCTGAGAAAGCCCTCAAGGCTTCTGACGCTGATCGCGGCAAGGGCCATATCAAAGCGCAAGCGAAGCATCCCAACTACCTGAGCACCGGACAGCAATGGCCCACCGGACATTCCTGAGTAGTCGCTTAGCTGGCTCGAAGTTGCGACGGACAAATCAATGTCTACTCTAGCTGTCAGCGACGCCTGAACGGCTTCAATGATGCCAGTTGCACGGTGTCCATTGAGGGGCTTGCCTCTCGGAAACCCGAATGAAAGCCATTCGTTGCCTTCGCGTGCCCCATTTGTAAAAAGCGAGAGCGGCCTCCGCTCAACGGACTCGGCGAGCTCAAGAATACTGGCGTCAGATTCTTCCGAATGGTCTTTCAATTTTGCTTCAATCTGTATAGTTCCGCCTTCGAAATCGAGAAACTCCAAAGCAATCCGCGCACCATCTTCAATTGCGGCGAGGACGCAATGACGTGCTGTCAAAACTTTGTCTTCAGCTATTAGGAATCCCGTGCCTATATCGTCGCTGCAAATGACCTTGCATACTGCCGATCTTATTTCGACTTCAAACATTTGCTTGGATCCTTACCTTGACGTCTTTGTCAACGTGAACGGAGAAAGCTGCTCCCGATTTACTTCGGTATGCACGAAGTCTTGTTGATCCGTCAGTTTCATAGTTGAAGAATATCGAGCGTTCGAAGTCTGCCGGTCGATCTACGATCGCTTTCAATACTTCGAAAGCCGGATGATCGTGTTTCTGACCGTCAGTAGACACTAGAAATCGGGGCGAATCGATCAGATTCAATAGTTCAGGACTCGTATTGTGAAGACTTCCATGATGCGATAGCTTGATCACGTCGAACACTATCTGCGTATTAGAATTGCCGGAAGACTCCAGCGATGAAACCAATTCTTCGGCCCAAGCGTCACCGAGAAAAAGACACTTTGTACCCGCGTATTCAAGAATGAACGAGATCGAACTTCGATTCGTCACGGAAGAGTCGGGAGTATAGACATCTGCTAGGTCGCCATCTTGCGCACGCTTTCCAACGATCTCCTCTGATTGCAATTGCATTTTGTCAAACGAACACATGAACTCAAATGCATCCGCAAGCATCGCATTATCAGATATAGACCCAGAGTATCCGACTTTCCGTAGTGCTTTGATCCATACATCAAGCAATCCGTCCAGTCCTAACCTCGTTGGAGTCAATACGGTAAGCTGGCAATCCGTATTCAGTAGGTGAGCAAATGGCGCGACAATCGGGTTTGCGCCCCGTCCGTCATTCCAGGTATAGCCACCTTGCTCAATCAGATTTGACAAGCTGCTTCCCTGCATAGCGGAGATTTCCGAACGGTCGGCAGTCTGTGGCGTTCTGTAGCCGCTTTGCCGAATCGATTGGAGCAGTTCATTGTCGGCTTGAGGCATGCCATCCATTGCCTTTTCTTCTGCGAGACTGCGCAAGCTGTTATGCCACACCTGCCGCACTTCAATGACATTCGCGTTTGATGCACTTTCGTTTCGTCTGAGCAGCTCTATCAAACCACCGATGTGGTCGCTATCTATGTGAGTGCAAATCAGTAGATCTATGCTGTTACCCGCGTCGCTGATTGCTCGTAGGCGTTCAAACGCGCTGCCTGAAAACGTCTTGGCAAAACCCCCGTCGATCAGAACTCGAGCCTCAGACTCTCCCGCGCACTCAACCAGGAAGCAATCACCGTTGCCAGCCGAAAACATCGTGATTTCGATAACGCTCAACTGTTCGCCCCTCATGAGTCTGGTTTTCGGATTCCATCAGAGAGCTGATGGGATTTATAGAATCCAGAATTCTACATTGGTGGTCGTGCGGCGTGAGGTGGGGCTTCTTAAACGCGCTCCGGCGGCCGACGCCGGAGAGCCTTATTCGGAGTAACAAAAGGCAAGTTTTCTTCTAGTCAGATGTCAGCACCGCCAGGTCCTGAGTTGGAAGCGAGAGCTCACTCGTTTTCCCAATCTTCCAATTGCGCTTCGATTTGTTCGATGCTTGGGATTGAGGAACGGAATTGCTCGGGGAGGTTTTCGGTGATTTGGTATTCGCTGACGCCGATGGGTTTGGTCAGATCGCGGAGGGAGTATTCGACTTTGATGTCGCTTTTGGATTTACAGATGAGGATGCCAATTGAGGGGCCGTCGACTTCGGTACGGATTTGGCTGTCGACTGCCGAGACGTAGAAGTTCAACTTGCCGGCGTACTCGGGCTTGAATTTGTCGACTTTCAGTTCGACGACGACATAGCAGTGCAGCCGCAGGTGGTAAAACAGCAGGTCGATGCTGTATTCATCGCCATCGACATCGATCTTGAATTGACGCCCGACGAACGCGAAGCCGGCGCCGAGCTCAAGTAAGAACTTGGTCAGATGTTCGATCAGGCCGTCCTCCAGTTCGCGTTCGTTGTGCCGCTCGGTCAGGGTCAGGAAGTCGAAGTTGTATGGATCGCGGAGCAGTTGACGGGCGAGATCGCTTTCCGGCTCTGGCAGTGTGGCCTCGAAATTGTGGATCGCTTGGCCTTCTCGCAGGTGCAGGTCCGACTCGATCTGGTGTGTCAGAACGGCTCGGGACCAGTTGTTTTCGATTGTCTTCTGGACGTAGAAGTAGGCCTCCTCAGGTCCGTCCAGTTTTTGCATCAAGACGATGTTGTGGCCCCACGGAATTTGCGAAACAAGTTGTTTCGCAATTGTGAACATCTGCGAATCAGGCTGTTGCGCAACTTGGCTCGCCTGCGATTGACCGGGCAGCGTGAAAGACAAGGCTGGGTTCCAGAACATGAACCACTGACGAATCAACTCAAGATTCCGGCGAGAAAACCCTTTGATCTCTGGAAACTCCCGAAGCAAATCTTCGCTCATCGTCTTCAAGAAGGCATCACCCCATTTGGCTGTCTTTTGTTTCTCCAGGATTTGCTCACCCAGATACCAGTAAAGTTCCAGCAATCCCACATTGACGGCGACCGCGGCTTTGATCTGGGAGGCTTTGATCCGCTCTTTTACCGAAATGATCCACTGCCGGTACTCGTTGGATTTAGCCAGCTCACTCATCGATTCGTCTCCATCGAATTGCGGGAAGGACTATCTCGTCGTTGCATCGTCATCGCAATCGGACGGCGGACGGCAGATTGACGTCGACCGCGTCGATGGACTTGCTGGTGATTGTTGCCAAAGTTGCTCTGCATTGAAAACCGCTCCCTCCTCATCGGACCATTGAAACACCATCGGATTGTAATCGACGATCCTCCGATGACAGCGTGCGCGTCTTCAGGTTGAAAGTAAACCGACAATCGGCTTCGACCGTCATTTCGTCTCTGGAACTTGCCTGCCTCAGTTGCTGTGCAAACAAGTTGCGTTGAACATGGCTGTGGATAGAACTGTGTCAAACCGTTGCGTTTGCGAGTCAGTCGTGGAACGCTTGGTAGACGCCTAAGCCCTGCTTAGGGGACAAGCCTATCACAAAATTTCTTTATCCAGATTCTCTCTGCTGGATCAGTCACTAGGTAGCTCATGTTGATCGCCACCCAAAGCAAAAACATCGCGGCAACGCGGCAATACTTCGATCAAGTCCTCACCCAGGGCGACTACTACTTGGGTACCGAAGTGAACGGTCAATGGCATGGCAAAGGTGCTGATCGTTTGGGTTTAGAGGTTGGTAGCGATGTGACCAAAGAACAGTTTGCTGCGTTGCTTGCCGGCCAACATCCCTCCAGCGGAAAACAACTCACGCAGCGGCAAAGAAGAGACCGGCGCCCCGGTGTTGATTTTACCTTTTCAGTTCCGAAAAGCGTCTCGCTCGTCTGGGCGATCAATGACGATGAACGGATCATCGACGCTCTGCGGGAAACGGTCAGAGAAACCATGAGCAAAGATATTGAACCACTGATGCAGCGGCGGGTTCGACACGGCAAGCACCATCGCAGCGAACAGAAATCCACGACGGGTGAACTGGTTTACGCGGACTTTTTGCACAAGACATCTCGTCCCGTCGATGGCGTTGCAGATCCGCACTTGCATGTCCATGCGTTTGCCATCAATTGGACGTTCCAAGACGGAAGACACTACGCCGGCCAGTTTGAAGAGATCATCCGCCAGCGTCCAAGCCTGCAAGCAAAATTTGAATCAAGGTTGGCACGTCGGTTGAAAGATCAACTCAGCTTTGACGTCGCCCCGACTCGGTACTTTCAGTCGGGGCGTGTCAAAGCCGGGTGGGAACTGGTTGGCCTAGACCGTTCAACCATCGAGAAATTCAGTCGGCGGACTCAACAAGTTGAAGAGACGGCGCGAAAACGTGGCATTAAAGACGCCGGCAAGAAAGCCAGCCTGGGGAGAACGACTCGCGAAAAAAAAGACACGGGGACGACGATCGATGCACTTCGTACCGAATGGCGCTCGCGGCTAGACCAAAACGAACGAGCGCAATTTGATGCGATTCAGAAACGCACCAGCGAAGCGAAGGATTGGCAGGCACCGGACATCTCCGAATCGATTCAGTTTGCACTGGACCATCATCTCTATCGCAACTCGACGGTGGAGCGACATCAAGTCATCGCAACGGCCCTGGAACACGGCTTGACCTTCTGTCCCGAGCAAATGGAGATCGCTCTCGATCGGCACGACATCATCGAAAGGTTGATTGCCAAGCATGGTGCGACTCGACGGTTGATCACCACCAAAGAAGTCTTGTTCGCAGAGAAAAAAATGATTGATTTCGCACGCAACGGAAGAGGAACCCGACATGCAATTTCCAACACCGACCATTCATTCAAACGCGATTGGTTGAACGATCAACAAAAGGCAGCGGTGCAGCACGTCCTTCGCTCTCGTGATTCCGTACTAGCGATCACCGGTGGAGCCGGCACGGGGAAATCGTCGTTGATGCAGGAAGCTGCCGAAGGCGTGCGACACCACGGAAAAGAGGTCTTCACGTTCGCGCCCAGCACGGGAGCGAAACAGGTATTGGAAGAAAAGGGTTTCGCGAAAGCTCAGACGGTGGAGCATCTTATCCGCAACACGAAGCTGCACGACCAACTGCGAGAGCAAGTCATCTGGATCGACGAAGCCGGCTTGGTCGATGTGCGGGCCATGAACGAGATCTTTCGGATTGCCAATCAGCAGGGTGCGCGGGTTGTACTCTCTGGCGATACTCGACAGCATGCCTCGCCGCGAAGAGGTGAAGCAATGCGGCTACTGGAAGAAGAATCCGGGCTCAGCATCGCGCGAGTGGAAGCGGTCCAAAGACAAAAAGGGCGCTATCGAGAGGCGGTGGAAATGATCAGTCGGGGGCAGCAGATTGACGCTGAAACCGGCAAGTCGGGGTTGCTTGCTGGCTTTGATCGTTTTGAATCCATGGGCAAAATCCACGAGGTCGATCCCGACGAAAAGAGCAAGCAGATTGCGGGATCGTATCTGGACGCACTGGACAGCGGACGCACGGCACTGATCGTTTCGCCCACGCATGCCGAAGGCGACGAGGTCACTCAGGAAATTCGATCGTTGATGCGGCAGAAGGGAAGAGTTTCCCATGACGAGCGAAATGTGAATCGGCTACTGTCGATGAACTTGACCGAAGCCGAGAAGAGTGAAGTGACGACGTACCAGCAACAGACTGACGCGATCATTCAATTTCACCAGAACGTCAAAGGCGGCTTCAACAAAGGCGAACGCTATCGCGTCGCGGGGGCGGCCGGAAGTGAAGTCGAGATCGTTTCGTTGCAAGACGGGATGCACAAACGCTTGCCGCTTGCTGCAGCGGACCGATTTGAAGTCTATCGTGAGAATACGATCGGTCTGGCGGCGGGAGATCAAATACGGTTCTCGCTTGGCGGAACAGCAAAAAACGGGAAGACCAGAATCAGCAATGGTCGGCTTGATCAAGTGAAGGGATTTGACGCCAAGGGCAATTTGCTTTTGAAAAGCGGATACATCATCGACAAGGATTACGGGCACATCGACTTTGGCTATGTCGTTACGAGCCATGCCAGCCAAGGTAAAGATCGCGATCTCGTGATTGCTTCGATGGGATCGAACTCTCTGCCGGCGATCAATGCGAGAACGCTATACGTCACGGCGTCGCGTGGTCGCCAGGATGTCATGATTTTTGTCGACGACAAAACACGGGTTCGTCGTGCAATTGAGCGCGATGGTCAACAGTTGTCGGCGACCGAGCTATTGCGCAATCCACAACCAGACAACGACGCAAAGAAACCCGTGGTGTCTCATTCCCAGGAGCGGCGAAATCAATCGCGGCGTTTGACCGCGTATCAAAGAGTTAGAAGATGGTGGCATCGCCGAACGCGTCCCGTCTCAACTGCTGCGATCGGCAATCAAAGGATCGCTCGCAACTCATCCCGTCAAACCATTCAGAATAGGAGTGTCAATCATGGCAAACGCCGCCCGAGCCTTTGAGCAGCATCGCAGCCCTTCACCGCTTTCCCCTCGGTCGATTGGACCGGTGAAAGAAGACGACCCACCCTACTCTCGTGTCCAGGCCAACGAAATGCCGCCACCGATGTTTCAGCTGCGAATGTCCGATGGGCGTTGGATTGCCCTCGCATACCACGATATACGTCAAATTGATTGCCGTGATGCCGGCCATCTACAGATCAGTCTTTTGTCGGCCACTCAGGTCACCGTGACGATCGAGGGACGTAATCTGCGAGACCTGGCATCGCTATTCGCCTTGTCGGTCGTTCGCTGGGTACGTGAACGCGATCCGCGATCGCTGCCCCGGCCCGAGCAAGAAGCGGAGATCATTCGCATCTCGATTGAAACGAATGCCGCCGAGTAGCGGATTGTCTCAAAGTTGAGACTTTTTCGGCGGGGACCTCACGAGTGGCGGGCTCGCATCCTGTTAAATGCGAACCCGCCGAAGTTTAAGCTTCTTGATGAAGCGGTGTTTGCCGGCTATTCCTCAGCATCCGCTGTCGCATCCGAACTTTTCAGCTCGATGATCCGTTCGACGACTTTTGGCACGAGGTAGCTGAGCTTGAGATTGTCGATCTCGCTTAGCGATGTCGTGTCTTTCCAGTGCCCATCGGGGTTTTTGTAGCTGCGGACGTAGTTGACGGTGTATCGATTTGGCTTTCCGTCTTTGCCAGGATTGCTCCAGATCACACCCTTGAGTAGTCCGTAGCGGATGGTGTCGGCAGGTTGATTGTTGGTTTCTTGTGTCATGGTGTTTCCCTTTCTGTTTATTGTGGTGGACCATGGTCCGCGATCCAGCCGCGGTTCAGATGCCCTCCGCATGGGTTTGGTGCGGCACGCAGGCGCAGTCGAGTACACGGGCCCATTGCGGCGGGCATCTAAATCGTGGCAGCGTATCCTGGTAGTCAGCCACTACCGAACAGATGGATCACACGCTGATAAAAGAATCCCACCTCCGTCAAAACAATCCCAGCTGCAACAGATTGTGGTCTTGCTGCGATTTGGCAGGCTCGGACTTTGACGAATCGATTTCCGGCTGCCCCGTTTTCGATTTTGCAGCGTCTTCAAACGTCTGGCCAAGAATCCGATCCGCTGACTTTTGCGCCGCTCCGGCAGCATTGACGATCAACCGAGCGTCACCCTTTAGAACCGTGATCCAAGACTGCAGATAGGCTGCCGATTGCTCGATGGTCGGTGGACTGATACCGGCGGCGGCACACAGGAACGATGCGGAAAGCTCTGCGATCAACTCTTCTCGCGAATAGTCAGGACTTCCAAAGGGGGCCGGCTCCGTATCGATTCCTCTGTCCAAGCGGCTCGAATGGGCGGTGGAATGCGAGAGCTCGTGGAACAGTGTCCCGTAATAGGTCTCCCGGTCGTTGAAATCTTCGGGACGTGGCATGTGGACCGAATCGGTTCGAGGCCGATAGAACGCACGATGGCCGCCATCGTGATGAAGACTTGGTCCATCGGTGTATCGCGCAACAATCGCTTCGGCATGCCGCAGCGGTTCGAAGGCTTCGGTTTCTGCAGCATCTGACATGGTATCGGGTGATTCGATTCCATCGATTTGGCCAAGATTGAATACCGTGTAGTGCTTCAGGACGGGGACTTCGATTTCGTCACCGCTCGCACGATCAGTGGTCGCGTACAATTTCCAGAACGTGACTAAACTGCCACGTTCTCCCTTTCGGACTTGGCCGCCCAGTTCTTTCGTTTGTTTGAACGTGAGCCAGTAGCTAGATCCGAACCCGCTTTCGAAAGCTCGCACCCCCAGAAGCAGCACGTTGATTCCGCGGTAGTTCTTTCCACTCTGCAAATTTCTCGGAAAGCCGCTGCCGCCGACACCCTTGATTGGCTTCCTCCACGGTACGGTTCCCTGCTCGAGATAGCCGATGATCTTGTCGGTGACTTCTTGGTAGATGTCACGCTTGTTCTTTTGGTTTCGTTTTGCCATTGCGACCTACCTTTCAGTCGCGGCGGTCTTTTCCTGTGTCAGTGTCATTGGACTGCCCTTTCTTTAGTTTAAGTTTGACTGCGACGGTTAAATCACAGTTCGATTGGAAGCGTCAACGATGAACGTCGACGCTTCGGTGATGATTTGATTTAGTGTTCGCTTGGTAGATACAGCGTCCAGTGTTCGCCATCAAACGCCGCACAAATGTCAATCAAACTCATGGGAAAGTCCGTGTAAACAAGCGATTGCGAAATGAATGGCTGGTCTGGACTGTCAGCTCTTGCGACTAGCTTCGCGGTCCCGTTCGCGTTGACGGACAGGGTCCAAAAGTGCATGTAGCCAATGCGACCGTCCTCATTGACGGCTTTGACGAACGGTTCCGATCCGATCCAAGATGCGATGGCATCGATCAGCCAGTAGGCCTCGCCTCGCTCGGCAACATGCCTGACGCCGGGTGTGTAGATCACCGATCGATTGACTGAATGGCGATAGCGAACCAGATCGCCGGTGAATTGATTGAGTTGATCTTCGGTAAGTTTTTGCATGATCGTTTTCTCCTTCGTTTGATTGACCATGCGGCTGAAACCCCACCCGCTGGGCGGCGTTGATGCAAGGGTTTTCGCGAACAGCGACATGCCGAAGACAAGCGAAGCGATGTTATGCAGGCATGCCCTTGCAGCGTTCGCCGACAGGGTGGGAAGCTGCGTGGATCGACAATCAAAGATGTGGAGAAAAGAGCGATGGAAACGTGAGAATATTGACATCTGCACTGAAATCGGCAACGGTTGAAACATGGATCCAATCGATGCAATGAACCAGTTGTTAGATGCTGTGCACCAAGGTGATCGGGATACTGCGATCGAACATGCGGAGAGCTTGCGATCGTGGCTTCAGAAAGGTGGATTCACACCACGATTGCGTGTCAGCGTCGGCGATCAACGAGTTCACGTCCTCAGCGATCAGCTATCGCGGGCATTCTCCATTGCTGTCTGTGATGTTGCAGAAGCACTGGACGCTTCGATGGATCTTCCGAATCGGCAGCCATGAAATTGAGGAAAGAGCACCTTGGCATCGAAGACACTCAACGGCTTTACGATCGAATTCAATTGCCTCAAGAAAGTCTTTGCGAATGGGCGTGCCAGAGACAGCTCTTCTGACCACAACCAGAAGATGTCGATCATTCTGCGGGAAAATACGTACGCCAACTGATCGACCAGCAACAATCAGCCCTTCCCAGGACAAGTAAACTATTGGATTGGAATCGCCCACCCCGGAGCGATGGTTCTGGTAATCGGACTCGTTGCAAGTGATTGTTGTTCCATTTGGCAGCATCGTTTCAACGTGAAGCCGATCACACGATAGGTCGTATAGTCGTATCGACGATTGGGATTTCCAAGCCGTTAAAGCAGATTGGCCTGCGGTGCTGTTGGCCGTTGCGGGGATTGACTCAAAAGTTCGTCATTCCAATCGTTTCCGTCGCCACGCGGAAAGTGATCAACGATCTCCAATCGGCATTCTGACAAAAGATCTCGAATTCGAGACGCCATTTGACGTCCCGCGTCATCGTTGTCGAATGCCAGCAGAATTCGTTTGGCACCTTCCGGCATGTTGTTCACAGCAGATCGCAAACACTCTGCTTGATGCGAACTGAATTGCCCCGCCGTGCTGAAGAACCTGCGATTCTGTGTTCCTTCGATGGCCGCTAGGCTGTACAGATCGACGGCCGTTTCACAAAGCACCATTTCGACGTCGGTGTCTCTTGGACGCGAGCACGCCAGGCCCTTCATTCCGCCTGGTGAAAATCCGGTGAAAGTGGTTCCTGACTCGTTGCCGTTTTTTAGCTCAATTCCGCACAACCCGGATTGATTGAAGTGCGGAAACATCGCATTGCCGCGTTCACAGATTCGAATGCGATCCCGAAAAATGGGATCGTTCTGCACTTCGGCTGGAATTCCACGATGCTTCGTCAGGTAGGGATGGCCAGTCGATGGAATCGATTTTGCCTTCATCCAAGTAGCCAGTACGCGTGATGCATCGTGCTTAGAGGGCTGTAGCTCAAATGGGAATGCTGGCGAGGTCGTACGGGGCATTGAGTTCGAACCACTGTAGCCGCGGAGGGTGCGTCTGGCGGTTCCGAGGTTGCCGCCATCCAAAGCGATCACGAAGTCGATGATCGAACCTCCCTCGTCGGTTTTGTAGTTGTAATAAACGAAAGTGTTGGCGGTCGTTTTTGCAATTCCAATTTTGTCGCCGCTACTACGTCGCATCACGACACTGCTTCGGCTGCTCAGCCGGCGGTCGACCACAAAGCCGCGAGACTCGGCATAAAGCTGCAAGTCCAGTTTTTTGAAGCGTTGTAGTTCTTGCTGACGATCCATCTTGCTATCGTAGCGCGTTTTCGAGCTTTCGATCAAGTTTGCGTTCGACGTTATCCACTTCGGCATTCTGCCTCCTTTGTTCATGCGTTTTTCCGTTGCATCGTAATGTCGGTAAAACAGAAACACGACGAAACGTTTCGCCGTGTTTCCGTAGCTCGACCTACCACCAAGAGTCGTAAAACACCGTGTAGCCTTCCCCGATGTGATGACGTGCCTTCGCGATAAACGCCAGGTCGTCTTCTTTGTCGTGGTCTGTCGAGACGCCAAAGAACGGACCGGATGTTGACGGCAGATCTTCATTGCAAAGCTCTTTCTCCAACCGGTCTAGGTCGGACTCATCAAGTGCGACGGGGACGCAGTTGAACGGTTCCTGTCCGCCTTTGATGTAGTACAGCTGTTCCATCCAGCCGTGTAGATCAGGATGCTTTCGCCAGTAGAAGATTTGCGATGCCTCCGTGACTTTGAAATCGACTGGCCGATCGATTTTTTCCTTGGTTGCCATTGCGTACATATCGAGTCCCATGATGTGCTCCTTTCGTTGGTTGCGTTGAAGGACGCAAACCTAAGAGCAACGAGCGATGTCGCCGTCATGAACAACACGGCTCCGCGTTTCGCGGAGGTTGGTGCGGGCCGTTCATTGACGGGGGCGGCGAACGGTGCTGGATTGCGGACCTGATGCTTCAAAGCAAACCAATGAAGAGCCAGCCGACTCGCTTGAATCGGGGCAGCCGGAAAAAGTCGTATCTTCGTGATTGCGGATGAGTGTGACAGCGTAAGATCGTACTTACGATGAATCGTGTTGCTTCAGTATTCGGTAAACCGTGGGACGACTGACTCCGCACGCTCGGGCGATGGATGATTTTGATCGGCCAGCCTGATGAAGCGACACAATCTGTTCGCATTGTTCACTTGAGAGAAACAGCAAACGCCCGGGTTGAGATCCTCCCCATCTTGTGCCGCGGTTGCGAGCGATCTGCTGACCGGCTCGTACTCGGTCGCCACGAATCTCCGTTTCGTATTGTGCGACGCTGGCGAGAACGTTGGCCATCAAACGGCCGGTAGCTGTCTCCAGATCAAGACCGTCTTTGACGGAGACAAGTCCCACACCGAGTCGGGGGAGCTGGTCGAAGAGGGTGGTCAGTCCGCGTGCTGTCCGCCCAAGTCGGTCCAGACGCCACACCACAACTTTCGCGATTTTGCCAGCATGAAGATCGGACATCAGTCGATTCCAAGCGGGCCGATCCATCGTCCGTCCCGTGTATCGATCTTCGTACCAGACAACCGGAACCCCCTCGCCGAATGCGTCCAGCCAACGCTGCAGGTCTGGCTTTTGACTGGCGGTTGCTTGGCTGGCCGAACTCACGCGGCAATAAACGGCAATTTGTTTCGTCATTGTTGGAACATGCCAGCCGAGCTGAAGACTGTCAATCGTCAATGACAATCGAGACTTTACGTGAACACAGTTTTGATTCGGACCAGATCGCTGCCGGTTTCGCTCTATCGATTCTGGCAATATCGACCCTTTACACTTTTCCGAATGCCAGATTGTGTGGTCCGGGTCGTTGATGAGTCGTCCGACTGCGGTCAAACAGCGGCGCCGGTGTGTTTTTATGTGTTTGTAAAAGGCGTTAGGCCTGTGGAAAACCTCGTCAAACGTCTGAGATGGAACGACAAATCACCCCGTCCAGTGGGTAAAAGCACACTTCAGCGAGTGTGAAAGCACACAAATCGGAGTGGAAAAGCACGAATCCGACCGACGGTGGCTGATAACACGATTGGGGACAAATGCGAGTGTGATCACACGTAATTGTTGACGTTGTATTTCGGCTGTTGCATGATCGGTCTATGGATGGCCAGATTCAAACGAACCGACCAACGTTGCTACCTGATCGATACCCGGAAGGTGATCTGTTCATATGTGATGTGACAGATGCAATCCCCAAGGATGACCTTGGGACGATGGAACATCCATTGTTCTCTCTGGCCACGAAGGCAGACACGGGACAACGCCATTACGAGCACAACGGCATCACGCTGACCGTGACGCCGAGCAGCCTGGGTTTGGCAACCATTCACGACAAAGACATTCTGATCTATTGCATCAGTCAGCTCGTCGCGAAGCTCAACAACGGAAAACCGACCAGCCGAACCCTTCACCTGACAGCCCGCGATTTACTGGTCACGACTAATCGCCGGACAGACGGGCGAGGCTACGAGCAACTCGTTTCGGCCTTTGAGCGCCTGAGCGGGACTCGCATCAAAACGAATCTGAAAACCGCTGGAGAGGAGATCAGCGAAGGCTTTGGTTTGATTGACAGCTGGCGGATCGTCCGGCAAACCAAGTCCGGCCGAATGTCAGAACTACGAGTCAACCTCTCCGACTGGATTTTTAATGCTATCAATGCGCGAGAAGTTCTGACGATCAGCAGGGATTACTTCCGGCTCCGTAAGCCGCTCGAAAAACGGATGTACGAGTTGGCTCGGAAGCATTGCGGACGGCGGTCGGAATGGAAGATCTCGTTAAAGCTGTTGCAAAAAAAGACTGGCTCCAGCAGCACGCTGAAAGAATTTCGTCGGTTGACAAGGGCGATCGTCAAGGACGACATCGCGAATGATCACATGCCGGACTACAGCATTCGATTAGGACTCGATTCAAACGGAAGCAGCGACATGGTGACGTTTGTGAATCGTGGCACGGTGCCGGGATCGGGTGTAAATTCATTTGCATCGCTGATTCCACCGCTCGATCCAGACACCTATCACCGAGCACGATTGCAATGTCCGGGCTTTGATGTGTACACATTGGAACGACAGTGGCGTGAAGCGTTTGCTGCAGTTGGCGCGGGGCCTCCGCGTGATCCGGATGCCGCGTTTCTGGGGTTTTGTCGTCGTTTGACGAGCAATGCGAGAGCGTAATTGCTCGAAGTACAATGTGCTTTGTTCGTAGCACCATACCACGAACCCAAACAACGAAGAGGAGACAACATGCTAGCCAAAATATTTTGCACACAATCATTTGCAAATCCGCACATTCCGGTCGGATTCCCGTTCGACAAATGTCAGTATCCGTGGCTGGAAAAAATTGACCCTGACCGGCAGGACGAATGGTTTGTCCAAAATCTCGACAGAGATTTGATCTCCAATCCGTTGATAGATGGTAAGCACCAGTACAACATTGGCTGTCCGCTTTCAAAGGCACAGCGTGTGCTGGCGGATTGTGAGGAGCAAATCGATGATTATGGGGGATTGTCGGCACCGATGGAAATGTTCCTGATCCGATTTACAACGCGCCTTATCATCAATGAAACGTCGAACTACCATCGCGATGATGTTCGACATGAAGCGAGTCGAACATTGGACCAGCTCAACCAACTCGCAGGAATTGGCTCGTCCAAATCAAATCATCCGCATGATCGTCTGATACCCCCACAGCTTGATTAGGACCGACGACCTCGTCGTTTCTCATGATAGGCGATCTGCTCGACCATCAATTCAGAGCGTTTCATGTGTAATTTAACTTGCTTCTTGATTTTTTCAGCATCGTTTGGATAAGCCTCAATCGTCTCAATGATTGTCGACCATTCGCCCGGCATTTCATTTAGTTGTTCGATAAAATCGTAGCCATCTGGATTGCGATGATTCAGACGCTCTATCAGCAAGAAGTCCGCTATTTGCCTTGACCGTTTTAACATCAGTGCAAAAACGTCTCGCAAGTCATGATTCTCGTGGCACCAGCAAAGATGAACCTGAGTTTCCTTGTCGACGAAGTGACTCTCTCTTCCCCGCACCAACTCTGCAGAACATAATTCGTACGCTTGCCTCATGCTTGTGACGATGGCTTTTTGATCGTATTCGTCCCGTGCAACAAACTGATCGACCAGCCAACACTCAAACTTTGTTCGCACCCTAATCAGCTCCAAAAGTTTCTTCGGAGTCGGACGCCCTGGCTCAAGGGTGCCATCGAACCGCCGATACAGATGCCCCCGTCTAGTCAGGTGCTCAAAAAGCTCTTCCCATTGATGCACGCTAAGAGCAAAGCCCCGCATCTCAGGGATGGCCCCCAACATCAACGCCTCACCAAGGTCTTGCCCCTTGGACCAGCTGATTTTTCCATCGTGCAGTAATTCAGCAAATGTCGTCAATGCACTTTGAACAGGTGATCCTCCTTTCAACACCGGTATCGCATGTTTCCAAAGACATTTGGGTTCGCGATCGAGAAACTTCCCTAGTTGCCGGTACGTGTCATAGCCGTGGCTGTCGCTGTTGTAAAGCAAGCGTTTCACGCTCGCCACACTGAGCCCTGATCCCTCCGCGATGGTGCTGATTGTCAGGTGCGTCCGCAACTCCTTTTCTTTGTGAACGATTGCTTGCTCAATCGCGCTGTGATCGGGACGTTTTTTCCCAGAACTCCGTGTCATTTATCGTCCTGCTAGGTGTTGATCGATGACCATCTGAAATTGGCTCAAATCCGGACAGCAAAGTTTCTCGTAACTGATTGAACTGAGCCTCGAAATTTCTGCGTGATCCGCAGAATCAGTTCAGAACGTCACAGTTTGAAAAGGGGGAAACAATGCATCGACACGAGTCGCACAGGGGCTCCTCGAACGGCTCTACCAAGATGACCAAACGCTTGCAGCATGACAAGCGGTTCGAGAGTTTTACAGAACCGATTTTTCGAATGGGCCTGCACGATGCGAGAAAACTGACACGTTGGGCTCGAGATTACTTCGAGGAAGATCACGGGCTACCCAATAGCAGCGTGTTCGGAACGCTTGATCTCACATCGCGAGGCCGCAGGGAATTGAAGCAGCTGGCCAAAGCTCTTTACTTCGGGCGTCCAAAGGTTGCCGAGCAGCATCAAGCTGCGTTGGACCTACGTGATGCTTTCAGGAAATCGCTATCGGTCATTGCAACATCCTGGGATGAGCAGGCTGAGGCGATCAATTCTTTAACAGGGCAAAAGTCCGTCTGGCGATTTCGCGCAGAGAAGTCGTTCGCACCAGCTATCGCATTAATCATTCTGAGCATCTTGTCATTGGTTGCTGGACTGAATGTGGTCGTAGATGCCGAGCTTACCTCTGCATCGGCCGTAGTGGTTGAAGGTCCCTTTTTTGAAACGCCCTCCGAATCAGGTTTAGGCGTCCCAACCGAACCTGCGCAGGAGCTTGTTTTCGCGGTTGCTGTGGCACCCGTGTTCGGACTGCTTTGTATGGTCGAGTTCATCTCGTTCTTTTGGAAACGCGGTCGAAGATCGATCTTCTATGTCGCCCTTGGGGCGATTGGCATACCCGTGTTGCTTGCCGTCACGCTGTCATTTGCATACGTCATGTCTGGGGCTGCTGACGCCAGCCGGGAAGCTCCTAGTGCTTTCGATGTCATGGAATATCCTTGGTGGTACTCCGCTATCTCGATGACCGGCCTGGCTGCTGTTACCGCTGCAATACTCGAGGGTATCAAATTTTTTGTGTTGATGCTCTTTGAACGTGCCGCAAGTGAACGGCCCGTCAATCAGGCGGCTGTGGCTGCATTTAACCATGTCGATGAATGCGTGCTCGCGACGACGCCGTCGCTGGCAGTGCTTCGAGCCTGCATCAAACGACACAAGGCGCATCGTCGCGTGTTTCGCGACATCATTTTCGCGGCTGCAAAACGGCAACGCAGCGACAAAAAACGCCGTCAGCTGCAGCGGCGTCTAAACGATCTTTCGTGATTCGATTCCCTCAAGAGGTATTTGGTGATGTTCAAATCCAAACAATTGCTGTCGGTGCTGATTTGGGTAGCGGTTTCATGGCTGCCAGGTTGTGGCAGCAACGAAGAACCAGATGATTCAGTTCAGGCTGCCACGGTGCCGCTTGTCCAAGGCCAACCGTATGAATACTGGATGTTTGTTGGCGCGGCTGACGCTGAAGTCTTTCGACAGCTTGGTGCAAAAGTCAAAGAACTGGCTCTGGTCGGCTTGGCAGGCGAGAGTGTGATCACAATCTTTGATTGTTCGAAGCAGCGGATCGTTGGCACCGCAACGGTTCCGTATGGTCCGGCAAAAGTTCGCAAGCGGAACCCGGTGTTTGGAGCGAGCTATCTGGCAATCAAAAAGTTTTTTGCTCAGGATCCGGCCGACCGATCCTCCGTCTCGCTGCGGATTACGGAAATCCCAATGTGCATCGAAAAGAATCGACGCACCGAGCTTCCGTTAAGAATTGTCTTGGTCGGCGACGCTGTCTATCGGAATCCGGACAATCCGACGTTCGACATGGTCGAAGATCGATATCCCGACGTTGGATTGATCGGTCATCCACAGAGCCCTTGGAAAACCAAGCCGTTCTCAACGGACACGGAGTTGGCTTTGATTCCTGTTCGAGAAGACTGGGGATCGAATCCAACGCATCAAGTCCGCGTTCAAGAGTTCTACCAAAGCTGGTTTCGTGAGCTGAACGGTCAATTAGCACGCTTGACGACCGACGTGAATCTCGCTTGCTCATTCAAAGAACCGTTTTTACCGGATCCGAAGCGAACGGAATCGCCGCTGCCAGTGATGCGAGAAGCGACGACGCCAGTCATCATCGCCATCCCGACGAAGCGGCCTGAGCCAAAGAAAGTCGACGTGATACCTGCCGTGGCCAGCTTTCAGCGAAAGGGATCGATGGCGTATCAGTTTGAAATGGCTGGCGCGTCAATTGAACAGTTGAAGGATCTTTCCGTCACGATCGTGCTGGTTGTTGATGGTAGCGGTTCACAGGCGTCAAATCTGGCGAGCATCGGCAACGTTTTCAATCGTATCGTTTCCGAAGTGCCGGGACTTGTGCAGTCGTTGCGATTGGGTGTCCGGGTACGACGAACAGCCCCCGATGTCGCACTTGAAATGACGGATGTGCTTCCATCATCGCCAGCGGGTGATGTCGCAAATCAAAGCGTCCGATCGTTCTTTCGCGACGTGACTGCGGACGGTGGAGACGAACCCTTTGTTTCCATGCTTCGCGATGGAATCAAAACGTTCCAGCGCACGTCACGGGCTGACCGAGAGCTGCTGATCTTTATGACAGATGTGGTTACAGCAGACGATTCACTGACAGTCGAGGTCGCCAAATCGGAGATCGATCAATGGTTGGCCGAGCGATCATCACGACGGTTTTTGGCAGTCCATACCGGCGCGGAAGGTGAGCATCGCAAGGCCCTTCGTGAACTGACGCGGCCCTTCCGCGCGAAGTTGGTCGATGGCACATCAAAAGTGCTTGATCAGTTCATTGAACTTTGCCGGATCGGTTTACCCGGTGCGCCAACGGTCGCAGCGAGTCCATCGATAGAGCACCGTCAAGTGGCGACGGAACAATCAACGCAGATGCCGCTTAGTCCATAAGTCTGTCGCCAAGCGAACAAATCTGCTGGGACAGCCGGAAGCTGTTCCAGCAAGCAGGATGCCACCATTGCTCACGGAAGGTTCAGAGGAATTGCACATCGATAGCACAACGGTTCGAGGATTGAATGATGAACAGCCCACTCCATCCATTGATGCATGGACTGATGTCAGATGACACCAGCAATCAGTTCTTCCATTGGTTGACCAACGCCAACGAGCAGGAAATTCTCGCGGAAGTAGAAACTGTGACAAATGTTAATTTGGCGATCATCGAACAGCTATCGATTTCGATTGCCGACCACATTCGCATGGGTAAGACGCAGCAGTGCTTGCGCACCGGTGGGTTCCTCTTCATTTTTGATGCAGCAACCCCGGAGCTGAAGAAGAAAGAGAAGATCGCGACAATGGAACAGGAAATCAACATGTCGCGTTCCCAGCAGTACAAGTACGTCGACGCTTTCAAGCGTTTTCGAAAGCCACTGCTTTTGAATCAACGATTGTGTCGACAGTTCGTCCCCGTTGGCTTGATGTTGCTGAGCACGCCCAACGCTCCGCACGAGGCGGGGCAGATCGCGATCGAACGAGCTGAAAAAGGACAGATTATCGACAAGCGAGCGGCAATGGAGATTCTGTCCCATTTTGCGCCGGCTAAATCGAAGCCCGCCAGAAAGACGAAAGCTTTGGCTATCTCAGATACCACTGGCCAGACCTTGGTGGACGAACCATTCAACACCAAGTCATTCGAAGCCAATGCGCACACACTAAATGTCATCCAGGCCAGACGCGACGAAGTGGACGCCAAAAGTACTGCAAAGCGACCACCGTCGGGCAAAGTGGTCTACGAAGACAACATCGCCGAGCTTTGCATGGTCATCAAGGGTGAAGACCGTAGCAACGGCCCCGAAGTCGTCATCCATATTCTTGAACAAGCCCTGCAGCACTGGAGAAGCAAGCACGGCGTTGCTGCGATCATTGCCCAAACCCTGTAACTCTTACCGCAAAGGTCGTTTAATGTTTGATCGAAGCAAAGTCAGCCGAGACCTGGATACGTTTGAGGACGTTAGTGCCTCACGAAATGGAGCGGCTACGTATCGCACCAAAAGTACCAGAGTGCGCCGCCGTCACTCATTTGGTGAGGCCGTTCGATTCTGGATCCTGATGCTGTTGATCGCTCCGATTTTGTTTACCGTGGTTTTTGCGGTAGCAGCGCAAGGCATTCGGGAACTTGTCCCCGTCATGCGAACCAGATTGTCTCGGCTCCCATTCCCTGGATTTGAGCTGCTGGAGTCCTATCAGGGCTACTCCGATTTGGATCTTAGCCATCTCGCCAGTGTACTTTTGTTTATCGCCGTGACTCTCATTTGGATTCGGGTGATCTCGGAATCGAAGGGGTTGGGCACGGTGATGCAGCAACGCAAGAGCAACCCGATTGTCTTTTACCTGTTCGCAGCCATCGCCGTGATCATCTTGTCCGCTGACGCGTTTGTTTTTTATTGCGGCCTTGCCGCCAGGAACAACGGTTGGACCGAAACATCGGGCTACGTGCCGATCGCCTGTACTGCACTCTACGCAGCGGGAGTTGCCGCCTTCGGGGCGCTCCACCAGTCGTACCACGAATCGTGAACTCCCTTAATGAGGTTTGTTGATCATGAAAAACGCTATCCATCTTTTACCGGTCCCAGCATTGATTGGACTGCTGCTCTGCTTTTCCGGTTGCCTGAAAAAGAGCGAGACTCCGCTCCGGCCCGTCTTTGAAACACAATCTCTGGATTCCTGTTTAGCAATTGGGATCGATCTGAGTGGCAGTTTTGCCGACGACCTGACCAAGCGGGCGTATCCCTTGATCCTGGGAATGATGGCAGACTTCACCGACCAAAGTTTCGGTGGGGACTGCAAAATCGTATTGTCGCAAATGAGTGGCAACGACGATGTGTTGCTGTTCGAAGGGACGCCCGAGGAATTGCGACATCGTTTCCGTTCGCCGGAGGAGATGTCGGGTTTTTTGAAAGCCCACTCCAAACCGGATCGCTCCCCGGTTTACGTCGCCACTCGAACGACGATTGACTACATCAACGCAATGCCTGATGTCGCGGCCGACACCAAAGTCGTCACCGTGTTGTTGAGTGACATGCGAGACAGCGAGTCAAACCTTCCGACGAAGTCCAAGGAGGGGTATCGGATGATCGACTCACTGACCCACTATCGAGAACGCGGCGGAAACTTGGCGTTGTACTTTGTCGCCAATGATGAAGTGTCTCGCTGGAAGACCATTCTGGAGCGTTCCGGATTTGAGCCCGGTCAGTTTGTGATTAACAACGCGTTGGTGACGAGCCCGGAGCTACCGCGATTCTAGTTCGGCTTGGTCCATCTGTTTCTCATTCCGGAATCCCCTGCCAGTTGCAAATCGACTACCAATCATCCCATCCACGCCGTCCACGTTGGCTTTTCAAGTCCCTCTCACTCCGCAGAACCCAAGATGCAACGATACATTGATCCTGGCCTGCCGCCATGGCCGCCGTTGTACTTTGACGAAGAAAATCGCTGCGCAAGGGTTTCGGTGCGAATCGCCGACTGGCGTTCATTCGATCGGGGGATTCTTGCCACGAAAGTCTGCGTGATTCCAGCCGCAATCTATGCCATGTTTCGGATATGGATGGCGATCCCCGACGACCAAGAGCCACTGGTTCGATTCGTGATGTGGCTGGCCGGAGTCGGAATCGTTGTTCCCCTGTTGGTCTCAAGCGCGGAGATGTTTCTACCAAGAAGCTTCGCTTCGACCTTGTTCGCGCACAACCTGAAATTTATCGCCACGGCCGACGCGGTTGGATTTCGATCGTGGTTCTATGATCGCGGATTGAGAGTCGGCAGGGGCGAGGGTCGAGACGCCGTCTTGTTGCGAACCATGTTGGGTGAGGATCGCGATGCGGAGGCGAGGTTGGAACAGCTGTCTGATGCACCGCCAAATCCGGCGCAGCGGCGGTACCCCAAGTCCCATTTGAAGCACGCCAAGGTGATCGACTTGGTGATCGAAAGCGGAATATCGCAGCAAAGGGTTTCGGACCCCAGCAGTGCCACGGGGTTCCGATCGATCGCCATTGCGGGCGCAGATTCGAAGCAAGGCGAGATGCTGACCATGGTTTTCAACACCGCGATCCGTTTGACCACGGAAACATCGAGCAACAGGAGCGGCCTTGGGCCATCGGAAGGAATGGACCTGGACCTTAGCCATTGAACGGAGCGATCCATGCTATTAACCATCAAAGAAGTGAGTGAGCGTCTCAAGATCAGCAAGAGCAAGGTTTATGCGATGGCGGCAAAAGGTGATCTGCCTTCGATCTTGATTGGAACGTGCCGCCGAGTTCTGGAATCCGATTTGGAACAGTTCTTGGAAGAACGTCGCCATGATGCGGTCAAGCTGCCATCGAGTAACAGCAAGCACTTTTAGTCGTCAAATTCCCCTCCGCTAGCCCTTGGAGAACCGATGTCCGTCAAACATCGCCTCAAGTCAATCCGCCTGCGATACGGTTTCAACTCAATCGCCCGGAAGCCCCGGTTCAAGTTGAAAGCTGCTTTTCTAAAGTCACACCGGTTACCGAAAGCGAAAGAACACTTTCAATCGGGCAGTCGAGATCGGTTGAAGCCAACGTTGTCCAAGCCGAGCTTGACGCTGACACCGCACGGAGCCAGAAGCGTTCGCGGCGCAAAGCGTCGAAGTGTCGCAATGAAAGGCGTCGACGTCACCAAGTTGCCCAACGTCCGGCCCTATCGAAAGCGACCGGTGAAAGAGCAGTTCCGACGACAGGCCGCGAAACGCAGCCAATCGCAGAATGGCCGTGGGCGATAAAGCTTGCGCGACACGAACATTCTTTGTTACCATGGTGATGCAATGACTTGGACAAACGAACAAATTGATGTGTGGATGAAACCATCCAAGCGGACGTTGATGGATGCCAATGGCGATGCACTCGTTTTGGAACAGACAGCATTGTTTTGGGAGCAGTTCGACGAATTAGTCGACGCCGGTCATTTCACCGTGGCGCAATTGATTGGTTTCGGGAACGACACGATGGAAGAGTTCACGCTTCCTTTCAACCTAGCCATCCAGGACGCAGTGGGGCATCTGTACGCAGACCGTTTCGCTTAAATCGGCTGCCCGCAACAGGCCAATGATAGAAGCGCAACCAGGGTGCTAACGATTGGCGAACAGTTGAAAGCTCCCTCACCAAGAACGATCGCGGACCATCCTTCTGCACCGTGGAAGGCCGATCATCCTGTTTTAGTTGCACGGTTTTGGATGGGGTGACAGCCGGGACGTTGGAGGCGATAATCGGTCCGATAAAAGACGGGTCGGGGCAATTTCAAACGAGCTGGTTTGCCCAAGATGTGCTTCCGTGATGCTCGACCTTTGGAACAAGACGTTTCATGACTGCCAACTTTTCTCAGACCGCGGCGTACATCTGGTCACTTGCGGATCTGCTTCGCGGCGATTTCAAGCAATCGCAGTACGGGCGCGTGATCTTGCCGTTCACGATTCTGCGGCGGTTGGAATGTGTGCTCGAAGCGACCAAGCCTAAGGTGCTGGCTCAGGCCGAAAAACTCAGTTCCATGCCGGCACTTGAAGTCGAAGCCCGTGAGAAGTTTCTGATCAAAGCCGCCAAGCAATCGTTCTACAACACATCGGCGATGGACCTGTCTAAGATGGGCAGTGCCGATATCAAGTCAAACTTGCTCTCCTATGTGGACAGTTTCTCCCGCGACGCCCGCGAAATCTTCGAGCACTTCAAGTTCGCCGAATTTATCGCTCAGCTCCAAGACGCCAACCTGCTCTACAAAGTCGTCCAGAAAGTTGCGCTGACCGACCTCAGCCCCGACGCGATCAGCAACCACGACATGGGGCTCGTTTTCGAGGAACTCATTCGCCGGTTTGCGGAATCCAGCAACGAAACCGCGGGGGAACACTTCACGCCGCGAGACATCGTGCGGCTGACCACTTCGCTGGTCTTCATGGAAGACGACGACGCGCTGACCGAACCGGGCATCATCCGCACCATTTACGATCCCACGGCGGGGACCGGCGGATTTCTTTCCAGTGGGATGGAATATGTCCATGAGTTGAACCCCGACGCCGTCATGCGAGCCTTTGGCCAGGAGCTGAACCCCGAGAGTTATGCGATCTGCAAAGGCGACATGCTGATCAAGGGCCAGGACGTCAGCCGCATCAAACTGGGCAACACGCTCGGCGACGACCAATTGGTCGCCGACCGATTCGACTACATGCTCTCCAATCCGCCGTTTGGCGTCGATTGGAAGAAAGTGGAAGGCACCATTAAAGACGAGCAAAAACTGAAAGGCTTTGACGGACGCTTTGGACCGGGACTGCCGCGAGTCAGCGACGGATCGCTGCTGTTCCTGATGCACCTGATCAGCAAGATGCGCGACTACGATCCCAACGACCCCAATAAGAACGGCGGACGCATCGGCATCATTCTGAACGGATCGCCGCTGTTCACGGGCGGCGCGGGCAGCGGTGAGAGCGAAATCCGGCGATACATCTTGGAAAGCGATCTGTTGGAAGCCATCGTCGCCTTGCCGACCGACATGTTCTACAACACCGGTATCGCGACCTACGTCTGGATCCTGTCCAACAAAAAAGAGAAGAAGCGACGCGGCAAGGTCCAACTGATCAACGGCGTGCATCTGTATCAAAAGATGCGGAAGAGTCTGGGCAGCAAGCGGCAAGAGATTGGCGAAGACGACGTTCGGCTGGTCACGCGAACCTTCGGCAACTTTGCAGCCGTCGAAAGTTACCGCCTGGACAAAGACGACAATGACAACCCGACGCGTAAGCGAGGGACCACCAGCAATAAGAAAGCCGCCAAGAAAACGTTCGGCAGCAAGATCTTTGAAAGTCACGAATTCGGCTACCGACGCATCACCATCGAGCGCCCACTGCGTCTTTCAGTCCAGTTCACCGACGAGCGAATTGAAACGCTCCGCTTTGCATCCGGCAAGCTCAACGCGGCAATGCAGACTATTTGGGAACGAATCCTCAACCAGTCGCCTGGCGATGGCCCGCGGTTCTACGACAATCTCGCGGAACCGAACGCTAGCGCGTTGCGGCTGATGGAAACCGAGATCCGAGCCCTGGTCAAATCCGACTTTGCCGACCTCAAAGAAAAGCAAATCAAAGACCTGCTCGATGCAAAATCATGGACGGCCCAAAAAGAACTGCTCGACAAAGCTATCAGGTTGCAAACGACGATCGGCACAGCCCAGCACGATGACTTCATCGAGTTTGAGGACAAGCTGAAGCAAGCGATCAAGGACGCCGACGTCGAGTTAGATGCGAAGCAGAAAAAGCAAATCATCGCCGCCGTCAGTTGGACCAACCCCGACGCCGAGCCAGTCATCAAGAAGGTTATTAGCCGTTTGGGCGTTAGCCCCGGTTCCAAGAGCAAAGGTAAGCCAGTCGAAGCCAACCCAACCTATGGAACGTTTGAGTACCGAGACCAGATCGTCCAGTTCCAGCCCGACAGCGACTTGCGAGACAACGAAGACGTGCCGTTGACCGCCGACACTGCTCGTGGCGCGAAAGTCGATGCGGTGAACGAAGCCTACTTCAACAAAGAAGTCGCCCCGCACGTCCCCGACGCCTGGATCGACAAAGGGAAAACAGACGACAAGGATGGCGGGGTCGGCATCGTCGGCTACGAGATCCCGTTCAACCGACATTTCTACGAGTACGAACCCCCGAGGCCGCTGAAGGAGATCGACGCCGAGTTGGATGAACTGAGCGGCGAGATCATGCAGATGCTGCAGGAGGCTCACTCTTGAGATTGCGGCGATACGAAAACTACCAACAAGCCGACGACGATTGGTTGGGCGAACTTCCAGATCATTGGAATGTACGCCGAACGAAGACAATGTTCACGCTGCAAAAGAGTAAAGTCGGAAGAGCCTCAGCCGACTACTCGTTGCTTTCATTGACGCTTGGTGGCGTTATCGTTCGAGACATGGATGAAGGCGGCAAACTGCCAGCCGAGTTCGACAACTATCAGATTGTTCAACCGGGCGACTTGGTTTTCTGCCTGTTCGACATTGATGAAACTCCGCGAACAATCGGCATCGCCTACGATCACGGAATGATTACCGGCGCATACAGCGTCTACCGAGCATTGCCGTCGTGCGTGCCTGAATACGCTTCTTACTATTTCCTGCACTTGGACTCGTTCAAGGGGCTCCGTCCGTTCTACACCGGACTCCGCAAAGTCGTTCGGGCCGACACCTTCTCAAAGGTGACGATGCCCGCTCCGCCTCTGGAAGAACAAAAGCAGATCGCGGCGTTCCTGGACTACGAGACGGCGAAGATTGATGCGTTGATTGAGAAGCAGCAGCAGCTCATCGCCTTGCTCGGGGAGAAACGTCAGGCCGTCATCAGTCATGCGGTCACCAAAGGCTTGAACCCCGACGCCCCCCTGCGAGATTCCGGCGTCGAGTGGGTCGGAGACATCCCTGAACATTGGCGGACACCGCCCGTTTACGCTCGCTACGACGCAGTTCTCGGAAAGATGTACGACGAGAACAAGCTCACTGGATTGCACCCAACCGTCTATCTTCGCAACGCAGATGTGAATTGGGATTCGATCAATGTCGAGTCTCTTCCGACCATGGACATCACGCCCCACGAGTTTGAGCGCTTCAGCGTCAAGAAAGGCGACCTTTTGATCTGCGAAGGTGGTGCAGGAATTGGACAAACTGCTATTTGGCAAGATGAGCTTGAACGGTGTGGCTTTCAAAAAGCGCTGCACCGACTAAGACCACTTGATCCAGATGTTGAGAACCCAAGATTCTTCTACTACTGCATGCGATTCGTCATTGAAACTGACTGGGTACTCGCGGGCGGGACGGCAACAATCCCACATCTCACTGGCGAACAACTTCGGAAGTATCGCTTCCCATGTCCGCCGAAATACGAGCAGGATGAGATAGTCTCGCATCTTGATACGATCTCAGAGAAGTTCGACAGGATTGAGTCACATGCTTCCGAGGCAGTCGAACTTCTCCAAGAACGCCGCACCGCACTCATCTCCGCCGCCGTCACCGGCAAGATCGACGTTCGTGGCTGGAAGCGTCCTTCCTCCGATGCCCGACTCGAAACCGAAATGGAGGTCGCATGAATGCAGCCTATATCATCTCGGATGAGTGGTGTCGAAAGATACCGCTGTTGCATCAGATCCTGGCCGGAACACGCTCGCACAAGGACTTTCCTGATCCAACACGTGTAACGGATTTGCACGACGCTTGTGCTGTGTGGGAAACCCTGCATTACCTCTTGAAATCTCTGCTTGGCTGGCAAGATCCCGCTCAGGGATTGGCGTGGTGGTACCAGAATGGCCAACGAAATGCCGACTCAGCATTACTCCAACTGGTCAGTCAAGTGTGGGGATGGGACCACGCCATCGACTTTTATGCCGCATGGGCCTGGAGCAGCAGCGATCCGACAACGGGTGAAGAGTCTTTTCGTTATTTTCCGGATGACGCATGGTGGACTGAATTCCGCCGCCGATCGGAACCTGCCTGGAAAGACCCGTATCACGGCGGATCCAACCCGCTGCACCTCGGGCACAGTCACGTCGATCCGTTTGGCGGCATCGAGGGCAAACTGGAACTGACGAAGACTTGGGAACTTTTTCACGACGAGAAAACGCGACGAGCCGTCCTGATCGTGGATCACATCGGCGTGTGGCGAGACGCGCTCAATCGGGCCGATGGTCGGCTGCCGAGCCTCGGAAATCGCTCGTGGTATGTGCAAATCTTCGACCGGCAATTTGGTGGGTTGGGTACCTTTCGCAAGAGCCGCGTAACGGGGCGTTGGTTTCAAGGAAAGCACAGCATCCACATGGCCGGCAATAGTCCCAACAACGCAACCGAAATGGAGGTTGCATGAACGATGACTCTCACTACAGCCGAGGGGAATGTCTTTTATTTCATCGCAACACCGCTGAACAGAACGCGATCTCCGTAAGCCATTGTTCTGAAACGACTTGCTTATTTCATTGCAATCCGCACCTACCGTTTCCCTGTCTATTCTGCTAATTGAAAATGAAGGCTGACTCCAAGAAAACCGTTTTTCAGCGGGGTATCATCGAACAGATCATTGCTGGCGGTTGGAAGCGAACCTGTGCCCGAACGGAAGGTGGCTGCTAAGCATGGCGACTGAGTTTGTGATCTACACCGATGAGTCCGTGAAAGACGGTGCGTACTTCTCCAACTTCTACGGAGGTGTGCTGGTTAGGTCGCGAGATCTGTTGCGTGTGACCGCTCAGCTTTCAGACTGCAAAGCCGAACTGAATCTTCATGGCGAGTTGAAGTGGACGAAAGTAACCGAAAACTATCTCGGCAAGTACAAGACGGTGATGGACGCTTTCTTTGACCTGATTGCGGCAGACTTGGCGAAAGTGCGAATCATGTTCACCAATAACACCTATGTTCCGCAGGGCCTGACATCGGAGCAGCGGCAATCAGAATATCACCGACTGTACTACCAGTTCATCAAGCACGGATTTGGACTCGCTTTTTCAAATGAGGAGCACGATGGACCAAAACGCGTTCGATTGAACATGGATCAAATGCCCACCAGTCGTGAAGAAACGGCCAAGTTTAAATCTTTCATTGAGGCCCTGTCACGCAACCCTGAGATGCGTCGCGCGAATGTCGATTTTGACCGGCAGCAGATCGCAGAGGTTGATTCAAAGAACCATGACTTGCTGCAATGCCTCGATGTTGTCCTGGGCGCGATGACCTTCCGGCTGAACAACCTGCACCTCGTGAAACCCGAAGGGCAATACAGGCGTGGTAAACGCACCGTCGCAAAGGAGAAGCTTTTCAAGCATATTTCTGCGAGGGTGCGTGTGATTTATCCGCACTTCAACATCGGTGAATCAACCGGAACCCAGGGTGATCTAGCGAATCGCTGGCGGCACCCTTACCGCCACTGGAAGTTGGTGCCGCGAAACCACGATCGCGATATGACCCGCACCAAACCATGAACTCCGTCAGGACACAAAAAAACCCCGTGCTCACTATGTCTTGCGACGTGCCCCAAGTGGAACTTGGGCCTTCGAGAGCGACAGGGTCTACCTTGAATGATCGGTTAGAAAGCCCCATAAGTCAAGTGATAGCTGAATCCTGGCTTCAGAGAAAAAGTCCGAACAATCGACTCAAGCTCGATTCACAAGTGAAATCAACATGAACGCTGACTCCAAAGAAGCCGCCTTTCAACAGGACATCATCGACCAAATGGTTGCGGGCGGTTGGAAGCTCGGTGATCCAGCCAAGTACGATCGGAAACTGGCTCTCTACACCGATGACTGCTTGGAATACGTCAAAACAACTCAGCCCAAGGCCTGGGAGAAGTACGAAAAGCTCTATCCGACCAACCCCGAGCAAGCGTTTATCGACAAGCTCGCTTCGCAACTTGCCAAAGCCGATCCGCAGGCGAGCGACAAGTCACTTCGCACGTTCGGGACGCTGGGCGTGCTCCGACACGAACTGCGTGACAAGTCGGCGTCGTTCAAAATGTGCCAGTTCAAACCCGAGCACGGTTTGAACCCCGATACGCTCGCCATGTACGAAGGCAACATCCTGCGAGTCGTCCCCGAACTGGTTTACAGCCCCTACGCCACGGCAGCGGAACTGGCGGAAACCGGCAAGCAGGCCAAGAAGTGGCGGATCGATTTGGTGCTGTTCGTCAACGGCATCCCCGTAGTGACAATGGAACTGAAAAGCGAGTTTAAACAGGCAGTCGAGAATGCGATTCGCCAGTACCAGAAAACGCGGCTGCCCAAAGACCCCGAAACGAACAAACCGGAACCGCTGCTGACTTTCAAACGCGGCGCTTTAGTTCACTTTGCCGTCAGCCAGTATCAGGCCGCCATGGCAACACGACTGGCAGGAGCCGAGACAAAGTTTCTGCCTTTCAACCGGGGCACGAAAGACGGCGGTGCGGGCAATGACACACCCGAAGACGTTCACCAGTACGCCACCGACTATTTGTGGAACGAGGTTCTGGCTCCCGCCAATTTGCTGCAGATCATCGGTCGCTTTATCCACTTGGAAATCCAAACCGAAGAGAATTGGGACGGACGAAAGAAGAGAAAGGAGGCGTTGATCTTTCCCCGCTATCACCAGTGGGACCTGGTTCGCAAACTCGTCGGCGCCAGCCGCGCCGAAGGACCCGGTCACAAGTACCTGGCTCAGCACAGCGCCGGCAGCGGCAAGTCCAACAGTATCGCCTGGACGGCTCACCAGCTTTCATCACTGTACAACGACGCAGGCGACAAAGTTTTTCACAGCGTGATTGTCGTTACCGACCGCACCGTGCTGGACGATCAACTTCAAGACACGATTTATCAGTTCGAGCATGCCGACGGAGTCGTTGGGCGGATTAACCGAGACGAGGGCCAGGGATCGAAGTCCGAAAAGCTTGCAGCGGCCCTGGAGAGCAGCCAACCCATCGTGATCGTGACAATCCAGACCTTTCCCCACGTGCTGAAAGCCATCGAGAACAGTGTCAGTCTGAAAGAACGTTGCTACGCCATCATCGCCGACGAAGCTCATAGCTCCCAGTCAGGACGTACGGCAGGGCAGTTGAAGGAAGTGCTAACGAAAGAGGAGCAAGACGAGGATGAGCCGGCCACCGCCGAGGACGCTTTGGCAGCCAGTGTCGACGCTCGCAAGGGGGCACCCAACCTCAGTTACTACGCTTTCACCGCGACGCCAAAAAGCAAGACGCTGGAATTGTTCGGTCGACGGCCTGATCCCGCTCTGCCAGTTTCGAAACAGAACAAACCCAAGGCGTTTCACGTCTACAGCATGCGGCAGGCGATCGAGGAAGGCTACATCCTGGATGTGTTGAAAAATTACACCAGTTACAAGGTCGCCTACAACTTGGCGCAAAAGGTCGCCAAGCCAGATTGCGAAGTCGACGCGAAGAAAGCCAAGGTTCGAATCGGCCAATGGGTTCGCTTGCACGACTACAACATCGCGCAAAAGGTCAAGGCGATCGTCGAGCACTACCGGCAAACCGTGATGGGCTTGCTGAACGGTCACGCCAAGGCGATGGTGGTCACCGGTTCTCGCAAAGAAGCGGTGCGATACAAGCTGGAATTCGACAAGTACATCAAAAAGAAACAGTACAGTCAGCTAGCGGCGATGGTAGCGTTTTCTGGCGAAGTGGAATTCAAGCCGGGCGATCCAAACGCGGAAGGTTTGCTGGGTGAAAAATTCACCGAAAGCGGTATGAACCCAGGTCTGAAAGGCCGGGACATGCGAAAAGCTTTCGACACCGGCGAGTATCACGTGATGATCGTGGCCAAGAAATTCCAAACCGGTTTCGATCAACCGAAGCTGTGCGCCATGTACGTGGACAAGAAACTCGGTGGGTTGGAGTGTGTGCAAACGCTGTCGCGACTCAATCGTGTTTTCCCCGGTAAGGAAGAAACCTATGTCCTGGACTTCTTCAACGACCCAGACGATATCCTGGAGGCGTTTCAAGAGTACTACGAGACTGCGAAGCTGTTGGACGTCTCGGACCCGAATCTGATCTGGGAACTATTCGACAAGCTGCGAGGATCGGGGATTTTCCTGTGGTCGGAAGTGACTCAGTTCAGCGAAGTTTACTTCGTCAAGAGCAAGAGCAACGCCGCCATCAGCAACGTTTGCCGGCCAGCCGTCGACCGATGGCAGAATCGATACAAGGCCGCACGGACGGAATACGACAAGCACAAGAAGCTATTTGATCACGCTAAGAAACTGGGCGATCCGACCTTCATCGCGAATGCCGAAGGCGACATGAAGGAAGCGAAGAAGGAGCTGGACGCATTGGGCATTTTCAAAGCGGACCTGGTATCCTTCTGCCGCTACTACGAGTTCATGTCCCAAATCGTCGACTACGACAGCACGGACCTGGAGAAACTCAGCCTGTTCGCCCGTCACTTGGCACCGTTGTTGCGAGAAGAGGCTCCCCAAGATGATTCGATCGATTTGACGTCGGTTGGCCTCAGTCACTACCGGCTCTCAAAGATCAAGCAGCAGGATCTAATTCTGGTCAAAGAGGGTGCCGCCGGATTAACGGTGGGATCCGAACTCGGCTCCGGCAAAGCAAAGTCAAAGAAAGAAGAATGGCTGTCGCAGATCATCGCCCGTTTAAATGAGTTGTTCATCACGGACGGGCTCACCGATCAAGACTTGATCAACTACGCCTACACGATCCGTGACAAAGTCCGTGAAAATCAGGTCGTCATGAATCAAATCGAAAACAATTCCCCCGAGCAAGCCATGTTGGGCGACTTTGCGGGCGCGCTTGACGACGCGGTGATGAGCAGCAGCGAGGTCCATCAGAATCAGATGACCCAGTATCTCAACAGCCCCGAACTGCAAGCCAAATTTCAAAAAGTCATTTTTGACATGCTCCTCGCAAAGGGAGCGTAGTAGACATCATGAGCAGCATTTCCTATTCCACTGCCCTGTCCGTCGTTTGGGCGAATTCGCTTCTATAGATTTGCACGGTTCACACCAATCTGTTGCCGGCCTTCAGAGATATCAATCAGCAACGAATTGTCGCCCGGTGGTCGCTGTCACTTGCACCCACTCCCCATCGATGAAACTTGGAGCAAGCCATCAACGTCTCGACGCGTCGGAGAAAAAGACCGACGTCAGCTCGCCAAATGCCCGGAGTCGATGCAACCTCAGCGTCCGATCATCCGGTAGACTTAGAAGCTAAACCTGAGTGAAAACTGCCAGATCTAATGCCGACGAAGGCCAATAGTCACCACCATAGATCACATCCGATGTCTTTGCGAACTGGCAGAAACGTGGACTAGCAACTGTAGGTGTGTCACAATGCAAGAAAGCAAATCGGTCGAGCCACCACCAATTCCCAAGGACATATCAACGAAACGACCCTACGCGGGATACACAACGCTACATCTTGCGTTTGCCATCATCCTTACTGCAGCCTTGACTTTCCTGACAAGCCAATTCGCATTTCGGTGGTATGCGGATTACATCAAGCAAATCGTAGTGTATGCGCTTGGCACCACCGCTGCATTTCTCGTGGCTGCATTGCTGGTTGTTCTCGTTTGGCGGCATTTAATGCGTAATGCCAGCTTGCGTGAAGACCACACGCTCTCGGATGTGTTTGGAACTCTTTCGCGTATTTCAAATAGATGGCTCACCGAGAGCGAGTCGAACGACGTTGATACCCTCGCAAAACAACTGATTGCTTGGTTCGCCTGGTTCAGAACCACCAAGACAATTTTCGTTACAGCTACCGGCATGCTGCTCGCGCTCGCCGGATTCTTCGGTTCCTCGCTTATCGTTCGCCAAAACGAACTGATTGAAGACCAATCTAAGTTGCTCAAAACACAGAACATACTCGCCAGAACGCAAATCGAATTGGCCGAATCGGGTCGCCGTGCTGCACTGATTTTCGACCTTTCCGGCATTATGGGGCAATACCTGATCGAACGCCCGCCTGTCATTTGGCCCGCAAACCGCGACCCGACAAGCTTGGAAACGTACAAACCTGGGCTCCCAGACGCAGCTAAATCACGAGTAGTCGCTCTAAGTCGAGCCCTGGTTCCGTATACGGTTGTTGAAGATGATGGTTCGACACTTCCTGAGCCGAAGAGCCCGGGGCGTGGGCAGCTGCTCGCAAATTTGATCGATTCGGGTTGCGACTACAGGCCTCTGCTTTCGCAATGTGATTTCAGCAACTCATACCTTCGCGATGCCCAGCTCAATCAATCCAAGTTCTTTCAAGTCCACTTCGAGGGCTCTGACTTTCGCAACGCCAATCTCCGCTTTAGTTTTTGGCGCGACTGCTTCTTACCCGAAGCAAGCGCATTCGCTGGTGCCGACTTCGAAGGAATCAGCTTCCAGCGAGTCTTCGTCAATAGTGCATCATGGTTGCAAGACCTACAATCAGTTAAGCCTCCTGTACGCAACCTCAATATCGACGAGTTTACTATTGGAAAGTATCGGCTCATTGACGGTTGGCAATCTACCTTTAAGTTTATATCGAAGCCGGTCGATGTCGACCAATTTGGGAAAGAAGTACAAGACGATTCAACAGCGAACACAATTCAGTGCTACATCGAACGACTGACTGACATTCAGGTACAATACGACGAGCTTGGAGCCGCCGGTCTGTACGCAGTCCACAATGTCGCCCTTCAACCCACTCTAGTTCCAGTTCCCGCCAACATGCCTGAAGCTCCACCAATGGCGGAGCCAGTGGCTCCACCATCCGACCAGGAAACGGATGCACCACGTTTCTAGATCCTGAGGAAACGTGCCCTGGTCGCTCAGGCCCCAGTTCATGTATCAGTTAATTCTTTCCACAAACACTCGGTCGGAGATGGTAAGGAGCAATAAAACGGCGGACGGACATGTTCGCACCACTCAGTCAATGGTCGGCGAAACTGAGGAGCCGTGCGGTCCGGCCACCAAGTTGATTCTTCGGAGCGCACAGTGGGCAAGACCGCACGCAATTCATCGAAAGGTAAAGTTGCTGAAGTTGGACAAACCGACCGCCGCTGCACGTGTGGCTGACTGCATTCGGTGCCCCGCACCGACGCAGGAACTTTAGTGTCAGTGCTTGAGCAACCGAGGAATCCCTATCGCGGTCACTCGGCAAAGTCCGGCTCTTTGCTCGCAGCACGGAGTTTTGTTGTTTAGGCTGTTAGCCCGCTGCATTGCGTGCCTGCTGTCGCAAGAAGTCGACGTTTTGGGCGAGGTGGGCGTAGTTGTTGATCATTCGGGTGTCTTTGTGGCCCATCAGGTGTGACAGTGAGACGGTGTCGACGCTGCGGATCAGGGCGTTGGTGGCGTAGCTGTGGCGGGCGCCGTAGGCGATGACTCGGAAGCCCACCTTTTTCGTGATCCTGGTCAGCCGGCATTTGATGGAATCCTTAGTCCAGGGGTTTTGATCTGAGTTCAGAAACAATGGTCCGGTGGGGCGCTCGGAAAGCAGTGGTTTGATGATCGCTTGCGCCTGTGGTGTCATGAAGATGACTCGAGAATCGGTTTCGCCTTTCGATTCGTCCGGTGGGAAAATCACAAGATCATCATGGATGTGGCGGGCTTCCATCGTTCGAGCTTCTTTGGGCCGGCAGCCGGTCGCCCAGATGAAATCGAGAAAGGGAATCAACGGGCCGATGGCGTGCGACTTGATTTGCTTCCACTGCTCGGGTGTGTAGACGATCTCGCGACGCTTGGCTTTCGGTTTTTTAATTCGTGGGATCGGGCTGGACGAGAGGTAGCCTTGATCGATCGACCAGTTGAGCATTCGCTGAACGATCGTGATGGCGTCATTGCGGCTGGTGGAGCTCCAGCTGTCTTTGTTGGTCCAGGTCGTCAGGTGATGTGGCTTGAGAGCACTCGGCTTCATCGTTTTTCCGACCGCCTGAATGAAGCTTTTCAGGTAGTGCTTGTGCTTGTCGTAGGTGACTTTCTTGCGGTTGTCCTGGACCCAGTCGAGGTAGCTTTGGGTGAGCTCGTAGAGGGTGCACAGCTCGGCTCGCACGGACTGCTGATCAAGCATCAAGGCATGGTACTTCTCGAACGCCTGCTGCTTGTTCGGGCCGAGCGTGACGCGTTGTCCGTTGATCGTGCAGACCCATCGTTTCTGGGCTTTGCGATAGTACGGCTTGGGCTCACGTGGCATCGTTTCTCTCCTGAAAAGGGTACGGAAAAGGGTACACCTGAGAGAAAAGCTTGCAAGAAATGCCTAAAAGACAAGTGGGCGATACTGGATTCGAACCAGTGACCTCTGCCGTGTGAA
>NZ_JAMYFE010000055.1:19470-37156 GCF_024129865.1 Stieleria tagensis | reverse complement strand
ATACCAGGGGAAAGGGGTTTTTAACGACGTTGACGCTTCGGGTGAACCAGCGGCGGATGATTGATGAAAGCTCAGGACCCGCTACTCATCCACCTCAACTGATGGCCGTTTGACTTTGTTGGCGGACACGAATTTCGCCCCTGCTCTCGGCACCCTTCCGGCAGTCTTGTGCTACCGCTGGACATGGCATTCACTTGACACGCATTGGGTGGAACGCCTCAATACAGACACGCTAAAGCGTGAACTCCAACGGTGACTGGCGGCCCGACCGGGACTCTGTGGGCCTAGACGATCAGTCGTGCCGACTCGATCGCGCATTGTGTGCCATAAACATGACAGTGGCGTTCATCGGTCGGGGATGCAGCGGTCGTTGGGATGGTTCTTTGTTGGCTGCAAAGTCCGGCTGACTTCACTGATTCGCAGATGCCGCAGGCGTTGTACGCCTGCGGCAATTCTTCGTCGTCTGCGTCGATTGCGATCGGCATTGCCGCTGAAGTTGCGCACGAGTGATTCTCAAAGCTTGCCCGGCGCAATTATTGCGAGAGACAATATAGATGTTTTTCGCCGCGGAGGTACATCTCGTTGCCGATGATCGCTGGTGAAGCATCGATTGCTTCGCCGAGATTGTTGGTCGCAATCACTTCCAATTCGGGCCCACGCTTGATCACCACGGTGGTCCCTTCGCGGCCGGTGAAGTAGATCCGATCGGCGGCGGCAACGGGCGAGGCGTAGACGGAACTGATCCCCGGTAGCCGCTGCTGACCGATCAAGACTTCACCGTTGGATGCATCCACCGACGACACGATGCCCTCGCGTGATTTTGTGAAATACAAAGTGCCTTTATAAAGAGCCGGTGAGGCGACATAGGGCGCGGCATCGCTGCGAGACCAGACGAGTTGGTCGGATTGGTTGACGTCGCCTTTGGCATCCAACCCGATGGCTTGAATCGCATAGCCGCGATAACCGGTCATGCAGATCACCATGTCCTTGAAACGAACCGGACAAGCGATCGGATTGGACGCTTGGCCGTCGCATTCCCACAACAATTCACCACTGGCGAGATCGTAACTGCGGACGCGTGTGCCGTTGAGGATGACTTGGGTTCGATCTTTGTAGGTCGTGATCAACGGCGTCGCCCAAGTGGTCAGTTCGTCCCGATCCGTTTTCCAGATCGGTTCGCCTGTGCTGGCATCCAATGCAGCCACATACGATTGGCCTTCATGGTCCCAAGGAACGACCAGGGTGTTTTCATGCAACGCCGGCGAACTGCCTTCGCCAAAACTATTTCGCGTTTGCATTTCGCCCAACTCACGCTTCCAAATTTGGTTTCCCTGCATGTCCAGACAAAAGATTCCGCGAGAACCAAACGAAACCCAAATTCGTTTCCCATCGGTCAGCGGTGATGCGGATGCAAAGGTGTTGGTCGCGTGGCCGGCTTCGTGCGGCACCTGTTGAGCGAGAATCGTTTGCCACAACTGATCTCCATTGCGGCGATCGTAACTGGACGCGATGAATTGGTGGACCTGTTTCGGTTTGGAACCGCCGCCAAAACCACGGCCGCGACGACGTCCCGATGGCTCGTCCGCGTCATCCGCTTCGGTCGTTGCGGGAACCACATTTCCGCTTGCATCGCGATCGGTTTTGACGGCCGACAGGATGATGATTTGGTTGCCCCAGATGACCGGCGTGGAACTGCCGCTTCCGGTCAGCTGCGTTTTCCATTTTACATTTTGATCGGGCCCCCAATTGACGGGCGGGTCGGCACCATCGGCGGCAGTGCCATTCTCCAGCGGCCCCCGCCAGCGCGGCCAATTCCCGGGCGCATCCTCCTGGGCAAATGAGGCTGGTGCGAGAGAAACCAGCAACAGCAACAGCAAACCGTAGCGCATGTGTGAACCTATTTCGGATCCGAGGGAAAAAATGCAACTCCGCCCGGATCCGATTCTAGCACTTCAGAAAATCAGCGGGCAAATCACAGCCGACGCGATTGGTTTCCAGCAACACCTTTAATTTTCCTTTGCCACGCACGACCAATTGCTTGACGGAATTGACGGTGGCATCCATTTGCTCCGCAGCGGCTCGGTAGCTGTAGCCACCGAAAAAGACTAGCCGAATGGCCTGCTGTTGACGGCCGCCGAGTTGGTCCAGTGCCTGCTGGACGGCCTGCTGAACCTCCAACTTGACCGCCGCAGTGGGCGGATCGGGCTCAGCCGACAAACCGAAATGAGACGGACAGCCGTCGTGCTGGATGCTGCTAAAGCGGTGAAATCGGTCCTGTCGCCGGGTCAGACTTCGGTGAGCATTGAAAACGACATTGCGTGTGATCGTGAACAACCAGGTGGTGAATTTCGCCGTCGGCTCGTAGTGATCTCGGGCACGATAGACCCTCAGGAAAACCTGTTGGGCAAGGTCCTCTGAATGAGTCTGGCAACCCAGCATTTTTGTGATTGCACGAACAACGCGACGGTGGTATTTGTCAAATAATTCTACAAACGCATCCATCTCGTTGTTTCGGATCCGTCGCATCAGCACCACATCGCAATCGTCGGAGTTCGGATAGCTTGCCGACCCAATCATGTCTAACTCGTGTTTCCGGCGGAAATACAAATCCTCACAGACTTCTAAAAACAAGACTGCTGTGGCGGAACGTGCCACAAGACTGAAAACGGAAGGAAATGAGCATTTACACCGGCACCGAGAAAGTTTCTGTAGATTGCGGATAAATCGGGTTCGGCGCAGCCAACTTTGGACGACTACTGGTACGTCAACGCCAACTTTTAGAGTCATCCACGGAAACGGGTTCCGGAACTGAAAAACCATTTCCCCCGATGGGTGCTTCGCAATTTGGGTTCCGATCCCCATTTCCGCTCAAACGAGCGACCCCAAATTCCACGTTTGACGCACCACCAGCATTGACGCCAGGGCAGAGTCCCACACTTGATCTTTTTGTGGGATCAGCGGTGTAAAAGGTCGGCAGAGTTACGTTTATAGAGAAGCAGAGAATGGCCCTCGAGGGATTCGACGACGAACTGATCGGCCGGCTCGGCGCCGGAGACGAACATGCCTTCGTCGAATTGTTCTCGCGCCACCGTCAGCGACTCAAGCGAATGCTGGAATTCCGCATGGATGGTCGGCTTCGTGGGCGTGAAGATCCCTCGGACATTCTGCAGGAGGTGTATATTGACGCACACCACCGGATGGGACACTACCTGAAACGACCGCAACTTTCGTTCTACGTTTGGCTGCGACAACTCACTATACAACGATTAATCGACGTCCATCGACGTCACTTGAAAGCCGACAAGCGAGATATCAATCAAGAGGTATCCATCAATCGAACCAATCCCGCGGCAACGTCGGCATCGCTGGCGATGCAACTGGCGGCCCATTTGGCGTCCCCCAGCCAAATGGCGATGCACGCCGAATTGGTCACATTGATCCACCAGGCTCTGGAGGAGATGGACGAAATGGACCGCGAGGTCCTGGTCCTTCGACATTTTGAGGAAATGAAAAATAGCGAGGTAGCCGAGGTGTTGGGATTGAAACCGGCCGCCGCCAGTAACCGTTACGTCCGGGCGCTTTCCCGGCTGGGAGAGATTCTCGAGACACTTCCAGGCTTTCACGACGACAATTGATTTCAGTTAGTTCCCAGATGGCAAACCAAGCGCACGATCGAAATCCCGTCGAAGTTCTAGGCGAGGAATTCATTCGCCGCTGGAGGGCAGGTGAATCCGTCTCCGCCGAACAATACGCTGCTGACCATCCCGACCATGCCGCTGAGATTCGACGTCTGTTCCGCGCGATGATCGCGATGGAACGCTTCAAAACTTGCACGCTGTCATCCTATGGATCGCAAAGCAATGCCAAGATTGAGATCGGCGATCTGAAACAGCTGGGTGATTTCCGAATCGTCCGAGAAATCGGCCGCGGCGGCATGGGAGTGGTTTACGAGGCCGACCAACAATCGCTGCGCCGCCGAGTCGCCGTGAAAGTTTTCCCCCCACAATCGCTAGCCGATGCGCGGCAATTGGAACGTTTTCAGCGCGAAGCCCAAACCGCTGCGGGGTTACACCACACCAACATCGTGCCGGTGTTCGGCGTCGGCGAATCCGACGGGTTGCACTACTTTGTGATGCAGCGGATTGATGGTGTCGCACTCGATGATTATGTGGCCAACCGCAACCGGGCGGCGCTACCCGAAGCCGCTGAAACCGAGTTGCGTCTACCCGCCGCTGAAAGCACCGTCGACAACGCGGTCCGGGGTCAATCATCGGCCACCGGGGACAGCGTTACCCGGGACAGTGCGATCGCCCCAACCGCAGATTCACCAAACCACCGGGACAGCATTCACCACACTGCTGACACAACGGCGGTTCTTCGTGGAAATCATGACTTTGGCAGTCGTTCCCACTCGCGGTGGGTGGCGGATGTGGGAACCCAAGTTGCCGAAGCGGTTGCCTATGCGCATGACCAAGGTGTGTTGCATCGCGACATCAAACCCAGCAATCTGCTGATCGACCCCAAAGGCACGATCTGGGTAACAGACTTTGGATTGGCCACGGCGTTGACCAAGGAGCCCGGCAGCGGCGACGAAGAAATTGCGGGCACGCTGCGGTACATGGCCCCGGAACACCTGAGCGGACATCAAGACACACGCGGCGACATCTATAGTCTGGGTGCGACGCTGTATGAATTGTTGACCGGTATGCCGGCCTTTGCAGAGAAGAGTCGCAGCAAACTGATCCAAAAGATTTCACGTGGGGAATTTGCACCACCGCGTGCGGTGCGTCCGGAAATCCCACGTGATCTGGAAGCGATCCTGCTTAAATCGATGGCGTTCGATCCGCATCGTCGTTACGACAGCATGCGCAGCATGCAGCAAGATCTAGAGCGTTTTAACTCGGGGCGACCGGTCAACGCGCGGCATGTCGGTTCATTGGGGCGGATGTGGCGTTGGGCAGGACGCAACCCCGCTGTCGCGACGCTCAGTGCCGCATTGCTACTCGGCGCAATCGCATCCTTTGCACTGGTCAGTTCCAAATGGCGTGAAGCGGTTGCCGAGAGTGAGCGTGCCGAAAGCAACCTGTCGTTGGCATTGGAATCAATGGATCAAATCCTAGAGCGATTTGGTTCCAGCTGGATGGCACACCCTGCGGCCACTGTGGCGGAAAACGAAACGGCCGTCTCGGGCGTCGAATTTCAAATGGCAGTGTCCGATCACAACGCCACAGTGTTAGAGAGCGCGTTGAAGTTTTATGACCAGTTTGCCCAACAGAACGCGACGAATTCACAACTGCAAAGCGAAACGGCCAAGGTGCACCGGCGTGTCGGCGACATTTACGAACGGTTGGGACAATTCGCCAAAGCGGAGTCCGCCTACCGGCGTTCACTGGCGATTTTGGAACCGAATCAATCGTCTGGTGACACCTCGTTTGCAATCGAGCGCGCCGGAACGTTAAACCAGTTAGGGCTGACGATGCTTGCGACCAGTCGCTTTCGTGAAGCCAAAACTGAATTTATCAAAGCCAAGAACATCCTCTCGGTCAACGCCTGCCGCAGCGTCCCGAAGTGCCAAGCCGAACTGGCACGGATCGACAACAATCTGGGGCAAACACAATGGTTTTTGCGAGATCGTGTGGCGGCCAAAAAAAGCCATCGCCAGGCGATCGAGATTTTGGAAAAACTGGTCCAAGAAAATCCCGACGAGACCGATTTCCAACTCGCGCTGGCACATGCCTATCGAATCTATTATCCCTTCAGCGTGTTTGGCCATGACGACATGGATCATCACGAGATCCGTGCCGGTGGGATCGCCATCCTAGAGAAATTGGTCAGCGAGTTTCCCAATGTGCCGGACTACCAGTGCGAACTGAGCGAGATGTTGATGGCGACTAGCTATTGCCGAAAGGGGACAATGGAACACGATGAACAGGTCGAACGATTGCAGCGGTCGGTTGACTTGGCTGAACAATTGGCTGCAGCGCACGTTTCAATTCCTCGCTACCGTGCCCTGCATGGGCGTTCACTCGAAGAATTGGCGAAAATTGAGGCCAAGGAGAACCGTGATCTGGCGCGCAACCATTATGATCAGGCGGTGTCGATCTACCGATCGCTGGCCCAAGACTTTGCCGACATCCCGGCCTATCACCTGTTTTTGGCCATGGCACTGAAGGACCAAGCCGAAAATTTGCGAGAAATGAATTTGATCGCGGATGCCGGTGTTGCGATCGTGGAAGCCATCAATCATCAAGAAGCGTACGTTCAATTGAGACCCGAGAGCCATTTCGGCGAAAGCATGCTCTCGCGGCTGCGATTTGAACTCGCACGAATCTCGTACACCGCCATTCCGTAAGGATTCCCCCCATGCAACTCGGTCATCCCCTCTACTCACTGCTTAAGACGGCACTCCTATCGGCCGCTTCGCTGGCGTTGGTGACAACCGCTGCGGCCGACGACAGCTGGCCAACCTTTCGTGGCACCCAACGCAGCGGCATTTCCAGCGACACCGGACTGCTGCAAGATTGGCCCGACGAGGGGCCCGAATTAATCTGGACGGCCGAAGGGGCGGGGCGAGGCTATGCCAGTTTGGCCATCGCCGACGGCAAGATTTACACACTCGGCGACGGGCTTTCGACCGCCAGTGACAAAGACGAATATTTGGTTTGCTTTGATCAAGAAACCGGAAACCAACTTTGGACGGCAAAAACCGGCGAGCCGTGGACGAGTGGAAAACCGACTTGGCAGAGCTCGCGGAGTACACCGACGGTCGACGGCGATCGCGTTTATGTGTTGACCGCACAGGGCCAATTGATTTGTTTCACCACCGATGGATCCGAAGTCTGGCGAAAGCACTTGAAAGAAGACTTGGGCGGCGAGAAAGCGGATAGCTGGGGATATAGCGAATCGGTGTTGATCGACGGCGACCGGCTGATCTGCACCCCAGGCGGCCCACAGAACACAATGGTTGCCTTGGACAAGATGACCGGCGAAACCGTTTGGACAACCGCCCGCGACGAAGACCGTGGTGCCGGTCACGCATCGGTCGTGATCTCTCAGGTCGGCGACCAAAAGGTCTATGTGCAAACGACCGGAAGTGGGGCAATGGGCGTCCGAGCGAGCGACGGAAAACTGTTGTGGACCTACGACATCAAAAAAACAACCTCGGTGATTCCGACCTCGATCGTTAAAGACGACCTGGTGTTTTTTGTCGCCGGCTACGGAACCGGCGGCACATTGATTCGCCAGGTGCCTGACGGCCAAGGCAACGTGACTGCGGAAGAAATCTATCCGACCAATCCAAAATTGGGCAACAAACACGGCGGTGTCATCTTGGTCGGTGACTATCTGTATGGAGATTCCGAAGACAGCGGGATCCCCTACTGTGCCGAACTGATGACCGGTGACGTCCAATGGAAATCACGCGGGGCAGGCAAAAAGTCAGCCAGCATGACAGCCGCCGACGGCAAGCTCTACATCCGCTTCAGTGACGGCACCATGGCCTTGGCCAAGGCCAGTCCTGACGAATACGAAGAACTGGCCAGTTTCAAAATCCCCGGCAGTGGCGATCGGCCCAGCTGGTCACACCCGGTGATCTTGGATGGCAAGTTGTACTTGCGCGAAGGCGACCAAGTGCTGTGCTACCAACTGAGGTCGTAGCGCTGCCTCAATCGTCAGCCTGGCTGGCGTCCTTGATCACGAACCGCGCCTTGAGCCGAGCGACTTCGCTGGCCAAACCGGCCGTCGTGACACTCCGCAGGACCTCATCAAAATCCTTGTATGCCGCGGGTGCCTCATCTTTGGGGTACCGGCGGCAATTGCTAAGGATGTCATGCCGATCCAGTTCCGCATCAATCGTGGCTTGATCCAACGTACGATTTGCCATTCTGCGTCCGAGAATTCGTCCGGCACCGTGATTCACGCTGTAACAGGATTTCTCGGCTCCTTCGTCGGCCACCATCACGACCGAACCGTCACGCGGGTTTCCCGGCAACAAAATGGGATGACCGGTTTGGGAAAACGGTGTCTCGGCAAGCGCATGATGACCCGCTGGGAACGCGCGTGTTGCGCCTTTGCGATGCACCCACGAAGGAACACCATCAACGATTTCTTTGCGGGCAATGTTGTGGCTAATGAAATACACCAACTCGCCTGTGGTGCCCGGCAAGACTTCTTGGAACGCTTCCAGCACCAATGCGTTGATCAGCAAATGGTTGACCGTCGCAAAGTTTGCTCCGAGCGCCATGTCGTCCAAGTAGTCGTTGGCTTCCGGTGTCCCCAGCGGTGCGTAAACCAGTTGGCGATCGCCCGCGGGCAAGGGAATCTCCCAGCGACTAAATTTGTCTTGCAGCGTTCGGAATTGTCCGGAAGCCAAGTTGTGTCCGAAGCCTCGCGATCCACAATGCGATAGAAACGCAACCTTGCCATCAAGTAGGCCAAACGTTTCAGCGACACGACGTGCCCGCGCATCGGTCCCCACCTGGACGACCTCGCATTCGCCAAAGTGATTTCCACCACCGTAGGATCCGAGTTGAGTCATCTTGTCACTGAAATTTGTCATGTTCCGCTGGGTCAACAACCAATCCATCCGCTGGCCGAGTGCATCTGAACTCTGATCGTGGCCGACATGAAACGCGTCCTCGCATCGCTGTGCCCAATGCGGTGGAATCCCCAGTTGTTGACAGACGTCGGCACTAGCGCCTTCAATCACGGTCTGCATTCCCAACGTGCGATTGACGCGGCGCCCGTTCGTGACACTGCGTTGTCCTTTACCGGCACCGGTCGGTGTCCGCTTGCAAATAGCAGCGATCAACGCACGGCGGATTTGACGCTCTTGGATCGCATGCTCCGGCACATCCATTTGCAACAGACTCATCGAGCACTTGATGTCGACACCAACGGGCCCGGGGTAAATGTGTGTCGGAGAAACCATCACACAACCAACCGGCGCACCATATCCACAGTGGGCATCGGGATTCAAAACCAATTCCGTCACGCCCGGTGCGGTCCGCGAATTGATGGCTTGCTGAAGGCACAAATCGTCAAACGTCGATCGAATTGCTTCGGTACCGATGACTTTGATGGGCGCTGTCGTTTTCGTCGGCAGGATCGCCGTCGCTTCCCCGGTGGCAACCATCGGTACAATTTCGCGACTGTCCGTTTTGGAATTCATGGCAGTGTTTCGGGAATGGGGAATGGTGTGTGTGTGCCGACTTTCATTCTTCCAACGACCGACACGCCCCGATCGCGACGGGTTCAGTCAATGATGGAGTCTTACGTCTCCACGATCCAACCCGTGGGAGTTCACGCTTCAGCGTGTCAGTCGAGCTTGAATTTTCGGCTTAGATAATTTGAGTGGGGATCGATGAAACGCAGTTTGCGGCGTTGGGCTTTGCTGATGCCGATGCGGCGGGTGGCGATGACTGTCCGTGGGGGAACGCCGCCCCCGTCAAATATCCCCAACCGTTGATCGTCAATGAAACTGCGACCGTCGTCTCGACGGTCAATCGCCAGGGCTTGGCACAGCATCGCGGGTCCCCGTGTCAATCGCCGCAGATCTTGGTGTCCGCGATGTTGTTGCATCGCAGTGATCCCCCAGACCGGTTCGATCGCTCGAATTAAAACCGCCGCGCCCCGACCAGCCGATTCGGTGACAGCGTTCATACAATAGCGTGCATGGATCGGATACACGTACAACATGCCAGGATGATCAAACATGGACGCATTGCTGGCCGTTTGACCTCGGGCCGAGTGGCTAGCCGGGTCGCGGGTGTGCAGATAGGCTTCTGTTTCGACGATCCAGCCGCCTAACCAGTTCGGCCCCTGGCGGTGCAGTAACAGTTTGCCGATTAGCTCGCGTGCGACGAGGGCTGTTGGCCGGTCGTAGAAAGCTTGCGTCAACCGATCGGTCAGGCGTGGCGTTGGCATCATTCAATTGAATTCATGAAATCATTGACCGAAAAAATCTACGCGGCGCGCTGGATTTTCCCAATCTCACAACCGCCCATCCAAGCCGGATTTGTGCGTTTGGTCGACGGCCAGGTCGCTGAAATCGGATCGCTCAAACGAGCGAAACTCTCCACAGGCGATTGCATCGATCTGGGCGATGTCGCCGTGCTACCGCGTTTGGTCAACGCGCACACACACTTGGAATTTTCCGATTGTCGCACAGTGATTGGTGATCGTGGAATCCCGTTGGCACAATGGATCGGGATGGTGATCGCAGAGCGCGGCGCGGCATCGACACAGCAACGTGCCGATGCGATTGCATCGGGATTGGCCGAATCGGTCGCCGCGGGAGTCGGGCTGGTCGCCGACATTGCAACGACACCGTCGCAGTATCCGGCGGACCAAGACGTTCAAATCATTTCCTGTGCCGAAGTGTTGGGGCTGTCTCCACCACGCGCCGAAGAGCGGTTTGCGGCTGCCCAGCGGCATGCCGAGGAACTCACCTCGGCCGATCAGATCCAGTTTGCCGTCAGTCCCCATGCGCCCTATTCGACGCCATGGGATTTAGTCCGTCGCTGTGTGCAGCTGGCCCGCAAACACCGATCTCCCCTGGCGATGCACGTCGCCGAGTCAGCCGACGAGCGTGAATTAGTGCGACACGGTTCGGGTCGGTTTGCCACCGCACTGCAAACCGCTGGGCTATGGCGCGAGGGGCTGTTTCCCTGGTCGGGGCAGCAGCCGATCGTGGATTTGATCGATTTGTTGGCCACCGCGCCGCGGGCGCTGCTGGTCCACGGCAATGATCTGAACGATGCCGAGATCGAGCGAATTGCCAGACATCCGAATTTGAGTGTCGTCTATTGCCCGCGAACGCACGATTTTTTTGGCTACCCACCGCACCCGGTCGATCGCTTGGTTGCCGCCGGAATCCCAGTGGCATTGGGCACCGACTCGCGAGCCAGCAATCCGGACCTAAGTGTCTGGGGCGAACTGCAATTTCTGTTGAATCATCGCACCGATTTGGCCCCCCAGCAGGTGCTCTCGATGGCCACGCAGGCCGGGGCAGACGCGCTGCTGGGTCCTGGTTCAGGTTTCGGCACTCTGGCCGCCGGCAGCGGGGTCGTCAGTGTGGGGGGCAGTATCCCGCTGGTCGCGGTCCCGACTCAGGCGACGACCTTGGATCAGGTTTGGCGCGACTTCGCAGACCGCGATTTACGGCCGCTGCAGCAATGAAAGGCCGTAGAACCAACCCGGATGCGATGATCCCGCTGCACTGCGGTTGATTTACAGGCATAATGACACTGACACAGCGATACAGTGCCTGCCCACGATTCCCCTCGTTCCCCCCACGTCGCCGACTATGTATTTCCGCCTGGCTTCCCGATTCCTATTCGAAACCGACAAACGTTTGCTGGCCAAAGCGGCTTGGACGTTGGGCGTGAAGGGATTGTGGAGTGTCCACAAGCACAAACGACGACTGAAACGCGGCGAGTTTTTTCCGCCGTTTCTGTATTTGTCGGTGATCAACAGCTGCAACCTGCGCTGCCAGGGTTGCTGGGTCGATGTTGCGGCTAAACAGCATCGCATCGAGTTAGACGCGGTCAACGAAACCATTCGCCAGGCCAAAGCGATGGGCAACAGTTTCTTTGGCATCTTGGGCGGCGAACCGTTCATGCACAAAGATCTGTTGAAAATCTTTGAACAGAACCGAGATGTTTATTTCCAAGTCTTTACCAACGGCCACTTCATTACCGATGAAGTCGCAGCGGAACTGAAACGACTGGGCAACGTGACCCCGTTGATCAGTGTCGAAGGCAGCGAAATCATCAGCGACCAGCGGCGTGGTCGTGAGGGTGTGTTGAACCAGACGATGCAGGGGTTGGAAACCGCGCTCAAACACAACTTGCTGGTCGGTGTCTGCACCAGCGTCTGCAAATCCAACCTGGATGATCTGGTTAGCAATCGCTGGGTCGATCGACTGATCGAGATGGGCGTGATGTATTGCTGGTACCACATCTATCGCCCGGTGGGCCCAGAATCCAACGCTCAATTGGCACTCGACAGCAGCGAGCAAAAACGTGTGCGACAGTTCGTTGTCGACACCCGGGCGACAAAACCGATCATCGTGATCGATGCCTACCATGACGATGCCGGCAATGCGCTGTGTCCGGCTGCGACTGGGTTTACACATCACGTCGGGCCTTGGGGTGATATCGAACCCTGTCCGGTGATTCAATTGGCAACCGAATCGATTCATGACAAGCGGCCATTGGCTGAAACGTTTAACGATTCAGAATTTCTGCGTGACTTCCGCTCACTGACCGCCGAACACACACGCGGCTGCGTGATCATGGAACGCCCTGATTTGTTGGTCGAATTGGCCGAGAAACACGGAGCACGCGATACCACGGCACGCGGCACCGTGATCAACGAATTGAACAGCGTGACGCCGCGGCGCAGCCAGTATCAGCCAGGTGACGAAATCCCGGAGCGGAGTTTTGTCTACCGCTGGGCTAAGAAATACGCCTTCAACGATTTCGGCACCTACACGCGACACTTTGATGCGGCAAAGTACCGTGACCCGGATCAATCCACCGACAAAACCGAACTGCCGGTGCTGCACTAACGCCACCACCGTCGTTGGCCACGTGGCGGCTGGTCCAACAACGTTTGCAATCGTTCGCCGATCATCGCACAGGCATCGTGATCGTGCAGATCAACGCCGCGGACGACTCGGCTGATCCATTCCAGCAACTCCGGTTTGTCGGCGTTGACACACTGGTCGGCGATCAGACGCATCAACCCAGTGGTGTCGCGGGCGATACGTTGGTCAATGGTCTGTGCAAATTCGTTGCTCCAGTGGCGTAGATAGCTCTGCCACCCGCTCACGCCTGATACCGCATCGATCAAGTTGACCTTGGACTGATGATCCAACACCACATTGTTGGCAATCACGCTGCCATGGGTTGCACCAATGCGGTGCGCCGAGGCCAGCGAATACGCGACGCGGACCAATGTGGCCAGGCGTTCGGTGGGATCGGTTTGCACGCCCAATTGGGAGAATTCATTGCCAAAAATCCAGGGGCGAATCACGGCCAGGTGGCCGTTGTTGATCGCCGCAATCCGTGGCGACACCCAATCCGGATGAGCAACGCTGCTGGTCAGTTCACATAAATCCAAAATCCGAGTCCGCTGCGTCCGATCCAGCGTTGCTGGCAGCGGAATCACCTTCATCGCAACGGTATCCCCACGCTGGGTATCACGTCCAAGCACCAACCAATAGCGACCCGATTCACCAAATGCGGTGGCGATGCAGCGAGCCGCCACCATCCACTCTGGCGGTTTGATCGGAATCGGGACATCGATCGAGTCGTCTTGCTGGTGATCGCTACCGGACGTCGCACGCGGCTGTGCCTGGCCGGCAACGGTCAGATCCCGCTGCAACAGGAATTGGTCCGATGACGCGTCCAGCGGTTCGCTAGGCGGCTGTTCCAGATGCACCAATTGGCGGATCGCATCGGCCAGTTGTGGAAACCGGTGAATGAAGAATGTAAGGTCCTGCTGTTCGCCCAGTTCCCGACGGACGCAAAGCTCGGCATCCAACAGGTCCAGCACACAGCTCTCGGACTGGGACAGCGCGGGGAATTGTTCCAAGTAGTGCTCGGTCAGCCTGTCGTGCCCGTCGCGCCGCTGACCAATCAGATCCACGGCCGCCAGTTCCACCAATGCCGGCAGCGAAATCGATGCCTGGTCTAGCAACTCGGATAGCGGCTCGGTGGGATGTGATTGACGACAGCTCGCTAGCCAACTGATTAGCTGGTCGGTTGATGCATTTTCTGGTGGCGTCACCGGGACTCCTGCAATCCGATTTCATCTCGCGCACGATCCAGGGCGCGGCGAACTCGCATCCGCGCGGCGTCCGGTTTGACACCCAAGCGGCGCCCGATTTCGCTCCAATCATGGCCCGCCAACATCATATCAATTGCAATCGCATCGGATTCGCCCAACATCGCCCGCACGCGGTCGGCGACCTCTTTGCGCAACGCCATTTGGCTGGGCGATGTCTGTTCACCACGCAATCGAATCTCATCGACAGGGGTCGATTCGTTGCGACGAAAATCACGACAGTGGCGTGCCAGTGTGCGAAACGTGTCAACGACTTCGTTGTCGATTGCCCGCAAGATATACGACAGGATATCATCAGCGGTCAAACGATTCGCATCGGTGCGTTTGGCCAGGTCCACCATGACCTCATTGCAAATGTCCATGGATTCGGTTTGACCGGTCAGCCCATATTGCCGCAAACGCGTTCGAGCACGGCGCCGCAATTGGCTGCCAAAGGTTTGCCAGACAGCATCCAGCGATGCGGTTTCGCGCGGGTTTTCGCGTGGGGTATCGGATTCACCGGGAGCGGTTTCTGACATCGCAGATCAACCCTCGTCATCGGGCACACTAGTCACAGCCGACTGGATTTCGGTTTGCTCCAGCCGTTTTGCCCCGACGATCGCCAACACTCCCAGCACCAACAGCAGCGTACCAATGATCCGCAGGCCCGAAATCGGCGTTTTGGGATTGCCCAGCAAACCGTAATGGTCCAGCACCAGAGCTGCGATGGTCTGTCCGGTCATCACCGCGGCAAACCAGGGCAACGATCCGATCCTTGGCACCATCAACAGCGATGTCGTGACCATCACCACACCGATCGCACCGCCGGTCCAGACCCACCAGGGAAGGTTGCCAACCGAAACGGTGAATTGGGGCGGGAATCCGCCGGTGGCCAGAGTCAGCAGCAACAAGATGCCAGTTCCGCTGGCAAATGAAATCAGCGATGCCTGCAACGGGTGCGCGACGCTTTTCCCCAGCACACCGTTGACGCTGGGCTGTGTACCGAGCAGCCCGCCGGCCAACAAGCCGATTGTGATGGCAGTCAACAGGAACGTGCTGGAGTGATTCAATGGGGTTGCTGCCGTGCCGCCGTGTCTGCCGCGGCACCTGAGGAGGGATCGGACAGAGCCGAGCTGCGCAGCTGTGGCCCGGCGATCTCCGGACCGCTGTGCGTGATCTGGTTGTGATCATCCACAAAGATCAGGCGCGGTCGGTGCTGGTGGATCTGGTCTTGGGGGACGTACGCATAGGTGGCGATGATCACGCGGTCACCGGGTTGGATCAGGTGTGCCGCTGCGCCGTTGGCGCAGACGTCGCTGGATCCCGGTTGACCGGTGATGGCGTAGGTTTCCAATCGAGTGCCACGGGTCACATTCCACACGCACACCGCTTCGTAGGCACTGATGTCAGCGGCCTCGAGCAATTGCGGCGGAATCGTAATGCTGCCTTCGTAATCGACGTTCGCTTGAGTGATCGTCGCACGGTGGATTTTAGCAGACAGCAGCTTTCGAAACGGGGCGTTCATGATCCCAGGTAGGGCTGAAGCAATGCAATGGTTCCCGGATCGCCGAGCGAGAGTTTTCCGAACCCGCGCACGCACCCGGCGTCCATCGCCGATTGCTGATGTTCTTCGTAATTGGTGACCAACATCACCGGGGTTTGGCCGAGTGTTTCGTCGGCCTTAATCATTTTCACCACTTCCATCCCGTCGGAATAGTCCCGATCGAGTTTTCGATTGACCGTGACCAGCGCAACGTCCTTCTCACGAAGCAACTTTAGTGTTTCGTCAGCGTTATGCGATTGGATCACGACGGCATCAAAGTTCGATGTCACAAACTGGCGGAGGGAATGGAAATCAGGTCCGCAGTTGCCGCAGTCGACAACAGTCTTACTCATTCGTCTTGCTTCTCAATTGCGAACAATTTGTCCTTGGTGCTGATGTAAATGCGACCATTGGCAGCGATTGGCGTGCTGTAGACGCTGCTACCCATGTTGATTTCTTCGATCGGCTCACTGTTTTCCGTGCCGAATTCAAAGATCGCGACATCGCCGTCCTCGTCACCGACATAGACACGACCATCGCTGATCAGCGGGCTGCCCCAGCTTTGTGCCAGCATGTCATAGGTGAAGTGAACTTTGGCTTGTCCATTTTCTCCGCGGGCGTCCAGACAGTGCAATAGCCCCGAGAAATCAGCGACATAGATCACGTCGTCTTTGATGGCACAGGTGCCGATGGTGCGGTGCATCTCTTCTTCAAAATCAATTTCACCGTCATCGTTGGAATCGGCCATCGAGTACTGCCACAGCGCCGCGGAGTTCGGATTGTCGACTGCGATTTCACCTTTCTCTGGCTCCACCGCTTGAATCCGTTTGGGCGGAATCTCGGTCCGACTGTCACCTTCGACTTTCATCGCCAACTGGGGCGAAACGTTGCCGCGTTTAGTCGGATCGATGCACCAGAAGTGCCCTTCGCCTTCCCCATGCTCTGGATCCTGGCCGACGGCGATGTAGACCAATTCATTGTAAATCACTGGGGTTGCGATCAAGTTGTTGCGGGTGCCTTCGCCACCAAGAACCCATTTGGATTCCTTGGGATTGCAATCGAACTTCCACAACAATTCACCTTTGCCGTCTTTGCCGGCGTCGGCTTTGAAACTGTACAACCAGCCGTCACCACCACAGAACAAGACCTGTGGAACCCCGCCTAAGACGGCAACCGTTGGGCTGGACCACTGACCGTGCAAGATGTTGGTGCCCGGCGATGCATCGCTCCACAACAGTTCGCCGGTGTTCTTGTTGACACAAATGAACGTCGGCGCGTCGGGCGCGGGAAGGTTAATGTGAGTTTCATCCAGACCGTTGCTGGTGTTGACGAACAGATAATCGCCATAGCTGGTCACGCTGCAAGAGCACATGTTGTGCTGGCTGGTGCCCAGTTCGGTCATCATGTTGTAAACCCAGATCGTGTCGGCGTCACGTTTGTCGTCGACGCCCAGTTTTTTGAACACGCTCAGATTCGGTCCCGCTTTTTTGATTTCAAACGTCCGCTCGTTGCCGTCAAAGGTGCCGGTCGCTTTCCAGGCACTGCCGTCGGTCACCGATTCGACACTGACGTCGCCGCTGACTTCTTCGCCAGCGGTTTTAAGCGCTTCGACCATTGAATCGGACAGTTTGCCGTCGGCCAATGACGCCAGGGCCGATTTACCACCGTCGCTGGCAAGCGGGATGTCGGTGACGCGAGCCGTTTCGGCTTTCACCGGTCCGTCGTCTTCGCCATCCAGAAAACCTTCGACGTCCAAGCAACGGACTTCACCGCGGTTGGTTACAAACCACAACCGATTGCCCTCGACCAGCGGGGCACAGCAAATGCCTTGCAGTGGCCAATCGTGTACACGCCCGGTGATCAATTTTTCGCTGCTGTGTTGCCACAAGAATTCACCGGTTTTTTCGTCAAACGCCAGCAGACACCCCAAGTCGACTTGAGCGGGATAGCGTTTCAGGTGGCCGGCACCGTTGTTGGTGCCGACGAACACGCGGCCATCGGCGACCACGGGGTTGCCATAGGTCTGGCTACCTAGATTCGCGTACCAAGCAATGTTTTCTGCTTTGGATTTATCCCACTCGCCGGTACGACGATCGAATTTCCCAATGTTCCACGTTTCCGGCAATCCGGTCACACCGGGGGTGTTGTTGCGCATTCGCGTTCCGCCCCACTGGGGCCAATCACCACCGGCCGACATCACGTCTTCCGGTTTGCTGTATTCGTTGACCAATGTTTCGCCGCCCTTTCCAGCGTCGACTTGGCGTTCTTCGATTTGCCGCGTTGCCGCAGGATTGTCACTGGGTTTGGCGGTGT
>NZ_JAMYFE010000055.1:0-19422 GCF_024129865.1 Stieleria tagensis | reverse complement strand
GGGTTTGGCGGTGTCACTGGGCTTGGCGGTGTCGACGGGCTTGGCCGCCATTTTGGCCACCGGAGCGGCTGCCGCTTTGGTCTCGACTGGTTTTGCCTCGACGACTTTGGCAATCGGTACTTCCGTGACGGGCGTTTCGACGGCGGCGGTGACGTTGTTGCTGGTGACCGTGACGTTGCTGCCTGCTGCCGTCGTATTGGCGGACCACTCGACCGCGGTGGCCGAACCGGTTGCATTACTGAGCGTGGCATTGCTCGACTGGGCGGCACGGGGAACGGCGGTGGGTGGTTTGCAACCGCTGAGCGCTGCCGTTGCCAGTGAGCCTAGCAGGGAAGCCGCCACAATCATCGAGAATGCCGAGAGTTCTTGTTTTCGCATTGCGATGTGGTCAATCGACCTTGAATGTAGGGTAGGAACGTTATTTCGGGGTGGGGGGCAGGCAATCGCTCACTCGCTCTAGAAATAAAGCGACAAACAGGGCGATCACCCGCTGTGGGATCAAATCAGGCCAGGGATTCTATTCATCACTGTTCGGGACGACTTCGATATTGTCCAGGTACAGTTCTGCGACCTTGGCATTGCCGTACAGCCCGGGGCTGCTGTTCAAATTGGGCGCTTCGTCACGAGCGGTGATCGTCCATTCCTTGGGTTCTTCCTCGTCCCGCGGCCAAACTTTGCCACGCAAGACGGCGACGGTTGCCGGCGGCTCGCTTTCCAAGTCGACACGGAATTTCATCCGGTACCACTTGTCCTCTTGCCAGGGGAATTCGACCGTTTTGGCCATCCGCAATTGGGCCGACCAGGTGCGAATTTGCAGTTGCTGGCTATTGGGGAAATCTTGACTTTGCCCCATCAAGTCGAGCACATATCCGTGTGCGGTCAACCCGATGTCAGGCAACTGGTCCAGGGTCCGCTTGCCGCGAACGTCAGCGGTGATCGTGTATTCCTTCAGATCGCTGGGCCCCATCCACAATCGGCTGCGGGCACCTTTAGGGATCGTCGTGATCTTGGTCAGCACGGGTGATCCGTCGATGTCTCGGATCACGTGACGATAGCGGGCACCGACCCAGGAGAGTGGTGGATCGCTAAGTTTGTCGAAGGTGAACTTCCAGGGCAACGCGGGCACGATGCGGGCCCGGGCGATCCCGGTGGCGCCGGCGACTGTTGCGGTGACGGTCACGCCGGAATGGGCGACATCCGCATCGGCGGTCAACGTATTACCGTCAACGGATGCCCCGCTGGTGACTTCAAAACTAACGTCAGCGGGGGTTTCCAATTGCTGGCCGATGGCGTTGAACACGTTGACGGTGTAATCGATCGACTGGCCTGGCTGGAGCAAGGCTTCGCAGGGCACGATTTGCACCTGTGCAATCTTGCTGTCTTCGCTGACGGCCGTTTCGGTGCCCAGCGAATCGGCCATCACGACGGGGGTTTGTTTTCCGGCATCGGTACCGACGCAGTACAGCGTGTTGGTGCTGGGGAAATACAGTCGGCCGTCGGCGACGATCGGGGAACCGGCGAAACCGGTGTCGCGGATCCGGCCTTTATTGAGAACTTCGAATCCGTCCTCGGTCGGTTCGACAATCGCCCAACGACCATTTTCCGTCGTGACGTAAATTTTCCCGTCGGCGTACAACAGCGCCGAACGCTGGCGACTGCCGACAAACCCCTTGCGTTCAACAATTGCCTCGCCGGTCTCGCTGTCAAACACCCACATCTTGCAACGATCGTCCACCAGATACAGTTTGCCATCGACGTACACCGGTTCACTGTATCCGGCCACCACTTCAAATTGCTTCCACAATTCGGTGGCTTTGGTTTGGTCACCGGTGCCAGAGATCCGCAGGCCGGCCACGCCGCCCATCACATTGAACGCACCGCCGGCGTTTTCTTCGCTATGGCTACAGAAAACTTGGTCACCGACGACCAATGGTGTTGCGAAAATTCCGCGACGCGAGAGTTCGTAATGCCACAGTGGTTTGCCGGTACGCGGTTGGAATCCCCAAACGGATCCATCCCCGGCACCCATGATCAACTGACGTTGACCATCAATCGTCGCCAGGCTGGGTGCAGAATAGGTCGTGTCATACGGCAGATCGCGTGTACCGCTAAACCAAACGAACTCGCCCGTTAACTTGTTCATCGCCAACAGGCGGTGGTTCGGTTTGGCGTATTCACCCCAGTTGATGATGATCCCGCTGATGATCACCAAATCTTCGTGGATGATTGGGAAATTGGTTCGCCCACCATACGTGCTGAGCATGCCGAACTGCTCGTGCAGCGGGACCTTCCACAACGTCTCGCCCGTTTTGCCGTCGATGCACTGGAAGATGTCACAGGCACCGAGTGCGTAGACGTTTCCAGTTTCCGGGTCGCCAACGACGCTGGACCAACCGATCCGCTCGGTGGGTACATCCGACAACCAGACGTTGTAATCATTCTCCCAAATCGTTTCGCCGGTTTTGGCGTCCAAGCAAACCACGCGTTCGCCTTCACGCGATGTCCCCGGCAAATGACGCTGAATCGTGTACAACCGCCCGTCCATCACAACCGGGGTGCAGGGACCGCCAAGATCGTCACGCTTCCACAACAGGTTGCTCCCTTCACCACCATCCGGATCCCAATTATCGGGAAGCCCGCTGGCCTGGGCGGTGCCATTCATTTCTGGCCCGCGCCAATAAGGCCAGTCCGCTGCTTGTGCAGCCACTTGCGACAGTGAAGTCAGCACAATGGTCGACACAACGGCCAAACTGAATAGCGCCGCAAACGGACGTCGATGGGGATTCGGAGTCGGAAGCGTCATGGGGTGGGATGGATTTTTGGGGAAGGGGTATTTGAAGCTGTTATTCTGATCTGACAACCATCATAGCGACAGAGGTTGCCTAGAAACCATGTTAGCGGGCGACCATGGCCCGAACGGGTGGTTAGTCGAAGTGTTCATCGGCCGGATCAAATTCGGGCTGACAAACGATCAAAACTTGCATTTGGCCGACGGCACGGTGGCGGGTGCCCGGCGGGATCAGCACGGACGTCTTGGGACGCAGCGGGTGCAGAACACCGTCGAGCTCGATTGCGGCGTCCTGATCGCATTCCAGAACGACGTAAACCTCGGTGTGCGTCTTGTGGTAGTGGGTTTTGGCACTGCGATCGATCTGGGTCAGATGAACAGTGCCCGGGAATGCCGGGTGGTCGGCAAACGCCCGGCGGGCGATGCCACAGGGACAGCGCACACCGGGTAGAGCGGTCAAATCAACAACACGGGGACCGGTTTCAGACATCAGCGGCGGAACTCGCAAACAGACTTACAAACAAAGCGGGTGGATACCCTTGAAAGCCGACGCTTCGAAAGTGGTGGTTTTCCGTCACCGCGGCCTGGATCTGGGTAGTTTATACCGATCGGGCCAACTGTTCTACGCGGACAACCCAACGATCGCGAGCAAGCCGGAAACGCGGGCCTGTTTCCCCAGCCAGTAAAGCTTCGCAAGGTAGCTAAAATGACACGGAACAGTGATCCTGGGCAAGTACAGATCCGATACGTCTAGTGATCCAGGCTGCTGACCACTTGCCACCACGCAACGGCCGGCAGCGGGATCGACCCAGTATTTTTCGACGCACAGGACGCGTCGAAAGGACTTGAAGAGAGTTTCGAGTGTGATTTCGAATGGTCGATTAATCGACGTGCCATTGCTCCACCGCAACGGCCGTCATCGAGCAGAGCGAAGTCGATGGAATGTGTGCCCCACACCACAGTCCATCTGTGCTCGACGGGTGTTTTCAGGTGCGACCGCAGGCAACTTCGCCCCGCGACCGCACCTGGAATGACTAGTCGAAAGAACACGAAAAAAGCTTTTCAAATCGACCCGCGTAACAAATTAGGGAGACGTGGTTCCGATGATCCGGACACTAATGACTTTTGCTCTTGTGATTGGTACGACTGCTTGTTGCCAAACCCAAGGGATGGACTTGCTCCAAAAATTGATGAAGGGCTGCAACGGCTCTTCCTGCTGCGATTCTGGTTGTGCTGCTGCCCCTTGTGGCTGCGAAGCGGAACCGGCGTGCGGCTGCGAAGCCCCGGCTTGTGGCGGCTGTGCCGCTGCACCTGCTGACTGCGGCTGCTCAGAACCTGCCTGTGGCTGCGAAGCCCCCGCGTTTGGTTGTGCTTCTGGCCTGTTAGGCTGTGGCGAACCAGCATGCGGTTGCGAAGCACCTGCATGTGGCGGCTGTGCTGCTGAACCAGCATGCGGCTGCGAAACACCTTCGTGTGGCTGTGGCAAGAAAGGCGGCCTGTTGGCCGGTCTGTTCAACCACCGCAAGAAAAGCTGCTTCGAACCCGCATGTGGCTGTGAATCAGCTGCTTCTTGCGGATGCGGATCGGCTCCCGCTTGTGGCTGCGAAGTTGCCGCTCCTTGCGGATGCGACAACGGTTGCGACTCGGGTTGCGACAGCGGCTGCAGCACCAAGAAGTGCGGCGGACTGCTGAAAAAGCTGTTCGGCAACCTGCACAAGAAAAGCTCTTGCTGTGATGGCGGCTGCGACAGTGGTTGTGCTTCCGGATGTGGATGTGGAGCTGCGGTTCCTTACTCCGCACCGACCGCAGCTCCCGCTGCTGAAGCTGCTCCCATGCCGCCCGCTCCGATCGTTGATCCGAGTGCCAGCATCTCACAAAAGCGTCGCGTCATTCAAGCCAGTGCCCGCTACGTCCGCTGATAAAGCGATGCGTAGCAGCCGGGTGACTCACCCGGGTGCTGGTCTTCAGACGTGATCCGCGAAAGCGGCTCGGCAGTTCGCTGTCGAGCCGCTTTTTTTCGTTTTACAACGACTCGAACCCAGCCCCCCCGGGAGTTTGGTTTTGAAGCCGTGCCTGTTTGCGCGAGGGAGCATGCCTTCTTCCAAACCCGACGCATCACGGGCAACTTCAACGGCGCTGGTGTGGAGGATTTATCCGACTCGGGCGAGGGTTTTCTGCGAGAGTTCATGCCGGTCGGATAAATCCTCCACACCAACTTGCGACCGGCCCACCACGCTACTCGAATGTTGCCAATCGCCTTAGACTGCATGGCGCTCTTGATTCCTCACCCCGCCTTGCGCGAACCACTGCCATGCCTGAACTCTCCGAATCCACCGTCCGCGACATCCTCGACAGCCACCGCGACCCCGAAACCGGGCGCCCGATGGGTTCGATGGGACAAATTGGCTCGGTCGAAGTCAGCGGCCAAACCATCAACGCAACGATCGGAATCTCATCCCACTCGCGCCCCATCCAAGCCGACGTGAAAGAGGCGCTCGAGTCCAAATTGGTCGCTGCCTTTCCAGGCGTCACTGTCAATTTGACATTTCAACTGCACGCCCGTCCGGCCACACGTGTCGGCCAAACCGCGCTGCGCGCCAAAAGCGTGATTGCTGTCGGTAGCGGCAAAGGCGGTGTCGGTAAAAGCACCGTCGCCGCATCAATCGCACTCACCCTCCGCCAGTTCGGCTGCAAAGTCGGACTGATGGATGCCGATGTCTACGGCCCCAGCATTCCACACTTGTTGGGGCTCTCCGGACGCCCCGGGTTTAGCGAATCCAAACGCATCGACCCGATCATGCTGAAAGACGACAGCGACCTGCCGCCGATGCCGGTGATGTCGATGGGATTCCTGGTCGATCCGAACGAGGCTGTGATTTGGCGAGGACCGATGTTGCACGGTTCGATCAATCAGTTCCTGGGCATGACCGAATGGGGTGAACTGGATTACCTGATCATCGACATGCCACCGGGCACCGGCGATGTCGCCTTGACACTTTCACAAGCGATCCCGCTGGCGGGAAGTGTGGTCGTCTGCACGCCGCAGGAAGTGGCGTTGTTGGACGCGGTGAAAGCGATTGCGATGTTCCGCAAGGTCAACATTCCAATCTTGGGAATGGTCGAAAACATGAGCGGCTTCCTGTGCCCGGACTGTGGCAAGACCTACGACATCTTTGGCCAAGGCGGAGCCCGCGAAAAAGCCGACGAGATGGACGTTTCGTTCCTGGGCGGTTTACCGATCGACATCAAATTGCGAGTTGCCGGCGACGAAGGTCGGCTGCCGCAAGTGATTGCAAGCGATGATGTGGCACGCGGCCCGCTGGAGAAAATCACGCAGGCCATGGTTCGCACGCTGGCGTCGCGAAACGCGGCCGCACCACCCAAACCGACGCTGCCGACACTCTAAACGATGCCATCGGCGCATGAAAAAACCGCCCAGAATCGATCTTCGAGGCGGTTTGATGAATGGATGGGGCCGATCGAGTGAAACGATCGGCAAAACGAAGGAGTCTAGCGACGCTTCTTAGCAGCCTTCTTCTTGGTCACCTTTTTCTTGGTGGCCTTTTTCTTGGTTGCTTTCTTTTTTGCAGCCTTTTTCTTGGTTGCTTTCTTCTTGGTCGCTTTCTTTTTGACGGCCTTCTTCTTGGTAGCCTTCTTCTTGGTCGCTTTCTTCTTAGCGGCCTTCTTGGTTACCTTTTTCTTGGTCGCTTTTTTCTTAGCAGCCTTCTTCTTGGTCGCTTTCTTCTTTGCCACGATCTTCCTCCGCGGAATTGGACGACGATGGCGAGTCATTGTGACTTGCGCGGGAACGTTCCCCGACAAGCCACCGGCCACGGCTCACCATTCGTCAGCAAGTGTCATGCAACATCGAAGTCAGTCATCCAACTGAACAGTCAACATTGCGTGACGTAAACTTGCGGTATTTGTACGCGCCGCGACAAATTCCGCAACACGTTTTTATAAAATTTGTGCTTGCACGAAAGCGCGTTTTTGTTACGGACGATGTCCGATGTGGCATCCGTGGACGCTCGCGCAACGCCCATCACGCACATACACTTGATGCAACCAGTGATCAATCTGTCATCGAACATCATCACGCATCGCGATTCAATGACGTTGACGCAAACATTGATACAGCAATGCGTTGTGCGTTTTGCAACACGATCGATGTTGCATACCGATGCTGGCGACATTCAGGTTTCAGCGCTGTTGCAATCGATCGCGCGAACATGCTTGGACCGCTGCTCAACCGCGTTGATTGAAACAGCGCGATCGATCAAAACATGCAAGCAAAAGTTTTTGCAAAAAAATGAGATGTTTCCCTTGTCCGCTTGTTTGACGCTTTGGATTTAATGCCAACTGTTGTTCATCGGAGCCAACATCTGGTAACTGCTGAAGGCAAACATGCCAAAGAAGATCGCCATCATCGGTTGCCCATGAGTGAACGCGTAGAACGCCAGCGCTGCGCTACAGAACACACTGATCCAAAGCGAGTGTGCGATCGTTCCCCCATTCATCACGACTAAACTGCGCGCGATACGGCCGCCATCAAGTGGCCAAACAGGAACTAAGTTCAACAGCGCCCAAACCACACTCGGGAAGACGTAAAAAGACACCAGCGCAAGCAGACCGTGGCTATCTATGGCCTTGCCTTCGGTGACCCATGGAATTCGATTCAAGTTGGCCGGCATCCACTCGAAAATGGCAACTTGGTAGCCAGAAAAACGCACCGCCAAGATCAACACCAATGCCGACAACAACTGCAACGCCGGCCCCGCAAACGCGATCACCAACTGTTCCTTTTCACCGATGCGCGTGATCGATCGACCAGGCGTGTAGGTGCTGGTCGGGATCGCCAGCCCGCCAAAGTGATACAGCACAATCGATGATTGGATTCCATAGAGTCGAAACGCCAGCGCATGACCGATTTCATGGATCAAAATTGAAACCAACAGACACATTGTCCAGGCAATCAGCAGTGGACCGATACCCAGGTTCTGGTTCGCGAACGCTTGGCACAAACTATGCCCGAACACCACCGCGCCCAGCCAAAACGTCCAGGCGACTCGAATGGGGAACCCCAGCAGCGTGAATCGTAGGTCGTATTCGGTTTCAGGAGGCTCTGCTAACAGCATCTCAGACGCCTTTGCGGACAGCGGTCAGGAACGATCAGTGAAGGATCAAATTCGAAAAATCCAACGGAACTTTGCCCAGAATACCGCCTAAATAGAGAGTGGCGTAGCCAGGAATCAGCCACACACCGTATTCCAGCTCCACAGGAAACGATAAATCCATCCAGAATCGGTGATCAACCCGCTATAATCAAACGACGGTAACCAACAAATGGCACTGCTGAATGACATCAGCCGAAGTGCCAGCTTGCCGCCCTCCCGCAGCCGAAGTGCCAGCTTGCCGCCCTCCCGCCCCGCCCTCCTTCGCCAACACAGCCAATGAAGCCTGACTTCATTCATCATTCACTCGGCCGCGCCCACTCTCGTCAAACTTTGGCTCAGAAGACCCTGGCTGAGAAGACTTGGCGGGTTGTCGTGGCGCTGCTGACCGGCCTGTCATTTGCGACCGCTTCGGCGGACGTTGTGGCTGCCAATCCGGATGCAACTTCACCCGCCGCCGGCAATCGCGTTCCAACGGCGAAAGCAGCCGACAAAGGATTGATGCCGTTCCTGCGCGAGAACTGCATCGATTGCCACGATGGCACTGACGGCGAAGGTGGGTTCGATCTGAATTCACTGCGACATGCTGCTCAACACGGATTGACCAATGCCAACGACATGCACCGTTGGGTCAGAGTGTTCGATCGAATCAGTTCAGGTGAAATGCCACCGGAAGAATACGGTGAACTCGATGGCAAACCCAAAGCCGCGTTTTTAAAAGCCGCATCTCAGTGGATGGATCAAAGTCAGTCGGCTGAGTTCGAGAGGTTGGGGCGAGTTCGTTCACGTCGGCTGACAAACGACCAATTGCAATCGACATTGTGCGACCTGCTGTCAATCGACGTGCCCTTGGCGCGGTTGATGCCCGAAGAACCACGCACCGATGGCTTTCGCAACATCGCCGATTCCCAATCGATGTCGCACTACCATCTGGAAGATCACTTGCGCGTGATCGACACGGCACTGGACATCGCACTGGATCGCGCGAAAGAACAATCCAACGACAGGGTTCTTTCGATGCCCGCCACACGGATCGCTAACAAACGCAAAGGCCAACGCAACCGTGACCCGGAACTGCGCCAGGGTGCCGCCGTCATCTGGTCCAGCGACATGGCGTTCTATGGCCGCATCTCGCACAGCCGACTCGACCAAGCCGGTTGGTACCGGATCACATTGGATGCTTCTTCGATCAAAGCCCCCAAAGATAAAAATCTGTGGTGCTCGATTCGCAGTGGCGAATGTTCCTCACGATCACCGTTGATGCATTGGATCGGCAGTTTCGAAGCGACCTCCACCCCAGACACCTATGTCTTTGATGCCTGGATCGAAGCCGGTCACATGTTGGAGATCCGACCGGCTGACAACACGATCAAGAAAGCGAAGTTCAAAGGCGGGCAAGTCGGTGTCGGTGAAGCCGAACCGCAAGACGTGCCTGGCGTTGCGATGCACCAGTTGACGATCCAGCGGATCTATCCCGGTGGCAAACCCCAAGACGTTCGCGATTCGCTGTTCGGTGAGTTGAAGGTTCACTGGGACACCAAAGTCAAGCGATTCTTGCTCGACAGCAAGTCGCCCGGCGACGACCTGAGCGCTCAACTGAAAACGTTTGCCACCGCTGCCTTTCGTCGCTCGGTCACAACCGAGATGTTGGCGCCCTACCAACAGATGATCGATGACGGACTGCAACAGCAAGCGGACCCGATCGAAACGTTGATCCAAACCTATCGCGCGGTGCTCTGTTCACCACGGTTTGTCTACTTCACCGAATCCCCGGGACGACTGGACGATGATGCCGTCGCGAACCGCTTGAGTTACCTGCTGACCGGTCGCGCTCCGGATCAAACACTGCGCGACCTGGCCACGGCAGGCAAACTGTCAGACCCGCAGGTGATCGTTGCCCAAACCCGTCGCTTACTCCAAGGCGAAAACCTACAACGCTTCGTCCATGATTTTGCAGATCAATGGCTGGACCTAGCCGACATCAGCTTCACCGAACCCGATCGGCGGATGTACCGAGAGTTTGATCTGGTCGTGCAGAATGCGATGCTAGGCGAAACCTACCGCTACTTGGAAACCGCGCTGCAAGAAAACCTGCCGGCGCGAGTGCTGGTCGATTCCGATTTCACCTGGCTGAACGATCGCTTGGCACGGTACTACGAAATCGATTGCGATATCGAACCGAATCAGTGGCAGCGCGTGTCGCTGGCCGATCATCCGTTTCGCGGCGGCTTGATGACTCACGGTTCGATTTTGAAAGTCACCGCCAACGGTAGCAACACCTCGCCGGTCGTTCGCGGCGTCTGGGTTTGTGATCGGTTGCTGGGTTTCCCAATTCCTGATCCACCGGAGAACATTCCCGCGATCGAGCCCGATGTGCGTGGCGCGACAACCGTTCGACAGATGCTGGAAAAACACCGCTCGCAAACCGAGTGCGCGGCCTGTCACGCCAAGATTGATCCGCCAGGGTTTGCGCTCGAACATTTCGATGCCGCCGGCCGCTGGCGCGATCACTACATCACCCGCAAAAACAAATCGTTAAAGCCGGGGCCCAAAGTCGACTCGGCGTATGAACTGGCCGACGGTCGCCCCTTCGATTCGTTTTACGAGTTCCGTGATTTGGCCGCAACACTTGACGACCAAGTGGCTCGAAATTTTGCCGCCAAAGTCTTGACCTATGGCACGGGGCGCGACACCAGTTTTTCCGATCGCAAAGCGCTCGACAACATCGTTGCCCAAACACGTGCAGAACACTTCCCGCTTCGCTCCTTGATCGAAGCCGTCGTCACCAGCCAACCGTTCCTAAACAAATAAGTCCCACCATGTCAGCTTCCCCCTCTAAACCTGGACGTTTCCACAGCACACGCACGCGACTGGCGCGCCGAACCGTGCTGCGCGGCAGCGGTGTTGCCATGGCACTGCCCTGGCTGAGTGCGATGCACCAGGCGCGCGGATCCGATTCCAAACCCGACCCCCAGCGATTCGTCTCGATCTCCATCGGGCTGGGTTTATTAGGTGAGAACTTGGTTCCCCAACAAGCCGGGACGGACTACACCCCCTCGCGCTACTTGGCTCCATTGGCTGACCTACGCGACAAATTCACCGTCGTCTCCGGCAGCAGTCACCCCGACGTGTCCAACGGTCACCGCGCCGAAGCAAGCATCTTGACCGCCACACCGATCGGTAACAGCGGCAGCGCCAAAAACACGATCTCGGTGGACCAGTTGTTGGCAAAACACTTGGGCGACACAACGCGTTACCCGTCATTGGTGCTTAGCACCAGCGGCACGCAAAGCCCTTCGTACACCGACACCGGCGCCATGATTGCCGCGGAAAGCTCGCCGGCAAAGTTGTTTGCAAAACTGTTTATCAACGAAACGCCCAAGGAACGGTTGCGTCAAGCCGATCGAATCCGCAGCGGGCGTAGCATCATGGACGTGGTCAACGAAGACGCCAAACGCTTGCAACGTGATTTAGGCAGCGGTGACCGCGACCGACTGGATTCCTATTTCAGCAGCGTTCGTGAATTGGAAAAACGGATGGCGGCTAACGAGCGCTGGGCGAAACTTCCCAAGCCGGTTGTCGACGCCAAACCACCCACACCACCCGACGGCAATGACTTGGTCGGATGCCAAGCAATGATGCTAAGCGTGATGAAGTTGGCACTGCAGACTGATTCGACACGCTTCATCACGTTGAACCTGCCGGGGGCCAACAGTAAAGTGCCGATCGAAGGCGTCAATGAAGGCTATCACACGCTCAGCCACCACGGTCGCGATGCGGAAAAGATGGCGCAGTTGGCTTTGATCGAAGAAAACATCATCGCTTCCTATGGCGATTTCCTACGCGAACTCAATGGCGTCCAAGAAACCGGCGGCTCACTGCTCGACCACACCTCGGTACTGGTGACCAGTAACTTGGGCAACGCGTCCAGCCATGACAACCGCAACCTGCCGGTCCTGCTGGGCGGTGGCGGCTTTCGACACGGCCAACACTTGGCGTTTGACCGCGACAACAACTACCCACTAGCCAATCTATTCGTCTCGGTGCTGCAACAGTCCGGATTGCCCGTCGGCGAATTCTCCAGCGGCAAATCCACCATGACCGGCCTCCAGTAGCCCAAGTGCAACCCGGCACATTCCCAGTAGGCCAGGTGCAACCTGGCGCATTTCCATTAGGGCAAATGCAACCTGGCGCATTCCCAGTAACCCAGGTGCAACTTCGGAAACTCCGCTTTGACGGTAACCACCCCGACTCGTTGGCCCTACCCCACCGTCCTGCACCGCGACTTAATCTTCGACCGGGGGGTTATCGCCTTTGATCTTCACCATCGTGATCTGGTTGCCACGATCGTTGTACGACACTTCGTTCATGATCTCGCTGATCAACAGCACGCCGCGGCCACCGGGGGCTTCCAGCAAGTCGTCTTGGCGTGGATCCGGAACATCCTTGGGGTCAAACCCCTCGCCCTGATCGGTGATTTGGATGGTGGCCCGTTGGTCATCACAGGACATTTCCACCATCACGGTCTTGTCGGGATCGCACCGATTGCCGTGACGGATCGCATTCACGATGGCTTCTTCGTATGCCAGCTGCGTGCGGAACAGGTCCGTGGGTGGCCATTCACGCAACATCATCGCATCCAGCAATTCGCTCACCAGCGAACTGCCAATCGATGTGTCACTCGGGATCTCTCGTCGAAACGTCCAGACGGCGTCGGCTGATGTCATGCCAATGACCAGTTACCTCGAGGACAAGAAGTGTAGGGTTCCAGTCTAACGCAACCCACCGCGGCGGCGTCACGCATCAGCCAGAAACCGCAGATGCCAATGAATTTGGCTTGAGAGAGTCGTCATTTCTAGCGGCTTCCTCCTCGAATTCGAACATTCGTTCCAAACGAGTGATTCGAAAGACGTCGCGGACCGCTTGGTTCAATGAACGCAGCCGCATCGAAATCCCTGATCCACGCGCCCGCGTCTGCAGCTGAATCAACTCGTTCAGCCCGACACTGCTAATCCAAGTGACCTGTTCTAGATCGATGACAACATCGGTCAACATGTCCGGCCGCGGTTGATCCATCGCCTCGACCACTCGAGCGGACAGTTGAACGGCCAACTTCCGCCGGTTGAGAGCGTCAAGAGAGGGAGAGATCACCAGTTCTGATTCCAGAAAACGGATCTCAAAGATCGGAGCCTTGACCATGGGGGCTTGGGAGCCTCATCTAAAGGGCACTTGTTTTGACCCAGCGAACGATCAACGGTCCATGCAGGCAACCCATTGATTCGACAGAACGCTCGGTTTCAAGGTTGATACCGCCCAAACTCCATTTTTCTTGCTCAACCGGGTGTTAGCTTAACAACTTTGACAGCGATTCGCAAACTTCCGCCCGGCACTCATCCCGGACGGTGTTTGGGGATCGAAAAGGCATGGAACGTGATCACGCAGCCGACCGCGATCATTGACAGACCCACCCATCTTGGTGGCGTGACCTTTTTGCGGGGGATCGGTGTGACCGGTTCAAAAATCGTTCCCAGCGTCGTGGAATTGTCGACCAACGGGGTCTTGGTCACCTTGGCGACCATGCGAGTCGTTTTCTCGTTGAGCACGAACGATTCGACGCGTCGAAATTGTAGCCCCAGCAAGATCAACAGAATCCCGCTTAGGAAATAACGATTGCGATAGAGAGCCATAGAGTCGAACCCGTGGAAAATCACCGTAGGGGGGAGGAGCAAGCAACCGCCGAATGTGCATCGGCGGACCAGACCCCACCAATGCCGTCGGCAATCGTCCCGTCGGGCTGCGGCGGCAAAAAATTTCGCCCAGCGACAGGAATGAGGTCCAATAGGATGAATCGGCTGCCGACCACCGACCGCTTCATCGGCAAACCGCATCCGCCGTTGACCAAGCCCAGATGGGGCGTCGCAGCCGTTTCAAACGGGAATTTTGCAACCGAGTTGCCGTCGCAACCTCAGTCATTACTGAACAGATTGTCCACCAACCCACGCATCGAATCGCCAAAACCACTGTAAGCAGAATCTTCCAGTAAATCCGCCTGATTGCTCTGCATGATCGCAGCCGCCAACGACTTGTGTTGCTTCCAGTCGTTCAATTCGAACTGACGGATGTCCGTGTAGACCCCCGACAGGTTGTTCTTCAACTTGGGGACCAGCACCACGCCATTGTTGCCATGCACGATGTGGTAGTGCATGACCACAAACAACAGCAACGCACCGCAGCACATTCCGGCAAAGAATCGAGACATGTTCGCGATGGGGGGTGGAAAGAAAAAACGCCTGAACCATCCAAATTTGTAGTCCTCTGGCGGCAACCGGGCAAGTCTTTGTTTCTTTACAAACCTGCCACCGGACCATCTTGACGATTCCGCCGGATCGTTTCAGACTACGCATTCAGATCTTTGAGCGATCTCGCTGAAGTCTCAGCGGCGCAAGACCGATCTGATCCGTTACCGCAAGAGGACTTCGACCCAGGTCCTCTTCAGCCGCTTCGGGCGATTAGCTCAGTTGGTTAGAGCGCCACGTTGACATCGTGGAGGTCACAGATTCGAGTTCTGTATCGCCCACTTGAAAAAAGCCCGCGAAAGCGGGCTTTTTTATTGCCCCGAAAGCACTCATTGCGATCCTTCAAACGACAGATGCACAGTTCGGGGTTTGTGGGGACGACGGGCTTGTGGGGACAGAGCACCTCCACAGCGCTTTGCGAGGTTGAATCGCTAGCGACCACGTCGATACTACCGCGCTTGTTGCGTGCAATCTCCCCACGGCAGGCCAACCATCGACATGCCCTGTCCCCGGATTCACGGATTCACTTCAACTTGAGACGATGCCACTCGGCGTCTTTGGTCCAACGTATTGTCCTGGCTCGTCTTGATCGTACTTGTACTCGTACTCAGCATTGCGGTACTCGTACTCGACTCCCACAGAACGCCGCATTCGGGCCATACCTCATTTTGCTATGCTTCGAAAAAATCGACCTTGCCGGTCGCCAGCCGATAGATCGCGGGGACTACTATCACTCCGCTTTCGTCAGAAATCTTTGACGACAGAGAATTCAGTTCGGACACGGAGTTCAGCGCGTTGGATTTGACCGCCGCGTTGAGCGTGCTGTCTTTTTTCTTCTTGCTGGTCGACTTGTTGTTGAATTCCATAACACTCTTCGGCGATAGCTTGCTGACGGCTGGGGTCAGGTAGCTCAGCAAGCCGTTGATATGCCGACCGAGGTTCGCTGGCTTCGTAGCGGCTGCGTTTTCTATTGCTGCCTTGACCGCACCACATCCCTCATGGCCAAGCACCACGACTAGATTCGCACCAATCTTGCCGATGGATTTTATCGCAGCATACTCGATGCTGGCGATAGATTCCGGATTGGCAATGTTGCCAGCGACACGAATGGTAAAAATCTCGCCTAGCCCACAGTCGAAAACGAATTCCGGAGGAACACGACTGTCAGCACAACAAAGAACGACGGCCCATGGCAGTTGCCCGTCGACCAGTTGCTCTCGACGCTTAACATTGCGAAGCGTGGTATCGAGCACGGGATCATTGAAGTTCTCTTTGACAAAACGCTCATTACCCTCTCTCAAATCCGCGAGGGCGCGAGTTGCTGACTTCTGCGAAAGTTTCTTTGTAGCCATGAAGTTGCTCCAGAAAGGTTCAAATCACATCACCTAAATGCGACATCAAGTCGTGCGATGATACTGCACGCTGGAAACCATTGTTGGCGCGTGACGCATTCAAAATAGTCAGAGCCAGGCGCGTTTGATGCTCCTTTGACTGACGAGCTTTTCACTTTCTCCAATACGAATTTGATTTTGTCAGGTGAGTTTACCGCCCCAACAATGCTGACGCAGAATCCTCCCCTCGTCACGCTGTTGCTGTTTCGTCGCTCGCCCGCACGGCAAGACGGCAAAGCTTTCCGTCTTGCCGTGCGAGCAACGGCATCGTCGGCAACTCGGGTTCGGGTTTTGACACCGCGTCAAGCCAAGCTGATTGATGTTCACCAGTGGTGAAAATGGCAGCCTAAACCGGAGCCGGGTGGTTTGAGAGGGCGCGACTTGACACCAATGCTCCGGCTGCTAAACTCCCCGGCCTATTGAGTTTGATTCTCAATATCTTCGCATAGCAAGCCAGCCGTCGCAGCATGCGGCCCCAGCCAGCCAAGAGCGAATCGGTGCCCCCCCCCACGTGCGGGCACGTTCAACACGCATCCGCTATGCCCGCAAAGGGCTTTCCGCTGACTGGGAGTAAGACACACATGAGTTTGACTGGTTCCTCCACCTGGGGATCGCCCCGCCGCCGAGCTGCGTTCACACTGATTGAACTGCTCGTCGTGATCGCCATTATTGGCATCCTGGTCGGATTGCTTCTGCCCGCCGTTCAATCCGCCCGCGAGGCCGCTCGACGAATGTCGTGCAGCAACAATTTGAAGCAGATTGCACTGGCGATGCACAACTATGAGTCCGCCCACAAAAGCCTGCCGCCGGCTTGGGTCGATTGGGACGGGCTCTACGCGTCGCCGATTCACGTGGCCCACGCCAATGTTGCTGTGCTTCCGTATCTGGAAGGCGGCAGCGCGGAAAGCCAATATGACTACAACGTCCGCTGGGATGACCTGGACAATGCCGACATGGCGACCAACATGCCCACAGCCTATCAGTGCCCGTCCAGCCCCGAAGCGGGCCAGAGTGAACCTGGGAATCAATTCCAAACCTCCGACTACGGCCACATCCGTAGCGACACCGGTTGGATCACTGACTCAACCCCGAATCGTTCCATGTTTGAACAGAACGAAATCCGCAAGTTCCGCGATGTCACCGACGGCCTGACGAATACGATCTTGCAATATGAAACGGCTGGTCGCGCCGCGCTTTACGTTCAGGGGCGCACGGCAGTCGCACCGTCTTGGTGGGGCTCGGAGTATCGCGCATGGGCCGGTCACTTCAATTCCGGCTGGCTCTACCCTTATCAGGTCGACCTGGACCCCAGCACCGCTGAGCCGAACGTCACTTGGTTCGTTGGCACGGAGATCATCAACGTCAGCAACTTGTACGGAGCTCCCTATTCCTTTCATACCGGAGGCATTCAAGTCAGCCTGGCCGATGGCTCCGTGCGTTTCATGACGGAGAACATCGACATGGACTTGCTCAGTGCGTTGACTTCCATCGATGGTCACGAAGTGGTCGGCGAGTTTTAGGGAATCACGATGAAATACACATTGATACTTGGCTCCCTATTGGCTTCGTGTTTGCTAACCGGTTGCGGCAACGATTGGCACGCCGAGACGTATCCTGCGACCGGAAAAATCACGGTCAACGGCGCAGCGGCAAGCGGCGCGGTCGTCACCTTGCACGCGGTCAATCGCAAAGTCGACGTCCGCAATTCGCGGCCCTACGGCATCGCGGACGAACAGGGCAACTTTAGCCTGAAGACGTACGAAGCCGATGACGGCGCGCCAGTGGGTGAGTATGACGTCACAGTCACTTGGCCCGTCGACGTGACCAAAATGGATTTGGCGATGATTGATCAACTCGACGGAAAATTCGACCGCCCCACTGAATCGCAGTGGAAGGTCAATATCACGGAAGGTGACAATGCCATTGCCAGCATCGACATCACGGGCGTGACGTTGAAACAGAAGCGACAGGGATCACGCTCGCGCAGTCTTCCCCGTGGTCCCGAGCAGGGCAGCGAAAAATGACTGACCACCGTTCAAGCGTCAAATCATCCGTCGACAGGAAAGCTGGAACGAGCTTTCGGTTGCGTAAGATTTGGCTGGTGATCCATCGGTGGCTTGGTTTAACCGTCGGTCTGGTTTTTGTACTGATCGGTTTGACGGGCAGTCTACTGGTATTCGATCATGCGATCGATGAATGGTTGAATCCAGAATTGTTGCTCACCCAGGGCAGCGGGCAACCACGCTCGGTCGCCCAGGTCATTGATGCCGCTGAATCTGCCTACAACGACTCCGCAAAACCCGCCGTCGCGGTCAGTCGTCCCCGGGTGGAAAATGGCGTTTGGACGGTGTGGTTCAGTCGCCGCGGAAATGCGGGACGCGAGTTTGTGGGTGTACATGTCGATCCGTATTCCGGTGTCGTAACGGGGCAACGAGTCTGGGGCCAGGATTTAATGTCATGGATCTATCGACTGCACTATCAATTGGTCGCCGGACGGATCGGCTCGATTTTGGTGGGCTCGATCGGCGTGATCGTGCTCGTCTCGATTGCAACCGGCATCGTTTTGTGGTGGCCACTTTGGAAGCACAGCTGGCGCGCCGCCTTTGCGGTTCGGCGCGGCCGCCGTTTTAATTACGACCTTCACAAGACGATCGGCATTGTGAGCGCAGCGCTGCTGACGGTTGTCACCTTCACCGGCGTATACATGGAGTTTCCTGGTGTCTTCACGGCCGCTGCCAAAACGTTCGCAGCCGTGACCGAACCCGACTCGGAGATGACGTCTAAGAATCAAGCATCCAAACAACCCTTGTCGCCGGATCAAGCAATCGAGATTGCGAAGCGGACGTTTCCAGGGGCGACCTTTGACCACCTGCATCCACCATCAGGCGACGACGGGACTTATGAAGTTGCGTTCCGTCAATCGAATGAAGTCCAGCAGAGTTTCGGGCGATCGCAAGTCTTTTTGGACCAATACACCGGCGAGGTACTCGACGTGCGAAGTCCAGCGAAATTCACCGCAGCGGACGCCTTTTTCGCCTGGCAATTTCCGTTGCACAACGGAGAAGCGTTTGGCTTAGCCGGTCGTTGGGTCATCTTGGTTCTCGGTCTTAGCCCCGCGATTCTTTATTTCAGCGGCGCGATGGTCTGGTGGCGAAAGCGGCGTCCCAAACGCCTTGCCAACCGACAGGGCGTTGACGCATCCAAGATCACTTCCTCCGCCAACACGCCTGCGGCAAAAACAAAGCATCAGATTGCCGACCTGGAACCAGTGCTTGCTCAGGAAAGCAGAACAAACGCTCTAGCGGAATAAGATCCGCCGGCGGTGCCCAAAGGAGCTTTGTGGGGACGAGCAATCTCCCCACGGCACGCCAAACATCGACATGTTCTGTCCCCGGATTCACCCCGGGTGATCGACGCAACGCCAGATTCTGCATCCGATATCAGCCACAGATGAACACTGATCTACACAGATGGCGGGAGCAATTCATCCGTGTGCATCCGTGTCTATCTGTGGCAACCTCTGCTTGCTCTATACGATGAACGGCGGCGATGACCGAGTCGCGACGGAAACCTAAAAGGGGCTGGGGGTTTTATTTCGTCCGCCGTGCCTTTGTGCCTCTGTGAGAGACTCCGAAACCACGATCTCACGGAGGCACCAAGGCACGGAGAATCAATGTGGATTTAAGTAAAGCAATCCATGACGGACCGCCGGTCTGGATCGAAGACCAACCCACGGTTCGGATGCTTCGTTGGTGTGGAGGATTTATCCGACCAAG
>NZ_JAMYFE010000054.1 GCF_024129865.1 Stieleria tagensis | reverse complement strand
GTCAGCGAGGGATTTAGCCGGTTGACGGGATCCCTCGCTGACGCGTCGGGTTACTAAATCAACAGCCCGTCACGCCTCGGGGTGTCTCTGGACCGGAGACTGGGAGTTCGTTTTTTTAGCCGATGCTGCGCTCAGCGGGCGTCACGGTTTGTGAGTCGCCGAAACAGTGACCATAATACCGGCTTGTCTGAAACTCCCGCGGAACGTTCCTCCCCTGTCATTCACGGACCTACCACACATGCGCCGACTTTCGCTTTTGGCTTCGATTCTCTTGCTCGTCTCGCCCGTCTCGGGTGAAGAATATCTCAATGGCATCACCTGGCAGGCTCCGCCGGTGGTTGATCCCGGCAAGTCAGACGACTCGCCACCCTCGGACGCCGTCGTGCTCTTTGATGGGACCGACATGTCCCACTGGAAGAATGGCGACAATTGGCCGGTGGCCGATGGCGTGGTTTCGTCGGGCAAAGGGCAAGTGGTTTCCAAAGACGAGTTTGGTGATTGCCAAGTCCATATCGAATGGTCGGCGCCGAACCCGCCCAAAGGCGAAGGTCAGGGCCGCGGCAACAGCGGGCTGTTCCTGATGGGGACCTACGAAATCCAAATTTTGGATTCTTACAAAGCCGACACCTATCATGATGGTCAAGCCGGCGCGATCTACAAACAGACACCGCCGATGGCCAACGCCATGCGCGCTCCCGGCCAGTGGAACACCTACGACATTCTCTGGACCGCGCCACGGTTTAACGACGATGGTTCGCTGCAATCGCCAGCCTACATCACTGCGATTCACAATGGTGTCGTGATCCAAAACCACTTTGAACTGCTGGGCGATACCCCGTACAACCGCCCGCCACAGTACAAACAACATTCCTCCAAAGGCCCGATCGCGTTGCAAGATCACGGTAATCCGGTGCGTTTCCGCAACATCTGGGTCCGTGAACTCCAACCTGTGCAAGGCGAGCAGACTCGCAAGCCTTACCTTCGAGACGGCAAGAAGGAAACGCCCATCGACTAGGCGCCAGGATTTATTTAGTGGCCGGGCTCGATGAGCCCGGTCTGGGGGGTCACTTCAGGCCAGCGGGTGAATTCTGTATCATACCGCCGGTTTTTACATCGAGCTTGGCCCCCGCACACTCCCAAGAGTGCGCTTGTGCTGGCTGTTCTCTCTCCAGCACACGACACGCGCGCGAGCCATGGCGACACGGAAGCAACCTTTGGATCGACTAAGTGTCGATGCCTATTTCGACGTGTTGGCCAGTTGGCTGGATCTGGAGAGCGCGGCCGAGCGGGAGCGAATGGCAAGCCGCCGGCAAATGCGAAACACAAGTGACGCCGAGCGGACCGGCGAAACCATTTTAGGGCTGCAACTCCAGGATCATCAGACCGGGCTGGCCGGTCGATTCCTATTTGATTTTGCCAAATTCGGCAACAAGCCGCTGCCGATGAATCGGTTGAAAGTGGGGTCGCCGGTTGTCATTTCCGATGCGGATGACCCCAGCGACAAAGGGATCGCCGGCGTGGTCAGTCGCCGCAAACCCAATGTCATCCAAGTTGCTACCGAGAAATGGCCGGATGCCCGTTTCTTTCGTTTGGATCTTTCGCCGGACGAAACGACACGGCGCCGACAACTCGCTGCGATGGCCACGGCGCGAATGGCGCATGGTCGCTCGCGACAATTGCGTGACATGTTGCTGGACCAGCGTCCGATCCGTCCGGGCGATCCAGAGGACGTCGATTTTTGCTCTAATCTCAATCCGCCACAGCAGGACGCCGTTCGATTTGCCTTGGCTGCGCCTGACATCGCCATTTTGCATGGCCCGCCGGGAACAGGGAAAACCACGACGTTGGCCGAGGTGATTTATCAGGGCGTGCAGCGCGGCGATCGCGTGCTCGCCTGCGCCCCCAGTAACACGGCCGTCGACAATCTGCTGGAACGACTCGTTGGGATGCTCAGCAGCGTGCTGCGAGTCGGGCATCCGGCGCGCGTGTTCGAATCGCTACGTGGACACACATTGGACGAGTTGGTCGAAGCGGATCCGTCGAATGCCGTGATCCGCGACATGCGACGGGAGTTGGAAGAACTGATGCGTGCGGCAGGCCGCGCCAATCGCGGTCGCGACACCAAGAAACGCCGTAGCCTGTTGTATGCGACGGCCGGTGATCTGCGGTCGCAGATCCGATCGCTCGAACGCAGCATCGTGCGTGGGATCATCGATTCGTCGGATGTGATCTGTACGACCACCACGATCGACGAAGACCTGTTGGGGGACGCGACGTTTGATCTGGTTGTGATCGACGAAGCGTGCCAGTGCACCGAGTCAAGTGTGTGGCAAGCGGTGATGCGTGCCGACATGGTGGTGATGGCGGGCGATCATTGTCAGTTGCCACCGACGGTGTTGTCGGATCAGGCCGCCGCCGAAGGGATGCGGGATTCCATGATGCACCGTTTGATCGAGCGTGAGGGGGAATCGATCTATCGTCGATTGACGGTGCAGTACCGCATGAACGAACCGATCATGCAGTTCTCTTCACAGGAATTCTACGATGATTCGTTGATCGCCGATGCCAGCGTCGCGACGCACCGGTTGTGTGACCTGCCGGATGTTCAGCAATCGCCGCTAACCGAAGATGCGTTGTTGTTTGTTGACACCGCCGGGTCGGGCATGCACGAAGAATTGGAGCCCGGTGGCGAAAGCAAGTTGAATTCCGGCGAAGGCAAATTGATCGTCAGGTTTGTGACGGAACTGTTAGAGGCCGGTGTCCAGCGCGATCAAATCGCAATCATCGCGCCCTACGCCGCCCAGGCCCGTTGGTTGCGCAATCAGACGGGATTACGTGACGTCGAAATTGATACGGTCGACGGTTTTCAAGGTCGCGAGAAAGAAGTGGTGCTGATCACCCTGACGCGTAGCAACGATCATGGCGAGATCGGATTTTTAGCGGACACTCGCCGCACCAATGTTGCGCTGACGCGTGCCCGTCGCAAGTTGATCGTCGTCGGTGACAGTTCCACCCTTGGCGGGAACGAATTCTACGCCCGGATGTTGGAATACTTTGAATCTGAAAACGCCTATCGCAGCGTGTTTGAATTCGCTGATGTTTAGTGACCGTCGACTTTCCCGCGATCCTTTTCAATCAGACACTGCTTTGCCGATCGATGCAGGTTCGATTTCACGCAGCGGCTTTTGCTGGTCAGGTTGCAGTTGACCTACGTGGGGCGGTCGCTAGACACAGCACTGCAAGGATTGCCACCGCAGGCATCACGGGCGCACGCATTCGCAGGTTGCTCCAGTAGACCGAATGCACCGCCGTTAGCGTCAACGCCAGCAGCCAGATCGCCCACCACTGTTTGCGAAACACAACACGGCGATGTCGGATCAGGGTGACCAAAACCGCCACGTAGATCAGTAGATAGAAAACGCCGACAGCGTAGACGGCGACGCCGCTTCGTGCGGAAGTCTCGTGCGGTAGCGGACTCCACAACCTGCCGGCACGAACCATCGCCGACCAAACAAACATGCCGGGGTGCCGAAGAATCGTTGCCTTTGCCGATTCATAGCACAGTCGATCGTCATCGTATTCGGTGGTCGCAGCGTCGTAACGAGGCGGATCGGGCCATTCCTGTTGCCAGAATTCTGGCCGCCGCGGATTCCCTTCGTAACGGTGCGAGTACGCTGTCAAAAACGGTTCGGCGTCCCAGACTTGACCAACGTTGCCCGAAGCAAGGTAGTGGTAGAACGATTCATTGTTGGCCAACAACAACGTGTACCCACCATGTGTGGTGGCCCAAATGGGATGTCCCAATTCACGTTGGTTGCGCAGCGTCCATCCCACAACGGCGACGATGACCAATGACGCCATCATCGCAGTTTGTTTCCAGTGGCGGCGAACGGGCGACACAAACAACGATGCAAACACCAGCAGCACCGCCCAGACCAAAAACGTGGGGCGGCATAAATAGGCCAGCGCCAGGAACGCACCCAAACCGGTTGCATTGATCAGCGCTGTAGAGCGACTTTCAGCGATGGTGCCACGCAGCCAAAACCAGATCACCACTGTTGCCAATGCGGTGGCCAGTGTTTCCGTCATCAATTCGGTCGACTGTTTCAGCAGAATCGGATCAATGGCCGTCAACATCGCAGCTGCAAACCCCAGTCGTTCCGCTGTCACGCGCGTTCCACCGAAGCCCTGTTGTTGGATCAGTCGTTCGGTGGTGGAAAACACACAGCCGGCGGTGACGGCGGCCAGCACCAAGTGAAAACCGGCGATGATCGCATGTGACAATCCGTCATCTGTGATCGCAAACGAGAGCAACCAAGGGTACAGCGGAGGCCGAAAGGCCGTCGGCCTGGCGCCACCCTGGGCATCAGTTAATCCAAACACCCCTGAGTGCTGAATGGTTTCGGCGATCGCCAAGTACGCGTCTGGGTCGGCGGAAAATGCCGCCGGGGTCAGCCAGATCGCCAACGAGCGGACCAACACCGTCATACCGATGGCCAGCAAAAGCAATCCGGGAATCGATCGAGTTCGCAATGATTTTCCGTATGGAGTTCGCCGCAGCGAGTTTGCTATCGGCAGGTGTCAGTCAGCCTGGATGCCTCCCAGAATCGCCCGCTTTCACCTGCGGACGGTTTGCCGCTGGCACTATCCTAGCTTGACGACCGGCATCGAGTCCACGTAGCCTGTCGCGATGCAGAAAGTGATCGAATATGCAATCCGAGGACGCTGGGGATGGATGGTGCTCGGCATCGTTCTGCTTGCCGCTGCGTATCCGCTGTCGACTCGACTGGAGACCGAGCAAAGCATTGCATCGTTGTTCGGAGACGATGACCCGACGTTAGTCCAGTACCAGAATCTGAAACACTGGTTCGGCAAAGACGATGTGCTGGTGTTGATGTACCACGATCCGGATTTGGCGACAGACCAAGGGATCGATCGCAGTCGGATTCTGACAGAGAAAATTCGCGAGATCGAGGGAGTCACCGCAACGTTATCGCCGTGGGTCCTGAACGATGCGGCCGAAAGCATTTCCAGTGTGAAGCTGCCATTCGGAATCGGTGGCCAATCGACACCCAACGCCACACCGCGATTGATGCGTCGAAAGGATCCGGTCGGCAAACGACTGAGTGATATTTTTTCGGGCTACACGCACTCGAGTGACTACACCCATGCCGCGGTCGTGACGATGATCGATGACCAGCAAGCTGCGCAAACGGTTGACCGATTGAAGCAGGTCGCAGCATGGTGGGGCGAACAACCGGCGGTTAGCGGGGTGTCATTGGTCGGCGAACCCTTGTTGGTTGACGAAGCGTTCGCATTGGTGCGTCGCGACGGCGCGCGACTGGCGATGACCACCGTGGCGCTACTGTCGCTGGTGTTGATGGTGGTTTTGTTCGATCTGCGTTTGGTGATGTTGTTGGCGGTGGTGATCGGTTGGTCGGTGGTGATGACCAAAGCCACGATGTTTGTGGCAGGGATTTCATTGTCCTTGATCGCGTCGATCTTGACTGCGATTGTCACCGTCGTCTCAGTCACGGCGGTGTTGCATGTCGGAGTGCGCTACCACAGTCGTCGCGGTCGCGGGTTTTGCAAATTGGAATCGATGTCCGAGGTCATGCAGCGAATGGCGGCACCGATCTTTTGGACCTGTGCGACCGATGCGGCCGGATTCGCCGCACTTTGGTTCTCCCAGATTTTGCCGGTGCGTCAATTCGGATTGATGGTTGCGCTTTCGGCGGCAAACGTTTTTTTGGGTTTCTTGTTGTTCGCGCCAGCCTGTCTGATGTTGCCCGGCGAAGGGTTCTCACAGCGCATCGGGCCGTACCGAGATCGGCTGACCAGATCACTGCGCCGATTCTGTGTTCGCTTGGCCAGTGGATTTGTACGACGGCCGGCACTGACCGTTGCCTGTGCGGCGATTGCCATGATCGTGGCGGTTGCGGTGGTGACACGTAGCGAGACGGAAACCAGTTTTTTACGCAACTTTCGTGACGACAGCACGATTGTGATCGACTACGGAAGCGTCGAGCAGAATTTAGGCGGCGCCGGTGTGTGGGACTTGGTGATCGATGTTCCCTCACCCTTGTCCAATTCGTTTTTGAATGACGTCATGCAATTGGAGAAACAGTTGCTGGAGGAATTGGGTGGTCCGGCGGGATTGAGCAAGGCGATCAGTATCGCCGATGCCACGGAGGTATTGGGGCGAACCGGTGCAGGGAAATGGATGCCAGCGCCACTGCGGATCGCAGCCATGCGGACACGGTTGCCCAGCTTTATCGGTGCCTTGATTTCTGAGCCGAGTGCGACGACGCCGGATCGTGTCAAGCTGCGAATCATGTTGCGCAGTGGCGAAGGCTTGTCGGCTGCGACCAAACGGAATCTGATTGCCGGTGTGCAGCGGATCGCAACCGAGCGTGTGGCGGCTTGGGACGCCGCCGCAGCCAACAGTCAAATTTCGGAACCCGTCACGGTGACCGGGTACTACGTGATCATGACGCGGCTGGTGGATCAACTGGTTGCCGATCAATGGCGTTGTTTTGCCGCGTCGGCGATTTTGATTTGGTTGTTGATGTGGTTGGCAACGGGCAGCTTGCGATTGGCCACTGCAGCGCTGGTGCCCAATTTGCTGCCGGCGTTTCTGGTACTCGCAGCGGTTTCCTCGCTCGGCGGACGAATCAACATGGGCGCGGCAATGATTGCCGCGGTTTCGGTCGGGCTATCGATCGATGGATCGGTGCACCTGTTGTCGGCCTACCTGCGGCGTCGAAAACGGGGCCGTGATGTTGTGTCGGCGAGCGTTTCGGCGGCCGGCAGTATTGGGGCGCCGGTGATGTTGGCGACGGTCGCATTGGTCGTCGGTTTCAGCGTGCTTTCGACCAGTGAATTCATTCCCACCGCGACTTTTGGGACGCTTGTCGCCTGGACATTGGTGATCGGAACACTCGTGAATTTAAGCGTCCTGCCGGCATTGATTGTCACACTCGACAGCGACAGGAGCCGGCATCGGCAATAATCTGGTTGACGCGGTCAGCCATCGCGCCCTTAAAAGGACTGCAATGGCAACGTGCATGCGAACCGGGGGAAGCTAGCACGCAGAAAAACCTTATACTCCTACGCAGCCCAATTTCCACGTCGTTTCTTGCCATACGAGACACTGCATGTCGTCTGAATCAGACCGTCCCGACGCGATGACGGATGCCCCTTCGATCCCCCCGGCGGATCATCTTTCTTATTCAACCAAGCCGACCGACACCGACGGCATGCCCGGTGGCATTCCCTTCATCATCGGGAACGAGGCCGCGGAGCGATTCAGTTTCTACGGGATGAAGTGTATCCTGACCATCTTTATGGTCGATTACCTGCAGTGGATGGGCAGTTCGGAAACGGTGGCAATGTCCAACGCCGAAGCCACCGAGCACTATCACTCGTTCACCGCAGCGGCGTATTTCTTTCCGGTCCTCGGCGCCCTGCTGTCCGATGTTTTTTTGGGCAAGTATCGAACCATTCTTTACCTGTCGATTGTTTACTGTATCGGTCACGCGGCCCTGGCGATGATGGGCGCTCCGCCGATGGGAGCCTCGATGTGGTTGTTTGTCGGGCTGTTCCTGATCTCCGTCGGCTCCGGCGGTATCAAACCCTGCGTCTCGGCCCACGTCGGCGATCAATTTGGTGAACGCAACAAAGACCTGCTGACCAAGGTCTATCAATGGTTCTACTTTAGCATCAACTTTGGGTCGTTCATCTCGACTCTGCTGACGCCCTGGGTGTTAGAAAACTACGGTCCTCACTGGGCATTTGGCATTCCCGGAGTGCTGATGGCATTTGCGACGCTGCTGTTCTGGATGGGACGCAATCGATTCGTACACATTCCGCCAGGCGGGATGAAGTTTCTCAAGGAAACCTTTAGCTGGACCGGGATTTCAACCATCCTGAAACTGTTTTGCATTTTTTCCTTTGTCGCTGTGTTCTGGGCACTGTTTGATCAAACCGGTTCCTCGTGGGTGTTGCAGGCCAAAAGCCTGAACCGAAACTGGATGGGAATCGAATGGTTGGAATCGCAAATCCAGGCGATCAATCCGATCATGGTGTTGGCATTGATTCCAGTGTTTCAATTCGGCATCTATCCGGCGCTCAACACCGTTTTTGAAATGACACCGATTCGTAAAATCAGCATCGGCCTGTTTGTCATGGCAGGTGGTTTTTCGATCGTGTCAATCGTTCAACAGTGGATCGACGCCGGCGGCGAACCTTCAATCTCATGGCAGTTCTTGGCCTATGCGATCCTGACGGCATCCGAAGTGATGGTTTCGATCACCTGTCTGGAATTTGCCTACACACAGGCACCCAAAACGATGAAGTCGGTTGTGATGGCGTTGTTCCTATTGTCGGTCTCGCTGGGCAACGTGTTCACTGCCGGTGTCAATCGATACATTCAAACGCCATCGGTATTGGCCGCCGCCGAAGGCTTGGACGCCAGTTCCTTTCAACCCGGCGAGTCACTTTCGATGTCTGGTTTCGATGCCCTCGTCGATGACCAATCGACACTGACGATCTTGGGCCCTGATGGAAAATCGGGCACCGAGGATGACGCGACACTGACCTTCAATGACGATGGCGCTGTTGATGCCGTGACCAATTCCTCGGAAGCTGCCTTTGCCGAAGCCGCTCAAGTGATTGAAGACAAATTCTTTGCCGGCCAGGGCGGGCAGGTGGAATCTGAATTGCCAAGCGACGCTGATGGCAATGAATTGATCGCGGGGAAGACCGATGGATTTGGAAATCCGATTCGCTACAAAACGCTTTCGCGAGATCGTTTCCTGTTGGTCTCGATGGGGGCTGATCAAGTTGACGGTTCACGCTGGGACCAAACCCTGACTTCGATCGTTTCGCGTGCCGAGAACAAAACTGAATCGCAAGATCCAAATTATTTCAGTTGGCTAGAACGCCGGAAAATTGAAATCGAAGCCGGTACGGATCCCGAGAAAATTGCATCGGTTCAGCAACGATTGCGCGAAGAACGTGGTGGCGGTGAAGAAACCAAGTTCAAACGCAGCTATGCCATCGGTGGACGCGTGCTGTTGGAAGGCGCCGCTTACTTTTGGTTCTGGACCAAGTGCATCTTCGTGACCGCATGCTTGTTCATCCCGGTTGGATACTTTTACAAGGAAAAGACCTATATCCAGGGCGACGAAGATGTCGAAGGCTATGAACCGGAAGCGGAAGCCACGGCGTAACGTTCCGCGGCAGTGTTTCCCGCGCTGATCCCGCCAGGCCGCAATCGTAGCTGATCCCGCCAGGGTTCAGTCGGCCAGGGTGCAGGCGCGTCTGAACCGTGGCCTATCCAGCGACGGCCTTTTGCCAGCCCGGAGGGCGATACATGGTTTCACGCAACGTTGGATCATTGTGTCGCCCGCCGGGCTTAAGAAAGCGCTGGCTTCAAAACAACGGGCTTGGGTTCAATCGTAGCTGATCCCGCCAGGGTTCAGTCGGTCGGGGTGCAGATGCGTCTGAACCGTGGCCTGTCCAGCGACGGCCTTTTGCCAGCACAGAGGGCGGCACATGGTTTCACGCAACGTTGGATCATTGTGTCGCCCGCCGGGCTATTGGGTTGATTTCCTTCGGTGTCCGGCGACTTACGCCGCCGGCAGTCATTGTGTCGCCCGCCGGGCTTAAGAAAGCGCTGGCTTCAAAACAACGGGCTTGGGTTCAATCGTAGCTGACCCCGCCAGGGTTCAGTCGGTCGGGGTGCAGGCGCGTCTGAACCGTGGCCGGTCCGGCGACGGCACCTGCTGTTTCGACGATCCTTAACCCACCACATCATCCAGCCCGTAGGCCCGCAACCGGTCACGTAGAGTACCGCGGTGAATCCCCAACAACTCGGCGGCTTTGGCACGGTTGCCGGCGGTGTGTTCCAGTACAACCCGCAGCAAGGCGGGTTCGGTGGCGGCTAAGAATTCAGCGTGCAAGGGTGGATGGTTGGTGGTTTGATTTTCGATCGTATGCAACGTCCAGTTGCGAACCACCGTTTCCAAAGATCGGTTCGGAGAATCGGGTTTGGTGTCACGGCCTGGTTTGGATGCTGGGAAATCGTCGATCCCCAGCGATCGGCCGCGCGCCAGCACCGCTGCGTGTTCGACGGCGTTCTTCAGTTCGCGGACATTGCCATGCCAGGGTCGCTGTTCCAACTGGGCTAGCAGTTCGTCGTTGATAGCGGTTTCGACCGATGGATAATTCATCGCGGTTAGGAAGTGCCGGCAGAGCGGAGCGATGTCATCGGTTCGTTCCCGCAACGGTGGCAGGTGGATTTGCACACCCGTCAAGCGGTGAAACAGATCTTCGCGAAAGTTGCCCGATCCCACGCTGGCGTGTAGGTCACAGTTCGTTGCGGCCAGCACGCGGACATCGGCCGTCCGTGGCCGCACATCCCCGACGCGAAAGTATTGACCTTGTTCCAAGACACGCAGCAATTTGACTTGGGCGGCAAGCGGCAGATCACCGATTTCGTCCAACAACACCGTTCCACCCTCGGCGCGTTCGAACAGCCCCACTCGGTCTTCACTTGCGCCGGTGAAGGCGCCCGCGACGTGGCCGAACAATTCACTCTCAATCAGGTCGGGGTTCAGGGTGACCGGTGCGATCGGAATATAGGTTCGTTCGGATCGCCGACTGTGGCGATGAATTGCAGCGGCCACCAACTCTTTTCCGGTCCCGGTGTCGCCGGTGATCAAGACCGAAAGATCGCTGTCGGCAACCAAAGCGATTTGACGAAACACCAACTGCATGGCGGGGGAGGTGCCAACCAAAACAGTGTCGTCGACGTTCATCGGTCCGGTCGCGACCGGATGGGTGCGCGATTGTGATTTTTGCAGTGCCAGGCGACAGGTGCGCAGCGCGTCTTCTAGTTTGAACGGTTTGGTCAGGTAATCGGTGGCACCGTTTTTCACCGCGGCGACGGCGGTTTCCAAATCACCAAATGCGGTGATCACAACCACCGGCGCATTGTTGGTTGCGGCCAGAAACTTGGGCAACGCGGTGATTCCGTCTTCCTGCGGTAACCGCACATCCAACACGATCATCGCTGGTTGTTCTTGTTCGGCTTTCTGCAGTCCCTCTTCGGCCGAGGATGCCGTGACGACCCGATGGCCTTCTGCGGTCAGCATGCGTTCAAACGCCCAACAGATGGACGGTTCATCGTCGACCACCAAGATCAATGCGGATGTTGTCATCAGGTTGCGTCTCTCTCGATCACTTTTGCGTCAAATTCAAACACGGTTCGTTCGTTTGCACGATGCCACTGGACACGGCCGCCCAGTGTTTCGGCGGCCCGCTGAACCACGGGCAGCCCCAGCCCCAGGCCTTCGGGTTTCGATGTCACGAACGGGTCAAACAGTTCCGCGGCGATCGCGTCTGGAACGCCTGGGCCATTGTCGGTCACGGTCACGCGCATCATCGCATCTGGCATCCGATCGGCTGCGACGCTGACCTGATCGCCGGCCTGCATTGCGTTTTGAATCAGATTGGTCACCGCAGCGATCCAACTGGGACCATCGCTGATTTCATCGTCGGCCAAACGGGCATCGGCATTCCAATCGATCTGCACGTTTAAGTGTCGAGCGATCGGTGAGAGACTGCTGCGAACATCATTCCAGCAAACCAGAACATTTTCGGGACGGGGTTGGTCTTGTTGTCCGGAACCGACTAACAGTAAACGTCGAACATGGTTTTCGGAATGTTCGATCTGGGCGATCGCCACACGCACTCCCTCGTCATCGGCATGCGGGCACTGTGCCGCGTGTAGTTCGATTGCCATCCGGGCGCCGGTCAGGCTGTTGCGCAGTTGGTGCGCCATTCCGCCGGCGATTTGGTGCAGTAGTTTTTCGCCTTGTTGTCGATTGACGGTTTGCCAAAGCTGGTCCAGTTGTCGAGCCATCGAGTCGACGGCGCCGCCGAGTTGCCCCAGTTCATCACCGATGTTGTCGGTGACCGTGGACTGAAAATCGCCGGCGGCAACCGATTCGACTCGCTGATGAAGATTCCCGATCCGTCGCACCAGCCGGGATGTCATCCAAAGCGTCACCGACCCGAGCGCAAAAATGGTGGACAGCCCCGTGACCAGTGGCAGCAGCGCCGCGCGGCGACGGCTGGCCTGCAGCAACTGGTCGTCAAACAGAACGATCATCTGGTCCGCCCGCTCGCCTTGCCCGCGCTGGCCGACCAACTCAGTCCTATACAGGCGATAATTGCGCTCAGCCATCGTGAATTCCGCGGGCGCTGGACGGCGTCGCAATTGCTGGCGATCAGCGTCGGACAATTCGATCGTGCTCTGCAGAACTTGTTGCTGCGGCCCCAACGCGATCAGTTCGGTGCGTGTCAATTCCGCCAATGAGCGAAGCACCGGTCCGGTCAACGGAAAATGGGCCGACTTGAGGGTCCGGTCCACACTCTGAAAACGAGATTGCAATTCATCGGTCGCCCAGCGGTTTCCCAGCCAATACGATCCTAGCGCCACTGCGAACGCAGACAGCAGTGCGCAGGTCACGATCGGCCCGAGCAAGCGGATGCGGAGTGATTGAAAGAACGGGTTGCGTGACAAGGCGATCGGCGGCGGACGGAGACGGTTGGCAGGATTCGGTTCCATGATAACGGCGATGTGATAAATCATCACCGCACAGAAAAATGGCAACGGAACTACATTTGTTAGACTTCTCTGCGAACGTTCCATGACCGCTATCAGCCGAGCATCACGCCCCCTGATCGCATTGGCACTGATTTTGGCCGTGCTCGGAATTGTTGGATATCGGTTTTGGCGAACCGATTGTCATCCGGCTGCGACGCTGACGTTGTTGGTCGATGTGTTACCACACGTTACTACGTTTCGTCGCTGCAAACCCTTTTTCTGGCCAGTGACATTGACGCCGTCTTGGTTCCCAACACGTTGATCTTGATCGTGCCCCCGATCGTGCAGAAGGTGGTGTTTCGTTTTGCTGCGACACAAGCGGTCAAGAATGTCCCGATCGGGATTTTGAACCAGGGCAATGGCCTGTTCGGCCGCGACCTCGCCGCCCGCGTTTCGAGATTATCGAAGCGTCGGCGATGGTCACGTTGGTCACTGCCAGCTGGTCTGTTCGCCGCAGGACGGAGTGACGACTAAAATTCGACGTTGTATTTTTCCGTCATTTCACGACGGATGCCAGCCACCGAATCGTCGATTTGTCGCCAGATTTCTTGGACCGAAGCAGCGCCACGGGTTCGTTCCTGACTACGAATGTTTGAATCTGTTCGTCCCTTTTCGTTGACCGAAGCGCGACCGGCACCCAGGCTGACGCTGTACCCGGCACTCCCGTACCCGGCACCACCGTAGCCATAACCAGCGCGATAGCCGCCACCGGTTGAATAGTAGCCACCGGAGCTTGCGTTGTTGTTTTCGGTCCGCACCGAGCTGCGCATCCCGACCCCCTTCATGAACATTTCAGCGTTGCGAAACGAATCAGCGATCTGAGCGCCCCAGTTCAACAGTGCTTCGTCGACATTCAACAATGGCAGTTGATCAATTTTGCGAGCGTATTTGTCGTACCACATGGCTGCTTGGCCGAACGTTTTGACATGGTCGCGTTTGGGTTTTTCACGCAGGTCATCGATCAATGTGGTGACCGAATTGTAGTACTGCTGAGATGCGATGCGTTTTGCCGAACCCTCGGGATCTGAACCAGGGGAGCTGGCGGCAAACATCGAATCGGCCAATGTGCGAGGCAGTTCCAGAACGCTCATCACGCGCCGCGTGCCATCGGTCGACAACGTTCCTTTCATCAGGAAGGTGTTGCCACTGATCGACGGCGTCCAATTTTCAAAGTCGTCGATCATTGCCCCTTGTCGTTTTAATACTTCCATCAGCATCGGCTTGCCGACTTTGGCCAACAGTTCAGGTGACTGCTCGAAATCGACGCGGATCGCACCGACGGTTTGATCTTGCAGCGTGATACCCAGTGTGATGCCCTGCACCGTGCTGATCAATTTCGCCAGTTCGTTAAGATCGGCATCGGCGTCTTTCAAGGTTTCGAGCGTTGACAGACGTGTTTTGATTGTGGTCGCGGAAATGTAACCGCTAACATCCATTGCCATCACGATCGGAGTACCAACCTTGGTGGCATAGCCGAGGGCCTGTTCCAGGTAGGGGGACATTTTTGAGCCGTCGGTCGTGTCGGTGGATTTCAACCAACGACTGACGTCCTGGCGATTGGCCGGGGTGTAGGAGCCCAGCATGGTGTCACTGATCTGGACCACATAATGATCGTCGGGCAGCCGTGCCGCCGATCGTTCAGCGATCACATCCATTTCACCGCCGAAGCGTGTGGCAACGGTCGAAACGTTGCGTTGGCCGCGCAGTTTCACCAGTGACAACTCCCACAGCGTCTTGCCAAATTCATGGTCCGAACGGCCGGCCAAGACGACTTCGATCGCATCCGGCGGCAGTGCCGAAACGCCAGATTCAAACGCGGCTTTGCGGCGTGCGTCCCAATGCTCGCGGTCGGCAACCGGCGAACCAAAAATCTTTTCGGCATTGATCAAAATCAACGTGTTCGCATCGCTGGGAATCCGATACTTCATTCCGCTGAAGGGCGCCTGAGCAAATGCGGGTGCGACGGCAGAGGCGAGCAAGAACACCAACGACAGTGATGCAAAGAGTAGACGATTCATGGATGACTGGTGCGAATTGGCAAGAAGTGAGACAGTTCGGGCAACGAACCGATTGTAGCGAGATTCTAGTTCCCGTGGCTTTGAATCGGTTCGGCAAATTTGCCCGGACGGTCCGATCCGGCCCAATTTGCACCTGTTCGCAGCCGCAATATTTGTCAGGATCGTAACAATAGGTTTGAGATCGGTTTTCTGTGGGCAGCGTCACGCCGCTAGATATTGCCGGAGTGTTTGATCGCGGCAATCAATTTTAATCCCAGATAGACGGCACTGGCACAGCCGATCGCCCCGGGGATGGAGGTGTCATATAGCAGGGGATGCACTTGATTGCTCAGCAGCGATGTCGAACCGACAAACAGTGCCGCGGTCAGCAAACCCAGCACCAATCGGTTGGCGATTGAGTCGAGCCGACGATGTTCCAAATGCACATCAAAACTGCCGCGACGGACGCGATTCAAGATGTCCGTGATGTCTCGCGGCATGGTGTCCAACAAGCGACTCCAATCGCGGTGCATGCCACTGAGCTTCCGCCACATTCGCTGCGGCGACAACCGTCGCTCGATGGCTTGCGTGCGATAGGGTTGCAGCAATTCGACCAGCGTGAACGAAGGGCTGAGTTGTTGTGCGGTGCCTTCGAGCATCACGATCATTTTGATCAATTGGCTAACGCGTGAGGGCAACAGAATATGATGCCGGCGAATCATTTCGACCATGCCGATCAGTGCGCCGCGAAGGTCAAACTGATCGATCGATTGTGAAGAGTATTGGTCAATGAATTCCGTTAAATCGCTACGCAGTCGGGCGCGATCCAGGTCGGCCGGAACGTCACCCAATTGCATCACTCCATCCAACAATCGGTCGGGATCTTTGTCGATTGCCGCAACCAATAAATCTTCCGTTTGTTCGCGAAATTCGTCGTCGACTCGGCCGACCATCCCGGCATCCAACACGCCGATCACGGCATCGGTCAGGACCATTAAATTGCCAGGATGAGGATCAGCATGATAAAACCCATCGCGAAAAACCATCTGCAGGAACATGTCCGCGCCGCGGCGGGCAATGTCTTCCAAGTCGTACCCGGATTGGATCAAGCGATCGCGCTGGGAAACACTGATGCCGACAAATGCCTGCATCGTCAGTACCCGCCGACTGCAGAGTGCCGGTTGCGGCGCCGGGAACTGAATCGTGGGGTCGGATTCAAAGTTCGCAGCGAAGCGAAGCAAATTGCGTTGTTCGCCGGTGAAGTCAAGTTCGGCCAACATCGTGCGACGAAATTCGGTTGCCACGTCGACCGGGTTGTAACGCGCGATTTCATCCGAATAGCTTGCTGCCAATCGAGCCATTTCGATCAAGATTTCCAGATCATTTCGAATTCGGTCTTCGATCGAACGATGTTGCACTTTGACGACAACCGCTGTTCCATCCTGTAGCACGGCGTGATGAACCTGGCCGATCGATGCCGAAGCGAACGCGGTTGAATCGAACTGGGCAAACAACTGTTCGGGAGGTTCACCCAACTCCTCCGTGATTGTCTGGATGACATCGGCCGGTGCGTCCGGCGGTGTGTCCGATTGCAGGTTGGAAAGTTCCTGCGCCATTTCGATGCCTACCAAATCGGCGCGGGTGCTGAGAATTTGCCCGAGCTTGATAAACGTGGTGCCGAGTTCGGTCAGCGCCATGCGGACGCGGACCGGTTGGGTGACATCGCCAATTTTGGTTCCGTCGCGACTGGACAGGTGCCGTTGGACCCAGTCCGCGTTGACATTTCGCAGCCAGGGTGCGATGCCATATTTGAGCAACACTGCGACGACTTCGTTCAATCGCCCCGCATTTCGAACCAATTGTGGTAGATCGGAAACTTCCAACGGACTTCGGTGGGTTTGAGGCCTAGGATCTAGCGGATGCGACGCTCTGCCCCAATCGACACGAAAGCGTGCAGTGCCAAGAATGAAGACCCGTCTGAACAATGACTCTGGAGATAGACATGCGTCGATTGACTCGACTGATCTGCACCATCGCGATCGCATCGGCAGCGATGCTTTCCACACCAACGGTAGCAAACGCCCAATACCCCGCCTACTATGCCCCGGTGCTGGCGCCGTCGCCGGTCGTCGGTTACACCGCGCGGCGACGTGGTCTGTTCGGCCGCCGGGTGGTGGTTCGACCACTCGTCGCACCGTCAGTGGTCACCTACGCGCCGCTGCGAACGTATTTCGCTCCCGCGGTCCCCGTCGCCGTTCCGGTGACAACCTACCGGGTCGATGTTCCCGCCTATCGTCCCGTCTACGGCTATTGATACTTCCGCCCCATCTCTAGCGGATTTTGACTGCGCGCATCACACGTCCGAGATGGTCTTCCAAGATCATGTCGGTCGGTGAAATCGATCGCACAGCCGGCACAAAGCTTTGATTGACGCGGTCGGCGCGTGAGGAAGATGTGACATTGGCGATCAGGCGGCCACTGGAAATCGACCATCTACCAGCTGAGATCGGCGTCGGTGTGAACACGTACTGAAAGTTCGACATCGTTTTGTAGTAGCGATAGGTTTTGAAGGTGCCATCGATTCCGAACACGATGTCGACCGAACCTTCGGAATCATTCAATCGCCAAGTCCCGATCGCCAAGTCGCGAACCTCTGTGTCGGTCAACACGCGACCGGCCATATTGTCGGCAACGATCGACGGCGGCGGGGTGGTCTGTTGCTGCGGTTGCTGATAGGGAATGCTCGACGGGCGCGCAACCACCTGAGGAGGTTCAGGCAACGGAACCGACGGGATTTGTTGTTGCGGTTGAGGCTGGGGTTCCAGTTGTGCCGTTGTCACCGCCATCGGACGGTGCGGCGGCAGATTCATATTCATCCCAGGAATGTCGCCGCTGCCTGGATCAAATCGCTCCAGGATCAACAGGGTTCGTTTTGACCCGGCCGAGGCGCTGAATTCGGTCGGCACCTGAGCTGCTTCGTTCGTGATGCACAGAATTAATTTGCCCTGGTCAAATTTGTAAATCCCTGTGCCTGTCGTCGAATCGCGATCGATGATCGCCATTTGCTTGGGATAAGACGCCGGGTCCAAGCGAAATGACTTGGTGCTTTTCGCGCCATTGACCGGTGACTTAAAAATGATGGTGTAGTCGACGATCTCAAAGATGCCGCCGCCCGGTAACCATTGGCGTAATTGATCCTCCGGAATCGCCCGGCCGTCTTCAACCATCTCGACCACTCGCCAATGACCGTTGAGCCGTTTCAGCTCGTTGTCAATCGCGGAGGGCTGGGCGTGAGCAGAGAGCCCTAGAATGGCGATGGCTGCAACGGCCAAGCCGCCACGGAGCAGATTTGATCGGACAATTGCTAGCATAATATAACTCGTGGTTTGATTCTGTTCGCCGTGATCGGCACGGGAACATTCACGCGATTCGCGTTGATTGGACGAGGAATGCCGCATCGCATGAGCGTGTCGGCAAGGTTTCGCTGCGGATTGTTAGCGAAAAAAAGATACAGAGCAATACGAATCGCTGCGGAACCGGTTTCCGATCAGGTAAGCAACCCGGTCTGGAGATGGCAAGCCGGAGGCTGACCCCACTTTTTCAAAGTGGACAGAATGCTAGTACGCCAGGACCGCTGCCGTGTTGCCGGGATCACGGTAGTCGGCGGTCGCCAGGTTGCAGGCACTGGACTCTTGCAAATGCTGAGACAGGATCGCAATCACCTCTTCGACGACTTGCGGATGGTCGTTCAGTCGCGAATGTGTGGTGTGGATGTAGCGTTCCGAAATGGCACGGGGCTCACGGGCACTTTTGACAGGCACCACCCCATCGGATCGGCCCATCGCCAGTGTGAAACAGCTGTTGCCGATCACCGAGTGCATGCGGACACGGCAGCTGACTGGCAGTGCCGAAATGGCCTGCAGCAGCGGGCTGGAGGGTTCCAGCAAATCGATACTGGTGGGGATCCGATCACTGACTTCGGCAGAAAACACGCCGGGATTGTCACGGATCAGTGCTTGATGAATTTGTTCCAGCGGTTCCGGTTCTGATACCAACAGTGAACCGATGCGTCCGATCGTGCAATTGGCAATCTTCGAACCTTGATGCGGCGTGCCCATGAAGATCACACGGCTGACATCGGCAGAGGGTTCAAAGAAAAACGACTCTGCGATACTTTGCCTGGTCGGGCCGGACGCAACAATTTGATCGAAGGGGCGGTTGGCGACGGCGTTCCACAATTGGTGACCGCTGGATGTGACTTGAAGTTTTGATACCAGTCCGCCCAGGCTGTGGCCGGCCAATACGATCTGAGACAAACTTGGGTCTTGTTGATGTGGATCAAAGTCACGGCGAACCATTCGAAGTTCCTGGCGCAGTCGTGCGGCACTGGCGAGGAACGATTGACCGGTCGGGTAGTGAAACACCCAGATTTGGAAATTGTCAATGAACCCCGGGTACGCCTGAAGCTCGTTCACCATTTCGACCCAAGTGAATTCGTTGGACAGCAGGCCGTGAACCAAGATCACGGGGATCTTCCCGCGTTGGTAGGGTTCCAGCATGTACAACATGCTTTCGTCGGTCATCGCATTGGGATTGATGAAATCCGCCAGGATGGTTTGCGCTTCGTTGCGAACGCGATAGGCAATCGGTGCCGACAGGTCTTTCGCCAACTTGTTGGGTCCGTCGGGGGATCGTGAGTAATCGATTCGCAGCGGATCGTACAGTGCCAAAGTTGGCAATCCGCTGGGGCCGGAAACGCCGGGTGTCATCTGCAGGGTCGCAGCAAACACGCTTTCTGGCGGCATGAAGGAATGCTGGCCTGTGACTGCTGCGCCGACGACCAGTGGAATGCCGGCTCCCGGTGTGCGATAGGTCGTGCGAAACGCGTTGGTTCGATAGGGGCCGACAACGTGCAGCGATCGAAAGTCATCGGCCTTCCAGACGAAGCCGTGTCGCGAGATCGGAATCCAGTGTTCCGATCCATCAAGTTGGACCTGTAATCCGCACCGCGGATCCAGCCGCCCGAACTGTTGACCACTGACAACGAGTTTTGTCAGCGCCGATTTGTGCAGTTTCTGGCCCCGACAATCTGTGCAGACCGATCCATCGTGCCAGCAGGTTGCTGCGGCGACCTGATAGAACAGGTCGACGCAATCGGAATGACCCTCGGAATGCAGCGCCACCGCGTTCTTATAAACGGACTCGATCGGATCGATGTCGTCGTCGCAGCAGAACCAAATGTTGGGACGCGGCGAAACCGTTTTCGGCGAGACCCATTTGACCCGTGTGACCAAGCATCCTGAACTGCACACCACCAACCACGGCAGCAGCATCCACAGCAGGAACTTTGGGGCGCGGGCAAGGAACATCACGGCAGTCGCAATCAGCTTTTGAAAAGCGAGATTAGCGTCCGTGCTAAAAAAGAACCTGCGATACAGCAACTGTACCGCTTTTGGTTCTGATATCGGCAACCGCTAGCTGGGCAGACAAGGTTTTTGATCGAGACGGAATAGTGCACTCGACCGCACTATTCGCGCAGGTCCACCAGGCCGGTGGATTAGAGCATCATCAATATAGCTGCGTTCCGCTGTTAAACAGACTGGGCCGCTACTGCCGCGGTGTGAAGCTGCCGCTTTCTTGCCGTGGCGGGAATTCATTGAAAGTCGCCATGAAATCTGCGACGAGGTTTTTGAGTGGAACCATGGTGAACATGTGCCGGACGAGCCAGTCCTCGTAGTAGGACGACTCTTCGGGCGCTGTCTCAAATGGATCGGCCAGCAAATCGATAATCAGGGGGGCTTTTCGAGAATCCTGGGTATGCAACCAAGCGTTCACGCCATGCCGCTCCTGGGTGGAAAAGTGAAATTTCCAGTTCTGGTATCGCACGGCTCCAAGCGAGCCATCGTCGACAAAGGCAAAGAATCGGTCGCGAGGACACTTCGGAACCTCTTCCGTCAGATACGGTAGCAAGTTGTACCCGTCCAGGTGCACCTTGAAAGTCTTGCCGTCGGCTTGGTGACCCTCCAGGAGTTTCTCCTTGATCTCAGGCTCACCCGCGGCAGCCAAGATTGTTGGCAGGCAATCCTCCAGCGAAATGATCTCGTTGGACACACGGTCTCCTTTGATCTTCGACGGCCAGCTCAACAGGAATGGGACACGGATGCCGCCTTCCCAGGTGGTGGCTTTTTCGCCACGGAACGGTGATGTTCCGCCGTCAGGCCAAGAAAATTTTTCGGCTCCATTGTCCGTCGTATAGATCACAATCGTATTGTCGGTGATGCCAAGTTCATCGAGTTTATCTAGCAGTTGTCCGACCATACCGTCGTGTTCGACCATGCCGTCGGCATAGATGCCGCGACCCGTCTTGCCGAAGGACTCTTCTTTTAGATGCGTGAAAATATGCATCCGCGTTGAATTGAACCAGCAGAAGAATGGTTTTTCCGCGGCGTGCTGACGCTCCATGAAGTCCATTGTGTCGGCAAGGAACTCCTCGTCGATCGTCTCCATCCGCTTACTGTTCAGTGGGCCGGTGTCTTGGATCTTTCCATCGGCAGTGGACTTGATGACACCACGCGGACCGTATTTTTTTCGGAATTCGGGGTCTTTCGGGTAGTCAATGTTTTCTGGTTCTTCCTCGGCATTGAGGTGATAGAGGTTGCCGAAGAATTCATCAAAACCATGGTTGGTCGGTAGAAACTCGTCCAGATCGCCCAAGTGGTTCTTGCCAAATTGCCCAGTCGCATAGCCGTGTGGTTTCAGCAACTCGGCGATGGTGGGGTCTTGCGGCTGTAGTCCGACCGGGTCCCCGGGCATGCCGATCTTCAGCAGACCTGTGCGTTTGGGGCATTGCCCCGTGATAAACGCAGATCGCCCTGCCGTGCAACTCTGCTGGCCATAGCAGTCGGTAAATCGGATGCCGCTTTTGGCGATGCGGTCAATGTTGGGCGTCTGGTAGCCCATCATCCCACTGTTGTAACAGCTCGTGTTAAACCAACCGATATCATCACCCATGATGACAAGGATGTTTGGCTTCTCTTGCGCATTCACCTCGGCCGCTAAAAGCAGGCCGACCAAGACAGCTGCAAATAGCGGACTTACAATCTCTTTACGTTTCATGTTGTTTCTCGATAGGAAGACGGAGCGGGGTGCATGGGGCAGGATTGATCGTCCTGCCCGAAGTCTCTGTCCTGGTTAGCCGAATGCTGCTTGTCGATGGAAATGGGTGTGATCAGTTCCTTGACAGGTTTTGCTTGATCCCCACCAGCTATGCTACGTAATTTCGGCCACCTAGAATATTCTCGCAAACATTCAGCTTACCAACCTGTCGCAGGGGGCTTTCATGATTCATCGTGTGTTCACCGAATTTGAAGCCTATGCCGAAGTGATCCAGGATGCATCGATGGACATGCGTCTGCCATCGCTCAAAGCACCGCGTTGGGAGTTTCGGCACGCCTCGGTGGGACAGATCCATGTTCAGCATGGCCAGGAGGGAGGAGGGAACATTGCGGAGGGCAGCACATTCCGCGCTGGCTGGACATTCTTTCAACAGTCTGCTCAAGGCCGCGACGGTTTGGCAAATGGATGCATGCTCGCAGAAGATGAAGTTTTTGTGATCCCACCGGGAAAGGAGTTCTGTCTTGCCTGTCAGCCGCAGCATGACTGGGTCTCGGTGTTCCTTCCGAGTTCTGATCTTCCCCTCTCGGTTGACGAGCAAGAAGTTGCATCGGCATCAGGACCGTTGGTGTTAAGGCCTGCGAATCGTTTGGCGCAACAGTTTCGCTCTCTCGTTTGCCAGTTTCTTTCAGCCGCCCAGCTTGAGCGCTCGGTTTTGTCTAGTCCCGCTGCTACGCTTTGCTTTCGCGAGGAGTTGGTTTCGGTCGTTCGCCAAATCTTGCAATCACCAGGATCAGCCCTGAATAAGCATTACGAACGCTGGCGTCAGCACACTCATGCTGCGATTAAATTGGTTTCGGACTCTCCGGACAATTCTCTGTCCGTGGCGACGCTGGCTCAGCTTGCTCAGATACCGGAGCGAACGCTTCGCACCGCGTTTCAACGGCGGTATGGCATTTCACCGCAACAATACCTGCAAATCAATCGTCTCCGCGATGCCAGGCGAGCCCTCCGCGCGAGTTGTCCGGATCAAACATCCGTGACGGAGGTGGCGATTGCTTTGGGTTTCTGGGACCTCGGGCGTTTCGCGAGTCGATATCGAAAACTGTTTGGGGAAAAGCCCTCGGTCACATTGCAAACATCGGTTTGGCGTTGACATTAACTGTTGATTGCGATCTCGATCTCGAATGGCAAATTCAAAACTGGATTGCAGCCGCTGCAGAGTCGCTTCGGCAACTTTTATTTACGTCAGGCCTATCTGCTACTGAAACGGGTCTGGCAGACTTGCCTCTTCGTCATCGTCGTCTTCGAGGCGAACGAGTAGCCAATTTTCGACTTGATCGGTTCCGTAGTGAACCAGCAGGGGCGCTTCATCTTGAGTCAAGTTGTACAAACCGGACTCTAGCACGATGCTTTCGCTTTCACCAATTCGGAACGCCACACGTTGCGTTTCTCGGTCCACCTGGCCTTGGACCGTGTACGCCTGATCGGTCGTGGTGTTGTACATCGTGCCACTGATGATGCCTTGTTGACTGACCGCGAGTTGGATGACGTTGATCGGATCCACATCGTCTGGGTCTTTGGCCACCGCAAAGGTGCCCAGCGGCATCCACTCGGTTTCCTCGGCTTCCGTTTGGCTAGGCGGTGGAGGCACCGTCGCCAGTGCCGCGGCGCTTTCCGCAAATTCGTCTGCTGATGCAACCTGTTGTCCATTGATGTAGACGACGTTGTTTTCATAGACGACATTGCCGCCTTGTCCGTAGTCATAATAAATGGGTTGCGCCCAGACCGTTGCCGGTGCCGACCAGCTAAAGAAACTGGTGCAGGCGGCAAAGGTCGGCACGGTCCACCAATAGCTCGACGGGTAAGAGGAGAATCGATATCCATAATGCCATCCGCCCAGTCCGTGAGGATGGCGATTCCACCAGCTGGGGCCGAAGCAGTCGCCGTAACCGTGATAGCGATGGCGAACATCATTGCCCCAGCTCTGCCAGTGATTGACACGACCGGGGTAGCGATTGCTCCAGTTGTGCAGACCACCGATCTGGTTGCCCCAACGGTTGTAAATGTTGTTGACTTGGTTGCGATCAATATTGACCCATGAGGGGCGATTGTTGATCACCGTATTGCCGATGTTGATGTCACCAATGTTGATGTTGTCCCCGCCCGGTCGGTAACCGGGGCGTCCGGGGCGATTGCTTGGCCGATCACCAGGGCGATCTCCAATTCCCGGTCGATTGCCCGGCCGGTCGCCCTTGCCGGGGATTCGTCCCGGCAGTGTCGTCGGTCGGTCGCCCTTGCCGGGGATTCGTCCCGGCAGTGTTGTGGGTCGGTCGCCCATGTCGGGGATTCGGCCCGGCAGTGTCGTGGGTCGGTCGCCCTTGCCGGGGATTCGTCCTGGCAATGTTGTGGGTCGGTCGCCCTTACCGGGGATTCGTCCCGGCAGTGTCGTGGGTCGGTCGCCCTTACCGGGGATTCGTCCCGGCAGTGTCGTGGGGCGTTTGCTTGAGAGATCTCCGAAGCCTGGAAAAGGGCGTTGATTGGACGATCCACTGGGACGCAGTGGTTTGTGCATCCCTAGAAAGTCACCGAGCTGACCTGATGACGGATGTTCTTTTGACGGTCGGCTCGCGAACCCGGGACGGGTACTGGGACGGCTGCTGGGGCGATTGAAAGACGTTGGTGGTTTGAAGCCCGGTTTTGATCCGCTCGGACGAGAAAACTCGGGTCGTTTACTACTGCTGTTTTTGCCAATACCGCTTAGACCAGGGAAGCTAGGGCGTGTTGAGGGGCGCGTCAGCGATCCGGGCTTGCCGGTGCTCGGAAAGGTCGACGGTTTGTTGGCAAACGATGGTCCAGAGGAGGGCCGCGTGGTGGGGCGACTGAACGAAGGTTTCGAGGTTTTTGAGGGTTTGAATCCGCCGCTGGGACGACTGAATTGTGGCACCGAGGGGCGGCTGCTGGGGCGATTGATGGTGGGCCGACTACTGGGTCGGCTGATCGAGGGACGGCTATTGGTCGGGCGACTGGGTTTGGCTCGGCTGCTGGGTGCGTGGCTGACTTTGGCGCGGTTGACATGGCTGTTGCCAAGTGATGGCATGCTCGGCCGCGATACCGACTTGGACTTGGATTTGCCGCTGCTGCGCGACGCCGATTGGCCTCGCGTCGCACCGCCAGGTTTGCCGCCCTTGAATCCGGCATCGGCGGGGCGGTCGACGCTGCCTAATAACAACAGGCAGACGACCAGCTTGAGCACCGATCGAAAATGGGTTTGATGGTTCATGGTTTCAAATCCTAAGGATCATTCGTTACTGGATTCGGAGACGGCAGGTGCAGGATCGGTTTCCGGCGCCTCATCGACGCGGAAAACCGTGACTTCCAAACTCGTCGGTTGTGGCTGCCCTTCGACTTCGTGTCCGATTAGTTTCCAAGTGATTTCATCGTCGCCGTTGCGTGAGAGCACATAGGTTCCCGAAGCGGCTTGACCGTCGGGCAATGTATGCCCGGACTTGATCAACCAGTCTCGACCATTTTTGGACCAGACCGCATCGCCAAAGGATCCGTCGGAGTTAAATGTCCAGGAGCGAATTTCCAGACTGCGCGGATCCCAGCCGATGACCTGCGTGCCTTGTTTCAATTCTTGTTCGGGCAACTGCGCCGAGAACGATCGGATTAAAAAGGCGCCATTTTCGGACCAGCGGAACTGGTTGGTGATCGTGACATCATCGTCGCTGTCGTTCCAAGTGCCGATCAACCAATCGAGTTCTGCGAGCGCATCATGGGATGTCAGCGGCTGCGGGACAGGCAGTTCTTCAATACTGTCGATCATCCACTTGCCGTCCTGCTCGATCACGATTGCCGAGTAATCGACTTGGACCGGATCTTCCTTTTCCCGGCTCACGGTGACTTGGCCGTTGATGCTAACGACATCGGGTTTGATTTGACGCAATGATTCGACGGTGCCGGAGAGTTGTGTGTCGGGGCGGTTTTGAAACGATTCAGCGATATCGGATTGGATCGCTTCACGACCCTCAGTCCGCTCGCCGGAGTTTCGGTCGATGTGAACGCCCGACTCGCTCCAAAACCCCATCACTGTTTCCAGGTCCTTGGCGTTGAAGGCTTTGACATAATCGCCAATCATCTGTTTCACCGTCGCTTCGTCGGCGACGACGCGGGCGCCCGGGTGGGCTACCACCGCGACCGACAAGATCAATAGTAAAACCGCGCGCATGATAGATTCTCCCGGTGCAGACAATTTGTGGATCCCACGTCGACTCGTTTTCAATCTGTCTTTTTTACTCCCCCTGCACCGGTGACGTAATCCTTTTCATTTGCGTGACGCGGTGAATTCACATGAAATTGAGCTGGGGCTGGCGAAACACCCCCGTTATGTGCACCGTTTACCAGCCTTGGCGTTATGATTTTGGCGTCACCGTCTGATCTGGCATGTTTGAATTGGGAATGATCGATGCGCGAGCATGTGGACCGTCACTTTGGTTTTTTGAAGTCGATCGCGATTGGAGGCATCGTTTTCCTGTTGCCGCTGATCGTGTTGGGGATCGTGCTTGCCCAAGTCGGCAGCGTGGTCTTCACGGTTGTCACGGCGTTGAATGAATACCTGGGGATCAACACCGCCCATGGCTATGCCGTTGTGCTGGCAGCCGCGGTGGCAATGTTGATCTTGCTGTGTTTTGCCGCCGGTGTCGCAGCGCAGATGACGGTGGGGAAAAAAATCAGTGGCACATTGGAAAAGCACCTGACAATGATTTTCCCCCGCTACTCAATCTACAAAGACCAGGTGGCCGGAGGCATTGGCGGCGATTTGGCGCGTGACCGGATGAAACCGGTTTTGGTCGATGTCACGGGAATCACCAGATTGGCGCTGGAAATTGAACGCAGCAAAGACGGAAAACTCACCTTGTACTTCCCTGGTGCACCGGATCCTTGGAGCGGTACGATAGGCTTTGTCGATGCGGATCGCGTGCAAGCGGTCAATATCGATCTGGGCGAGTTCATGGCGACGTTCGAACGGCTCGGCCGCGACTCGCAAACACTGCTCGCCAAAACGCTGCCTGGTGTCAAAGCCTTGCCAGGTGCCAGTGACCTGAGCCATAACGTGCCCGAGACGAATTCAACTACAACCCATCCCCCAGAAGTGAACTGAAAAATGTCTGAACAACCCGAATCAACACCACCTGAATCGATTCAACCGCAAGCTGCCGGCACCCACCCGATTCTGACCGAGATGGCAGCGCTGTGGTGGTTGCCTTTGGTCCGCGGGATTTTGATGATCATCTTAGGCGCCTACGCGTTGTTTCGTCCCGGCATGACGATCGTTTCGTTTGCACAGGTGTTTGGGTTCTTCTTGGCGTTTGATGGAATCCTGGCCATCATCGCTGGGGTCACAGGTAAGGTGCCGTCACGCGGGGCGACGATCCTGCGCGGTGTGATCGAATTGCTGGTGGGATTGTTTGTGTTCGCCAATCCCATTTTTGCCGCCGGAATCGCGGGTGCGACGATTGTTTACATGATCGGCTTTGGCGCGATTTTTTCTGGGGTGATCGAGATCATCGCCGCGATTCAAGATCGCAAACAGATCGAAGGCGAGGGCTGGCTGATCCTTGGCGGCGTGGTGGCGATCCTGTTCGGAATTCTGTTGTTGATCGCTCCGTTTGCCTTTGGTCTAACGATGGTGCGTGTGATGGGAGCATTCGCGATCATCGGCGGCATCGCTTCGATAATCTTCGCCTTCCGCCTACGCGGGTTGGGGACGAAATTAGCAGCCCACGATCAGCGTGTGGGCGGCTGAATCACGGCAGCAAGAATCCGAAGGACATCTGCACGCGGTTGGCATCCGCGCGGGCACCGCTTTGGTTCTCGCGGATGCCGTACAGGTATTCGATGCCCCAAAACACGCGTTCGTAGGGCGTGTTGATCAAGTTCACAGCCAGATAGGTCGTCGAGCGAAGATTGTCCGGTGCCTGGCCCGGAATCGCCTCCAGATCCAATCGGCTGTACGTCAGGTTCGACGACCAGCGGTCCGACCACTCTCGTTTACAGCCCACCATCCAGCCGAACATGGGCAGAATCGATGCGGTATCAGGCCCCGTCGCGATCACGTCAGGCGACCCACGGTAGCTGCCGATCCCTTCACCAAACGTGATTTGGTAGTACCCTTTGATGGTATCGGTCGGCATCACTGAACCGGTGAAGTTGAATCCCCAGGCCGTCCCGGTGATGACATCTTGGTCGACCGGTTGGAAACCCAATTCACGCAGCACCATCGCCGATTGGAATTCGCCCCAATCTTGTTCGTAGCGAAGCCGTGCGATCACGTCGGGCGATTCTGTGCGCCCTACGCCTTGTACGCCGCTAGGGATTTCGAAGTTGATCCTCGGATTTTCTAACGCGGCCGCCAGTGACAATCCGTCCCATAGAATCGGCTGCGTCCAACGGACCAAGCCTTGACGGCGGTTGACGTTGGACACCGCGCCTTCGAAATCGAGCGTGTTGGGGACGGCCGACGGATCGGTGAACGTGGTCCAGGTCTGGCCGGCGGTGAAGCGACCGTAGGTGCCATAGGCGTGGCGCAGTCGAAACGCATTGCTTCCGTCACTGCCATCGCCAAAAAAGTCGGCTTCGATAAAGGCCCGCATCACCTCGCCGCCTGTTTTCCAACGCGTGTCAAAACTCAACCGAGACTGTCGAGCGTGAAACCGGGCATTGCGGCGCGGTGGCGCGCCGATCGGGATGGTCGTGGTGTCAAACGAATCGGTCGAATCGATCGGATCGAAGTCCGAAATGAAGTCTGCTTTGACATAGCCGCCGATCTTCATGGCCGCACGTTCACCCTCGATCAAAATTCCGCCGACGAAGTCGGGGAACTTGGTGAAGTCATTGTTCATCGATGTCGTTGCCGGGCTATCGAACTCCTGAGTCCGCAGCTGGCTGCTGATCATGTTGTCAGGCATTGCCGCATCCAGATTTTGAATCGGCGGCGGAGGCGATTCGGGCGGGTCAGCAGCGGCCTCTGCCGGGACCGTCTGGGAATCGGCAACCGGCGGTGGCTGCAGAGGTGGCGGATCTACGGGCGCCGGGTCAGTCAGCGGCAGCCGGCGGACCGAACCGTCAGTGGGCGGCTGTAAATCATCGGCTTGAATCAGGAACTGTTCAAACGATAGGTCATCGTCGGCGCAAACTCGCGTGAACAAACATCCAACGAGTGCACAGCACAGCAGGGCGATTCGGCGAGATGGATATCGCAAAGGAGCCAGTGAGTGACGTTTCGAATGAGACAAAAGCGCAGAAGGTGCCTGGGGTTAAATCGGCTGATCGGCTGATGGACTTTAGGGATTGTGCCGGTTGTTCGGACCCCTGGATTTCCCAGCGAGGCCGTCAGCGATAGCCGCTAGACAGCGGGATTTCTCCAATTCATTGAGGATTCGCTGGGTAAATAGCTATGATGACTGGCTGTGATGGTCGCCCGCACTCGGTTCGACCCTGACATGCCGCGAGAGCTAGATGGACACCCCTTTTTCTGTTCGAGTCGACACGTGAACAAAACAACCAAAATGACGCCAAAGAAACGTTTCGCAGCGGTTGTCCCGCTGCTGCTGGCCTGTTGCCACACACCCGCGTTCGGCCAGCAACCGGGCGAGGCGGCCAATCCGACAGACCAGCCGGTGGCAGTTTCCCCCGATGCAGGCGCAGCGGATCAGGATCAGGCGAAGATTCGTGAAGCAATCGCGTCGTATGTGGACGCATTCAATCAAGCGGACGCCAAAGCGCTGGCGATGCATTTTTCCGCCGCTGGCGAACTGGTCACCACTGCTGGCAACACGTTGCGCGGTCACAGCGAACTGGAATCGGGATTGACTGAGTACTTTAAACAGTCCCCGCAAGCCAAATTGGAATTGATCGATACTCGCGTTAATCTGATTTCGCCCAGTGTCGCGATCGAGTCGGGTTACGCGCGAGTGCTGGTCCCCGAACAGGCACCTAGCGAGTCGCAGTACGAAGCGGTGCATGTGAAAACCGACCAGGGTTGGAAAATCGACCGATCGAAAGATCTGGAGGTTTCTGATGAATCCCAGACCGATCGCGAGCAATTGCAACCGCTAGCATGGATGATCGGAACCTGGGTCGACCAGGGCGAACAGTCAGCGGTGCAAACCACAGCGCGTTGGACCAAGAACGGGCACTTCATCGTCCGCTCCTTCAAAGTTTTCAATGATGGCAACGTTGGTTTCGAAGGCACCGAGGTGATCGGCTGGGACGCCTCAAATGAAATGTTTCGCTCCTGGACGTTTGATTCTGATGGTGGATTCTCGGTCGGTCGCTGGTCCGTACTGGGAAACCGCTGGTCGGTCGATACGCTGACAGTCCTAAGCGATGGAACCAAAGCTTCGGCGACCCACCTGTACGATGTCATCGATCAGGATTCGTTTGAATTCAGTTCGATCGGGCGTCAAGTGGACGGCGAACTCGTTCGCAGTATTCCGCCGGTCCATATCGTTCGTGTTTCGGAGTGAACCAACGATGTCATTTTTCAATCACAGTCAGTTTCTTGGAGCTCGAACCATGAACCGCTCTCTTTCAATCACCCTGTCGACCCTGTTGGTTGCTCTGATCGGGGCCGGTGAGGCTGGGGCCCGTGGCGGACGACCTGGCGGCGGCGCCGCAAAAGTCTCTCGTCCCGCAGGCGGTGGTGCCGCCAAGTCGCGTCCTAATGTCGCCGCGCACACGCCGTCGATGAGTCGCGCCAAACCACAGGCTCGGCCGTCGATGCCCAACCGCCCTTCACCAAGTCGCCCTTCGGCCAGTCGACCTTCACCCAGTCGCCCCAACGTTTCGGCAAACCGACCGAATCTTTCCAATCGACCCAATATTTCTCGACCCACAACCAAACCCTCCGGCGTCAATCGGCCCAATTTGGGCGGCGCTGCCAAACGCCCCGAGATCGGATCGAAGCTGCCTAGTGGTGGCGATCGCCCCAGTCGTGGTGGCGGTAGCCGGCCCTCGAAAGGCGACCTGAACGATTTCCTGGGGCTGCCGGGAAATAGCGGGAATTCCGGCCGACCTAGCGGTGACCGCCCGATTTCGAATCGACTTCCTAGTGGCGACGGTGACAAAGGTTCGATTCGCGATCGTCTTCCTGGTGATGGCGGTGACAAAGGTCCCATTCGCGATCGCCTGCCCGGTGATGGCGGTGACAAGGGTCCCATTCGCGATCG
>NZ_JAMYFE010000053.1 GCF_024129865.1 Stieleria tagensis | reverse complement strand
GGCCACGGTTCAGATTCCCCGTACCGCCCAGGCTGACTGAACCCTGGCGGGATCAGCTACGGGATCCCACTGGGGACAGACCCCGTCGTTGCGACCCAGGCTGACTGAACCCTGGCGGGATCAGCTACGGGAAACAACGTCGGTGTGATTTTCTCAGTGGGCTTGCAACCAGTTCTCACCGGTTCCCATTTCAACAACGATCGGCACTTGCATTGGCAACGCGCTCACCATCGCTTCGCGGATCACCGGCAACACGTCGTCGGTTTCTGCTTTGACCAAATCGAACACCAACTCGTCATGCACGGTCAACAACATCTTGGTCTGAAACCCACCGCCCTGTAGCGCCCGCTGGACTTTGATCATCGCGAGTTTCAGCATGTCAGCCGCGGTGCCTTGAATCGGGCTATTCATGGCCAGACGTTCGGCGGTGCTGGCGGCCCCGCGTGAACGACTGGTGATATCGCGCAAGTAGCGGCGTCGCCCGGTCTGGGTCGCCACATAGCCATGCTGTTTTGCGAACGCGATCGTTTCGTCAATGTAGCGCTGCACCCCGGGATACTTTTCAAAGTAATTCTTGATCAACTCAGCGGCTTCGGCACGGGGGATGTTCAACCGCTGCTGCAATCCGAACGCGCTGATTCCATAGATGATTCCAAAGTTCACGGTCTTGGCTTTGTCACGCATCTCCCGAGTGACCTCGTCCGTTTCGACCTTGTACACCTTGGATGCGGTCACCGTGTGAATGTCTTCGCCGGCGACGAAGGCTGCCATCATCGACTCGTCAGCACTCAATTCCGCCATGATCCGCAATTCGATTTGCGAATAGTCCGCTGACAGGATCAGGTGATCCGCATCGCGGGGCACAAACGCCGCCCGGATTTCACGACCTCGTTCTTTCCGCACGGGAATCGTTTGCAAATTGGGGTCGTTCGATTGCATCCGTCCGGTTGCCGTCCACGTTTGGCTGTAGTGCGTGTGCAAGCGACCGGTTTCCGGGTTCACCGCGGCGGGCAATTGATCGATGTAGGTTGATTTCAATTTCCTCGCATTTCGATAGTCCAACACATCGCGAATGATCTCGTGCTTGCCGCTCAACCGTTCCAATTCCGCTTCGCGGGTGGAATACTGGCCGGTGGCGGTTTTCTTTGGTTTTTCCTCCAACTTCAATTCTTCGAACAGAACGACGCCCAATTGTTTGGGGGAATCAACGTTGAATTCGTGCCCCACCGCGGCAAAAATGCGCGCCTGCAGGTCAGCGATTTCGACATCCAGCACTTGGGAATACTTGGCCAACGATTCACTGTCCAGCGTGATACCGTTGAATTCCATGTCGACCAGCACCGGGACCAACGGGCACTCGACGTCTTCACAGACCTGTTGAACGCCGCGTTCGATCATCATCGGCCGCAGCTGATGGGCGACCTGCAGCGTGACGTCGGCGTCTTCACAGGCGTACTGGGCCAATTCATCCAGTGGCACGTCGGCCATGCTTTTCTGGTCATCGCCTTTGGGACCGATCAGATCACTGGTCGGGATCGGCCGGTAATTCAAATACAACTCGGCCAGCGCATCCAAACCGTGCGGCATCTCCGGCTCGGTCATGGTGTGCACCAGCATCGTGTCCAACAACGGCCCAGCGACGTTGACACCATTCCATTTCAATAGCGAGACATCGTATTTCAGATTGTGCCCGATCTTGGTGATCGATTCATCAGCCAACAGCGGTTGAAATTCCATCAACATCGCTTGACGTTGCTCGGGATCGTCCGGACAGACAACGTAGTAGGCTTCGTGCGGTTTGAAACTGAACGCCAAACCCAGCGGTGTGGCGGTCCGCGGATCCAGCCCCGTGGTTTCGCTGTCGAAGCAGAACTCCGACTGTTGCTGCAACGTGGCAATCAATTCGCCGCGCTGCTCGGGCGTGGTCAGCGTGTGGTACTTGTGCGATACGTCGTCAATCGTTTTGCATTCGGCCGGTTCATCAAACAGCGATTGCTGGATTTCGTTCGTTCGTTTTTCGCGGACCACCGCTGATCGTGCCGATGCCGCGGAGAACGCATTGCCGAACAAGCGTTTGCCCAGTGTTTCGAATTCCAGTTCCATCAGCAGTGCGCGTAGTTTGTCGTCGTCACGCGCCGAACGTATCAGCGAATCAAGTTCGATTTCGTGCGGCACGTCTAATTGGATGGTCACCAACCGTTTTGACAACAACGCTTGTTCTTTGTTTTCTTCGACGCGCTCGCGCTGCTTGCCTTTGAGTTTGTCTGCGTTTTCCAACACACCTTCTAAACTGCCGAACTGCGAGATTAACTTTTTGGCAGTTTTTGGACCGATCCCAGGGATCCCGGGAATGTTGTCACTGGAGTCACCCATCAACCCCAACACATCGATGACCTGTTCGACGCGGTCGATTTCCCACAGGTTGCAAACCTCCAGAACGCTCAGGATTTCTGGTTCGGCGCCTTTGCGGCCCGGCTTGTAGACATGGATCTGGTCGGTCACCAATTGGTGGTAGTCTTTGTCCGGTGTCACCATCCAAGTTTCGAATTCTTTCGCGGCGGCTTGGTGCGCCAAGGTGCCGATCACATCATCGGCTTCGTAACCGGGGCGCCGGATGACGGGGATATTCAAAGCATCCAGCAGTTTGTCGACCAGTGGAAGCTGGCTGGACAGATCTTCCGGCATCGCATCCCGCTGGGCTTTGTAGGGCGGGTATTCAATGTGCCGCTGAGTGGGCTCGGAGGTATCAAAGACACAAGCCAAATGGGTCGGGGATTCTCGATTGATCATATCAGTGATCGCATTGAGCATCCCAAAGACGGCCGAGGTGCATTGTCCGCCGGAAGTGAATCGGGGACTGCGGGCGAGTGCAAAATGGGCCCGGTAGGTCAGCGCCATGCCATCGAGCAGGAACAATTTTTTGGTCGGCGAGAACAAATCGGGGGAATCGTCGGCCATAGCAAACACAGCAAAAAAGAGGAGGAATCGAGGTCCGGAATGTACGCCGATGCAGCGGCGTTCGGTAGCCGGGCGTGAATCGGTCCGGGGCATATTTTTCTACGCCACCGACCGCCCTGGCACGCCGAATTTGTTAGAGTGAAGCCGCAGTGGACTTTTCGCGCCCCTCCCACCTCGCTTTTCTGCCGGTTGGTGGTGGCGACAGTTTTGACGGGCCAATCTTTCGTGTTTGAGAACAGCTATGGGATTGTTTGACAAGCTACGCAACGAATTGATCGATATCATCGAGTGGATCGATGATTCGAATCATACGCTGGTATGGCGATTTCCGCGTTACAACAACGAAATCAAAAATGGCGCGCAACTAATCGTGCGGCCTGGACAAATGGCGGTCTTGGTCAGCAGCGGACAGATTGCCGATTGCTATCCCCCGGGGCATTACGAGTTAGAAACTCAAAACATGCCGATCATGTCGACCTTGCGGGGGTGGAAATACGGTTTCGAAAGCCCGTTCAAAGCCGAAGTGTATTTTGTCAGCACACGCCAGATCACGGATCTGAAATGGGGCACACCGAACCCGGTGATGTTGCGAGACCCTGAATTCGGTCCGATTCGGATTCGTGCCTTTGGTACCTATGCCTTGCAGGCCGTTGAACCCAAAGCACTGTTGACGGAAATCGTCGGCACCGACGGTGATTTCCAATCCGACCAAATCACCGATCTGTTGCGGTCGATGATCACGTCGGCGTTCTCGCAAGCGATTGCGGAACTGAATATCCCCGCACTGGATTTGGCATCGCGTTACGGCGAGATTGCCAAAACGATTCAAACCAAAGTTGTCGAGCAAATCGATGACGAATACGGATTGGATTGTCCCCAATTGGTGGTCGTCAACATCTCGCTGCCCGAAGCGGTGGAAAAAGCGCTCGACACTCGTACCAGCATGGGCGTGATCGGCGATATGAATCGCTACCAGCAGTACCAAATGGGAACCGCAATGACCGCTGCCGCGGAAAACCCCTCGGGCGGCGGCGCAGCCGACGGCATGGGATTGGGTTTGGGAATGGCGATGGCCGGGCGAATGATGCCGGGCATGATGGGCGGACCGCAAGGTGGTTCCCAGGGCGCCGCCGGACCGCCGCCCCCACCGACCGCAGCGTGGCATGTCGCCGTTGCCGGACAAACCAAAGGCCCGTACGCGTTGTCACAACTCGCCACGGGAATTGCCAGCGGCGAAGTCACCAAGGACACGATGGTGTGGTCCAGCGGGATGGGCGGTTGGCAAGCCGCCGGAACGGTGAACGAACTGGCGCCGCTGTTTGTCTCGCAGACGCCCCCGCCTCCACCGCCGGCATAGGTCCCTAGGCACCGCACCAGATGGACAGGAATCCTGTTGAATCGAAACCGCTAGACGGATTCGCTGGCGGAACGGAATGGGTCGTCGATGTTTCCGGCTGCCCGGCCGATCGGTTGGTGGATCTGGATTTGATCCTGGCGGTGTGCGATCAAATCGTCGCCGATTTGGGGCTGTCTGTCGTTGGGAACCCTCTGCGGCATGCGTTTCCAGGTCACGGAGGTGTGACCGCGATGTATTTGCTAAGCGAATCTCATTTGGCCTGTCACACCTATCCCGAATTCGGTTTCGCGACCTTCAACCTGTATTGCTGTCGACAGCGCGCGGTTTGGAACTGGGACTCCGAACTGCGGCGACAACTCGGTTGCAGCGATGTCGTTGTCCGCCAGCTGGAACGCCAGGTCATGGCATTTCGACAGGAAGCACGTCGATGAAGCATGTGACGACCAATTGCCCCTCCTGCGGCGGACCGGTCCAATTTCAAACCGGATCTTCGCTGGTCACTATCTGCGAATTCTGTCACACGGCGGTCGGCCGATCCGATCGTGACATCAAAGACTATGGCAAAGTCGCCGAGGTCGGGGATCCGGCATCGGGACTCGCTCGCGGGATCGAAGGACAATTCAACGGCAAACCGTTCACGATCGTAGGCCGCGTCCGCTATCGGCATTCCGCCGGTGGATCCTGGGACGAATGGTATTTGGCCTTTCCCGGCGAGCGTTGGGGATGGCTGGCCGAAGCCCAAGGCAAATTTTCCCTGACCATGCAACGACGCTTGCCACGTTCGTCACGGTTGCCGGATTTTGAATCGATCGAATTGGGCCAAACGGTGTCGGTCAAAGGCGTCGAACTGACGGTGCGCGAAAAAGGCGTCGCCATTGCCGAAGCTGCCGAAGGCGAATTGCCCTGGGCGTTTCATCCCGGCGTCGAACATCATTTCGTGGATCTGTACGGACATGAGAAATCCGTCGCCACATTTGAATACGGCGATGGCAGCCAAGACGCTCAGCAGTCAGCCTTTCTGGGCAGCGAAGTCACGCTGAAACAACTGCAGATCGACTTGGGGTCACTCGATCCCGATGCCGGAAAAGTAGCCGTCGGCGCGTTGCAATTGAACTGTCCGCATTGCGGCGGACCATTGGCGCTGCGCGCACCGGACGAAACGCTGCGAGTGGCCTGTCCCAATTGCACGTCGATGCTGGAGGCCAAAAATGGCAAGCTGTCGTTGTTTCAAACGCTCCATCAAAAGAAAGTCAAACCGCTGATCCCACTCGGCAGCGAAGGCGAATTCGGCGGTGTCCGCTACGTGGTGATCGGATTCATGCAGCGCTACGCCAAGTACGCGGGCCGGATTTATCCCTGGACAGAGTACCTGATGTACAACCGTGAAACGGGATTCCGCTGGCTGGTCTGCAACCAGGGCCATTGGTCGTTGGTCGGACCGGTCGACAAACCGCCCGGCAGCGTCAGTGACCAAGTTTACTATGGCGGCGAGACGTTTCGGATTTATGACCGCGGGACGGCCTATGTGCGATACGTGCTGGGCGAGTTCTATTGGAAAGTCTCGGTCGGAGACAACGTTTCCACGTCTGACTACATCGCACCGCCCAGAATGCTGTCCTATGAACGCAGCGGTCACGGACGCAATCAGGAGATCACGATCTCGGAGGGCCACTACATCACACCGGAAGAATTGGAACAGAAATTCAATTTGTCGGATTTGCCGCGGCCTTGGGGCGTGGGCACGATCCAACCACGACCGCAGCCCGGATGGCAATTTTGGTTGGCGTGGATGGGTTTCCTGTTTTACCTGTTTTTTGCCTATGTGGTGATCGGAGCGGGCAAGGCCGACGGATGGTTGTTCTTTTATGCCATTGTTGCTGTCACGCTGATCCCCGGATTGGTGATCGCCTACCTGCACAATTTCGAAGTCCGACGCTGGAGCGACAGCGATTACAGTCCCTATGCATCGGATGATTGAATGAAAAAAACGTTGTTAACCGCTTACTTAGTGATGGGTGTGGTGGTCTGTAGCTGGTTCACTGTTGCCGCCGCCATGGGTTGGAAGGCGCCCGACTTTGGCGTCGCCAAAGCTCTCAGCGAAGGTTCCCGTGGTGGATCCTACGGCGGCGGGACCTATGGCGGGCGTTCGATTGGTGGTTCGTGGGGGGGAGGAAAATAGAATGGAGATCCATTTGATGAAGAGTATTGAAATGATGATGCCGCTAGCACAACAACAGCAGATGCAGAGCAGGATTCACCTGTTAGGCGAGCACTTGGTCGCAGCCCTGGTGTTTTCACTGCTTGGGATCGTGGTGTTTTTTCTATGTCTGTTGGTCATGGAAAAGCTAACGCATTTCTCGATCGTCAAAGAAATTGGGGAAGAGCATAACATGGCCGTGGCCATGGTCGTCGGCTCGATCGTACTGGGGATATCGTTCATCATCGCGGCCGCAATCGTCGGATGATCGAGCGGGCGCCCAACTATCTGTTGTATTTGAACGTGTTGGTCATCGCGACCTGCGGGTTGATCTACGAGTTGTTGGCCGGCACGTTGGCAAGTTACTTGCTAGGCGACTCGGTGACTCAGTTTTCACTGGTCATCGGTGTGTACCTGTCCGCTCTGGGCGTCGGTTCATGGCTGTCACGCTATGTCGAAAACCGAATCGCCCGAACGTTCATCGAAGTCGAAATTGGATTGGCTTTGCTGGGTGGATTTTCAGCGCCGATCTTGTTCATCGCCTTTGCCCAAATCACTTGGTTTCGAATTGCCCTGTTCGGATCGGTTTTTTCAATCGGGGTTCTGGTCGGGTTGGAATTACCGCTGCTAATGCGGATCCTAAAGGAGCACCTGGATTTTCGAGAACTGGTCGCCCGGGTCCTGACGTTCGATTACATCGGCGCACTGCTCGCGTCGGTGCTGTTTCCGATCCTGTTGGTCCCCCGGTTGGGATTGGTGCGAACGTCATTGATGTTCGGCATCTTGAATGCCGTCGTCGGCGTCTGGGGCACCTACCTACTGCGCCCGTTGTTGTCACAGCAATCCCTGGACGCGTTGCGAGGCCGCGGTTTTTTGGTGATCGGTTTGTTGGCGGTGGCGTTTATCAAAGCCGACACGCTGACCAGTTGGACCGAAGAAGTAATTTTGGGCAATCCGATTGTCTATTCCACGCAATCCCCATTTCAACGCATCGTGGTCACCCGCAACGCCAACGGGTTTCAATTGCATCTGAACGGGCACTTGCAATTCAATTCCCGCGACGAGTATCGCTATCACGAAGCGTTGGTGCATCCAGCCATGACCACCGCTGGCGACGCAAAGCATGTGTTGGTGTTGGGCGGTGGCGATGGGTTGGCGGTTCGCGAGATATTGCGTTATCCAAACGTCGAATCGGTCACACTGGTGGATCTGGACCCCGCGATCACGACAATGGCCGCCGAGTTTCCTCCGCTGGCCGAGTTGAACCAACACGCATTGCAAGATCCGCGTGTGACCGTGATCAACCGCGATGCCTTCGTTTGGGTTAGCGAAGACGATCGCAAATTTGATGTGGCGGTGATCGATTTCCCCGATCCAGGCTCCTATTCGGTGGGCAAACTCTACACCACGCGATTCTTTCATCTGCTCCGTGCCCGACTCTTCGATTCCGCCGTCGTTACCGTGCAATGCACCTCGCCGTTGGTTGCCCCCAAGTCCTATTGGTGCATCTTGAAAACCATGCAAGAGACGGGAATGGACGTGCGACCGTATCGTGCTTCGGTCCCCACGTTTGGCGTCTGGGGGTTTGCACTCGCTCAAATCAAACCGCTCGAAACCACAGCGGATGGCGGATTTTTGCAACACATCGAACTACCGACGGGTCTGCGATATTTGGATCGCAAGACGATGGCAACGATGTTCGACATGCCGGTTGATTTGCAACCGGTGCCGACGCAACCCAACCGTTTGAACGATCAAGTGCTGGTGCGTTACTACGAGCAGGAATGGGGGGCGATGTGAATTTTTCGCGTCGTGAACTTCTGGCCCATCTCGCCGCGGTGCCGCTGTCGGGGCTGGTCGGCTGTGGGGCCCTGGGCGGCTACAACTTTGTCGGCGAGTTATTGAGTCCTGATTTTTCGACCGGGCATCGGTTGCGAGATGGCTGGCAACCGCCGCCACCGAAATCCGCTGCCCAGTCGCACCAAGTCGTGATTGTTGGTGGTGGAATCGGTGGACTCGCCACAGCCTGGCAGTTGGATCAAAACGGAATCGATGACTATGTGGTCTTGGAATTAGCTGACCAGCCCGGCGGGACTGCAACCAGCGGTTCACGCGATGGGTTCCACTATCCCTGGGGCGCCCACTACGTCCCGACTCCGATGCAGGACAACGAGTCACTGATCGAATTGTTCCGCCAGATGGGTGTGATCGTTGGCCAACAGTCCGATGGACGACCGATCGTCAGTGAACAATATCTGTGCCGCGAACCGGAAGAGCGTGTGTTTTTTCAGGGGCACTGGATCGAGGGGCTGTATCCGACAGCAGGTGCAAGCCCTCAGGATCTAGAACAGCTCCAGCGGTTTCGCGAGCTGATGCGTGACTGGTCGACGCGTCGTGATGCCGCTGGCCGGCGAATGTTCGCGATCCCAATGTCGCGCAGCAGCGATGATGATCTGGTGCGACAGTTGGACAACGTTTCCATGTCACAGTGGATGACAGATCAACGGTTTTCGTCGGCGCGTTTACGGTGGCTGGTCGACTACAGCTGTCGCGATGATTACGGATTGACGATCCAGCAGACAAGTGCCTGGGCGGGGCTGTTTTACTTTGTTTCGCGACTCGGCGGTGAAAGTGCGGAATCACAGGCCGTGATCACATGGCCAGAGGGAAATGGCCGGGTCGTCAACTATTTGGCTCAGCAGACCGCTGATCGAATGCGTTGTTCCCATGCAGTGACGAACATTCAACGCCGCGACGGCCATGTGCATGTGCGAGCACTGGACAAGCAATCGTCGACAACGGTTGATTTCACGGCCAAGCATGTGGTGTTTGCGGCCCCACAGTTTCTGGCACCTCATTTGATCAGCGATTGGAAATCCAGTGGACGCAGCGTTGCCAATTTTCGCTACGGTGGCTGGGTGGTGGCCAATGTTTTCCTCTCCGCGCGTCCTCAGGAATCGGACGGGGCAATGGCCTGGGACAACGTGATCTATGACAGCCGTTCGCTGGGGTATGTCGTGTCGACACACCAGACCGGATTGGATCATGGTGCAACGGTTCTGACTTGGTACCAACCACTGCTAGACGACGATCCACGTGTCTCCCGCGCGGAACTGATGCAGTTGACTTGGCAGGACTGGGTGCGCGTCGTGGTCTCCGATCTACGCAAGGCACATCCGGATCTGGCCCCGTTGATTCGACGGATCGATGTGATGCGATGGGGACATGCGATGGTTCAACCCCGAGTCGGATTTGTTTGGAGCGATCAACGACGAACCGCCAGTGAGTCGCTGGGACGAATCCACTTTGCCGGCACCGATCTAAGCGGCATCGCGCTATTAGAAGAAGCGTTTGATCGCGGAGTCCAGGCCGCAAACCGTTGTGCGGTTTAGGAATATTTTTCTGGACAGAAGGCCCGAGCGGAAACCGAACACTGAGTCCTGTGTTGAATAGGTTCCCTGGCGGTGTTTCCCGTAGCTGATCCCGCCAGGGTTCAGACCGTCTGAACCTTGGTGCGCAGAACGCCAACACTGTCTGAACCCTGGCGGGATCAGCTACGACAGGGCGCCGTTGCTCACGCATGTTGACGCCCAACCCGTTTCTCAATTTTCAGCGGCAAGATAGTCGGCCAGCAGTGTTAAATTCTCGACCGTCTGTGACATCTGAATGCTCGGGCCGGGCAGTTTATTGAATCGCAGCGGCGTGTCACTCAGCCAGGCCCCACGCGGATCAAGCCCATCGACAATCTGCTTGACCACGGCATCACTCGGTGGATTCGCACTGCGGTCGGCCACCGACTTGGATAGATCGGCTGGGGATTGGGCCGCTAATCTGTCGTACTTTTTGCGCAGCTGGCTGACTTTGCTTCCCAACTGAAAACCATAGTGGGTCGGCATGTCGCTGTCGTCGTAGGTCAGTTGGTAGTCGCGTGTAAAATACAGCGGCCGGTTTGTTTTCAATTCGTAAAATCGGGCGACACGTCCATCGGGCAGTTCGCATTGCTGCAGGTAATCCAGTGCCTTTGGGATCGGTGCGAGATACTTGCGATTACCGGTGTGGCGATAGATTTTCATCAGGGTTTCGATCACGCTGAATGATTCACTGGACGTGATCGCGGGCGGTTCAAACTTGCGTGCCCAGATCGGTTGCATCTGAGAATTGTATTGCTGTGCCCAAGCCGGTTGAGGATTCGGCATTTGGGCGTCCACTAGTGAATCGGCCAATTTCAGAGCCGCGTTCTGGTAACGTGAATCACGATAGACACGATCGGCCAGTAGCAGGACGTCCATCACATCACTGGCCAAATGATCGTTCAGCGTGTAGCGGTACCAATACTCCTGGTGTCCCGGGTAGGTTCGCGACCAGTCGTCAGGGTAATTGGCCGACAGTCGCGGCGTGTCCGTTCCCTCGGGGCGCCCATCGGTCCAAACCTGAGGAAATCCACCGCCAGAGAATTGCCCTCGGTTGAGCAGCCCATCGAGTCCATACAATGTCATCTCGTGCACCATGTCGTCACTGAAGTTCGTTGCTGCGTCCAGTTGAACTAAAAACAGCAGGGCCGCCTGGGTCTTGGCGTCGTCCAAGCTGGATTGATCCTTGGATTTACGACTGGTAGCATCGATTCGATACGCCCATTTCTTGCGTCGGTCGGCATCAAATTCGACATGGGCCTGCCATCCGCCGGACCGCATTTGTCCGCTTCGCAAGGCATCGGCCGTCGCCAGCGCTGCCTGCAGAAATTGCGAATCGCCGGTCGCTTGATACAGTTTGACGAACGCGCTGCCGACCGCGGGAGTGCCTGGCGGCTGGACCCAAACGGTTTCGGTGTCGATGACGCCCTCACCCTCGCGATGCTTCAGATCCGCCGAATAGCTCCACAAGTAACCGCCGCGGGTGCTGACTTGATCGGTTAAAAATGTGGTCGCTTGTTTGGCCGCTGCCAATGCTTGGTCGTGAAGTTGCGCGCGAGCGATCGAGTACGATCCGAACACAACCAGTAATGGACAAAGCAAACGAAATGAATTCATTGGACAGCCCAAATCGAGGCGGGGAGGCGGGGGTTCTTAAAAGTGGTGCGTCAAAGTCCGTCGTACACAGGTCAACTGTCATTCCAGGCATTGACGCACCACTAGCTTAGCCGCTGCTCCTGCTCGAATGTGTATGATTCATCCCCCCGGCGTTGGCTCACCTGGCAGGAACTCAAAATGACCAATCCGTACAAAGTGTCTGAGATCGAGGAAGCATCCGCTGCGAAATCAAAAGCCCCCGATTCGATCAGCAAGATGACTGGCACAGTTGTGGGAGGCGCCGTCGGTGCGATCTTCGCCGCGGTTGTCAGCGCGCTACTTTCCTTCTTGGCATTGATTCCCCCGCTCAACCGCCTGACCCAGTTGGTTGGCGAGTTCGATGGGCTGATCCTGGTGGCGATGCCGCCAATCGCAGCTGGATGTGGGGCTTTGGCCGGAGTGTTATTTTGCCTGCTCGGTCACCACCGAACGGCGGGGAGAATTGCGACAGCCGCAGGATCATTGCCGGCACTGATCTTCTTTTATCGAGCGCTAGATTTGTATTCAAACGACAATGCAAACGATTCGCCAATCCCGGCATTGGTCATCGGTTTGATTCTGATTCTCGCCGTCGCCGCGTCCGTGTTGATCGTCAGCCTCGTGCTTTCATCCCTCACCGGCCCTAAGAAGTCGATCCCTGCCGAGGAAAAATGAGCCTGCGATTCGGGTGAGGCATTGGTTTTTCCTAACCCGACGCGTCAGTTTTGAAGTTGCGCTTTTACGGTAACCCGACGCGTCAGCGTGGGATTTAGGGTGTTAGCGGGATCCCTCGCTGACGCGTTTTGAAGTTGCGCTAAACAGTCACTTCACCTCAAATGACTCAGCAAATTGCCGCTTCGATCTCTGTACTCTCCCGC
>NZ_JAMYFE010000052.1 GCF_024129865.1 Stieleria tagensis | reverse complement strand
AAAGCGCGTGAGCGAGGGATCTGGTCAACCGGCTAAATCACTCGCTCACGCGTCGGGTTGCGATAAATCGCACCTGCGAAGCTCTTAGCGACGCAGCGCCATATCGACCAAACTCTGCAACCCGCTGCTGGTCCGCTGGCGAACTTGGACCCGGTCGCCGGGGCGCAACGCATAATCGCTAGACGGATCGATTTGGCCGCCTTCGCCAAACTGAACATCCATGCGGATGCCGGAGATCGATTCCGGCGATGGTCGGTAAACCGTCGCATCGACGCGACCGAATTTCTTGAGCACACCGGTTTGATTCAACAATTCGCTGACAAACACGCTGCGTTGCCCGCTGGGCAGCGGCAGTACTCGAATGGGTTGCTCATCGCCGGCGACTTGCAACACCACGGCATTCTGAGCCTTGGCCTGGCGAATTCGCTGGTAGGCCTCCATCGTCATCGAACCGTCGCTGGAAATTGTTTCTGCCGGCAGCGTGCCATCGGCGGTTTGATAGCCCGACGCCTGCTTGGCGGCTCCCGGCGAGAGCAGTCCCGGCGCCGGTGCCAGCAGGTCTAATTTCGACATTGCCGGCAACTCCATTGACGCACAACCGACACCGGAGATCACCAGGCAGCCGATGATCAGGCTGATTTGCCACGCTTGCCGGCAAGAGCCCGCTGGGATGGCGACAGAGTCCACTGGCGATCGGTGCGACATTCGGTGCGGCGAGGTGCAATCGAGTTCGGACATAGCCGCAGGGCTCCGGGGGGGACAGGGCACGGTGAGGGTACGAGAAGGAGGCTTAGAGAAGGTTTTCGGTCGATGTGGTCGCGAACTTGAGGAATCTGTCGTTTTTCACTCAAGAAACTTTGGCTGCGATTTACTTCTTTCGCCCTAGCGATTGGCTTTGTATAGTCTTGAACCCTCTCGCGCTGAAAACACGCGCTGCGAGAGCGCACTGAGACAGAATCGAATCAACGAACAACCGGCTGAGGAGCCCCGCGTCACGAATGCGGGGGCAATGTGCAATGGCACGACAATGTGAAGTTTGCGGCAAAAAAGTCCAAATGGGAAACCGCATCGAAACTCGTGGTAAGGCGAAATACCTTGGCGGTGTCGGTACAAAAATCACCGGCATCACCCGCCGCAAGTTTGTTCCCAACCTGCAAAAAGTCCACGTGACGACCCCAGAGGGCGACAACAAATCGATGCGAGTATGCGTTCAGTGCATCCGCAGCGGAGCCATTCGCAAGACGGTCAAGATCAAGCCGTTTGACGTCAGCGGCGCCAAGTAGCTCGATCATGGCGCTTTCCGCAGACGACGTTCGCAAGCTCGCGCTGCTAGCGCGGCTGGAAATCTCCGACGACGAAGTGGGGCAATTACTGCCCCAACTCGAGAGTATTCTCGTCTTCGTGGCCCAGCTTTCAAAGCTCGACACTGAAAACGTCGAACCGATGACCACTGCGCTGGACGTCGACAATCGCTGGCGCGCCGACACCCCCGCCACTGGCCTGGACCGGGAAGCCGCGCTGACGAACGCCCCCGCGGCCGACGAGGAATGCTTTCGCGTCCCTGCCGTGCTGGGCTAGGGCCGCAGAAACGATCAGTGTCGTAGCTGATCCCGCCAGGGTTCAGTCGGCCTGAACCCTGGCGGGCCCAGCTACGGGAAACACCGCCAATGAATGCCACAGCGATCCGTTAGCCGCTCTGGGCATAGGATCAATAAAAGCTGTAGCTGGAATTATTGGCATCGAAGTCGGCGTCGGTCAGGCCGACGTTCAGCTTCAGATTCAAGTAATTGTACTCTTCAATCACCTGCAGCTTGGTATCTGACTGCTCCGGCCAATCATAAGCGATGTAGCGAATCGGCAGATTCAGTTCATCATCCATGTAGATCTTGGCTTGATAGAACTCCAACTCAGGACGCTTGGTGGGCTGGGTCACCGTCAATAGCGTGCAGGGCCGATTGTTGATTTTGACGCCAGGTCGCAACTCGGCCTGGACATCGTCCAATTGCTTGGCTTGCTCGCCGCGCTCGATGAGTTTGACCAACAGATTCTGCAAACCGATCTCGGTCATCGGATAGCGCTGGCCGCGCATTGCCAACGTCCCGTTGGGCGGTAGATTCACCGTGGGCAAGAATTTGCCGCGAAAACCACCCTCGTGCGCGATCAGATTTCCGTCATTCCGCCCCTCAACATACAACACCTCGCGGCCTTTGATCGATGCCGGTTTGACGAATCCCAGGTAAACGCTCAGCGGCTGAATGACCTGGTCACCATCTAACTTGCGACAGCGAATCTTGGCGGTCATGTATTCGTGCGGCCCCAGCACGTCGCCCACTCGCTCACGTTTAATCAACAATGCGGTGTAGTCGGTCACAGATTCTTTGCAGTGAGCCAGACTGCGACGCGCCCGCTGCAATGCGTCATCCAGTGGCGAAAGCGGTTCGTTGGCTGGCGGTGCAATGCTAGGTGCATTGGCAACTCGATGCACCGGTTCCACCAAATGGGGCGGTTTGGCAAACGACTGGTCCGCGGCAGAAAGCGCGGCAAGCGAGCCCAGCAGGGCAAAAAATTGACGGCGTTGCATTCCGATGGCTTCCTTGCGTACGTCGGACGACCAAAACCAATGGCCTTGTCACGTCCTATCGCCGCTGTCGCTACATAAAGATGAGAAGATCCACAGGCAGGGAATCAACCCGAGCAACCGTTACACCACCTCGCCAGTGACGTGATCATCGTAACTGATCTAATTTAAGGGTGGTTACATCGCCCACATCGACACACTAACACTGCTGGACGCTCCTTGTTAACGGATTTGCCTCTTAAAATGCTAGAGGAATTCGAATGGAGCTCAAGTTTCCAGGCGTCATCACCGAGGCTGCCAAGCGACATTCGCCTGGCGCCCACCGTCCCGTTGAGCGTGGGCTTGCGCGGACCGAGGAAAATTGGGACAATGGCATCCCCACATTTGTCGCGATGCCAGCATGAACTGGCCCGAGATTTCAACATTTGAAGCTGCGCTGACGCGCCAGGCAAGGGTTTTCCTAACCCGACGCGTCAGTTTTGAAGCCAGCGCTTTTGCGTGGGGCATTGGTTTTTGGTAACCCGAAGCGTCAGCGAGGGATCCCGTTAACACCCATACATCCATCCCTCGCTCACGCGTCGGGTTGTGATGAAAAGCGCAACTTCAAACCACGTTAGCCAGGGATTGCAATCAAACGCAAAATCCCTGGCTAACCGAGCGATTGATTTAATCAGCCGACACGCGTCGGGTTGCGACAAGAACGCCCTTCTAAAAAAATCCATCCCCTGCTCGCACAACACGTCTATGACCGGTCGCCCGAATCCACACGCCGCCCCGCTTCCCGAGCCATCGACCACGCCGGAAACCGGCTGGCACTGCGGCCACTTTTTCTATCGCTTTCGTCGCGAAGCGATGGCAACGCCATTGAACGATCAATGCATCAAACAGTTCCTGCAGGCACTCGCGCCGTCGGAATCTGAAATGCCCGAACGTTTGTCGACTTATTGGATCAGCGGGCATGAGGTTGATTTTGCGGTGATGGTGATGGATCCCGATCCCGCCAAAGTCGACGCGATTCACCAGTCGATCATGGCGCCACCATTGGGCCAATTCATTGAAGGCGTCTGGTCATTCGTCTCGCTCAGCGAAGTCAGTGAGTACGTGCCCACGATCGAGCGATATCGCGAGCGGCTGATCGCCGAGGGTAGCGAACCGGACTCCGACGAACTCAACGCCAAAGTCGCGGCTTATGAGCGACGCTTGCCGATGATGAACGAGCAACGACTACGACCGCAGATCCCCGATTCACCCTCGGCCTGCTTCTACCCGATGAACAAAAGTCGTGTTCCCGGTGCCAACTGGTTCACCGAAACGTTCAGCCACCGCAACGAGATGATGGCCGAACACGCCCAAAGCGGAATGGCTTTCGCCGGCAAGGTTTCCCAACTGATCACCGTCGGTGTAGGACTGGATGACTGGGAGTGGATGGTCACGCTATGGGGGCGTAACCCCGAGTACCTGAAAGAGATCGTGTACAAGATGCGATTCGATCTCGCCAGCGCCAAATACGCTGAATTCGGACCGTTCTATGTCGGCTATCGCGCAACCGCCGACGAAATCTTGAACCACTGCAAGGTAGGATCTGCGACGTAGACGATTCGACGTCGCCCCGCTTAGGTCAAACGCTCGTATGCTTCACGGTACTTGGCGGCCGTTTGCTGAATGATCCCATCGGGCAACACCGGCGGATCGCTCTGCTTGTCCCAACCGCACTGGGACAACCATTCGCGGACAAACTGTTTGTCGAATGACGGCTGAGCGGCGCCGGGCGCGTAGGCCGCTGCGTCCCAAAACCGTGACGAATCCGGCGTCAGAACCTCGTCGATCAAAACCAGTTCGTCGTCGACCAAGCCGAATTCGAATTTGGTGTCGGCAATGATGATCCCACGTGACTGAGCGTGCCGGGCCGCCCGCGAATAGATGTCCAGCGTCAGATCACGCAACCGCAGCGCCAGTTCACTCCCCAAATCGGCGATCATGCGGTCGATCGAGACGTTCTCGTCATGCCCCTGCTCGGCTTTGGTCGCCGGGGTGAAGATCGGTTCGGGCAAACGATCACATTGCCGAAGCCCAGTGGGCAGCGGGTTCCCACAAACTTGGCCGGTGTCCTGGTACTCCCGCCAGCCACTGCCCTCCAGGTAGCCACGAACGACACATTCAAAGGGCACCACCTGTGCCTTTTCGACAACCATCACACGCCCTTGCAGCGACTGGACGTCAAAGCGCTGGGCCAGCGACGGTGGAACATCGGTCGATTTCAGATGGTGTCGCACCCCCAGGTGATCGAACCAAAACGCACTCATCTGCGTCAGCAGCCGTCCTTTTTCGGGGATACCACTAGGCAAAATAAAGTCAAACGCACTGATCCGATCGGTGCTAACGACCAACAATGCGTCGTCCAGTTCGTACAGGTCACGCACCTTGCCGCTCTTTCGTGGCAACGGCAAATCGGTGCGCAGCAGCGCGCCGGCGGCATCAAATTGATACAGCGATTCCGCAGGATTTTGGTCAGTCTTTGTCACAGTGATCCTTGATGAAAAGGTTTGAAAATCAACACCTCTGCCGCAGTCCCTGGACTGCGCAAGAGATCGGCCGCACACGCTACAAAACCGGCACCGTTTCCACCCGGCTTGGGTTAGATTCTTGACAATCCTACAGCGGCCCACAACCAGCCCCTGAGCCGTGGTCGCGGACGGACCGCCGACACAGTAAACTAGCCGCGTTGAATTCATGGCGCTGCTCACAACTCGCACCCTTGCTTGCCCCCACTACGGATTGTCTGGCCCGAACTCATGGGGCAATTTCACTTCGCCGTCCCATCCGATTCGACTCAGCTGTTGAAACAAACGCTGTGGAAAGATGCCTACATCTGTGGCATCGAGGGCGTTCCGTGGGAATGTAACAACACCGTTTCCAAAGGTGTGCTGTCGATCACACGCCCGGTCGAAACCTCGGGCAAACTGTTCCTGACCTGTCCGACCAAGGGACTGGGTTACCGCACGCTGTCGACCTGTTCGCTGATGCCGGGTAGCGACCCCTACCCATTGTTTTTGGAACTGGCGCGTGGCAGTTGTTTCCGAGCTCGCATTCAATCCAGCAATTGGAAACGCGCCGGACTGTCACTTGGTGACCGGTTCGACGAATTGTTGGAGCGGGGGACATCGCAGTTCCTGGACGCGACCGAATCCAAATCGGATTTAGAGGAATGTTCGCGCTGTGCCATGCTGGCGATCGCGACGCTCGAACAAGCGATCGCGGATCTGGGGGAATCGTTTGCGGTGCAATCGATTGCCTATCGCAAACAGCGCGAACCGCAACTCGGCACACTGCTCGCCTGTAGCGTGGTGCCGCCGGCGCCGACCCGATCGGCGCTGAGCAATCGATTCGAAAAAGCATTCAACTCGGCCGCCGTCCGCCTCAGTTGGGGCAGCATCGAATCGGAGGCCGGCCGGTTTGACTTTGACACCTGCGACCGCTCGATCCATTGGTGTTCTGAACGTGGGATTCGCGTCATCGGCGGACCTCTGATTGATTTTCGCAAGCAATTGATGCCGCCCTGGCTGTATTTGATCGAAGATAATTTCGATTCGCTGGTTCAATCGGTGACCCAGTACACACAGCGAGTCGTCGATCGGTACCGCGGATCGATTCATTTGTGGAACTGCGCCACCGGCCTGAACACGCTCGGACCGGTTCGGCTGGATGACGAACAAGTGATGCGGCTGGCGGTGGCGGTTCTGCAAACGGTGCGTCGCGCCGACCCGAACACGCCGGCGATCATTTCGTTTGACCAGCCATTCGGTGAATACCTCGCCAAACACCGCGACGGGATTTCCCCCTTGCACTTTGCCGATGCGCTCGCCCGCAGCGGACTGGGGATGGCCGGTGTCGGCCTGGATGTGCGTTTGAACTACGACAGCAACTGCACGCTACCGCGATCGGCAGTGGACTTTGGTCAAATGATCGACCGCTGGGCAACGTTGGGGATGCCAATGCTGGTACAGCTGACGATCCCTGGCGGCTGTGGCCCGGACGAAAAATCGATGTTGAACCCAGCGACTTTGGTGGCGGGATCCAACAAACAAGAACTGTCCGCCAACCAGCTGCGCATCGCAGGTCCGATCGTGCGCACGCTGCTGGCAAAACACATGGTTCATGGAATCGTGTGGGATGGCTGGGCGGACAATGAACCGCATGTGCAAAGCCATTCCGGAGTGATCGATTCGGTGGGTGTGGCGCGGCCGATGTTGGACTACTTTGAACGTCTTCGACAAGAACTTTTAACCTGAGATGATGATCATGAAAGGGACATGTGCTTGCTGGTCACGATTGGTTTGTCTGACCCTATCGATCTGTGCTGCGACGGCCTGCGCCACGACGGTGGCGGTTGGCCAACCGGCTGACGATTCGATCACTCCGATCGGCAAAGTCGAATTGGTTCAGGACGGGTTTGCATTCACCGAAGGCCCGGCATGGGAACCGCAGTCCAAACGCTTGTTCTTCACCGACATTCCCAATACCGCCATTCACCAATTAGCCAGCGACGGAACGGTCACCACGTTCAGCGCCGATTCGAAACACAACAATGGACTGGTCGTCACCGGCGATGGCAAATTATTGGGCTGTCAAATGGATGGCCAAGTCGTCCAGTACGATTTGGAAACGGCGACCGCGACCGTGCTGGCATCCCAATTCGAAGGCAAACGATTCAACGCCCCGAATGATTTGACGGTCGATTCCCAAGGCGGAATCTATTTCACCGACCCCTTGTTCCGAGCTCCCACGCCGCTGCCGCAATCGGCTCAGGCGGTCTATTACATCGCCCCCGGCGGCGATGTCAGCCGGGTCAGCACGGACCTGCCGGCGCCCAATGGAATCGGATTGTCGCCCGACGGCAAACGATTGTATGTCTGCCCCAGCAAGCAGGCGGAAATGCTGGTCTATGACGTCACTGCACCTGGCAAACTATCGCCGCCCCGGACGTTCTGTACGCTGCAACAACCCGCCGGATCCAGCGACACCGGGGCTGATGGAATCGCACTGGACGTTCACGGCAATCTCTACATCACCACCCACATCGGCGTGCAAATCTATTCGCCCCAAGGCAAACAGCGCGGCGTCGTTTCCTTCCCCGAGCAACCGGCAAATGTCTGCTTTGGCGGCGATGACTGGCAAACAATGTACGTGACCGCACGCACCGGTTTGTACCGCGTCAAAATGCCGATTCCCGGGTTGCATTAGCCACCGCGTCGATCCTCACCGCCGGGCCGTTTGAAGTCGCGATTTCATCACAACCCGACCTCTGGGTTTTGAAGTTGCGTTGCTATCCCAACCCGAAGCGTGAGCGAGGGATTTAGGGTGTTGACGGGATCCCTCGCTGACGCGTCGGGTTACCCAAAACCAATGCCTCGCTCAAACACACCACTTCAAAATTTCTGACCAGCTCCCTCTGCCAAGATCGAAACCATGCTCACCCGTCCATTTGATCCCGACCATCTGGCCAAAAGTGTTTACGCCGTCCCCCCGCTCGCCCGCGACGCAGACGGCGAAGTTTGTCGGGTCGAAAACGAAAAAATCATTCGCTACTTGGAATCCGGCGGGATCCGATCGATTTTGTATGGCGGCAACGCCGTGTTCTATCACATGCGGTTGAGTGAATTCGCGGGCACACTGGAAATGCTAAGCGAGCTGGCTGCTGACGACACCACAATCGTTCCCGCCATCGGCCCGGCTTATGGCTTGGCCGTCGACCAAGTCGATATCCTGCGAGAACTTCCGTACTCCACCGCAATGCTGTTGCCTTCGCGAGACATCGTCGATCAACAGGGAATCGCCAGCGGCCTGCGCCGACTGGCCGAACGGTTGGGCAAGCCGCTGGTGTTGTATTTGAAATTCGATCGCTGGCTGGATCCAAAACTCGTCGAATCGTTGGAACGTGACGGCGTGATTTCATGGATCAAATACGCTGTGGTACTCGACGACCCGTCCAAGGACGACTACCTGGACGAACTGCGCGACGTCTTTCCAACCTCGCGGATGGTCAGCGGCATCGGCGAACAACCGGCGATCGTTCACCTGCGAGATTTTGGCATCACCGGGTTCACCAGCGGATGTGTCTGTGTGGCGCCGGCTCGCAGCATGGAAATGCTGCACGCGATTCAGTCCGGGGACTACGAGACCGCCGAGTCGATTCGCCAATGGTTCCTGCCGCTGGAGGACCTGCGCAACGAATACAGTCCCATTCGAGTGCTGCATCACGCCGTCGCCGAAGCCGGCATCGCCGCCACGGGGCCGCTGCTGCCAATGCTCAGCGATCTAGACGAACCGATCTTGGCCAAGATCCGATCCGCCGTCAAAATGCTGACCTAATCCCCCTGGGACGCAACGTAGGCGAAGGTTTACCTGACACGGTTGCTTTCCGTTTTTTCCGAGCGTGCCATTGGATCGATTGGATCTCCCTAGGCGCTCACTAGTTTACGGCCATCGGATTTGACTTGCACAACGTTGGTTGCCACCGACGCACTGCCGAATTGAGCGGCCAGGTGCTTGGCAGTGGCTTGGTCGGGGCACCAAGCGAATACTCCGGGCCCCCAACTACTTTGGCCGACGCCCGCGGCACCGGCGGCTTGCAGTTTCGCGACGAGTTCGCTGACGACGCGGCCGTTGTAGGGGCCGCCCTGAGCCGCGGCAAAGAGCATTCCACTGGCGTGGTTATAGCGCCCGACCGCTGCGGTGAAGGCGTCGAAATCACCCTGTTCTGCTGCGGGCAAGAGCTGGTCGGTGAGCACCTGTTGCAACTGCTCGCGCGGCGGATCTGGCGAGGCCGCGAGTCGAGCAAATTTGCGCCGTTCCACCGCGCCGGAAACGGTTGCGTCGTTGTCACGCGGACGTAACACAACAATTCGCCAGGCGGAAGGAAGCTGTATCCGCCGACGGACCGGATTTAACCGCGGTGACTGTGCCTGGGCAGCTTCGTAGATCAGTCCGCCGGCAAAGTAGCCGTGGACTCCGACGGCAGAACGCTTGCCACGGTCGGCGATCTGACAGGCCAATGTTTCAGTCGGCAGGTCTTGTCCGATCAGCCGCGCCAGACCTTCGGCGATCGCCAGCGAAAGCTGAGTCCCGCTGCCCAGCCCGCTGTGTGCCGGCGCGGATTGCAACATTTGAATCGTGACAGGCGGCAGTGATTCGATGCCGATCCAACGTCGCAATCGGTCTGCGATCGGAGCGGCGCGGCGAGCGATCCGAGGATCGATCGAGTCGACATCGTGCAGCGCGAGTTCGATGCAAGTCGCCGGTTGGTCGATCATCACACCGAGCCCACCGAACGGAGCGGTGGTGTCAAGCAAACCGAAGTGCAATCGTGCGCCGGTTTCGATTCGAATTTGCCGGGGCGTCGCCGTCACTGCGATTCACCCGCATCGGTCGGCGGAGGCGTCGATGGCGCGGCGGCCTGGCTGCGACAGTTGATCTGGTCGACCAGCGCGTCAAACGCGCGGCGTTCGCTCTCGCCAGCGGTCTTGTCGATCAGCGGACGCAGGGATTGCAGTTGCGATTGAATTTCATCGCTGGAGATCAAGTGCGTGCGTGTCGCCAAAATCGCAGCTTCGATCACGGCGTGTTTGCCGCGGTTGAATCCAAAGAACGGATCTTGAATGCCTGACGAGACGACGCGGCATTGCATTTCAAATCGCGGTGGGGTTTGCGTGATCGCGGTGATCTGCAAGCAGAACCAACGATGGCAACGCAACATGATTGCCCAGTTGCGATCAGCCGTCAGGCGAACAAGATCGGCCGGGTCGCCGAGTCGACCGATCGCTGCGGCGGCAAACAGTTCCACATCGTCGCTGACATGGACCGTCGCTCGGCGGGTTGCCTGCAAGTTCGCGAAGGTGCGTGAACCCTGGAACGGGCGAAGCACAAATCCGGGGTCGCCACCGTCGGGGCCTGACAGGGCGATCGGATTGGTCAGCACGGGCCCCATCGGCGCCAGATTGACGCGGTGCTGCGGATCAACGGTCGTCACGAGCGATTCCAGAATCACGAGGGGCAGGTCGCTAAGGAGGCAAAATTTTGGATCACTTGGTCACCCGACTCGCAGAGCACCGATTCGGGATGGAATTGCACGCCAAACACCGGCCGCGTTCGATGGCGTAGGCCCATGATCACGCCGTCGTCGGTACTGGACGCGGTGATCCGCAACGAGCCCGGGAAATCATCGCGAGAGACGACCAGCGAGTGATAGCGGCCGACGTCCATCGGGTTGGGACAGTCGCGGAACAGGCCATCGCCGTTGTGCTGAATCGGGCTGGACATGCCATGACGGGGTTCGGATTGCACAATTCCACCCCCAAACGCCGCCCCAATCGCTTGGTGCCCCAAACAGACGCCCAAGATCGGCAGGTCCGCCGGTGCCCGGCGAATCAGATCGATGCAACAACCTGCGTCGGCCGGTCCGTGAGGGCCCGGCGAGAGCACGATTGCCTGGGGAAAAAGCCCCAACGCCTGGTCGGCGGTCACCTGGTTACTGCGGATCACGCGCGTTTCGACGCCCGTACGGCGAAAATAACGCGCCAAGTTGTGAACAAAGGAGTCCTGGTTGTCCAACAGCAGAATCATGCCATTGCACCCTTGCGGTCAGGTGCAGGCGAGCGATAATCCCCGGCAAAACATTGACATTCGACTCTCATTTTACCTCAAGGTAGCTGATCATGGCATTGGTTCCTCTTCGCGTTGTGCTCGACCACGCCGCAGAAAACGATTACGGCGTTGCAGCATTTAACGTCAACAATATGGAACAGATCCAGGCGATCATGGAAGCCGCCGAAGAGACGGATTCGCCGGTTATCATCCAAGCCTCACGCGGAGCACGCTCTTACACTCAAGACGCTTACCTGCGTCACTTGATGGTTGCGGCAACGGAATTGTATCCCCACATTCCAATTGTCATGCACCAAGATCATGGCAACAGCCCCGAGACTTGCCAATCGGCAATCGAAAACGGCTTCACCAGCGTGATGATGGACGGATCGCTGAAAGAAGACGGCAAGACCCCCGCCGATTACGAGTACAACGCTCGTGTGACCAAGAAAGTCGTCGAGATGGCTCACGCCCAAGGCGTCAGCGTCGAAGGCGAACTCGGCTGCCTCGGTTCGCTTGAAAGCGGCGAAGGCGAACAGGAAGACGGCCACGGAGCCGTCGGTGAACTGACGCACGACCAATTGTTAACCGACCCGGATGAAGCCGCACAGTTCGTTGCCGAAACCGGCGTCGACGCCTTGGCCGTTGCCATCGGTACCAGCCACGGTGCCTATAAATTCACCAAGAAACCGACCGGCGAAGTCTTGGCGATGTCGCGGATCGAAGCCATTCACGCCAAATTGCCGAACACCCACCTGGTGATGCACGGCAGCAGCAGCGTGCCACAAGAACTGCAGGACATCATCAACCAGTTCGGCGGCAAGATGAAGCAAACCTACGGCGTGCCGGTCGAAGAGATCCAGCGCGGTATCAAGAGCGGTGTTCGCAAGATCAACGTCGACACCGACTGCCGCATGGCGATCACCGGTGCAATCCGCAAAGTACTGCAGGAAGATCCATCGGCATTCGATCCACGTGCCTACCTAAAACCCGCTCGCACCGCGATGAAAGACGTTTGCGTCGCTCGCATGACCGCGTTTGGCCAAGCCGGCAACGGATCGAAACTAGCTGCCAAGCTGTAAGCTAGCGAGTCAAACCAAACCATCCACGTTGAAACCAGCGTGGATGGCAGGGTAACCGCCAGGTTTCACCTGGCCATTTCAGTCGCCGCCGATGACGGATCCGCCGTCGGAGCTTTTGGGTTTGTGCGTGACTCGCGTGGTGGTTGGCTTGCGACTGGTTCGCCGCGAGGTCACTGCGGACCGCGTTTCGGGCCGCGAGTGTTTGCCGCTCGAGCGTTTCGCTGACGTTCGCCGTTTGGTTCCCTTGGTCGCTTTCGACCGCGCCTTTCGCTCTTCGCCTTCGGCCTGCACTTCGTCGCGACTGTGTTCGATAGCCAATTTCAGCCGCTGAACTTCTTCTCGCGTTAGTTGGCGATAGGCACCGATGGGAACATCACCCAATCGCAGCGGACCGATCGCGATCCGACGCAGCACTTGAACCTTGTGCCCCATGCTGGCCAGGATACGGCGAATCTCGCGGTTTTTGCCTTCGCGAAGTGTGATTTCAAGGTCCGTCGCACGGCCTCGCGTTTTCAAAATTTTGGCGCCTTCGACGCGAACAAATCCATCGGAAATGTAGATTCCTTTGCGCATCGTTCGCATCGTTTCGCCATCAATTTTGCCGGCCACCGTGACGCGATAGACTTTGCGGACGCCGAAACGAGGATGCGACAATTGCTGTGCCAAATCGCCGTCGTTGGTCAACAACATCAGCCCCTGACTGCTCTGATCGAGCCGGCCGACGGGAAAGACGCGTTCGCTATTGGGGACCAAGTCGATGACACGCTGGCGTCCGCGCGGGTCGGCGTTGGTGCTTAGGTATCCGGTCGGTTTGTTGACCGCGTAATAGACCAGTTTCTGTGGGCGCAACGGGACGCCGTCGACGCGAACCTTGCTGGCCTTGGGGTCAACCGTCACACCGAGTTCGCTGATCACCTTGCCATCGACCTCGACACGGCCTTCTTCGATCATCGATTCGCATTGGCGGCGACTACCAAATCCAGCGGCTGCCAACAGTCGTTGCAATCGCTGTGGCCGATCGCGAGTCGTGCGGGTGGAGTCTGCTGTGGCAGTTGCTCGAGCGCGGGTGGATGACTTGCGGGCGGGGCGTTTGGCCGCCGCGGGTTGCTGCACGCCCGTTTTGTCTGACGACTTCTCGCTGCCAGCAGATTCACTGCGTGCCGAGGACTTCTTTTTCTTCGCCGAACGCTTCGTGTTCTTTCCAGCAGGCTTTCCGCCGGCAGCCTTGTGGCCGCCAGATTTTTTCGAAGACGAATTTTGATAAGAGCGACGCGGCATGATCGTTGGTTGGTGCAGTGGAGGTCTTTAACCAGACCCCACAAGTTACCAGACGCAACCGATTGCGATAGTGAAGAATCGCATTCGCCGGGGCGAATCGTGGTTTCGCTCGATCCAGAGCCGGATGTTCAGCTGTCGGTTGAAAGCGATTCGCTCGACAGGGACTCAGACTCACTCGTCACCGACTTGGATTCCGATCCATTCTGGCTTTCGGCAATCCGCGTGGCTTCGCGGACCACAGCGATCGCCGATTGGATTTCGATCGGCGAGAACCAGCGGACGTTTCCGGTGTACTTGCTTTCCACGCGGTTTTTGGCTGCCAGGGTTTCCCAGGACAGTTTGTCCATCAGGTTCCAAGCCGCTGCTTGTGCAGTGTTCTGTGCGACTTGCCCGTTACCAAGTGCAGTGCACAGGACGTGAACGCGGTCGTCTTGGGTGACCACATCAAGTGGGACGATCTTGTATGCCATCTTCGGTGTTGGGTCTTGTTTGCCATGTTCCAGGCAGACCGTGGTCACGGCGATTTTTTGTTCGCGTTGGGGAGCGATTCTCATGAATCCGCCCATGCCACCGCCCATTCCGCCACCCATTCCACCGCCCATTCCGCCGCCCATGCCACCACCCATTCCGCCGCCCATGGCTTGACCGCCACCGCCGCCACCCATTCCACCGCCCATGCCGCCACCCATTCCACCGCCCATGCCGCCACCGCCCATGCCACCGCCAAACTGGCGATTGATCGGGACGCCGGCAAATTTAGCAGGCAGTTGCAGGGTCATCGGTTGGTCGGTCAGGTTACGCAGCAGCACATTGGCTTTGGTCGTATTGAGGGCGATGAATTTGGCCTCGACCTTGCCGGCGTCGATTGCGCTGAACAATTCGGCTTGAACCGAATCGTTGGCCGCTGGGGCATCCGCCGATGCGAATCCCGCCGAAAGTGCGATGGCACAGCTGCAAACGCCGGCGAACACGCGTCGCGAAAGAGTGGACAGTGCTGGAGAATTGGTGCGATTGGACACGATCAGATTCCTTGTGCGATTTTGGGCCTGCCGAAGATGAGACTGGCATTCGGTTCAGGCCGTTGAAATGGGGATACTGTTGTCACCAAACCAATCTGGCGCCGGTGAAGGCGTCAGATCAGCGGTGATAAAACCGGGCCAGAGGATCTAGGCTTTTGGATTCGCGGCCCGAACCTCCCCAGGGGATGATCGCAAATCGGTCCTCTTGCCACCTTCAGCATAGTTCGGCGGAAAGGCAGAACCAAGTAGAAACGCATTCAGGAAATGGCGGGAATCCTGGAAAACGATAAAATTGGCAGAAGCGTTTCAAACGGGCGCTGTTGCCGGCCTGCGCCGGCGTCCTTTTGAAGGTTCGTTTGCATAGAACGTTTTTTTTCGATCGCAAAGGCAGGTTTATTCGGGGCAGCGATGGGGTTTTGAGGCGTCATCGACTGCATAGGCTTCGATTTCGAACGGATTTTCCATGTAACCGTCACGCCCCCGCAAATACAACCAAACCGACCACCCCAAATAAAGCGGAATAAAAAACAGGCCCCAGCGTGCGTATTGTCGGACGTGGACATGTTCGTGACGCCGCGTTTGATCGAGCGCGATCGCGTCTTGACCGAACACCGCGTGGCCCAATGTCAACGCCAAGGCCGACACAGGCAGCCGGCGCAGAACCCAGGCGACCATCGGACCATGCATTTCGACGACCCCTTCGACAATTCGAAACCTGGCAAACAGCAGCAAGCCGATGCCGACAGCCAGCGCCGTGTTGGGGGCTGCCCACAGGTAACGAAGAGTTTGCATCACAATCTAATTCCCAGTGGCTGCCGCTCGGTTTTTCCCTCGGCATGCCATTTAGGATAAATAATAGATCGGCAAATCGCGACTTCGATCTCTTCACTCTTCCACGGGGCGGGCGTCCAGCTTCGCTCACGGCTCAACAGGGTGGGTTTGCAGGGTGGGTGGAAAACCGTGTGGCGAAGATTTTGATTCGGGTTGCGGTCTCTTTACGCCAACGGCGTTAGACACACCTAGCCTAGGGTCAGGTCTTGTGAGCGCAGCGAGCAAACCGCCACCCTAGGTTGCGAACCGGGAACACGCGCTGCTCTGTGAGATTCTGCGGGATTCGGCGGCTTTGCCGCCGAATCCCGCCGGGGAAAACGGTTGCATGATCACCCGGGTTCCTGCCGAACCTGCCTCCAGCAGCTTCGGCAGTGACCCCGGGCTAAGCTATTGAACGCCGTTGGCGTAGAGATGGGATCGAGGGAATGTGACTCTCCCAAAGGGTGGCACGCGAAGCCGGACGACCTCCAAGCGTGTGCCGCCTGGATTCAAAAAGATTGAGCGAGGGATCGGTTCCCACTCACACCCAAGATCCTTCGCTCGCGCATCGGGTTGTGATTAGAACGCTGCGGTTAAAAAAAACGGCTCAGTTCCCCGCAATTGCGAGAGACTGAGCCGCGTTTGAAACCAAATTCGCAAGCGTCTGACCGCGTCGATTCACTCCCACAGTGAACTTTCCGAAGCCATTCGTCCTGTTCGTCCGCGTCGAGTCTTAACAGCAGACTCTCACCGGTAACTGGGAACATCGGCCCAATGCCGCATCTTAATGAGCTCGAAAGCGTTTCAGTCGGTTGGATTGCTCCGCGCCGACCTGGCTTGCTGCCGGTCAACGAAATTGGGTTGAGTTTGGCGGCTGGCTGAAATCCACCGTCTCTGGTGTGCAAACGTCAATTTGTCGCACGCCAATGCCTGGTGAATTCCTGTCCACAGAGGGGAGACGCGGAATCTTTTACACCAGCGTTACATCGAAACGTCTGAATCGAGACAGACAGCCAGCCGGAAATCCGTAAACTTCTGCAACTTGAACGGCAAACGAGGGCCGCTCAACTCATTGACAGCTCTGACCATAGGAATCGTCGCGATGGCGAATGTAGTAGAGACTCCACGGAAATCACGTCGAAAACCACCTGCCGATGCTAGCAACCTGGAGTTGCCGCTGTCACCGGCAGCCGAATCAGAGTTGCAGCAGGACGGCTCGGGCGACGCGCCCCAAGCGGTTGTTAGCAAGCAACGCACCCCGGATCCGCTTGATGCCACCAAAGCCGAACGCAAACGCGCGTCCAACTTGTCTTGGTGGGCGATCGGTTGGTTGGGCATGGCACACGCGGTGGTTTTGATCGCCGCACCGATGACGTTCTCTTGGCCCGGTCTGGTGGTGATGCTGGTGCTGCACTGGTTGACCGGCAGTATCGGAATCTGCCTGGGCTATCACCGTCTGCTGACTCACTCGGGCATGAAAACCAAGACCTGGTTCAAATACGTTCTGGCGGGCGTCGGATCACTGGCTGGTGAAGGAACGCCGTTGGACTGGGTGGCCGATCACCGCAAACACCACAAACACAGCGACCAAGAAGGCGACCCCCATTCGCCTCACGACGGCGGTTGGTGGAGCCACATTTTCTGGTTGGCCTATCACACGCACAATGGCGACCGCAAAGCGTACCTACAGCGCTGGGCACCTGACTTGTACAAGTTGCCTGGAATGCGATTCATGGACTACATGTTTTTGCCAATTCACATTGCCAGCGGTTTCATCTTGTTTGGCGCGGGTTACTACTTCGGTGGTAGCGAACTTGCCCTGTCGCTGTTGGTGTGGGGGCTGTTTGTCCGCTTGGTGTTGGTGCTGCATGCGACCTGGATGGTCAACAGCGCGTCGCACATTTGGGGATACAAAAACTACGAGACGACCGATGACAGCCGCAACAACTGGCTGGTAGCGATCGTTGCCTATGGCGAAGGCTGGCACAACAACCACCACGCTCACCCGCGGATGGCCCGGCACGGTCACAAGTGGTGGGAATTCGACATCACCTGGCAAGCGATTCGTCTGTTCCGTGCGATGGGATTGGTCTGGGACGTTGTCGATTACCGCAACGCCGCCGAAAAGAAGGCCAACGAAAAGTCTCTCGAAAAAGCCAGCGACAACTCGACCGCGGCCTGATTCGACAATCCACACCAGGCACGCGTGACAATTACCCCAGGCCGTATCGCTTAGAGCTGCGAATACGGCCTGGCTTGTAAAATGTGCAGGTCAATCTTGCTGACCGTGCCCTGGTATTTCTCGACAGCCTTAAGGACTTGCCAGTCCGGGTGGGCACGGAAGGTGTCCCAGGCTTTGCGGCGGGCTTCGTCATTTTCATAGACGGTCAGGTAAGTCAAATTCGGCGTCTGCGGCCCGACAACGGCTTGCCCAATCAAGATCGGGGTGATCCCACTCTTGAGAAAGATGGGCACCTCGCCGTTATTAAACATGTCCACCTTCAATCCGCCCAACCGCTCGTTGGCGCTTTCATACAATCGCAATTCGTAGACTCGGTCCGGATTGTCGAGCGCGCCCTGGGGGACGTTCAATTCCGGCATGCAATCCATCGCCACCAGCAACTCACTGCTAATGCGCTCAAAGGGCGGATTCTCAGGGCCTCGGTCCAGATACGGCTTGGCCGCAGATTGGTACGTCGCATCGGCCTGCACCGCTTGATGGACCTTGACCAAGTCGCCTGCAGATTTTAGCGGGATCACCACGATCACTCGGGCCTGGTCCAGGGTGTCATTCTCTGCCGGGGTGAAAACGCCGACCGGTCCCACGTCTTGCCGCTGTAGCGCGGGCACAAGAGCCTGGCCCAGATACTGATCGACGGCCTCGAAATCGCCGTTGTCGCCCAACAGATAGGTTCGGATCTCGTAGAACTGTTTGGATTCAGAATTGCTGGCCGCTGTCGCGGCGTCAGCAGCGGTTGTGGACGCGGATGTCAGGGCGAGCATCGCCAGGGACAGCAGCGTGAAAAAAAATGATTGGGTCATCCCAAAGGGCTCCATTGCAGTGGGCCAGAAAACTGGCGGGGTTGAGGCGGTTACCTGACACGCATCATAATCCCCACGGGGGACTGCGCAGCAACACTCTGATACTCTCGCGTGGTTGCCGGCAGCACTTGTTTCAATTTCTCACACCAGCGTTTGGCTACCCGATGATGGACTTCAATTTCTTAGCGACTGCGGGCTTGATGGCGCTAGCGGAAACAGCCGAGCTGGCCGAGGCTGGAACCGAAGCTGCCGGCCAGCTCTCGCACGACAGCCTGTTTTCACTGGGCGGAATGATGACTCTGGCGATGCTGGTGTTGTTACAGGCGGTGCTGGGGTTTGACAACTTGCTGTACATCTCGATCGAGAGCAAGCGTGTCGAAGAGTCCAAGCAATCGATGGTGCGAAAATGGGGAATCGGTTTGGCAATCGTGTTTCGGATCGTCCTGCTGTTTGTCGTGGTGCATGTGATCAAATTGTTGGAAGAGCCCTTCTTGAATTTCATTTCCAAGCCCTTGGAGATGCACGTTTCCGGTCACAGCTTGATCGTGATCGGCGGTGGAGCCTTTATTTTGTGGACGGCGGTCAAAGAGATTTACCACATGCTGTCGGTGCATGAACTGGGCGAGGATGGGCCTGCCGACCAAGCCAAGAACTCCGCCGGCAAAGCGATCGGATTGATCGTGGTGATGAATTTAGTGTTTTCGTTTGATTCCATTTTGAGCGCGATGGCATTGACCGATTCGTTCGAGGTGATGGCCGCTGCGATCATTATCAGTGGATTGCTGATGATTTGGTTGGCCGATCGCGTCGCCGATTTTTTGAAAAAGAACCGAATGTACGAAGTGCTCGGACTGTTCATCCTGTTCATCGTGGGCGTGATGTTGGTCAGCGAGGGGGGGCATTTGGCCGAGGTCCAATTGTTCGGCTACCATGTGACGCCGATGGCCAAGTCGACCTTCTATTTTGTGCTGCTGGTGCTGATCGTGGTGGACGTCGTCCAAGGGCGCTACCAGAAAAAGCTACTGGCCGAACAAGAGCGTTTGCATTTGGCCGACAAGGCGCGGGCATAGCGACAGAGCGAGCGGCGTAGCCCGACCCGGATTCGTTCAAATTCTGGTCACAGAATGGGTCGATCAGCGGGTCGCTGATGTACACTGTGATTCATCCGCTGCGGCCCTGCGGCATCCAATTCTGTCTCCATTAGGTCTGCTGATATGCTTCGATTTCAACTCGCCGTGGGCTGCGCCCTGCTGATTGCTCAACTGGGATGTGGTGCCCAGGAAACTGCCGAGGATTCCCCGTCGGCGGCCGATCAGACGACCGCCGCGGCGGAGACCAAACCGGATCAGGCGTCACCCAATCAAGGAAGTGGAATGTTGCGTCACGCCGTGTTTTTCTCATTCAAAAAATCTTCCAGCGAGTCCGACATTCAGGGCGTCGTGGATGCCTTTGCTGCCTTGCCCGAAAAAATTGATTCGATCATCGGGTTCCAACACGGGGTCAACAACAGTCCCGAGGGGCTTGATGACGGATTCACCCATTGCTTTTTGTTGACGTTCGCCGATGAAGCAGGGCGGGCGGAGTATTTGCCGCATCCGGCGCACAAAGCGTTTGGCGATGTCTTGCGCCCGCACATGAAATCCGTTTTTGTCGTCGATTATTGGGGTGACCCCAAGCAGCCCAAGGTCGAAAAACCGTTGCAGCACGCGGTGTTCTTTCAGTTCAAGGAAGATGCCGATCCGGCACAGGTTCAAAAAGTCGAACAGGCGTTTGCCGCATTGCCCAGCAAGATCGACACGATTCGCGCGTTTGAATGGGGGATCAATAACAGCCCAGAAAAACACGACGCCGGATTCACCCATTGTTTCTTGGTCACCTTTGACAGTGAAGCGGGCCGCCAAGCCTATCTGCCGCACCCGGCCCACCAGGCGTTTGTCGATGTTCTCAAACCGGTGCTAGAAAAAGTACGCGTGTTGGATTTTTGGGCTTCGTCGCCCTGACCTGCATCCCGCTTATCACAACCTAGGTGATCCGCTACGTTGGGCGTGAAGCTTCGTTACACGACTCAAGTAGATTGAAAATGCTGTATGCAGTGATCATGGCTGGCGGAAGTGGAACCCGGTTTTGGCCGGCAAGTCGCAAGCTGCAGCCCAAACAGTTGTTGTCCCTGTCGGGATCGCGGACCATGATCCAGGCCACCAGTGATCGGCTCGCCGAACTGGTCCCGGTCGAAAATCAGTTGGTCATCACCAATCAGATTTTGGTGGCCCCGATCGCTCAGCAATTGCCGAATCATCCGCCGGCCAACCTGGTCGGCGAACCGGCCAAACGTGACACCGCGCCTTGCATCGGATTGGCAGCGGCGCTGGTGCATCATCAAGATCCCGATGCGGTGATGGCAGTGATGCCCTCGGATCATGTGATCGGCACCGATCAGCAGTTTTGCCAAGCCATCGAGGCGGCACACCAGTTGGTGCTGCAGGATCCCACTCGAATCGTGACCTTTGGCATCAAACCGACCTACCCGGCGGAATCATTTGGATACATCCAGCGCGGCGCCCCGCTGCCGGCGGGCAATGACTCTGGGCAGACGGGGCCTGGCCAGACCGATTCGGTCAACGCCTATGCCGTCGCACAGTTCAAGGAAAAACCGGATCAAACGACGGCGCAGCACTATTTAGAGTCGGGCGATTTCTATTGGAACAGTGGCATCTTTCTGTGGCGCGCGTCGACGATTCTGGAAGCCTTGAAAACCAACCAGCCACAGATGTACGCGCATATCGAAACCATCGCCAATGCGATCGGCCGGCCCGACTACCAGGATGTCTTGGAACGCGAGTTTTCGGCCATCGAAGGCACATCGATCGACTATGCGGTGATGGAATCCTATCCCAACGTCGCGGTGATCGAAGCACCGTTTGAGTGGGATGATGTTGGCAGTTGGCAATCGCTGGGTCGGTTGCACGAATCCGATTCCAACGGCAACACGGTGGTCGGCAAACACATCGGAATCGACACCACAGGCTCGATCATCTTCGGCGATCCACAGCACACGATTGTGACGATCGATATTGATGATTTGATTGTGGTGCAAACCAAAGACGCCACGCTGGTGGCGCCCAAGTCATCGGAAGAACGCGTGCGCGAAGCCGTCAAACGCATTCAAGAAAGCGGCAGCACCGACTGCTTGTAGCGTTTTCGCCACCGGCGTTGAGCGGGCTGTACCGCCGCCCCGTGGTGCCGTGGTGTGACGGCAACACTGCACCGCCAAGGAGTGGGTGGACAAGCGAATTGGCCGAGGAATCTTGCTGAATTTTACGGTTTCAGCGGCGGCAATTGCCCGACAGACAACAGGTTTTCGAGCTAGGTTTCCCACATCGGGAGACCAATTGTTCGTTCAATCTACAGCAAGTTGTCATGTTTCTTTTCAATCGCCCAGCCGGACGGCTACGCCGCCGAAATCGATCGAGCCAGCGCAAAGGTGTGGCGACCGTCGAGTTCGCGATCTGCTTGCCGGCATTGATCGCACTGACGATCGGAACCATCGACCTGTGTTCGATGTTGTTTCTAAAAGAATCCATTGCGCTAGCGGCCTACGAGGGCGCACGCCGCGGAGTCGGACGCGACCAAACCAACGCCGACGTGGTTGCACGTGTGCAAGAGTTTCTGGATGACCGAAACATTCGCTACACCGGCAACCCCTGTGCATTCGGATCACCCGATTTCGTCACTGCCGACACGCTGGAAAACGTCACGACGACGGTCACAGTTCCCTGTGATGGAAACCTGTTGATCCCATCGGCAATGTTTTCCGGCATCAATCTTTCGGCCGAAGTGACGATGCGGAAAGAATTCCGCAATCTGGATGTCAACTGATCGGACCGCTTTCTAATCGCATTGAAACAACACTCCCATGCAACGAATAAACAAACGCAATCGGCGGACCACGGATCGGCGACTGAAACGCGGGGACGGCCTGGCGCGACGTGGTGCAGCCGCCGTTGAATTCGCGATCTGTGCCAATGTCTTTTTCGTTTTGATTTTCACCTGCATGGAATTTGCACGGATGAACATGATTCGCAACCTGGCACAGGATGCCGCCTACTTTGCCGCCCGGCATGCGATGGTGCCCGGTGCCACCGAGGACGAAGCCGTTGCGGTGGCCGACGATGTAATGGGCATGGTTGTTTCCAACGGCTATCAGGTAGAGGTCGGAGAACTGGGCGATGACATTCCAGAGGTGGAAGTGACGATCACCGTCAACTTTGACGAAATCGCTTTGTTTGCACCGATGTTCTTGCCCAATGCAACCATCCAATCTGTGGCTCGAATGCGCACCGAACGTTACGACGGTTATTACCAACAATAACCCCTAGCCGAATTCTCTTTCACCGTTGTTGAGTGGTTATTCCTCTGTGAGTTACATCATGAACCTTCAAACCAAACAGATCAGCAGCCGAAAACCGCACGTGACACCCATACGTCGCCGCGGAACCGTGATGGCGATGACCGCCATCGTGTTACCTGTACTAGCGATTCTGGCAGCGTTTGCGATCAATGCGGCGCACATGCAATTGACCCGCACCGAACTCATGATCGCAACCGATGCGGCGGCGCGTGCCGCAGGCCGGACGTTTAGCGAGATTCAAACCGTCGACTCAGCGATTGATGCTGCGGTCACCACTGCCGCGCTGAACCAAGTCTATGGAGATCCGCTCCGCCTGCGATCAGGCGATGACGATGGCGAAATTGAATTCGGCAAAACCACTCAGCCCGATGGCCGAAATGGACGTTATGCGTTCACCAAAATCCCCACGGGTGACGTGAGAAATGGAGAAATCGCCAGTGCCGTTCGTGTGCATGGATTGCGACTCGATGGTTCGCTTTCGGGAAATGTTCCATTGATCATTCCAGGGCTGTTGAACACCAACGATTTCGAAACGCAATCCGATGCGGTCGCGATGCAAGTTGACCGAGATATCTCGTTGATTTTGGATCGCTCCGGATCGATGGACGACATCAATTTTCGTTGGCGCCGTGGTGAAGATCCGTTCTCCACCGAAGCCATGGATTTTGCGGTTTCTCAAGGGGAACTGAGCAGCAGCACCAACAGCAATGGCGACACCAGTTATTACTATGCCAACGGCAACGATAGTGTCACCTATCAGCAATACATGTATGAAAATTACTTTAACAAAGGAACGCCGCCGACCAACGCTTGGCAAGACCTTGTCGTTGCGGTCAACGCATTCCTAGACGTCTTGGAAGTCACCAGCCAAGAGGAACAAGTTTCCTTGGCAAGCTATTCCAGCAGTGCAACGCTCGACACATTGCTAGAGACTGACTTTGATGTCATTCGCAGCAAAGTGGACCAGCTCAATACCGGCGGCAACACCGCAATCGGCAAAGGGATGCGTGAAGGGATTTTGGGACTGCTGGATTCACGCGCCCGGCCGTTTGCCGCCAAGACGATGGTGGTGATGACCGATGGAATGCAGAACCAAACGCCCTGGGCACAGGATATCGCACGGAATCTGATGAACGGCTATGACTTGACCATCCACACAGTCACCTTTGGTGCCGGGGCCAACCAGCAAGACATGCAAGAGGTCGCTACCATCGGAGGCGGAAATCACTATCACGCAGCAACCGGAGACGATTTGGTTCGCATCTTCCGCGAGATCGCCAATAACCTGCCGACCATTCTGACCAAATAGATTCTTCTTTCATCCTTAGCATGCATCATGACCAACAATCGACGCGCTCCAACCACTCGACCTAGCGAGCGCCAAGCGGCACGGCGCCGCAGCAAGTGGGCTTTTTACGGCATTTTGGGATCGTTCGTGTTTTCGGGTGCGCTGATCTGTTGGGCATTCACAATGCCCTTTCGTAGCGGTTCGTTATCGGGCAGCGCACCGGTCAACAAACTGCCTGCGGCCGAACTGACATCGTTGGGACCGACCGCGCAAATGAATTCGGATGAATATGTCGCGTACATTCGCTCGATTGATCGAGAGTTGCACCGCAAGTACCGTGAAAAGAACCGCAGCAAAAACAGCGTGCCCAGTGAAACCGAACGCCGCAAAGCGTGGGACCAGAGCATGCAGAACCGCCGGCAGGTGGCCGCCAAGATGCAGCAGCAATCCGCAGGGAAACCGTTTGCCAAAGGGAGTGTCCAGTGGCAATACCTGAAGGAGTCGCAACAGGTTCTCGATGACACACCGGCCGGGTTTTAGGACGGCGGAGTTCGGATTGTGTCGCGCCTCGGCAGATTGTCAGCGTTGGGATCGGCAATGACCCGGCGCAAAATGGTCCCGCGCGGACTAAGATACGGCATCATCCGATTGCTTCTTCATCCTATTGCCCCCGATGAAATCCATGCGATTTCGCATCTTGATCGCTGCGCCGGCAGTGCTGGCCATCACAGGCCTGGCCGCCGTTGACTCTGACGCCCAGTTTCCGGACCCGCCGGCGGCCGTCCAGACAGATCAGCCGCCGCCCGAAGCGGATGAATTGATCCGCCAGCTCGAATCGACAGCCTCTCGCGGTGGCACCTATCGAGCGCAAGCGATTCAATCGTTGGCGCGATTGAAAGCATGGCCGCAAGTGGATCGTTGGCTGGCAAAGTTAGATGCGGTGGATGATCCCGCCGAACTGGCCCAGTCAGCTAGAACCATCGGGCCCGAGTTGTTGCTGCGGATTTCGATGCAGCCCGACATCAGTCCTGCCAGCGAGTCGGCAATCAACAAGATGTCGGCGGCGGCAAAACAGGTCAATCAATCGCTTGAGCGACTTTCCGAGGCCGTCGAGCAATTGAAGTCCGAGGACGTTGATGTGTTGTTGTCGGCCAACAGGACATTGTTGCGCGGCGGTGATGCGGCGATTCAAACGTTGGTCGCGGCGATTGCCCAAGGCTTATCCGGGAAACAGCGGATTCGCGCCCTGCAAGCGCTTCAGGCTCTCGGTGACGGTGGGCGACAAGCACTGCAGCAACTGGCACTCTACGGCGATCAAGCAGTGCGTCCCGCATCACTCGCTGCGATTGCAACGCTGGATGAAGAAAGTGCGCTCGACACGCTGCTGTCCTCTGCGCTGGCACCGCAAGCGACAGCGTCGGAGCGAGATGTCGCGCGTCAGCAATTGGGTGCCAACCAAGCACTGGAAACAGCAGACGTGATCGGCTATCTGGGCAAGCGTTTGAGTACCTTGCGTCAGATCGCCGCGCACACCCCCAACGACGCGTCTCCGGTGACGATTTGGTCGGTCGACGGCGATCGCACCGGTGTCACCGGAAACCGTAGCACCGCCATTTATCTGGCCTACCGAGATGCGTACGACGCGGCCCAGCGATTGCATCGCATCACGGCGCTGCCGCCACCGACCGCTCGCGCTGCCATGGCTGCCGATCTGGCCTATCGCGTGATGGTCGACGTGGACTGGGGCGATGAAGACCAGTTGGCCGCATTCCGGCAAACCTATCGCGATCTCGCTAGCACCAACGAACTGTTGAAGACACTGGCCGACGCGCGGGCGCTGGAGGACGTTCCGGCGTCGATCGGGTTGCTACGCGTGCTCGATGATTCGGTCAACACGCAAGCGGAGACGTCTGATGCGATCGCCGAGGCGGTGCTTCAAGCTGGCGAGGGCGGGTTCGGGCATCTGGTCGATGCGGTGCGTGACGCCCATCCACGAGTGCGCTATGAAGCGGCGCAGCTGATCGCTGACCTGCTGGAATCCAACATCATCCAACCGGATTTTGCCGGCGCAAGCTACTACCGCAAAACACTGTCTGAAATGGCGACTTTGAACAACCGTCCGCTGGCGATTTTGTTGGAGACCCGGCCGGTCGTTGCGCTTCGTCAAGAAACGATTCTCGGCCAATTGGGTTATGAAGTCCGTCTGGTCCGCTCGGCTTTGCAGGCCGAGCGCGCGATCGCCGAGGGCGGTGACGTGCAGATGGTCGTTAGTAAAATCCGGATCGCGGATGTTGCTGCCCCCGAATTGGTCGACCGAATTCGCCGACTGCCCCGTGGCAGCCGAGTCCCGATCGTGTTCTTCAATGACGACGACAATAGCCCCCAGAGCGTGCAGACGGTCGAGATTGAAACGACATCGAATCGCTGGATTAGTGAAGACACTCCCGGGGTTTATATGGTGCCCTTGCCGGGCAGCCCGGCCGCTCTGGCGGAGGTTCTGCGTGAAGTCGAAAGCAAACGCCGGCTGCCGCCGCTTTCGGTCTCCGATCGCGCAGCGTTTCAACGACGGGGCACAGCAGCGTTACAAGGCGAATCCCAGCCACGTTAGGGGGTGCCCCGTATCCGGATGAGTCGGCACACGCTAACTTCGCACTTGTGCTCGTAAGCATTTAATCTTCTGGTGACCGTGATCGCTTCATGGCAATGCTTGGCAATTCCGCGATAAATAACCACGACAACGCCTTGCCGGGAATCATCGGCAACTGCGCGGCGATGCGAGAGGTCTATCGGATCACTCGGCGGGTCGCCGTTAGCAATGCGTCGGTCCTGATTTTAGGTGAAACCGGCGTCGGAAAGGAATTGATCGCCGGTGCCGTGCACCAGTTGAGCCATCGTAGCGGCCGCCCGTTTGTCCGCGTCAATTGCGGGGCACTGAGCGAAAGTTTGCTCGAGAGTGAATTGTTCGGACACGTCCGCGGTGCCTTCACCGGCGCCGTCAGCAATCGCACCGGACGATTCGAAGCCGCCCACGGTGGCACAATTTTTCTGGACGAAATCAACAGCACGTCACTGACCTTGCAGGTCAAACTCCTGCGGGTGCTGCAGGAAAAAGAATTCGAGCGCGTCGGTGACACCAGCACCAACAGCGCGGATGTCCGGGTGATTGCGGCCAGCAACCGTGACCTGATGGGCGAAGTTCGCAGCGGTCGATTCCGCGAAGACCTTTATTGGCGATTGAACGTTGTCCCCATCGAGATTCCACCACTGCGAGAACGCCGTGACGATATTCCCACACTCGTCTCGCATTTCTTGGATCATTACAACGAACTGAACGACCGTTACGTGGCGCATATCGGCCCGGGAACAATGGATGCTCTCCAGGACTACCACTGGCCCGGCAATGTCCGTGAACTGCAGAATTATGTCGAACGGTCGGTGGTGATGGCCGAAACGGACGAGTTGACCGTCGACCTCTTGCCCGAGTGCGTCACCGATCGCCAACCCTTGGTGATCGATTCGATGGAGTCGGCCGGTCCGGTGGATTTTGACACGTTGGCCAAGTCGGTGGTGCACCTGGGGCTCCGCCAATCGGATTCGGATGCCACCGATGTTCACCGCAGTGTCGTCGAACGTGTCGAGCGGGAACTGATCTTACAGGTCCTGCAGGCCTGTAACGGGGTGCAGATCCGAGCGGCGACGCGGTTGGGAATGAATCGCAACACGTTGCACAAGAAAATCAAAGACTACGGTCTGGACGAATAGCCTTTCTGGCGGCTGGCCGACAGGCCGGCATTCGTGATGCCCGTTGCCCACCGGCAGTCGCTGACCGATCCCGTCGTGGGTCGATGGATGTTCAGTGGCTGAAAACAACTGCGTGGCAATTTTAGAAAAAGATTTGGATTCTGTGCGGACTTCATGAGATCTGCCGCGTTACTTCATGGAGCGAGGGGATCTTTTACGATTCCGATTTTTCGAGACCCTCCGAATGATTGTTTTTATTCCTCAAAGCACGCAGGAAAGTTTTCAATGAAGAACTGCGACTTTACTCTCGAGTTGGCAGATGGCACGGTGGTGGCGGTTGGTTCAATGTCCAACGCACGTCACCCCGACATCAAAGCATTTTTTCTTCCCGCCGCATCGATGATGCCTTTTAGTAGTAAAAACCTGCCGACCGCACGCCGCAGCGAAGAAACTGCGGAATCGGTTTTGACGCGGGCATTCTAGTTCTGCGGGGCGTTTAGGAACCGGCTGCGGCCAAGTGTTCCGCCACGATAGCAATCGCCGCACTCTGCATCGGAGTGCTCATGCTGGCCAGTAACGATTGTTCAGCAGCCACCTGTGCAGGCATCAACGGCAGATGAATGAACACGCTCTGTGTTCGTCGCCCCATCATTTCTGAATAATGTTGGCTGAAGAAAAGAGCCGCGTTGCACAGATAGGTTCCGGCATGGTGCGAAATTTGTGCCGGCACTCCGGCCGCCAACAAGCGTTCCAAGCAACCCTCTAGATCCAGGATTGACCGGTACGCAGCCGGTGCGTCGGTCAACAGCGGATCGCCATTGGTTCGCATGTTCAGTCCCACCGTCTCCAGTTTGACGACAGCTGTTCCTGGCGACTGGCCAAGGTGAATCGCGAAGTCAAAGTCGTGGGCAAGGTCCTGCTGCAGCTGGTCCTTCAACTTGGAAAGATCAACCGGGTAGCGTCGGGTTACGATCTCCAAATCGCCCTCGTACCAGCTGGTCAAATCGACCAGTGCGGACCAGCTCGCATTTTCTTTCCAACGCTCATACGGTTCGAATGCAGTGATTAATATTCGAGTCACGATTGTCGAAGACCGAGTGGGGGGCGAACGAGGACAAACCAATCCAGTGCATCATAGTTCACTGCTAGCGTGAGCTGGTGCGTTGGCGGGCGCAGAGTCCTCGGAATCTTGCCGGCTGATCCGCACGATTGCGGCGATGGCACTGATCTGAATCACCGCGATCATCAAGGGCGGCGTGCGACGGAGTTTGTCAAAAAACAGCCGCACCCAACTGGGTTCACGTTGCCGTTGCTGGTCCATCCATGAATTGATCGACCGGGTTTCGACGTCCGGCGAGACGTACCACAACGTCGTGTCTTCCCAGCCGTTTTTCGTCCTTCGCAATCCGGTCGGCAACGGGGCTTTGGATTCGGCCAGCGAGGATTGGCGGACGTACTCGTTTTTGAACATCGCCGGCGGCAGGCAACCGGCGGTGCACAGCAGCGTCGAGACGATCAGCAACGGAAGGGTCGCAGCGATGGGTGGCATTTTCATGACAATCCTTTATCGCACACACCGTGCCAGTGGCGTCAATTCAACCGCGTGTTGTGGCCGAGTGGATGAAAACAACCTCGGGCTTCAGATGCCAAAGATCAGTGAACACTAGGTCAATCAAACGCGCCACTAGCCAAACACGACCGTGGAACCGGCCAGATTTTCCAGCTGTTTTTTTCACCGGTTTCTCACGCCCAACCCATGTTGCGTTATTGCATCAACGCCACTCCACAGTGGTTGAGATGGGGCAACATTCTCCGGCGAGAGTGAATTGCAAAAGCGCTGGCTTCAAAACTCACGCGTCGGGTTGCGACCAAAAGGCAACGTTAAAACGGCTAGGGTTGGCCGTCAAAGATTTCGAAACTTCCTCGCGCCCGAAATGTGTCGCCGGGATTAATATCGAAGGTCCCCAGCACACAAGGCGAAACACTGAAGTAGGGCTTGTTGGGGTGTAGCCGCACGGGATGCGGATAGAACAAATCGTTGGGATCACCCCTGAATTTAATACCGGCGAGCGCTGTGTCTTGATCATCCGCATCGCCTGCCTGGACGATTCCATAAAGACTGGTCCAGTCGGGACGACTGTGGTTTCCTTGAAAGCGATCATGCCCCTCGCTGGTCAAGAATTGGTGTCGGGTCACGGCGATCGGCGGGGCGGGCTGCTTGGATTTAGATTTGGATTGTTCGTTCAAGGCCTTTGTGCCGGCCGCGGTGTACCAATCGTTGTTGCCACGAAAACCGATACCGCCGTAATGGTATTCATTGATGGTCAACGGATGCTCCGTGATATTGGTCTGGGCGATTGAAAAATCAATCACGTAGCGGGCGGCTGTTTGATCGGTCTGGTCCGCCAGACTGACCGCGACCGTCCAAACATCATCCAAAATCACGGTGCGGTTTCCGTCTTCGTCGATCGCAGCGTGGTTCAGCCCGACCTGAAACGAAGCGGTGTGCTGCTGGTTGTCGATTGCAATCACGCGGTCATGCAGAACCAATCCCGCCGATTTTCCTTGGTTCCAAAAATCAACCGGTTTGCCGCGAAAGGAAGTGTTGGTCCAAGCTGCAAATAAACCATGTTGGTGCGGGTGGTCGGGGGCAAAATCTCCACTGACCAGTTTGCCGCTCGGCGAATAAAGAGGGTGGATGTAGCCGCTGCGCTGATAGACCGAATGGGCGGGGTCCGTTGGTTTGGGGGCAACAATGTTGTACCGCAACACCTCGGCGTCACCATACGAGACGATCAGCGCCGATTCAGTTTGCGTGCAATGAAACCCAACTGTAGCTGGCCTCTGTGAGGCCGGAGTCTTGTCGTCGTCAACTGATTTCGCGTCGGCCGGATTCACTTCCGCCGACTGAGCCACCAAAGGAGCCGGATCAACCGTGCAGGTGATCACCAGAACAGCCACAGAGAGAAGGCGACAGTGGTAAATAGCGTTGGCAAACATAGCGGTACCGATGCAGACAATCACGGAAGGGGGAACGCAAACCAGCGACACCGGAACATGCCCTGGCGGTGTGATTTCCATAGCTGGATTCGCCAGGGGGCAGTCGGGCTGAACCCCGGCGGACCCAGCGACGACACTGATCGTGCCGACGAACCTAGTTCAGATTGTAGCCGCAGTCAGCATACCCCACTGTCGCCGACCGTTGTGGTGGCTGCTGTGGTGGCCGTTGCCTGTCGCATCAAACGACTTGAAACGCCGCTTTGGCTTTGCGTCTGGCGACACCGGTTGCCAGGGCGACTTCGGCGACAGCTTTGGCCACTTCGCCGGCGACGCGTCGATCGAACACACTGGGGATCACATAGTGATCGGTAAGGTTTTCGGGATCGATGACGTCGGCGATCGCGTCGGCCGCTGCCAATTTCATCTCGTTGTTGATGGCGCTGGCACGAACGTCCAAGACACCTCGAAAGAGCCCTGGGAAACACAACACGTTGTTGATTTGATTGGGAAAATCGCTGCGTCCGGTGGCGATGATGCGGGCATGATTTTCGGCCAGCATCGGATTGATTTCCGGATCGGGATTGGCCAGAGCAAAGACAACCGCATCGTCAGCCATCGAATCGATGTCTTCGACCTTGAGCACGTCGGCGACGCTGACGCCGACGAATACGTCTTGGCCGCGAATGGCTTGCGAGAGCGATCCGGCGACGCCTTCGCGGTTGGTGTTGGCGGCCAACCAGACTTTGATCGGGTTGTCACCAATGTCCGTGCGTTGTTGATTGATCGCACCTCGGCTGTCACAGACGATGACGTTTTTGACACCGGAGCACATCAGCAATTTTGCAATCGCCGTTCCGGCGGCCCCCGATCCGTTGATCAGGACGCGGACACTGGACATCTCTTTGCCGATCAGTCGCAGCGAGTTCTTCAGCCCGGCCAGCACGACGATCGCGGTGCCATGCTGGTCGTCGTGAAAGACAGGGATCTCCAGTTCTCGTTCCAATCGTTCTTCGATTTCGATGCAACGTGGCGCGGAGATGTCTTCCAGATTGATCCCGCCGAATGTCGGGGCCAACCTGCGAACCGTCTCGATGATCTCTTCGGTGTCTTGGGTGTCCAAGCAGATCGGAAAGGCATCGACGCCACCGAATTCTTTGAACAACATCGCTTTGCCTTCCATGACCGGCATCGCGGCGCGTGGCCCGATGTTCCCCAGTCCCAACACGGCGCTGCCGTCGCTGACCACCGCCACGGTGTTTTTACGAATGGTCAATGCGAAGGAGGAATCCGGATCATCATGAATCGACATGCACACCCGGGCGACACCGGGCGTGTAGGCCATCGAAAGGTCATCACGTGTTTTGATCGGCGTTTTCGAATTGACTTCGATCTTGCCGCCCAAGTGCATTAGGAACACTCGGTCGGAAACATTAACGACTTGTATACCGTCAATTTTTTTCAACTGCGCAACGATCCGCTGGCCGTGTTCCACGTTGGACGCATTGATGGTGATGTCGCGCGAGATCTGGCCGTCGGTGACACCCACGATATCGACCGCACCGATAAACCCTTCCGCCTCGCCAATTGCAGTGGTGATTCGGCCTAGCAACCCCGGCTGATCGCGATAACGCAGACGGACGGTGATGGCGTAGGAGGGGCTTTGCTGGGACATGTTCAGTGGAAAATTAAGAGTTGTATTCGTATCGCAAACGCAATCAGCCGATTGCCGGATCGCTCACACCAGGAACGTGGAGCGGTCAATCACTGATGGAACTGGGCAGCGCGGTATCAAGAGAAGGATCGGATGCGAACAGCGCTGGCCTGGCCTTGCGGTGTCACATTGACGTTGATGAACTGGGATCCCGCCGCAGTAGAACCATCGACACAGGCATTAATCGGGCAATCGTCCGAAAGCGAATCACAGTTAAGGATCGGGAACAGTTCACCGCCGAGGGCCTTCAAACTGGCGATGGTCTCGACCATCCCACCGCCGGCCCCCAGGTTGCCGAGATTGCCTTTGGCAGTGGTCACCGGCGGCTGCTTGTCGGCTGAACCAAAGACCGCTTCGATGGCGGCCGATTCTTGGGCATCACATTCCACCGTGCCCAGGCCATGCGCATGGATGTGACCAATGTTTTCAGCAGGCTCATCGCCCAGCGCGGCACGCAAAACATTGCGGATCGCGGTTTGTAAAAATGTTTTGCCAAATGCTGGTCCGACGGCACTGCTGCCGTAACCGACGATTTCACCCAGAATCGTCGCGCCACGGGCTTGAGCATGTTCAAGCGTTTCACAGACCATCGCACCGGCGCCTTCACCGAGCACGCTGCCGTCGCGTTGGGCGTCAAACGGGCGGCTCATTTTTGTCGGATCGGATCGGTTGGCTGCCAACGTTTCCTGCATGTCGGCATGCAGTGAACGCAGCGGGTGAATCCGGCTGCCGGTCGAACCGACGATTAAAACGTCGGCGTGACCACGGGAGATGGTCGAATAGGCTTCTGCGATCGCGGCGCCCGCCGAAGCTTCGCGGACGGTGATCGAATTGTTCGGGCCGCGCAGGTCGTTGTAAATTGCGATGTGGCTGGCCGGCATGTTCGGCAGGTATTTCAACAGCCACAGCGGATTGATTTCCGGTTTGCCTTGATCGCCCCATTTGGTGAAATCAAAGTTCCCTTCGTCGTCGGTACACTTGCCGATTCCCACGGCAAATTCCTCCGGCAACGACATGATGTAGTCACATCCATACAGCACGCCGGTGCGGTCGCGATCTCGATCTTCGGGGGTCAATCCGGCGTCGGTCAGCGCCAGTTGAGCGACGGCGACGCCCATTTCAATTTCGCGGCACATCACCTTGCTGCCTTTACGGATCGTACGCTGCAGCTTTTTGTCCATCGGGCCGTAATCCGAAATGTCGCCGCTGAAATCCGATGCCTCGGCACCGAAGTCGATCGACAATACGCCGCGGGGGACCTGGGTCAGAGCTGCGACGCCGCTGGCGCGGCCGCGCAGATCTGTGATCAGTTTATTGGGATCATTTCCCAAGGGAGTGACCACACCAACACCGGTGATGACGACTCTTGGGGACGGGACATTTTCCATGAAACAGCCGATCGACTCGGGGCGTGAATAAAAACCGGTCGGCATTTTAGACGTTCGCCCGGTCGACACAGAGGGGGCATGTTGGCGACGGCCGGTTAATAACGTCCGCGATTCGGGGCACTGGCACCGGACGAGATATGTGGCGTCGTCAAGGTGCTGGTCAGATTGTCGGCGGCCCGACCACGAAATGCGATGAACATCAACGCGTCGGCTCGTCCGGGCGTGGTTCCGGTCAACATGTTCAGATTCAGCAGCGGAACCGACGATTGCGGCCGTTCGGGGCTGGCAATCACACCGCAGGAAAGCAGCAGCACCATGTCCGAGGGCCAACGGAACCGTTCGTGAAGTTTCCAGGAAACGACTTGGGGGACGTCAATTTGAGCCCGGTGGATTTGGGCATTGGGCAGCGGCAGGTCCAATTCGACGGCATTGAGTTTGTCGACTTGGTCGATTTTGGCGTCAATCACACAATCAATACTCGCCCCGTCCACACTTAGCAGCGGGCTGATCGACAGCTGATACCCCTCCTGGATCTCACCGGTTTCGGGTTCATAGGGGGGCCATCCGGTCGCGGCCCGTTTGACATTGCGGACATAGTTCCGGCCACGTGTGCTGGCCAATTTTTGCGTCTGGCCGTTGTGCGTGATCATATCCAAGGCGTGGACTTGGCGGGTATCGGTGCGTTGCCGCAGCTGATTCAACACCAACGCCGCGTTTTCTTTGCTCAACAACCACGCTTGCACGCCGGGCGAATCAACATTGACGTGCTGCATCAATAAATGCGCCTGGCTACGCCAATTGGGGCTGCCAACGGTCATCACTCGCAGCGAAAGAACCTGGGGGTCTTTTTCCCCCGAAACAAAGCGATCGACAATTCCCGAGACCACTTCGTGCATTTCACGGGTGTGATAGACAGATAATTTGTCGCGTGTCGCGTTCATGAACCCGAACGGGGACGTGAACCAGGGGTCGGTCCCGGTTTCGCGGATCAGCCAGTCGACAATGGCCTGCTCCGGCTTGTCTTGGTTCTGTAGGTAGCCGGTGTAGGGCGTCAGGTCGTAGGAACGAAATTCCTGGCCGGCATTGTTGGGCAGTTTGCCGCCCCCTTGCAGTTGTTCGCCTGATGGCGCGCCTTGATTCTGCATGCTCGGTGGGGTTTGCAAACCGCCGCGTGCCTGGGCCTGACCGCCAGCGCTGGCATCGGGCAAATTATTCCCTTGTGCAACCACCAGGTTCTTGGGTGTGCAAAAAACGAATGAAAACGCCGTGATCGTCATCGCGACGGCAGTGATAAATCGTCTGGGATTAAAACGCATGGCAGTCCATTCCTTCTAGAAATTGACGAACGGCATCGGTTCCGGTCGTTGCTTTGAACTTTGGCTATAGCGGGCGCCGTGGGTTCGCGGCAAGGTCTGTTCCCAGTCGAACTTTCCAGCCCTCCCCTCCCATAGGCTTGCATCCATTCCACTGTGGGGGCATAACATAGGGGGGGCCACCAGTGCCACCTACGCGGTTTGTCAGCCGTTGTGCTGTGGAAATCGCAGGATCTGTGGATTGGGAACGCGAACTTTGTCGCACCAAACAGCCGATTTCCAGGAAGCATTCGAGATGAACGAGCTGCCGGAAGCATCACCGCAACACACTGTTTCACTCGCCGAGGCTGACGAACAGGATCCGCGATCCGATTTGCCACCCCAGAGGGCCGAACTGGAGCAGGTTTACCTGCAGCGGCTGCGTGAGCTGAAACTGCAATTGCGAAAAACCCGCAGCGAAGCCAGTGCAGCACGACTCGACGCGCGCGCCGCGGAATTGGAGCTGCGAATCCGGCGGCTGTCCGAGCGTGGCCCGACGGCGTCGGATTCGCATTCGAGTCCGACAGACATTCGATTCGATCACGCTGTGAATCGAATCGGCGCTCCCAAGTATCGACTGATCACGACGACTCTTCCGTTTAAGAGCTGGGACGATTTTCGTCGTGTGATTCGATCCGCCGGTGAGTCGCCGACGGCCTCGCCACCGGATTCCGAGTCACCATCGCGGCCTCGCAGAGACTCGCTGCACCGCAGGGATTCCGCGCATCCAACTCCCCGGCGACCACAAGCGATCGAAACACGTCCCCTGGGAAAGCAACGTCCAACGCAAACGCCGCCGGGCCGAACGCCTCGGACACCGGATCGATCGGCGACCACAGCGCTGATCGATGTGGCCAGCGCGGGCGAAACCAAGTCCCCGTCAGCGCGCCGCGGCAAGCGGCGCGCATGGTTGCTGAGCGGTCTGGTGCATTTTGTCTTACTTGTCTTGCTGGGTTGGTTCACGCTGTCAACGACCGTGCCACGCGACCAAATTGCAATTGCCGGATCGTTCTCAGAAACCGACCAGCCGGCGATCGAATCGGTTCAGATCGAATCGGTAGAAATGCCGCTCGATCCGACTGAGCCGATGCCGAGTGAAACCGAATATGAAATCAGCGATGTCGGGGAGATCGCAATCGAGACGCTGGTTGCCAAGGTGCCGGTGATGCAACCCCGGTCGCTGGCCGAGTCGATGTTGAGCCGTCAATCGATCAGCACCGCTGCGATGTCGTTGAAATCGGATTCCGATGCCAAAATCCAGTTTTGCGGCGTCGAGGGCGGCGGCAATCATTTCGTCTATCTGGTCGATAGCAGCGGCAGCATGAAAGGCGCCTTCGATTCGGCGCGCCAGGCATTGTTGCGTTCGATCGAGGTCTTGAAACCGGATCAGCGTTTCTACGTAGTGTTTTTTGACGCCGAATCAGATTACATGCGAGTGTCATCGCCGGATCAAGATGAACCCCACAGCGTTTTCGCCACTGCCAAAAACAAGCAGGCGCTGATGCGTTGGGCGATGTCGATTCAGATGGATCGCGGGCAAGCTCCCTACGAGCCTTTGGAATTTGCAATCGAGTTGGGGCCGGACGTCATTTTCTTGCTGTCCGACGGCGAATTCCCCCAAAAAATCGAAGATCTACTGGGACGTATCAACCGTGTCGAAAACCTGTTCGGCGACAGCGGGCCGATCAGTATTGTGCACACGATCGGCTACCACAGTCGTGAAGGAGAAAGCCGAATGAAGCGAATAGCCCAACAGAATGGTGGGCAATATCGGCACGTCCCTAAACCCTAATATCAATCGCGTTCGATCCAGGGATTGTCCAGGTCATCGGATTTGACTTCGTCGGTGATGAACTTGACGATTTCGGGAATCACGGTGGGAGACCCGGAAACCAGACTCGGTCCGCCCAACGGTTCTTTGACCGTCAGCAATTTCAAGCCTTCGGGATCTTTGTCACCGCTGATTTTTTTCTTCATCACTTCCACGCGTTTGTAAATCCGATCCGCATCGGACTGTTCGTTGGACCCTTCACCAACGACGATCATGGTCGGCAATGAGGCAATGTTTGGGTCGGTCAATGCGGATTCAACCGGCACGCCCTTTAGCAACCGTTTGGGCGAAATCATCACCAGGCCTTTGACATCGTGGCCTTGTTTGCGTGTGCCGACGTTTGGAAATTGCCAGTCTCGCTGTGCCCATAGCATCGCTGGGACACAGCCGTCACGAACACCGATCACAACCAGTGCATTGAGGTTTAATTTGCCATCGTTGTTTTCCCGTTGCAGAAATCGTTTGGCTTCCTCCAGGTCATACCGCACGATGTCCAGGACATGCCCCTTGTTCATCGTTTTCAGATTGAACTCCTGGGTCTTTCCGAATCGGTCTTTGTATTCACGCGATCCGCCGTGGCCTCGATAGTCCAGCGCCAACACCGCGCAGCCGGATTTCTGCAGCGTCAGGCACAGCGTTCCATAGGGCGCTTTCTGACCTTTCCACTCGTGAACCAATAGGACGGGGACCGCTGCCTTGCCCTTGTTGGATCCAAAGTAATACGCCGTCAGATCAACGCCGTCTTTGGTCCGCAACGTTTCCGGTCGCGGTTTGGGCAGTGGTTCCGCTCTCTTTTTCGCCGTCTGTGCCAACACTGGTGTGGGGAGCGCGAGCAGCATCGCGAACACAGTGAAGACCATTCCGACAGACAAACGACGCATTCCAAGACTCCTATACAGATCAAACTTTCTTTCATCACCGCAGCGCGGGTGCCGCGGTGAGGTGAACCAGTCCCTCTATTATGCACGGAATCGGCAGCGAATGCTTAATTAAGCACCGCTAAAAATGCCCGCATCCAGGCCGGATGTGCCGGCCAGGCCGGTGCGGTGACCAAATGGCCGCAGGTATGGGCCGAATCCATGCCGTCGGCGGGCGGCTGATATTCACCGCCGCCGGCAGTGACTTCGAATTTAACCGCGGGGTAACAACTGCACTCTTTTCCCTGCAGAACGCCGGCCGCCGCTAGAATTTGGGGACCGTGACAAATCGCGGCGATCGGCTTTTTCGCCGAATCAAATTCCTGGACAATTTCCAACACCCGATCGTTCAGTCGCAGATATTCCGGGGCCCGACCACCCGGCAAAACCAAGGCGTCATAAGCCGCCACGTCGACGCCGGCAAAATCCGCCGTGATCGCAAATCGGTGCCCCGGTTTCTCGCTATAAGTCTGGTCGCCGTCAAAATCGTGGATCGCAGTCGCAACCGTATCGCCCGCGGTCTTGTCGGGGCACACCGTGTCAACCTGATGACCCACGGTCTGCAAAATCTGCAGCGGAACCATCGCTTCGTAGTCCTCTACATAGTCGCCAACGATCATCAAGATTTTTTTAGTCATCAGGTCAAACCTGTGTGTGTAGTTCAGGAGAGGGGTTTGAATCAGGCGCCGCCGAATTAATTTGAAACGAGAGACTTCATCTGAATTCCCTCGCTGACGGGTTTTGAAGTTGCGAGTCTATCGCAACCCGACGCATGAGCGAGTGATTTTGGGTGTTCACTGGATCCCTCGCGGACGCGTCAATTCGCAGTCGAAAAAACCGCCGGGACGACGGTGATTTTGCGACCTAGACTGACAGGATAAAACTTACTTCGAGGGCAATGTTTGTGCGATATGTGACTTTCTTGGGCATGATTTGGTTGGGCTCGCTTGTTTGCGCGGCGGGATCGTCGCCCACCGGTTGGAGCCCCGTGGTGTTGCCGACGGGGACCTATCGGACACAGATCAAATCGTTGCCGATTCATCAACGTCCGGGTCGACCGTTGCACGTTTATGGAAATTTCATCCGACTGATGGACCAATCCGAACGCGACCAAACCATTCGCCCGATCCGCCAAGTTTTCTTTGGCACGCACGACCTGCGAGCCGAACGCGAACGATTTCGCTAGTGACGCGTTAAACGTAGACCCTCGGGTTATTGGTTTGTTCGGTCGCTCCGAATTCTCCACTTGGAATTCGCCTATTCCTGGTCAACCGCCAGGGGTATGATGACTGTCGTCCGAAATCCTTTTGTCCGGCAATCGTTTCAATGAATCGAATTGTTTCACTACTGCTGATTCCAATGATCATGCTGGGGTATGGGTTGCCCCATTCGCATGGTGGATCTGGCGTTGTGGAACCGAATGGTCACTCACAACGGGCACACATTCACCTGTCCGCTGGCCATCATCACGACCACGATGGCAGTGACAATCAGCATGATGATTCCACTGCCCAGCATCATGCAGACCATTACGGGCCTGCGCTAAACTGCGTTCTTTCGACTGCCACCGACCATGATTCGGACGCGATCTATTTCGCTGAGTCCAAGTTGGTGACCAGTCGAAGTGTTTGCGTGCCGCAAATGGATTCACCAGTCCTGGTCTTGTTATCGCAGACGGGGTTGGTTTTGTGTGATGTTCGCGCCAGGTGGCGTTTGGTTGGTGCACCTGTCCGCACGGTCGGGCTGCCGATCTATCTTTTGACAGCTTCTCTTCGGCTGTAGCAGACGCTTGCTCGCTTGGTTTGAATGATTGCGTGATTGCGCATTCGAAGTCCCTGCGAGTTTCGTTTTAGCGATCTATCCCTCGATCGATGGTCTTTGAACACGGTTCGTTTTCAAACGCCAAGACGATCTCTGTTGTCTGCATTTCACACGCCGCCGCTCTCGGCTGCGCGGTGAGCGATGCAGGCTGAACACTCATCCCGAATCAATGACCATGAAACGTGTGAAATCCATTTCGAGAACCCTCATCGGGCCGGCCATCATGATTGTTGCTGTCGCCACGGTCTGGTTTTACCGGAACGAATTATGGGAACGTCATCAAGCGAACGAGGCATCTATCAAAGATCCGTCGGAACCGACTGCAGAACCGCAATCCGTGCTTGAGATCAGTGAACAAGCGAGGAAAAACATGGGTTTGGTTTCCGCACCGGCACGTTCACAAACCTATTGGCGAACGGTCACGATTCCGGGGGTTGTTGCCGACCGACCGGGGTATTCCGACCGTGGTGTGACTTCGCCCGCAGTCGGAATCGTGACGTCGATTCACGCCTTCCCTGGTGACACCGTACGACCGGGCCAGACATTGACCACGGTGCGATTGTTTAGTGAGTATTTACAGAACACTCAGTCTCAACTGTTCAAAGCGAATCAAGAAATTGGCATCGTCCAAGCGGAGATCGAACGGTTGAGTCGCGCGGTCGACACGGGAGCGGTTTCGCAAGCCAAATTGATCGAACTGCGAGCGGAAATGAGCCGTCAGAGGGCCATCGTGCAATCCTCTCGGCAAGATTTGTTGACTCGCGGTTTACCCCCGCAGCAGATTGATCGCGTTGAGCAGCAGGGGCAATTCGTTTCGGCGATCAACGTCACGGCGCCGCCGATGTCGCAACCCTCGGCGGCCGGCGACCAACCCGATCACCAAATCCGTCCGGTCAGTTTGATCACCAATGCCAGGTCGCCTGACGACGTGGCGTACGAGATTCAAGAGTTGAGTGTGGAATTAGGTCAGCAAGTTCAAGCAGGCCAACTGCTGGTGAAGTTATCCAATCATCAATCGTTGTACGTGGTCGGGCATGCCTTCAAACGCGAGGCGTCGTTTTTGGAAGACGCAGCGAAAACCGGGCGGCCTATCGAGATCGAGTTTGCCGACGATCAGGCCGACGACTGGTCGCCGTTGGAACAAACCTTTCAGATTCGGCACCTGGCCAATTCGATTGATACCGACAGCCGTACCTTCGATTTTTTCATACCGCTTTCGAATCAATCGCACGCCTACGACAAATCGGGGAAACAGTTTGTGGTGTGGCGATTCCGGCCGGGGCAACGAACCCGCATCCATGTGCAAGTGGAACCATTTGAGGACGTGTTTGTTCTGCCATCCGAAGCCGTCGTTCGCGAAGGGCCCGAGGCCTATGTGTTCCGCCAGAACGGTGATCTGTTCAAACGGTTGCCTGTTCATGTGGTGCATGAAGATCGCCGTTGGAGTGTGATCGCAAACGATGGAACTATCACCGCCGGCAGCTATCTGGCGCAGAGTTCTGCGGCGTCGTTAAATCGAGTTCTGAAAGCACAAACCGCTAGCGGTGACCAGCCCGGTGTGCACGTGCACCCCGACGGCACTACACACGCCGCTCACTAGGAATTCAAGATGCTTGATTCAATCATTCGGTTTTCACTGCGCTACCGCATGTTGGTGGTTGTCATCAGTTTGGCGGTGCTCGTTTATGGATCGTATCTCGCCACGCAGATGTCGATCGATGTCTTTCCCGACCTCGACCGCCCGCGCGTTGTCATCATCACCGAAGCACCAGGGCTGGCGACCGAAGAAGTGGAAACGCTGGTGACCCAGCCGATCGAAATTGCGTTGATGGGTGCCAATGGTGTGCAAGCGGTCCGCAGCCAATCAACGGCCGGTCTAAATGTCATTTACGTCGAATTTGATTGGTCGACGGAAATTCGGGCAGCGCGTCAAACGGTCCAGGAACGATTGACCACACTCGAAGGCATTCTGCCTGACCGTGTGCGTCCGCAAATGACGCCACCGTCGTCCATCATGGGTCAGATCGTCGTCGCCGGAATCTATCGTCAAGACGGACCAAACGGCGGTCGACTGGCACAGCTCGGAAACTCCGCCTTGATGGCCGAAATGGTTGACAGCAGTCACGACCAGCCGCTGATTGACGTTTGGAGTCCTGGCGATCGACATGACCTTTCGACTTGGACCAAGCTTGAGCCGTCCAACATCCAGTGGACCAACACGCCCATCAATGCATCCAAAGACAAATCGCTGGGACAGGGCATTGCCACCCTGACCGTCAACGGCAAGTCCTATGAAGCAACATTTGACAGCGATGCTCACCAGCAGATTGACCTGCGCACCATTGCTGATTGGGTGATTCGGCCGCGACTGTTGAAAGTCACCGGAGTCGCGGAGGTATTCATGTTAGGCGGTGATCGAAAGCAGTATCAAATCCTGATCGATCCCACGGCGCTGTTGGAATACGACGTTACCGTTCAAGACGTTGCCGCGGCACTGCGTGAAAGCAATATCAACACAAGCGGTGGGTTTGCGATCACCGGTGAAACCGAGCGTCCCATCCGTGTGCTGGGGCGATTGGGACCGCAGCCCCGACTGGTGATCGAAGATTTGAAGCAGATCCCTGTGGGCAATCATCCGCGACGCTCGGTACTGTTGGAGCAGGTCGCTCGAGTGACCGAGGGGGCGCAGCTAAAACGCGGTGATGGAAGTATCGACGGACGACCTGGGATCGTGTTCACCACGGTCAAACAACCGCATGTCGACACTCGAAAATTGACCGATGACGTCGCCCTGGCGTTCCACGAAGTCGAGTCGTCGTTGCCCGCAGACATCGTCGTCAACAGTGAGCTGTTTCGGCTGAAAAACTTCATCGACCGCGGCATCTTCAACGTCGCCGAAACGCTGGCGATCGGTGCGCTGCTGGTCATCATCGTGCTGTTTCTGTTCTTACTGAATTTTCGCACGACATTCATCACGCTGACTGCGATTCCGTTGTCATTGGTCCTGACCACATTGGTGTTTCGCGTGATCGGGATGTTCAGTGAAAGCGAGTTGTCGATCAATGTCATGACACTTGGCGGCATCGCCGTTGCCATGGGCGAATTGGTCGATGATGCAATCGTTGATGTCGAAAACATCTTCCGCCGCTTGAAACAAAACAACGCCTTGCCAAGTGAAAAGCAACGGCGGTCGATTGTTGTAGTCTTTGATGCCAGTAAAGAAATTCGCAGCTCGATCGTGTTCGGCACCGCGGTCGTGATCCTGTCGTTCCTGCCGTTGTTCGCTTTGTCGGGCGTCGAAGGGCGGCTGTTCACGCCGCTCGGTTTTGCCTACATCGTCTCGATTCTCGCATCATTTGTCGTTTCGATGACGGTTACCCCGGTGCTGGCGTATTACCTGTTGCCACAATCCGCAGCAACCCATCGTCCGGGCGACGGTTTCTTGCTGGCTGGTTTAAAACGGATCGTCACTCCGCTAATTCAACTGAGTCTCAAGGTCCCAAGGCTACTACTGGCGTTGACTTGGGTCGCCGTGGGAATTGCGGGATTGCAGATGTCGCAGCTGGGCAAAAATTTCCTGCCGCCGTTCGACGAGGGCAGCATTCAGGTCAACGTCACACTGCCCCCGGGATCTTCGCTGGATGCTTCCAACGAGGTGTCTGCCGCAATTGATTCGGTGTTCCAGGGGATGCAAAAAAGTAGCGATCATCCGGAGGGTGAAATTTTGCATTTTGTACGCCGAACCGGACGTGCCGAGATGGATGAGCACGCGTCGCCCGTTCATTTTGGCGAATACATTCTGAGTATGAATCCAGAATCGCCGACGCGGCGCAGCGAAATCCTGTCGCGATTACGAGAACGAATTCGGGTCGAAGCACCGGGCGTTGACATCGAAGTAGAACAACCGTTGGCACACTTGATCAGCCACATGATCTCCGGCGTGTACGCGCAAATCGCAATCAAGATTTACGGCGACGATCTTGACACGTTGCAACGGGTCGCGTCACAGGTCAAGGACACGATTGATGGCGTGCCAGGCATCACGCCGCCGATCGTCGAAGCCATTCAAGAAACGTCGGAGTTGCATATTGAATTGCGGGCGGAAGATTTAGCCCTGTATGGACTGACACGTCAATACGTTGCCGACGTATTGCAAACTGCTTTGCAAGGCGAGGTCGTCTCGGAAGTGTTGGAAGGCCAGCGCCGATTCGATCTCTTGGTTCGTTTGGAAGAGGAGTATCGAACGGATTATGCCAATTTGGATCGGTTGCGGATCGACCTGCCACATGTCGTCGGTGACACCGAGCGTGGACAAATCGAACTGCGCGAGGTTGCCGATGTCAGCGAAGGGGCGGGGCCCAATTCGATCAACCGAGAAAATGCTCGACGGCGAATCGTGATTCGCTGCAACACCGAAGGTCGTGATCTGGCCGGGGCCGTCGGCGACATCAAACGCCGGATCGGCGATCGAATTCAATTGCCGGTCGGCTACTTCATCGAGTACGGCGGACAGTTTGAAAGTCAGCAACGGGCGACGCAGATGATCATCGTGCTCGCTGGCATTTCAATTGTCGGAATGTTTGTCGTGCTGTTGATCCTGTTTCCATCGGTACGGATCGTGTTGCAGATTCTAAATGCCCTGCCGACCGCATTTATTGGTGGTGTGATGGCACTGATGATCACGCAGCAGAGTTTGACGGTCGCAAGTTTGGTCGGATTCATCTCGCTGGGCGGCATCGCGGTTCGCAACGGCATTCTGTTGGTCACGCACTACTTCCATTTGATGAATCAGGAAGGCGATGAATTCACACAAGAGATGGTGGTGCGAGGAAGTCTGGAGCGATTGGCGCCGGTCTTAATGACGGCGCTGACCGCCGGGATCGGACTGATTCCACTTGTGTTGGGCGGACAAGAACCCGGGCGTGAAATCCTGTATCCGGTCGCCACGGTCATTTTGGGCGGACTAACCACGTCAACCTTTTGCGAATTCCTGATTCATCCCGGATTGTTTTGGACGTTCAGTGGCAATGACGCCGCGCGGCTGGCCAAACAAGCATCAGAGGAGGATCCACTGGCAATGAATTGAACCGTGTCTCTCCTAACATCTGATCCACATCACTTTCTCCAGGTCCCATTCGATGAAAAATCAAACCCTCTGCATTTCACTGCTGACTTTCGTTTGCCTGTTCGGATTCGTTGGCTGCAAGCAAGAGTCAACTTCCGTTAACGATCCCGCACCAACTGGCGCCCCGTCTGCTGACCACGGTCACGCTACTGGTGATTCGCACGTCGGACATGGTGCCGGTCCTCACGACGGAACCGTCGTGGACTGGGGCGGCGGCAAATTTCATGTCGAGTTCACGGTCGATCACGATGCTCAACAGGGCACCGTGTACATCCTGGCCGCCGATGAGCTGACAGCGACACCCATCGCAGCGAGCAGCATTGAGTTGAGCATTGTCGATCCGAAGATGCATGTCACGCTGGACGCCGCACCGCAAGCGAACGACCCGGCCGGTCAGTCGTCCCGATTCACTGGGAAACATGAGCAATTCGCAACGGTGCAGGAATACGCGGGAACGATTGCGGGTGTGATTGACGGCACGCCCTACTCGGGTGATTTCCAGGAAGAACCGCATGGCGATCACGACCACTGAACGAGTCGTTTGGCGGACCGTTTCCGCCCTACGGCGAGGCCTGTCAGGTTTGCACGACCAACCCGCATTTCTGACAGGCCGTCTTTTTCGATCGTCCAAATCCAGCGAATTTGAACTTCCGCTAGCTGGCATGGATTTGGTACTGGCGAATCATGAATGTGATTCGACTTCAAAATGTTGACTCGAGTGCTGCCAAGCCGACTGGCTCGATTGCAGGATTTGATCTCTTGCGTGCCGGTGCGGCGTTGGCTGTCGTTCTGCTGCACGCTTGTGTGCCCTATCTGCGGCATCCGATGCCCGGATTGATTTGGGCGGTGACCGATACCAAGAGCAACCTGGTTGATGTCATTTTTTGGGGGATCGAAATCTTCATTATGCCCTTGTTCCTGGTGATCGCCGGGTTTCTGTTGTGGCGTTCGGCACAGCGTTCCTCGTTGACACGACTGGTTCGGACGCGGGCCAAACGGTTGTTGATCCCATTGGCATTTGGAGTGCTGGTGATCCTGCCGATCGACCTGTATCTGTGGACCGTGGGGTTGGTTTCTGAGGGCATCGTTCCAATTGCCAAACTGAAAAGTCTCAAATTTGATTCACCGATCGCGGACCACATTTGGGGCCTCAGCCATCTGTGGTTTTTGCTGTACGTGTTTTTATACGTCGTTGTCACAGCTCTGCTATTGCGGTTGTCGACCGGTCGATCCGAGACGACGTTCGCACGACTGGCTGCTCGTCCGCTGGTCGGAATCGGCATGCTGGCAACGATTGCGATCGTCACCTTGGTCGCCGCACCCGAAGTCGTCTGGGGGTTCCAGCACGCTTTTTTGCCGGTGCCAAGTAAGTGGATTTACAGTGGCGTTTTCTTTGCCGGCGGCTATCTGTTGGCCATGCATGACGGCCAACTTCGCTGGACAACTCGTGTCGCGCCACGGATGTGTGCACTGGCGGGAATGTTGCTGTGCATGTCATTGACGATCGGTGTCTGGACGCTGGATCGGCAAACATCCGGCCAACCAATTCGTCTGTCGGCCAACGTGTTGCTGTCGATCTTGACGGTTGCGGCAGCGTCAACAACGGTACTGGGGTTGGTCGGCGCATGCGCGCGAAACGTTCGCAGGGTACCGGGCGTGATCCGCTATCTGGCTGCCGCATCGTTTTGGATCTACTTGGTGCATCATCCATTGTTGGGACTGTTGCATTTGGATCTCAAATGGGCATGGCCGGACACTTCGCCCCTGGTCAAGCTGGCGGTCTCGTTTGCCGTGTCGACATTGGTGTCGCTGTTGTTGTACGAGACCGCTGTGCGTCGAACCGCGGTGGGTCGTTTGCTGGGATTTGCATACCAGAGCGACTCTGAAAAGCTCGCTTCGACCGGTGAGAAGCAGGACACGCCAACGATTCCGCATCCGGCGATCGATTCCGAAGAGCGACGTGCCGCGTAGCTTGCCTGAATCAAGGCGGCTGCAGCGACGGGAAATCCAGCCAGTCGACACCCTACCGCCGCCAAAGTTGCTGCAATCGGTAAAGTTCGCCAGGTTTTCTTAATCAGGCGAACCGTCAATGTCGAAAGAGACAGTGTCGGGGTTTGCGTTTGAAACCACTCCGCGCAAACCACTGATCTGTTCATTGACCTGATGCACCATCTGGAATCCTTATGATTCAAGACGCACAACATCGCTTGGCGTTTCAATCTTGTCTGTTCACCCTGTTGACGCTTGCTGGATCCGTGACTGTCACGGCGGCGGACGGCCAAGTTCGCCACGATCGGTCGGATCGCGGCACGTACCAACCACCGGTATTGGTCAAAGGAAAGATACAGCGTGTGAACGTCGCGAAACTGCAGCCGCATGAAGTTGCCGACGGGCAAGTCGGGGGCGGACTGGTCGATGCCCCTTTGGGCGATCCACAGCAACCGCCGTTGCCACAGCCGATCGTCAAAGAAAACCTAGCTGCCGCTGCGGTCGACAACGTGGCACCATCTAGCGAAGTACAAACGGTCGGCTACCAGCAGTCACACGTGCAAACCTGTTCCTGCGAATCATGCCGCAGTGGTTCCGATGCAGGGACGCTGAACGTTGTCGAGCAACCGATTTATCAGGATGGGTATGATGTCGGCGTTTACGATTCCGGCTACGTCGATTCCGGCTATTGCGATTCGGCCGGATGCGATTCGATGGGTTGCGATAGCATCGGTAATCGCTGCGATGACTGGTTTGGTTCAATCGAGTTGATGCTGATGTTTCGTTCGGGCGACCGACCACCGCCGTTGTTGACCACTGGCCCGGCATCCGATCCCGACACCGCAGGCCAGCTCGGGCAGGCCGGTACGGTCGTCTTGGCCGGTGGGCAAACCATTTTCAAAGACATGGTCGCCGGTGGACGGTTCACGATCGGATCGTGGCTAGATTCCTGCAAAGACCGCAGCGTGGTGGCGCGGGGATGGTTTGCCGGCGAACAAAACTATGGGCTCACGGCGAACCAAGACACCAACCCGGTGCTGACACGTCCGTTCTTCAACGTGACCGATGGAGCAACGGCCGAGCAAGATACACAGATCGTAGCGTTTCCCAATCGTGCCACCGGCGAGATCGGTATCTATGGCGACAGCAATGTCTATGGTGCCGACATTTCGATGCGTCAGTTGTGGTCCAAGCGTTATGGCGGAACGGTGGATTTGCTATACGGCTACCAATACATGCAACTCGACGAGTCGCTGGCGATCTCGTCGCGGTCCACCTCGATCAACGATGACTTTGCGCCGCTGGGATCCGTGATCGCCGTCTCGGATAGCTTCGCTGTCGAGAATCAATTCCACGGTGGTCAAATCGGATTTGCCAGCAGCTACCGCGAAGGTTGTTGGTCGTTCAGTTCGCTGGCGAAAGTCGGCTTTGGGTCATTGACGCGACGAGCCGACCGGAAAGGAAATACGTTCACGAGTATCGATGGGAACAACGCATCAGATCCCAATGGGCTATTGGTTCGATCGACCAATGCGGGAACACAAAAAGACAGCACATTTAGTTGGGTTCCCGAACTGGATCTGACGTTGGGTTGGCAGCGGTTTCCAGCCTTCGACGTGACGTTTGGTTATCACGTGATCGCGATGACCGAAGCGTTGCAAGTCTCTGGGGCAATTGACCCCAGTTTGGCGGTCAACTTTGCCAACACCGGTGCGGCCAGTCCGTCACCGAACTTAAGCTACGACACGTTCTTCGTTCAGGGCATTCATTTCGGATTAACCTACATCCACTAAACCAAACGGCGGAATCATGACGGGGAAGGAACCCAGCGGATGCCAACGTTTTGTCGACATGTGGGCTTTGCCTGGCATCCATGCAAGTAATGTTGAGTTTCTGCAGAAACTAAAAACGGCCGACACCAATCATTTCACCACGCACATGGACTGTGTGGGAACGGTCAATTCGTTCGACGAACAATCCGGTGACTGGGAAAAGACGCACTTGGTCGGCATGCGGACTGATGTTTGGAAACCTGATGCCGAGGAGATGCACAGTTGTCTGCGTTCGATGCAAGACAAACGTCGCAGCGAACTGAAACGGTCGATCAAATCGGCTGGACGTCTGAATGCCAAACAGAAAGACCGGTTGGAACAGCAGCTTGCCGAGGATCACATCATGCAGATGCAATCCGACGAGATTCAAACGCGGCGGTTGGTGTTGAAACTGTTTCGTACCACCGGTGACCGTGTTCGCTGGGTCGGAACGATCGAAGAAGTCACCGCGTCAGAGGTTCACAACTCGATCGGGACCGGGAAAGTCCTCCTGACGATGGCGGCGATGCTGGCGCGAAGCGAGTTGGTCACAACGGTGCAACAGAACCATCGTACCTTTCGCATCCCGTCCCTGTTCACATTCTGTTATCACGACGGATCGCGGATGTGGAATTTATTGCTGCGCCGCAATTGGTTTTCCTGGGGCGCGGATTTTGAAATCGAAGCCGACGGCGAAGCGATCGGCGAGATCGATGGCAAACTGTTTTCGTTTGGCAGCGATAGCCATCTGGTGTTTGACCCGCATCCGTTGGTCGAGCAAACCCAATTCGTGGATCTAATCACGCTGTTTGCCGCCTCGGTGGGCTACCATCGCGCGATGCGAAAAAGCATCGACCGCCGTGTCGACGCGGCCTTGTCCGGTCAATCGCATCGCAATCTGTTGCAGAACGAAGAACTGCGACTACGACACAACGGCCGCGCCGCAGCTTAAAGGGGAAAGGGGTTTTATTGACGGAAGTGACGACTCCGAGCGGATGCAACCCGCTCGAATAAATCGTCCACACCAACAACGCACCGCAAATGCCCCGTTTGAATTATCGCGACTGCAGTTGCAATTGTTCGCTTGCGCCCGCCGCTGAATACAGACGCCGCACCATGTCAAGCGACGCTTCGGTTTCGCCGACCACAGTGATTGCATGGGGTGCACGCAGCGCCATCAAGCCCGGCAGATCAAAATACTTGGACGCCCCGGGCAAAAAACTAGCGTCGCTGTAACGTTGGACATCACGCAACCGTTTCCCATCGGTTTGAACCACTAAATCGTCGACTTGGTCGCCGGCGATCACCGCTGCTGCAACTGCGCTGGCGGCGGCGCCGTCCCCAGCCGCATGCAGTACCACGGGCTGCTGTCCTTCGGGAGCAAACGCGGCAAGGGTACACAACAATTGTTCGCACCACTTACTAACCAAGGGGCGGTTGTAGGTGAACGTGAACCCCGAATACGTTCGTTTGTCGTCGATCAGTTGCTGTTGTGGTCGGCCCGAATTGGAATCCAGGACAGCCAACAGTTGTGGCATGATCACTGTCGCGCTCGCATTGGACGGATCGTTGTTGGCGGATGCGTCCTGGGCGCCGGCGTAGACGATCGTCTGCTTGCTGGCCACGTCGGCGGGCCGCTGCACGTTGACTTTGACCTGCGTATTCCACTGCGGGTGGCGCACCAAGTACACCTCGCCAGCAGCCGGGTCAGACGAACTGCCAAGCTTGGTGATTTCCAAATCAGATTTTGCCGGCAGTTGGCGATCGAAGAACACACTCCAGGCGCCACCGACAACTTGTCGATACTGTTTGAGCTTGTCGGCTGCATCGCCAGGCCCATCGGAATCGCTGGGAACCAGTTTGTCCAATGCGCGGTCGTTTTCGGCTTTCCACCAGGCGATCACATCGCGTTCATGTTCGACCCCGGTTTCGCTCGGCGCCGGATGCTGGTCGTCCCAAACCTGCATGTCTTGCTCAGTGAACGGTTTGAAATCAGCTTCGGTGAGCGGCGTGTCCGACGGCAAGCCTAGGTGCTTGGCCATCCACGGGTACATCATCGCCCGAGTGACGTAGTTGTAATTGTGTGGGAACTGCAACACGTCGCCACACATCACGTTTTGGGGTTTGCCCAACATCGTGTACAGTCGCTTCAGCTCGGGATAGCCATCGGTCAACATGTCGCGTGTCCAGTCTTTGGCGGCGGTCATGCCCTGCGGTCGCGGTGCATACAACGCCGCCAGTTCGACATTGCCGGTGTCGATCCGCAAGTAGTTGCAATTTTCACAATAGCAGCCGCCTTGCATCGCTGTGGAAACCATGCCATTTGGAAAACTGACTTTGATTCGCGGGTCGATCGCGTCCAACAGAATCGTTTGTGTGCCGCCGCCGCTGCCACCGGTGACCGCCAATCGATCGGCATCGACGTCGTCCAGTTCGGCCAAAAAGTCCAGCGCGCGAATCGCGTTCCAAGTTTGCAATCCCATGATCGACTGCAGATTCAGATCCGCATCAATACTGTAGAAACAGGGGTTCTCCCGATCGGATTCCTCGGGCCGGGCGTCGGCATGGCGGTGAGCGACTGTGTAAGAAATCTGTTGGGAATCGGCATAGCCGAGCATGTCAAAAATGAATGTCACACAGCCCATCCGCGCCAGATGTGCACAGCGGGCCAGTTTCGGGTAGCGTCCAGAACGCTCGAACACCTCGCCCCCGGATTCCAATTGCTCTGCCAATGCGCTGTCGCTCAGCCGCATCGTCCGCCCGCCATGGCCGTGCGGTGTCAGAACGCCTGGTCGCTTGCCGTCGACCAGCCCCAGTGGGTTGTCGTCCGCAGGGCGAAACAACATCCCGCTGACGAAGTGGCCCGGCAAGGATTCAAAGTACACTTTTTCCACAGTGAATCCGTCACGCTGCAGTTTGCCATGCAACACCGGTTGGAGCGTGGTTTTCTGCGGCATCGGCCACAATCCGGTGGCAACCAACACACGCCGCTTCAATGCGTCACGTCGGCTGTCCCACTGGGCGACTGTCTCGGGAACGACAAACGGAAAGTGGTCATTCAACGTTTTCAGTTTTTCAGTCACAGCGGGCTGTGCTGCTGGCGCTGTTGCAGCCGGCGCCGCAGGCTGTGCCGCAGCATCGGTCACCCCGATTGCGACCAACGCCAGAGTGAAAACCCAAGCGGAAATTCGAGACAGCATCGTGGTAGGCTCGCAGAAATGCAGGAAGGGTGGGTGGTGGGGAAGTCGACGATTTTAGCACAGGCCGCGGGGTGCCATTGGCAGCGGCGCTCGCGCCCATGGAAGTGCGCAGTACAATTCCATTCGGCACTGCCGCAAATCTTGACAGCACCTTTCGCTACCACCATTTCTCTCGATCATGTCTGCACTTCACGCCGATTACTACGCCGACCAATTGGTCCAGCACGAATCCGTTCTGATCGAGAACGTGTGCATCGCGGAAGCGACGTACCGATTGCGCGTCGCGGCGCCGGGCATCGCAGCGACCGCTGTGCCGGGCCAATTTGTGATGATTCGGTTGGCCGGTGTCGACGCACCCCTGATCGGTCGCGCGCTGGCGATCTACGATGTCGTGCCCGACGCATCGGGACAACCGACCTTTATCGATCTGGTGTATTTAAAGAAGGGCGTCTTCACGACCGCCTGTGCCGAAAGTCCACTGGGCACCAAAGTCAGCTTGTGGGGACCGCTGGGGAATGGATTCACACCGCGCCCCTGTGACCACTTGATCATGGCCGTCGGTGGCATCGGTCAAACCCCGATGCTGCTGTTGGGCCGCGAAGCCAGTGGCAGCCAATCGTTCGGCCGCCCCAACGGTTGGGCAAAAAATGTCGAACTGATTTATGGCGCCCGGCGGCAGTCGCTGTTGGCCGGAGTCCCCGATTTCCGTGACGCTGGTTTCCAAGTCCAGCTGTGCACCGACGACGGATCCGAAGGCCAATTGGCACTGGTTCCCGATGTCCTGGCCGTACGGCTGGATGAAATCGACAGTGACGCTGTGGTGCGTGTGGTGACCTGTGGCCCCGAGATCATGATGGAAAAAGTGGCCGAGGTTTGCCGTGAGCGGGGTGTCGATTGCCAGGTCTCGATGGAAACCCCGATGGCCTGCGGCATTGGCATCTGTTTCTCCTGCGTGGCCAAAGTCCAGCAGGACGACGGCGAGTGGGATTACAAACGCACCTGCGTCGAAGGCCCGATCTTTGACGCCGAAAAGATCGTTTGGTAGCCCGTGCAAGTCGGCGTCACAGTTGTGAGTTCGCCCACTCTTTGTCGCCACTGCGAAAGGATTCCAGGAACCCGTTTGTTTTGCGAATCATGCGTCCGTCGCACTTCGATTAAACCGCGGGAGAATCCCCGGCACCAAATAGTCCCGGCAATCCCCCGGCCAAGCCTTGAGCGCGTTGGCTGAGTGCTGCGTTGACCAATTCGATTGCCACCCGGGATTCCAATGTGACGCCGGCGCGGACACCGACGCAGGGATCGTGGCGTCCTTTTTCAAGTTCAAAATCGATCTCTGTCAGATCCTTGGTGACCGACTGCTGCGGTTTGTTGATCGTCGAGGTGGGTTTAAAACCGACACGAAAGACCAACGGCATTCCGGTCGTCACACCGCCAATCAGGCCGCCATGCGAATTCGCTTGATAGCCTTGCCGGCGGATCGGATCATTATTTTCGCTGCCGGTTCGCTCGACCACCGATTTGCCCGCACCAATCTCACAAGATTGCACGGCGTTCAATCCACCAAGCGCTCCCATGATCCGGACTTTCAAACTTTGATACAGTGGATCGCCTAGCAGCGGCGGCACATTCAACGCGACCACTTCCACACTGGCACCGATCGAGTCGCCTTGTTTACGAGTTTGCTTGATCAATTCAGCGGCCTCGGTGGCGAACTCCGCATCGATCGTTTGAATCTCTGTGGCTGCCAACTCGGACTCCAACGCCGCGATGGCGTCTGCATCGATCGACTGGCTGCCGGATTGATCGATCAACGCTTGGCAACGATCGGCCAATGAGACCGTTGCCCGCAGCGGGCCGACCTGATCGATCGACGACAACAACACGGTGCCAAAGTATTGCTGCAAACAGATCCGTGCGATGCTGCCACCGATGACGTCCGAGATCGTCGCGCGATAGCTGCTGCGACCGCCACCGCGAACATCGATAAACCCTTGCGCCTTGTGATACTTGACCAGATCCGTGTGCCCGGGCCGCACTTGACCCTTGGGTCCGCTGAACTGGGTGTAATCGCCGGATTTTTTACTGGTCGACAGCACCATCGCGGCAATCGGTTCGCCCGTCGTGTAGCCCGCCTCGTAGCCGTCGGTTTGAAAACTCGCCCCGTCAACGTCGACGGTGATTTGCGAGGGACCGGTCAGCGCCTGGTGGTCGGTTTGGTAGAGCCCCGACAGAAACACGACCTTGTCTTTCTCGTTGCGCGGCGTGCCATGTTTATTGCCGCCGGGACGTCGACGATCCAAAAACGCTTGCACCGCATCACGACGCAGCATCAATCCGGGTGGGCAGCCCATCACGATCGTCGTGATCGCAGGCCCGTGCGATTCGCCGGCGCCAGCGACGCCAAAATAGGGTCCGCCTAGAATTTCCATGGTGGGACTGCTTGGGAGTGAAAAAAGTGCCAATCATCGGCGTCACACGCAGACGTTTTAACGTGTGGTCTCAACCGGTCCGGCTTGATTTTGGATTTACAGCCCCAGCGCGTCGCTGCCGAGTCGCTCAATTTCCAGGACTTTGTCCAGCCGACGCTGGTGTCGCTCGCCCGGAGTGTAGCGAGCCGCCAAAAAAGATCGCACGATCTCCATCGCCAGCTCGCTGCCGATGATCCGGCCACCGATGCACAAAACGTTCATGTCGTCATGTTCGACGCCCTGGTGTGCCGAGTAGGTGTCGTGGCAGATTGCGGCGCGAATTCCGGGAATCTTGTTGGCCGCGACGCTGACGCCGACGCCGCTGCCGCAGACCACAATCCCGCGGTCGGCGTTTCCGGCCAAAATCTCGCGCGACACTGCGATAGCAAAATCAGGATAGTCACAACGCTCGGTGCTGTTGGTTCCGCAATCGATCACGCCACCGACCAGTTGCGCCATTGCGCTTTCGGCGAGTTGCTCTGCGACCACCTGTTTCAGCGAATAACCGGCGTGATCCCCACCAATGGCGACACGAAGCGGGGTAACAGGTGCAGTCAAATCAGACGTCGGTTCAGGCATGGATCGGCAAACTAGAGAAACGCTGGTGGGAAACGAGAGCCGGACAGTTTAGCCACCAACAGAAAAATGCGTTAGCCGCGAAACAGGGCGGTTTTTCTGGGACTTGGAAAAGCGGTCGATGGCCCCAAAATGATTCCCGTTGACCTGAAAACACAAAAAACCTAACCTAAGTCCCCTAAAGCATTTAGCTTCTCCGACTGCGTTTTGCGAGCGTTTTCAACGGTCCAATCGCCCACTGTGTGCCCGGTTTGGCCCAAGATTGGCTGATCTAGACGCCGGGGGTGCTGCGCTGCCAATCTGACCTTGGTTGCGGCGAATCAGTATGCTCAGGCCGGAAACCATAAATAAACCAACTTCAGCGATTCAGCGATGTCGTTTTTTGAAAATCTAGTGGATGTTACCGGCGCAGTCTGTGGCGGAGCCCTCAGCTCGTTCGAGCGTGCGGTCACTTCCGTATTTGGATCTGCCAATGCCCGCCAGGTCGCGCAGCTGCGTGCCAAAGCGGAAGAGATCACGGCGTTGGAGCCGAAATACGAAGCGATGACCGACGAGCAGCTGCGTGAGCAAACGCAACTGTTTCGCAATCGAATTCGCGACGGCGAAACGCTGGACGAGATTTTGGTAGAAGCCTTTGCGGTCTGTCGCGAAGGCGGCAAACGGTTCCTATCGATGCGTCACTACGACGTGCAGCTGATCGGCGGAATGGTGCTGCACAGCGGCAACATCGCCGAAATGGTGACCGGTGAAGGTAAAACGCTGGTCGCCACGTTGCCGGCGTACCTGAATGCGATCGAAGGCAAAGGCGTCCACGTCATCACGGTCAATGATTACTTGGCACGGCGTGACATGGAATGGATGGCGCCGCTGTACATGAACCTGGGGCTGACCGTCAACGCGATTCAATCGGGCATGTCGACGGCCGAAAAACAAGCGGCCTATCGCTGTGACATCACCTATGGAACCAACAACGAATTCGGTTTCGATTACCTGCGTGACAACATGCGTCCGGCGTCGCAGGGAGACGATCGCTTCCCCGCCGATGCGCAACAATGCCAAGGCCCCCTGAACTACGCGATCATTGACGAAGTCGACAACATTCTGATCGATGAAGCTCGGACCCCGTTGATCATCAGCGGCCCCAGCGACATGGATCTCGGCCGCTACGCCGAAGCGGACAAGGTTGCGCGTCAACTGCGGCGGGAAGAACACTTCACGGTCGACGAAAAACAACACAACGTCACATTGACCGACGAAGGTGTCCGTGAAGCGGAACGACTGGCCGGTGTGGAAAGTTTTTACACCGCCGGCAACATGGAATGGCCGCACCTGATCGATAACTCGCTGAAAGCCCACTATCTGTACAAGCTGGACGTGAACTACGTCGTCAAAGATCGCCAGATCGTGATCGTTGACGAATTCACAGGTCGCTTGATGGACGGCCGCCAATGGAGCGATGGGCTGCACCAAGCGGTGGAGGCCAAAGAGGGCGTGCCGATCAAACCGGAAACGCAAACCTTTGCGACGGCGTCCTTGCAGAACATTTTCAAGATGTACAAGAAGCTGTCCGGCATGACCGGTACAGCGATGACCGAAGCCAACGAGTTTTGGAAGATCTACAACCTGGATGTCATCGCGATTCCAACCAATCGTGACATGCAGCGGTTGGAATTCCCCGATGTGATCTACTTGACCGAAGAATTCAAATTCAAAGCGTTGGCCGAGGAAATCGAACGGACCAACAAGTGGGACATCCTGGAACTCAAAGACGGCTCCGAGATGTGGGGCAAGATCACCGAGGAACAAGACGACCAGGTCAAATTCATCAGCCAAGGTGAAAAAAACGCAACCACGATTCCGCGGTCCAAAATCACCCATCTTCAATATGCCGGACGACCGGTGCTGGTCGGTACGGTCAGCATCGAAAAGAGCGAAAAACTATCGCGATTGTTGGAGCGCCGTGGCGTTCCCCACGAGGTTCTGAACGCCAAGCAACACGAACGCGAAGCCGACATTGTTTCGCAAGCCGGGCGCAAAAATGCCGTGACCATCGCCACCAACATGGCCGGCCGTGGTACCGACATTATCTTGGGCGGCAATCCGGAAACCAAAGCCTGGGCTCAACTGCAACACAAATATCCGACCCGCTTGGAAGTCCCGGACGACGAATGGAATGAATTGGTCGAATCGATCGATCAAGCCGAAGGGATGAGCGAGCAGGGGAAACACGTTCGTGAACTCGGTGGGTTGTACGTGTTGGGCACCGAACGCCACGAATCACGGCGAATCGATTTGCAGCTCCGCGGCCGTTGTGGACGCCAAGGCGATCCCGGTTCCAGCCGATTCTTCCTGTCGCTCGAAGACGATCTGATGCGGATCTTCGCCGGCGAATGGGTCAAGAACATGATGGAGCGGATCGGCATGAAGGAGGACGAACCGCTGGAATCCAAGCTGGTCACACGACGTATCGCTGCGGCTCAGAAGAAGGTCGAAGAACGAAACTTTGAAATGCGAAAAAGCTTGCTGGACTATGACGAAGTCATGGATGAACAGCGTAAACGCGTCTATCGCTATCGCCAAAACCTGCTGGACGGACACAGTTCCCGCAGCATGATCTTGGACCTGATCCGATCGCAAATTCAGGAACAAATCGACACGTTCTTGGAACCCGATTACGGCGTGGATACGTTTGCGTCCTATGCCGGCGCGCAACTCGGTTGCACGCTGGACGCCAAAGATTTCCAAAACATGGACATCTCAATGGCCACCAGTTACGCCCGCGAACAGGCCGAACGCTCGGCCGAAGTCACGGTCGAGGAAGCCGTCGAAGAAAATCTACCCGAGGGTATGGAGGACGAGTGGAATTGGCACGCGTTGGCGAAATGGGCGAACACCACCGTCGGTACCAATTATCAAGACCATCAGCTCAAAAAGATGGACCGCGACGAGCTGATCATGACCTTGATCGAAAAGAGTCAAAAGAACATCGAACAGGTTGATTTAAGCGAAGGCGAACCGTTCCTGGATGCCGACTACGGGCTGCGCGTGCTGTGCGGTTGGATGCGACATCGGTTCGGGATCGAAACCACGCCGGAAGAGTTCCGTGATGTGGAAGATCGACGCGCGGTCACCAAAGCATTGGTCAGCCGTGCCGAAGAGGCTTATGCGGAAAAGGAAACCGAGTACCCCGCACTGGCAGGGATTTCCAAGTTCACCGTTCATCAAGGTGCCCAGGTCATCCTGGACCGCGAAAATTTGGTCGACTGGATCCGCCGACGCTTCGACAAATCGTTGACGATCGACGATGTCCCACTGAACCGCGACGATCTGAAAACTCAGCTGGTCGCATTCAGTCGTGACACCAGTAGCGCCGCCGGGGCGTTTTATGACGAAGCCAGACGTCGTGTGAATGAGTTGTTCGGCAACGTCGACGCGGAAACCACCGCCGCGGTTGCCAGCTCTGGGACCGACAAACTGGAATCACTCGCCGAGTGGATGACCAAAGAACTTGCCGATCCGGCAGATCCGGATGGCTTGTCGCGGATGAATCGTCAGGAGCTCGGGCTGGCCGTTGGCGGAGCCGTCGATGATCGTTTCCACCCTGAAATGCGTCGCATGGAACGCCAGATTTTGCTGAACATCGTCGACGATGCTTGGAAAAATCACTTGCTGACGATGGACCATTTGCGCAGCAGTGTCGGACTAAAAGGCTATGCCCAATTGGACCCCAAAGTCGAATACAAACGCGAAGGCATGCGACTGTTCGACCAAATGTGGGAATCCGTCGGTGAACAGGTCACGGGACTGATCTTCCGCATGGAGTCTTTTAATCAGGACTTCATCCGCAGCACTTGGGTCGATGCCAAAGCCCGACACGATGAAGCTCACGGTGTTACCAGCCAATCGGCATCGGCAACCGCCACCAAGGCGGCCACACAAACCGCGGCTCAACAAGCCGCCGAATCCAGCAATCGACCTGCCGATGTCAAAGCAGAACCGATTCGCAACGTCGGCGTCAAAGTCGGTCGCAACGATCCCTGCCCCTGTGGTAGCGGCAAGAAATTCAAACAGTGCTGCATGCGTAAATAACAAAGTCGTGGATCGCTCCGGCGATCCAACGCACCAATTGGCCAATCCGCGCCCAGTTGCTGTAGCCAGCCTCTGCGCGAGGCCGGTCATTGCCTCAGCCGAACGAGAATGGATTCTCAAATGATTGCCAACGTCCTCTACCTATTCGCGCTCGCAATCCTGTCGCCGTGGATTCTCTACCGCCGCTTGCGACACGATCGCTATCGACTCGGCTGGCAAACCAAACTGTTCGGCCTGTCGGCAAATCACGCCAGCCGATTGCGTGAATCGGACCGATGCATCTGGCTGCATGCGGTCAGTGTCGGCGAAGTCAACCTGTTAGGCGGAATCATTGATCGGCTGAACGCTCTCGACCCTGATCTAGAGATCGCGATCAGCAGCAGCACCGATTCCGGATACCAATTGGCAGTACAGCGGTTCGGTGATCAACGAGTTTTCTTTTGCCCACTGGATTTCACTTGGGCGGTGCGGCGGACACTGCGAAATCTAAAGCCCGCGGCGCTGGTCCTGGCTGAACTGGAACTGTGGCCCAACCTGATTCGAATCGCCAAACAGCAGGACGTGAAAACGATCGTGATTAACGGTCGCTTGAGTGACCGTAGCGCCGCCGGGTACCAGCGGTTTGGATTCTTGACCCAATCGATCTTCCAATCGCTTGATCAAGTCGAATGCCAAGACGACGCATCGGCAAAAAACTTTATCGCCTGTGGCACGCCAGCAGCTCGCGTCTCCATCTCGGGGTCATTGAAATTCGATGACGCTCCCCACACACGCGATTGTGTCGAAGTCCACTCGCGCGCCCGTTGGGCTGGCGTCGATCCCTGGCACGCGGTCTGGGTTGTCGGCAGCACTCAGGAAGGCGAAGAACAAATGGCGATCGATATCTATCGTCATCTGCGCCAAAGCCACCAGGAACTACGGTTGGTGTTGGTGCCGCGGCACCCCGAGCGATTCGACCGCGTTGCAAAACTGATTGCATCAGCCGGCTTGATCTCTCATCGCCGTAGCGTCGACGCGTCCTTGAACGACGTTAGCTGGGATCCAGACCGCGTGATCCTGGTCGATACGATCGGTGAACTGCGTCACTGGTGGGGCGTCGGGCACATCGCAACGGTCGGTGGCAGCTTTGGTGACCGAGGCGGTCAAAACATGTTGGAACCGGCGGGATACGGCAGCGCGATTTCGTTCGGTCCGAACACACGCAACTTTGCTGACATCACACGACGTTTGCTCGATGCTCATGGCGCGGTCCGCGTCCACGACATTGACCAACTTCAAGCCTTTGTCGAACGCTGCCTGACCGACGTACCAGCCGCCGACGCACTCGGGCGATCCGCCAAATCCGTCGTTGAACAGCACCGCGGTGCCACCGATCGCACCGTCACCGCGATCGCAAATCTGATCGGATTACCGGCCACTCCCAAATGCCAGGCCGCATAGGTTGCCATGAAGTCCAGGTACCGGTGCTGCGAAAAACGTGATCGGCCCGGAGCTGACTCGGCAACTTAGTTTGAAATGGATTCTGCTTTGCCTGGCCTGCCATCCAACGCTGGCCTATGTTATCTGGCTGCGTCATAGCCGAGCGGTGAGCGTTCTAAGACGATCATCCATCTTATACTTCGAGGAGCTGACCATGAGTTTCGAGTTAGTGGGCAATCCGACATTGAAACTGAAGTACTCCAACCCCAACCTGAAAAAACATAGAGTTGGGGTACAGACAGCGGAGTGGGACGGACGCGCCAGGGTGAAGGTCAAGAACGACCATGGCAAGAAATGGCGGATCGGGTTTGTCCAATTGCTTGAAAAGAACATGATGATGGCCGTGTACAAGAAAACGAAACGATCCGAAATCTTGCTGCCGGGCAAGTCGATGCCCGTACTGGACGCGGATGACAACCACGCTTACCGCCCCTTTTACGATGACAACACTGTGTCTCTGGAAATGCAGCCCAAAGATGTTCAGACATCGATCGGCACGCCCGAGAAAACTGCCTCCATCAGAATGTGGGACGAGCCGGAAAGCCAATACAAGTGGTGGCTCAACGACGACGAGACAAACCCGTTGGAAGAGTTTGTGATGAACCTAGAGTTCTCGACCTACATCGTCGCCCGAGATATCACGGCCGGCAGTGGGATCCACGACCCGTTTTCGCTGGTGATCCTCAAGCAGTGGAGTGTGGTGCTGGATCGGCGGTACGAGTTCACCGTGGTGAAAGACGCTGCCAGCTTACCTGGTATCCCTCGGGCCGATCTGACCAAAACCAAGTGCGTGGTCAAAAACCCGATGCGTCAACCATTCGTCGTCGACAGTACCCGCGGCTTCCCGCAAAACGCGAACACCATCTTCCAAGGCGCGGTCGCCAACGACGTCTTCACCGATGACGACACATTGATCAACAAAAAAAGCGTTGGCGAGTTCGTCAAAGCCCGCGCCGCGATGTGGGGTGGCACTTAGGCAAGAAACGGTGTGCCGATTCGTTCTCGCAGCGTCCCGAAAAGTCTGGGCAGGGTTCACAGCGCAACGGTCGGTGGCAGCTTTGGTGACCGAGGCGGTCAAAACATGTTGGAACCGGCGGGATACGGCGGCGCGATTTCGTTCGGTCCGAACACACGTAACTTTGCTGACATCACACGACGTTTGCTCGATGCTCATTGCGCGGTCCGCGGTCAGGACGAAGATCAATTGCAAACGTTTGTGCAGCGCTGCCTGACCGACGTACCAGCCGCCGACGCACTCGGGCGATCCGCCAAATCCGTCGTTGAACAGCACCGCGGTGCCACCGATCGCACCGTCACCGCGATCGCCAACTTGATCGGTTTCTCTGCCAGCGCTCAACGCCAAGCCGCGTAAATCTGCGGCCTGCCCGCCTGGCGTGAAAAGGAAGTTGGACTGGTTATCAGTTCAACTTCCTTTGACGCTACAGAGCGTTCTTGATTGCCGCGGTTGCCCCACTCGATTGCATCAGCCATCGGTTGCGTTTTGAACGCTTGTTTCATGCAGCTGTCTGCTTGTGCACTAAATTTGCACGGCGAGAGGGATCAATTACATTTGATGCGCCACGACATTCACCTGAACGGTTGATGCAAGCCACCGAGACGAAGGGTCTGCCCATGTGCAGAACCGGCAGGTGATGATCGCGGCCAAGGTCGGTCGGGAATGACTGCACCGCAGCTTGGCCTGCGTTATCTTGTGACATTATCGGTACCTTTTCTACCGTTCAAACCTACGCAAAATCAATGAAATTGAACTGCTTCTTTTCTGCCTTTGTCCTCACCGGGATCCTTGCATCACCCTTGGCCGCTCAGCAGGTACCCGCGTCCAATGCGTTTGCGGATCTTGCCACGCCGTCGCCAGACGTCGTGATGCCCAAGGCATACGCAAAAACACTCGCCGCAAATGCCTATGTCTGGGGCTGGCCACTGATCAACCAGCACAATCGTCGCGCCAAGATCACCCAGGCACCTGAGCCTTCCTTAATGAACGGCACGATCCCAGTCGCTCCGGGCGGCCAGCTTGCGATGCTGCACGACTATATCAAGCCCGAGCAGCGATTCGTGGCGTGCCCAAACCAAGATGTTGTGTACGGACTGGGCTACATGTTTCTGGACAAAGAGCCCGTCGTGATCCAGGTGCCTGATTTCCAAGATCGGTTTTGGGTTTACGCCATGTATGACGCCCGCACCGACCAATTCTCTAAGATCGGAAAGCCCTACGACACTCAACCTGGGTTTTATCTTGTCGTCGGCCCTAACTGGGACGGCAAAAAACCAGAGGGCATCACAGCCGTTCTGCAAAGCTCGACCGAGTATGGGATGGTTGTTCCCCGCGTTTTCCAAGACGACACTGCGGAGGACAAGAAGGCTATCCAGCCGTTTATCAACCAGATCGTGATGTACCCGCTGTCGGAATTCGACGGCAAAATGAAAACGAAAGACTGGAGCAGTCTGCAGAGTCTGGAAATGGGGGGCACCGGATCCGGTGGTGAGACACAGTGGGTGGTGCCCGAGGCATTCTTCGACACCCTTGGCGAAGTTCTCGACGCCGTGCCGCCGCTGCCCGGTGAAGAAGCGCTCTACGCTCAATTCCGCCAACTGCTGGATGTTGCAGATCGTGATCCTGAAATCAAAAAGACGTTGGTCGAGACGGCGATTGAGACTGACAAGAACGTCATCTCTCAGTTCCTGAAGTGGCAATACAACGGCACGCCAGCGGGGAATCACTGGAATCGTTCGACCAATAATGCACAGTGGGGCGTCGACTACTATGACCGCACCGGTACCGCTCGCTCGAACATCTATGACAACAAAATTGACGAGACCCGCTACTACTACACCGATTTCGACGCGGAGGGTATTCAGCTTGATGGCTCCAACGCCTATGAAGTCACCTTCGCCAAGGGGCAGACGCCGCCCGTCGCAGGTTTCTGGTCGCTGACGCTTTACGACAAGGCGCATTTCTTCTCGCCCAACGAACTCAATCGTTTCTCTCTCGGCACCAAAAACAAGGCGCTCAAGACCAATGACGATGGTTCTCTGACTCTTTACGTTGGCTCGAAATCACCGGGCAAAGACAAGGAAACGAATTGGCTGCCTGCGCCGGCCGGGACCTTCTGTCTCTACATCCGCGCCTACTGGGGCAAGCCCGCCGTTTTGGATGGCTCATGGCAGCCGCCCGCGGTAAAAAAAGTAAACTAGCGCGACATCATTCAATCACAACAGCTGAACATCCTATGAGACACCGAATCCTATCCACCCTGGTCCTCGGCTTACTGGTCGGCGCCCCCTGTCTATCCGCTCAAGACGCGACTGCTCCTCCGCTGGTCAAACAGATCAACAACGGCAACTGGCTTGCCCAGGACGAGGCCGAATCGCTACGTGCCCAATTGTTCTACCAACATGCGGTGTATGCCTACATGACCATGCAACCGGCGCTCAATGTGATCGGTTTACGCGATGGCTCGGAGGCCGAGTTTGGCGCGGGTTACCATGTTTTACCCATCTGGAAAGACCGAATGGACAGCCGCGCTTGGGTGCCAACACCCAACGCGGACGTCATCTATTCGATGAGCTATCTGGACCTCAAAGAGACCGGACCGCTGGTCATCAAGGCTCCGGCGAATGTGATTGGAATGTTCACCGACTTTTTCCAACGAACCATCACCGATGTCGGCGCCATCGGCCCGGATCGCGCACGTGGAGGGCTCTATCTGCTGCTGCCGCCGGGATACCAGGGACACGTGCCCAAGAGCTACTACGCCTTCGAATCCTCGACCTACAACGTCTTCCTGTTCTTCCGCACCATCATGGCCAAAGGCGATGGCGTCCCAGATCCGAAACCCGCCGTCGAACTCGCCGAAACGACGCGTGTCTATCCACTGTGGGCCCAGGAAAAGGAGGTTCCAGCGATGGAATTCCCCAACGCCAGTGGCAAGCGGGTGAACATGATGTACCCCACCGATTTCACCTACTGGACCAAGCTCAAGGAGTTCGTGGACTACGAACCCATTGAGGCGATCACACCTGAACTGCGCGGCGTTTTGGCATCCATCGGAATCGTCAAGGGCCAGCCGTTCGAACCCAGCCAATGGCAGCGCGAACAACTCGAGAAGGCCGTGATCGATGCTCCGAAAATGATCCTCGCCTCAGCCCAACTCGGCCGCGAAGATGGCCGCAACAAATACTATCAGGATCGTCAGTGGGAACGCGCCTGGTGCGGTGGCACCGCCGAGTGGATGCAGGAGAGTTATTTGGACCTTGCTGCACGTGCACGCTTTTTCCAGTACGCCTACTCCTCGGCACCCGCAATGGTGATGCGGACCACGGGTGCGGGATCAAAGTATCCCTACACGCTTCGGGATGCGGACGGCGATTTTTTGGAAGGTCAAAAATCCTACAAACTGTATGTGCCCGCGAACCCGCCGGCCGGTTTGTTTTGGGCTGTCACCGCTTACAACGTGACCGATGGCACGATGCCGGAGACCGACCAGCTTTTGCCCTCGACCAACGGCTACTACGACATCCCCAAGAACGATGATGGCTCCATCGACATCTGGTTCGGCCCTCAGCAGCCTGACGATGTGGCCGACTCAGCCTTCATCAAGACAATTCCTGGCCGGAACTTCCTGGTCTGTTTCCGTCTCTACGGTGCAGAGGACGCCTTTTACGACCAGACCTGGAAACTGGATGACATCGTGAAGGTGAAGTGATTCGGCTGCGTTTGGCCGCCGGCCACCATCGACGCCGGCGGTCGCGTTGCCGCTTTGGTTCAATGACCGTGGTTCTGTCGCGGTGCACCGCGACGGGGCCATTCGTGTTACCATTTGAGACTGTCTCCAACGACCGATCCTTCCTTTCCAGCCCACCCTCTCCATGTCTAAGTCGATGGTATTGATCCGGCCCCTTGCGCTGTTGTGTTTGTTGCTCCCGTTGATGATCCGCACCGGTCACGCCGCGCCGCCGAACATCGTGCTGTTGTTAAGTGACGACATGGCATGGACCGACTATGGATTTATGGGGCACCCCGACATTCAAACCCCAAACCTGGACAAACTTGCCGCGGAAGGCGTGGTGTTCCCCCGCGGCTACGTCCCCACGGGGCTGTGTCGACCAGCGCTTGCGACACTGCTGACCGGGCACTACGCATCCACTCACGGTGTCACCGGCAACGATCCTTCACCAAAGTATGCGGCCAAAGATTCGGACCTGTTCAACCAACGTCGCGCCAAACTGATCTCGTATTTGCAGCGGTTTGAAACGCTTCCCCAGGCCCTCGGCAAAGCTGGCTACCTGAGTCACCAAAGTGGAAAGCTATGGGAGGGCAGCTACCAATATGCCGGGTTCACTCACGGCATGACCCAAGGGTTTCCAAACAAGGGCGGTCGTCATGGCGACGTCGGATTGAAGATTGGTCGCGAAGGCATTCAGCCGGTCGATGACTTTTTGGACATTGCGGTGCAAGAAGAGAAACCCTTCTTTCTGTGGTACGCACCGTTTCTGCCACACGCGCCACACAATCCGCCGCAGCGTTTGCTGGACAAATACAAGAACGGGCGACCATTGACCGTTGCCAAATACTACGCCATGTGCGAATGGTTTGATGAAACGGCTGGCCAAGTCATGGACTCGCTGAAGAGCCGTGGATTGGATGAGAACACGTTGGTTGTCTACCTGACCGACAATGGCTGGATCCAAGATCCAGAGAAAAGCGGCTACGCACCCCGCAGCAAACAAACACCCTACGAAGGCGGTGTGCGGACTCCTATCATCTACTGGATGCCGGGCAAAATTCAGCCCAGTCGCCGCAGTGAACTGGCGACCAGCCTGGACATCGTGCCGACCATGCTGGCGGCCGCTGGTGCCACCGCACCGGCTGATTTGCCAGGTTTGAATTTGATGCCCAACCTGACCAACGGAACGCCCATTGCCCGCGACACGATTTTTGGCGAAAGCTTTGCACACGACATCGCCGACATCGAAAACCCTCAGGCATCGTTGCTGTACCGCTGGTGCATCGAAGGCAAATGGAAACTGTTGCTGACCTATGACGGTGAAGTCAATCGCTACAAATCAACTCACCCAAGAACCGAAAAAGGGCCTCAACTGTTTGACCTGAACGCCGATCCCACGGAACTAGTCAACTTGGCCAAAGACCATCCTGAAGTCGTGAAACGGTTGGCACAAAAAATCAACGACTGGTACCCCGTTACAGAGCGAAAGACAGTTTTGGTCCCTTGAACCAACGGAAGAACCATGTTTCGATTCAATACAAACTCGATCCGAGCGATGTGGGTGCGTGACAGTGTCTGCCTGGCGTGCACTTGCGTGACCGCTTTTTGCCTGGCCAATTTCTACTTGCCGATTGGCACCACGGCGCAGGCTGGCAAATACAACACCACGCTTGACATCGGTGACAAAGCGCCGGCATGGAAATCATTGCCGGGCACCGACGGCAAGGAACACTCGTTTGATGCGGTTTCCGATGCGAAAGTGATCGTTGTCGCCTTCACCTGCAACTCATGCCCGTATGCCGTCGACGCCGAAGATCGGCTGCAACAATTAACCAACACTTATCGCGATCGTGGCGTGTCCGTCATCGCGATCAACGTCAACACCGTTCAAGAAGATTTGTTGCCGGCGATGAAGCAACGAGCCGAGGAAAAAGAGTTTTCGTTTCCCTATCTGTTTGACGAATCACAGGAAATCGCCAAACAGTTCGGTGCGAAGTACACGCCAGAGTTCTTTGTCATCAACCAGCAACAACAAATTGTTTACATGGGTTCGCTGGACGACAGCCCGGATGGACGTGAAGTCACAAAAACTTACGTGGCCGATGCGATCGACGCTGTCTTGGCGGGAAAACAGGTCACCGTCACGGAAACGGTCCCGGTCGGTTGCCGGATCCGATTTGCTCGAGAACGAAGAACTCGAAAACGGTGACCCCTGATCCTTCCACCGCGGCCGACGATCCAGCGACCGGTCACCCGCATCGTCGTGATCGTCCCGCCATCGGCACCGCGGCTATCCTGACCGCCACAACGCTGGCATTTATTTCGGCGTTGGTGACCGTCACCCTGTTGCTGGTCAACGGGTCCCTGGTCTTGATCGCCCTAAACACTTGGGCCAAACAAGGACCGGCCTGGATGCAGCGACCGGGGTTCCTACAATTCATCCTGTTTGCTGCCCCGTTATTGCTGACCATTGTGCAGTGGATGACTTGGGACGCGATTCGCGGCATCTGGTCGCGTGAAACCGAATAACGAGAACTGATGCAGTTGTACATGATCCGGCACGCCGAAAGTGCCAACAATGCCTTGCCGAGCTACCAGCGCGTTGAGGATCCGGCGATCACCGCAGTGGGTCGACTGCAGGCCCAGCATCTGGCTGATTGGCTGAAAACACTGACGGCCGATGTGATGATCACGAGCCCGTTTCTACGGACGCTGCAGACCGCCGTTCCCGTGCTCAATGCGACGGATTATCGGTTGGACATCTGGCATGACGTGTTCGAACGCGGCGGTTGTTTTCGTGGTTTCGATGAAGCAACATTGGCCGGCGCGATGGGGATGGGTAAAAGCGAAATTTTACGCGCGATGGGGAACCATGCGCCACGCTGCTTGTTGGACGAAACCATCGACGACAATGGCTGGTGGGGCGGTCGTGATCGCGAAACCGAGCCAGCCGCCCAGCAGCGTGCCGAACAGGTCTGCCAACGATTACTGAAATCGTTCACAGAAAACCAAATCGTGGTGTTGCTGATCCACGCCGATTTAAAACGATTGCTGCTGACAGAAATGATGCAAGGCGACGTCAACGTTGCTCGACTGGGCCCCATTCGCAACGTGGGAATCACCAAAGTCAATCGCGTCGCGGGGAGTTGGCAATTGGATTACTTCAACAGCGTCTCTCATCTACCAGCCAAACTGATCACTGGCAACGAGCACTGAAATCAATCGCTCATGCGAAGCAAGCCGACACGGGTCTGCGGGTTCACCCCTCCGTTTGTTCTTTGCGGCGGCGATAGGTTTGCCAGCGGCCCATCAAAGTCACAAAGCTGGGGACCAGGATCGTGCGCACGTAGAACGTGTCGATCAACACGCCTAGCCCCAAGGCAAACCCAAGTTCAATGATGCCTCGCAGACCGATCGAGTTGTCGGTTTCGATGCCAACCAGATGCATGATCCCTGGCAACCAAGCCGACGCGGTCATACTGAAAAAGGTGGCTGCCATCACCATGCCACAGGCCGTGATGATTCCGCCGGTACGGGAAACCGCATGTCGCAACGCAGCCAACCAGCCACTGTTGCGCTGTTCTTCGACGATTCGAGTGACTAGATAAACGTTGTAGTCCTGGCCGACGGCGACCAGAATCACAAACAGGAACAGCGGCAGTTTCCAGTCCAGCCCGACGTACTGGTCGCCATAGATGCCGCGGAAAAACAATACCGTCAATCCCAGCGTGGCGTAGTAACTAAGCAACACAGTGAAGATCAAATACAGACACAAACCGAACCGGCGAATCACGGCAATCAGCACTAAAAAAACGGCGATCACCACCGCGATTTTGATCCGCTGGTTATCAGCGATCGTGACGCTGCGCAAATCGATAATCGACGGTGTCGTTCCGGCTAAATAGACACTCGATCCGCTCCACTGCGAATTCGGATCGTTGGCCAAATCACCCAAGGTGGTTCCGATGTTGGAAACACGATCGGCAGTGTCAATTGCAAATGGATCGCCAGTGACGATGACATCTAATCGGACCAGCCGATTCTGATACTCGGGGTTGTTCGAAAAGAAATAGTTTTGGGCAATGCGGTGCTGTTGCAAGGCGCGTCGCCGCCAGGCATCCCCACTCAGCAAACTCATTTCCCGATCAGGCGGAAAGTCCCCCAGCGGATCGTTCGCAGTCCGGACACCAACGACACCCTCCTGTTGATACAACAGGTTGGAAAGTGATTTGATTTTTTTCTTGAGTGCTTCCCGAGGTTCATCGTCCTTGCGAACCATCAAAATGGTCACGGGATTAATCTCGCCGACTTTGAAATGCTCAGCCAACAAGCGATAGCCACGCCGGCTTTGTGCTCCCGAATCTAATTGACTGCTCAGGTCATAGGTGACAGAGTCTTCGTTGGCCCAGCCGTACCACGCCGGTGCGGACAACAAAATAATGCCACCGAGGAACGCGACCAACGGCAGACGCGTCAATTTGATCGCAATCCAATCCCAAATCCCACCGCTTTGGGAACCGCCGCCGCCGCGTTTGGACTGGTCATTAGAATCCCGCGGTAGCCCGAACAACCCACGTTTTGGCGTGTCTTGAGGCCCCACCACGCCAGGCCAAAACACCTTGGGTCCCAGCGCCCGCAACAGGGCCGGCGCCAGCGTCAGACAGACTAGCAATCCGATCAACAAACAAATCGCAATGATCGGGCCGGTGTAATGGTATTTTCCAAACCGAGCAAACCACAACATCGCCAGACCAAACACGGTCGTCAACGCGCTGCCCAGCAAGGCCGACGTGACACCGGTCAGCGCCCGCTCACACGCCAACGGCCAATCGGCTTGGGCGGCTTCCTCGCGCAGCCGAGAAATCAAAAACAAACAGTAGTCCGTCCCCGCACCAAACAGGATCACCACAATAAAGATTCGACTGGTCGTGAACACACGCATGTCCAAACCCGGAATCAGCTCTCGAACCGACCAGTCCGTTAGCGTCGCTACCAGCGAGGTCGACACCGCCACGGCGACTCCGATCGAAAGCATCGGGACGGCGACCAGCAGAGGCGCGCGGTAGACCAAAATTAGAATCAACAGGATCATGATCACCGTAATCGATTCGGTGTATCGAATCGCGTCCCGCGCAGCGATCAATGTCTCTCCACCAATCGCCGCCGATCCAGTCATTTCCAATTGCAATGCGTGTTCAGGCGAATCGGGTTCGGCGAGTCGTGACGCGCTGTATTGACGAACACGCTGTAGCAGTTGACCAACCGCCTCGACCGTTTCGATATTCTCCGTCGCTGCGAGCTCGCTGCTCAGTTGCATCACTGCCAGTCGCGCCGACGGTTTGGAAAGTTGGCTGCCGATCAGAGTGTCGTCCCAGGACAACAGATCCAGCATGGACGACCAGGGGCCTAAATTGCGCTGTGCGATCGGAGCAGCAAGCGATTCGATCTCTGGCACCAAGATCAAAGCGTCTTGAGAATCGTTGTCGATCCGACGCTGATCTTCGCCCAACTGACGCAGCAACATTGCTCGATCAAAATAGGAAATCGCCATCCTCGGTTCGGTCAACGTCGGCGCAAGGTCGGGAACGTTGTCGGCGAACCGTTCGTAGAAGCGTTCGTCAACCGCGATCGAATGATCCAGTGCCTCGAGTGTCCGTTTCAACCACGGTCGCGCAGCTTCCGGGGCGTCGTCGATCGGACCGGATTCGTATCCGGAATTGATCGCATGCTGCCAACAGACTTCGGCCAGTCGGTGATGCAATCGCCGCAACAAATCATCACCGACCATCAACTGGTCGTGATCCAACGCGCCGCTACGGCGTCCCAGCACCAGCACGATTTGGCTGCGTGCACGTTTACCGGGAAACGCTTCATTGAGCACGCGTGCCGCGGCGATCGTGTTCATGTCCGCCGGCAGGTATTCGAAATCACCGTCATAGGCGATGTCTTTCCACTTCGGCGCCGTGACCACCAATAACATCGTGATCAACAGCCACACGACCAGCACCCACAACCAATGTGTTGTCACCAATCTCGCGAGTCGCTGGGTCAAATCGGCGAACATCGTGCGGAGCGTGTTTGGGGGTGGGCTAAAAGCATGGCGGGGGAGATGCTTAGCCTACACGACAAACGCTCAGTTGTGATGCAGGGGAAGACGCCTCCATTTTTCAACTATCGCCGCCCGGATTGACCGGTGGACTCGGCGCAGCCGGTTTAGGGGGTGAAGGACGCCCCCCTCCAAATGCTTTGAGCAGATTGTTGATGGAATCTTCGCTGGTATTGCCCGACAACGAGATGATTTGCATGTCGCCGGCCGGTTTGGCAGCCAAATCCAGCTTCTTGATCATCTGGACAACCAATTCCAACAGCGGTTCCCCTTCAGCACTGACCAGCAACGTGTTGCCGATTTCGTCGATCCCCATCGACAATTTGCCTTTGAAGGAAAAATCAACGTCTCCGCCATCGCGACCGTTTTCGCTGTCGATTAACCCGCTACCTTGCTTTTCGCGGCCCGAATTTTTTTCGCTCGCCCCCTTTGCTCCGCCACCGCCAGCACCACCACCGCCGCCGCCACGCCCACCTGTCTTGGCGAACGTTTTGTCATTGCTGCTCAACAGGTCTCGATACGCTTCTTTGACCGTTTCGGCGATCTTTTCGGCGCGTCCATATTCAATCGTGACCAAGTCGGTGTATCGCATGCTGCGCTTGTTGACCGGTTCGGAGACGTCCCACAATTCGATCAACTCACGAATCGTCCGCAACTGCGACGGCGTTGCGCCCGTGACCACGATCGTGTTCGTGTCGGGATCGTAAACGAACCGCAACTCGTTGTTTTTTCCTAGCCCGGCCGGACCATCATCGGAATTGTCGTCCAGATCAAACAGGTAGCGATAGAAACTGTTTGATTCGTTGTTGTCATCCTTTTCAGTCTCCTCAAAATACTCGACCAGATTCAAGCGGATATAACCGGCGGATTGATGTTTGATTTTAAACACGTGGTAGGGGCGTTTCGGTGGTGAAACTTGCAACATCAAGTTTTCCAACCGATCGAGCGCCTTGGTGTCTGAACCAAGCAACAGCAGGTTGCCTTCTTCATCGATTTGAATCTTGATCGGCGCGTGATCAGACGGGTCTCCCTGTTTCGCGGTGTTTGAATCGCCATCACGTGAATTGTCCTGACCGGCGGCGCCACGATTACCAAACATCCGATCGAAATCGGCAGCCGATTGGATCTCGGAATCGGCATTGGGTACGGTTTCATCACTCACGTCATCGTCGGAGGCTGTTGTCGGTGATTGCATCATGGTCAGACGCGCACCATTGCCAGCAACTTTTGACTGGAATTTTGACTGGGCGGAATCTCCCTTGCCTGCCGCATTGGTCTGAGTTGTATCGAGAGCGTCGATGGCATCGGATGGCTTGATGCTGGCATCTTCGTCATCGGCGGAATCCGGATCGGGGTCGATCACAACGGGATCGACAAATTCAGATTGATCGGGCAATTCCAGCGGTGCCTCGGACAACTGTGACCACTGCTGTTGCAAACGCATCAAGTATTTGTACGTTTCCGGACCTGATGACGCATCGATTCGCCGGACTGTTCGCGGGCTGCCACCGGGCGGCGGCAGTTCGCCTAATTTGATCAACAGGTTTCGCACCTGTTCCATTTCCGAGGGATTGGCCCACAACAGGACCTGGCGAAAACGAGCGTTGGCAGCCACGCGGAACTCGTCCTCGTTTTTGTCTTTGTCATCGTTGTTGCCGTAACCGTAGCCATAATACGAATAGCGCCGTGAATTATTGTTCTTGTCTTTGTCCTCTTCCTTTCCCATCAGGAACGAGATCGACTCGGCGACTTCGGTGGCATCCAGTCGGCGCAACTGCAACACTTCGAACTCCCGTCCGCTGCCGTCAAGTCGTTCAATCAAGCTGGCGATGATGTAGCGGTCGGCTGCGGATCCGGAAACAATCAATGCGCTGTTGGTATCATCGGCACGAATCCGAGTCGATGGCTCGAGCACATTCATTTCGCCAATGATCTCGATCAACTTTTCGGGATCGATTGACGAGAGCCGAAAGACCTGGACGCGAGATTCGATGTCCGACAGTGACGAGAGGCTTTGGCTGGGAACATCGATCCGGTGAATGAATTCTTTGGCGATCGCGATCCGATCGACCGGGGCGCGGATCAACACTGAATTCTGGCGAGTGTTGGCAACGATCGCGATCTCTGATTTTTTTGGTTCCGGGGTGGGCTTGCCGCCGTTGCGTTGAGCCATTTGTTGCATCATCTGCATTTGCTGGGGCGTCATCGGCGCACTCGATTTCTTCTCCACGCCCAAAAATTCTTCCAGCATCTTTTTGGCGGTTTCAGCCGGGATGTGTCGCAATTGAAATTCGGGGGCCAGCGCGTCACGACTGGATTGATTGCGTTCCTGTTCCAACAGCGCCGCGATCTGGCGCAAGTTGATTGCCGCGTCCATCGCTTCGATGCGATTGGTCGTTGTGAGCGCCGTCAATTTGCCATTGCTGCTGATCATCGGCTTGAGTTCTTCGGCCATCTTTTCGCTCGACAACCATCCGAGTTCCAAGGACGTTCGGACAAACGTATGCGGCATCAGATTGTCCAACTCGGTGACACTGACCCGCGGCACCATGGCCGGATTGATACCCTCGGTTTTGGCCACGGTGATCCCGCCAGGCATTTCCAACAACGTGTATCCGCGGGCCAATAAATGCCGATTGAATAAGTCTTTGGTTTCCGCGACCGAATAGCGTCCGGGCGAACGCAGATTGACTCGGTCGGCCGGAAGCTCTTGCCAGTCCAGTGGGCGGTCGGCGATCTGCGCGAGCCACTGCACCAGTTCGACCCAAGGTTGGTTGCGAAACTGGAACGCAACTTTCCCATCAGCTCCGACGGTGGCTTTGAGTTCTTGGGGGTCCGCGTCCGCAACGCTCTGGTCGCCACGGCGAATCACTTTCGGCTCCGCCGACTTCCCTTTCTTGCCCTCATCACCTTCTTTCTTATCACCCTCGGCGCCCTTGGCATCTTGGGGTGGACCAGGTTTTCCCGGCGGACCTCCGGGAGGGCCACCTCCGGGCTGGGCGACCGCCATGGGTTTGCCATCCGGGCCAATGGCCATGACGGCGGGTTCCTGGGCGGCCAGGTTCATCCGACCGCCGATGATTAGGACGCCTAGGGAGCAAAAAAGAAGAATAGAGTTTCGTATTGTCACCGAGCAGAACCGCAGTCTGGGGAATCGAAAGTTGGGCCGGTCGTACCCTGGTAGTATGCCTTGGGGCGACTACAGATACAAATAAGTTGCCGTGATCCAAGGAAGAAGACGTTCGAATGTAGACAATTTGTCTCCAAATCCTCAAAAATGACCATTTTTCCCAAAAGAACGCCTGACTCGGTGGGAAACGACGACTCGCCTGTCTCCGCAACGGCACGCCAGCGGCCACAACCGTGGAAAACCGAGTGGCGAAGATCTTGATTCAGGTTGCGTTCTCTTTACGCCAACGGCGTTAGACACACCAAGCCTTGGGTCAGGTCTTGTGACCGCAGCGAGCAAACCGCCACCCTAGGTTGCGAGCACCGGGAACACGCGCTGCCCTGTGAGATTCTGCGGGATTCGGCGGCAAAGCCGCCGAATCCCGCCGGGGAAAACGGTTGCATGTTCCCCCGGGGTTCCTGCCGNNAATGGGTGGCACGCGAAGCTGCACGACCTCCGGGGCGGGAGGGTGAAGAGATCGAGGCGGCAATTTTCCGAGTCATCTGCGTTGAAAAGGCTGTTTAGCGCTGGCTTCAAAACCGACGCGCCGCGCCTGCGATCAAAACGCAACTTCACTCGGCCGATGACAACTGCCAACACAATGCTAGCGACGCTCTAAATCGGGCTACCGAGCAGGCTCGCGTTTTTGTTAGATCATCAGGTTGCCGCAATGTCAGGAAGACTTGACCAGTTGCCGAAAGCACGCGAAGAACCACCCCGAAATGCCTACTCGGCTAACCCGATACATTTTGGCAGAGATCATGAAGATCTTTGTCGTTGCACTTTTCGCACTGACGATATTGATCCTATTGATCGTTGTCGGGCGGACGCTGCTACGTGAAGGTCTGGGACCGCTGGCGATCGTCAAGATCTTTCCCTTCGTGTTGCCGATCGCGTTGCAATTTGCGTTTCCTGCCACGGCATTGTTCGCGGTCTCGTGCGTGTACGGCCGGATGGCCGGCGACGGCGAAGTCGCAACGGTCAAAGCGTCGGGGATTTCACCGCTGAAGATCTTGCAGCCGGCGATGATCTTTGCCTTCCTATTGAGCCCGGTTTCGGTCTACATGAGCGACTTGGCGGTCTCCTGGGGGCGTCCGGGTGTCAACCGCGTGGTGATGCTGTCGATTGAAGACATCGTGTATCGCAAAATGCGAAGCCAGCACTCCTACACCGACGACGGGTTTTCGATCCATGTCCGCAACGTCAGCGGAAAGTGTTTGGAGTACCCGACGGTGACCATTCACAGTGGTGGCGAGCCGATGAAGCTGCAGGCCCGCGAAGGCCGGCTGACACTAGATGCCGAGAATGAAACGCTGTTGTTGGAATTGACCGATAGCCAATGGGACCGCGGCGGATCCATCAAGGGACTGTCTCCCGGGCGAACCGAAGTTCCGATTCCACTCTCACGCACCTTGCGGACGCCTGAACAGGACAACCGCCCACCGCGGGAGTTACCCCTGCGCCTGATCGAAGTCGAACGGTTGCGGCAAGACGCTCGCTCGCACGCTGCCATTGGCCAATTGGCGGCCCACACCGGATTTTCGATCCTGACCAGCCGCCCGGACGCGATCATCGGCCAGTCGGGGCAGAGCATGGTCAGCCAACTCGAAATGAGTCGCCGTCGGTTGACGAAACTGCGGATCGAACCCTGGCGTCGCTGGGCGGAAGGGTTCAGCTGTTTCTTTTTCGTTCTGATCGGCGCGCCGCTGGCGATGATCGGCCGGACCAGTGATTATTGGACCACCTTCGGCCGCTGTTTCTTGCCGACACTGCTGATGTATTACCCACTGTTCATCCTGGGATTGAACCAAGCCAAGGATGCTACCATTCCGCCCTACGGGGTTTGGCTGGGAAATATAGCACTTGGCGCGATTGGAGTGATTTTGATCAATCGAGTTCGCCGCTACTGAGCGCTTAACCGCTTGGCCGACTCGCCCGCTGTTAATCTGGGTTTAGAGTTTTCTGCCACAGCTCCCCCCCATTGATCCATTTTCACCAATCTCCCTACTGGGAACGTAACTCGATGCCTTCTGACGCCTGCCAAACTTTGCTTCAATCCATCTCGGACCACACCTGTACCGTGGGCGTCATCGGCCTGGGATACGTCGGATTGCCACTGATCGATGCGTTTATCAATGCCGGATTCAGCTGCCTGGGCTTTGACGTCGATCCGAAAAAGGTGTCCACGCTGCTTGAGGGCAAGAGCTACATCAAGCACATCGAAGACGCAAAGATCGGCAACTGGCTTGCCAAAGACCGTTTTGATGCGACCGCGGACATGGCCCGATTGGCCGAGCCCGATGTGCTGCTGATCTGCGTCCCGACACCACTGGATTCAGCCCGTGACCCTGACCTGCGCTACGTCGAAGGCACCTGCCAAGCGATTGCAAAAGTGCTGCGTGCGGGACAAATGGTGGTCTTGGAAAGCACCACCTATCCGACCACCACACGCGATGTGATGGTCCCGATCCTGGAACAAAACGGACTGTCCGCAGGAAGCGATTTCTTCGTCGCCTACAGTCCAGAACGGGAAGATCCAGGCAATCCAGACTTTTCTGCCGCAGGCATCCCCAAAGTCGTCGGCGCGATCAACGAAGACAGCTTGGCTTGCGCAACGGCGTTGTACGAATCCGCCGTCGCCGGCGTGGTTCCGGTCAGTAGTTGCGAAGTCGCCGAAGCCGCCAAAGTGTTGGAAAACATCTATCGCGCAGTCAACATCGCATTGGTCAACGAACTGAAAGTGTTGTTCGATGAAATGCAGATCGATGTTTGGGAAGTGATTAACGCAGCCAAAACCAAGCCGTTTGGCTTTCAAGCGTTTTATCCCGGACCTGGATTGGGCGGACACTGCATCCCGATCGATCCGTTTTATCTGTCTTGGTTGGCACGCAAGCAAGGCAGCAATGCACGGTTCATTGAGTTGGCTGGCGAGGTCAACCGTTCGATGCCCGGCTACGTGGTCTCGCGAACCTCGGAGTTCTTGAACGAGTTCCGTAAACCTGTGCGTGGCAGCAAAATCTGTTTGCTGGGCATGGCCTATAAAAAAGACGTCGATGACCCGCGTGAAAGCCCGTCGTTTGAATTGATGGAACTGTTGCTCGAGCAAGGCGCGGATCTGACCTATAGCGATCCACACGTTCCCACGCTGCCACCGATGCGGCACTATGACCTGCCGGAATTGCGCAGCCAATCGCTGACGCCGGAATTTCTAGCGTCTCAGGATGCCGTGTTGATTGCCACCGATCACAGCGCATTTGACTATGACCAAATTGTGGAACATGCCGCACTGGTGATCGACACGCGGAACGCAACGTCAGCGGTGACCGAGCATCGCGACAAGATTCGCAAGTGCTAAATGCATTAGCGATCGAGCCGTACTATGGCGGCAGCCACAAAGCGTTTTTAGACGGTGTCGTTGCGCACAGCCGACACCACTGGACGCTCGCGACGCTACCACCGCGGCATTGGAAATGGCGGATGCGATCGTCGCCCTTGGTGATATTAAAGGCGGTCGCGACAGCAATCGCCCAAGCCGGCGGACAGCCCGATATCATTCTCTGTAGCGACATGCTGGATGTCGCGTCCTGGTACGGCCTGGCGGCGCGTGACCCACGGTTTTGTGATTGGATCGGCCAGGTCCCGGTGATCACCTATTTCCATGAGAACCAGTGGGCCTATCCGACTTCGCCAGCGGCTCGACCCGACCATCATTATGGTTACACAAATCTGTTGACCGCGATCGCCTCGGATGAATGCTGGTTCAATTCCGAATTCAATCGACGCAGCTTCTTTGATCGCTCTGCTGATTTCGTACGCCGCATGCCTGACGGCCACTCAGATCATGATCTCCAGTCGGTCGAAGCGGCCAGCCGAGTGATCGCGCCGGGATTTGTGCCCCCGCCATTGAGCCCCCGTACTCGCGCGGCTGACAGCCCCATTCGCATCGGCTGGGTCGGTCGATTTGAACATGACAAACGCCCAGATCGCTTTCTAGCATTGCTGGAACAGTTGGCCGCACAGCCACTGAAGTTTCAATTGATCCTGCTGGGCCAACGAGGACGCGGCGGAGAAGGCCTCGACCAAATCCAGGCTCGGTTTCCCACCTGCATTTTGCACGACGGCTATGCGGTTTCCCGCGCCGAGTACGAACGACATCTCATGCAGATGGACGTCGTGGTCTCAACAGCCGATCATGAGTTCTTTGGCATCGCGATCTGTGAAGCCATTTGGTCAGGCGCGATCCCGGTCACGCCGAATCGACTCAGCTATGTCGAATACGTGCCCGATGAACTGCGATACGAATCCATCGACCAGGCCGCCCAAATCATCACCCACTTGAGCAGCCAACGATCACGCGGCAATGGGTCACTTGACCATTGGATGGAATCCTGTCGCAAACGCATCGCCAACTATCAAATCAGCAACGTCACCAGGCAGATCGACCAAGCGCTAACGCGCGTGGTCGGCTGAACACTGGATCGCCGCAGTTGCCAAACTGCCGAGTTTACTGTGGCAGTTCAAGCAGCTTGAACTGGGTTCTTTCATCGATTGCATCAAAGAAACCCGTTTGCACTTTGGCAGCCGTGCCGTCGGTCATGAACATCGCCATGATCCGCTCTTGCTGCTGCGAAAAGTTTGCCCTCAATTCGTCGAGGGTTGGTTGCAGGTTGGTTTGATGAACCACGTAGTAAACCCGTTCAGGCTCATTGGCCGCGACGACGTTCTCACCTTCTTTGGAGGAGAACACGGCTTCCATAAAGTCTTCGCCGACCGAGTCCAATTCGGGCACGTTACCGATGGTGACGCTGCCGAAGCCCACCATGTTCAGCCAACTGAAGGGGCCGATGTCTTTGAAATAGTTGTCCTTGCGATCTTCAGGCACCAATTCTTCTAACGAAGAAGCGTTGGCCTTCTCGGCGAGTGCCCCGGCGGCTTGCTTTGCCAGTTCACGAGCTTGGGCCGTTCGAATTGCCATCACCACTTCGCCACGCACCTCGTCCAATGGTGGCACATAGGAATCTTTTTCCTCGGTCTTCCAAGTCAAATAGGTGCGTTGCTTTTCGATATCAACCGAGACCACCGGGCGGTACAAGGCTTGTTTGAGCACTTGGCCTTCGACACCGAACATCATTGCCGTGAAAGGAACACCGCGCTGTGACAATGCGGTACCGGCTTCGTACGAATCCGCGATCGGCTCGTCGGCTAATGAAATTGGATCATGAGGTCCGATCACGCGGTACGTCAGCCCCAATTCATCGGCCATCGCTTTCAGATTTGGACGCTCCGGTGGCGAACCTGATTTCGTCGTGTCACTTTCGTAGATCGCTTTGCTGGCGAAGTATTTCTTCATTTCCGCACGGACTTTGTTGACCGCTTGGTCAAGCGCCACCCGGGCGTCGGCTTCGACCATCGATTCGGCGACCTGGACTTTGACATCTTCGAACGAGCGGTAACGCGGCTCGGCTTGCTCGGTGGTTTCCGTAGCAGCTTCAACTGCAACAGCTTCAGTCGCATCGGCAGCATCGTCGGCCACGGATTCCGTCGCCACTTCGACTTCCACCTCACCGTCCGCTTGCTCGTCTTGCATGACGACCAATTGCACGCCGTTGCGGTCACCGACCGACGACTGGTCTTCGTCGGCGGGGCTTTCTGAATCGGTTTCAGCAGCAGGCTCAGTTTCCGCGTCAGCTTCTGGCTCGGCGTCAGCTTCTGGCTCGGTAGCCGGCGGATCGGATTGCCCCGCCAGTTCCAGCTCTTTGGCAAATTCTTCGACCTGCTGTGCGTTCTCGGCGGCAGCTTTCTCGGCGGCAGCTTTTTCAGCGGCAGTGTCCGCTGCGGCAGTGTCTTCCGCAGCAGGTGATTCGGTTTTCGTTTCTGTTTCCGTTTCTTCGCTAGCGGCGTCCGCTTTCATTTCCGGTTCAGCCGGGGCTTCCGTAGCTGTTTCCGTAGCCGCGTCCGCTGCCGGTGCGGTTTGGGCGTCCTCGGACATTGCCGGCTCGGCGGGAGCAGCCGGCTCGGCGGGCAACTGGAATGCCCCCCCGGCTTTGCGGCGTTCGTATTCGGCTTTGATTTCTTCTTCAGCAAGCTTCGCGACCTCGGCGTCGCGGAAGGCTTGCATGTCGGCCATCACATATTCGAACGACGCGGTGTCGCGGCGACGGAATCCCGGCTCGGGGGATTGTTGGCTGGGATAACGATTCTTGCCTTCTTCGTAGACCGCCACAACATCGGCTTCGGCCGGGTTTTCATCGGTCTGGTCGATGTAATCATTGACCAACACACCGTAGGCGTTGACGGTGGCCTGTTGGTTCAGCTTCAGGAAATTTTTCCAGTGATCCAGTGGCGTTTGCAGGGGGAATTGACCGCGGGCGACGGTGGCGCTGGCGCCACGGAAATACAGTGCCGACAACAATTGCTTGCGCAACATGTCATACAGCTGATATTGGCCCATCGAGTTGTTGGTTTCTTTGCGGAGCATGGCAAACATTTCCCGCTCGCTGATCATTTCGTTGGTGTAACGTCCCAACCAGGCTTTGACCGCGGTGTCATCGAGTTCGAACCCTTCGCGCTGCGCCTCGGCAGCGAATTGCAGGGTACGGATAGAGGTTTCGTCACTGGGCGAACCGTTGATGCCGACCGACTGGATGCCACCGCTGCGTTGATCCAAAGCAAAACCGGGTACCAACGGGGTGCCACCGCGGCGAATGGTTTCCTCGGCCAGTTTCCGCAAGTACTGTACGGTGGCGTAGTGTTTCTGGGTGAACGAGTTGACTCGGTTGGCGGTCAACGAAATCCCGTCAAACTCCGCCAGCACCGGATCCGTCATGCCAGGCCCGCTTCGTTGCATGTACTCCGTAACGGTTGGCAACACCACAAAGGCGAACATGGCCAGCAGGATCAAAAAGGTCATCATGACCTTTTGATTGCGTCGAAACAGCTCCAGAGGACTCATAGCGAGGGCTTTCGGGGTAGGAAAAGAGTACGGGGTTGCGAAATGGGAAGCGGAAAGCGTATCGCCGGCGGTTTTCAAGGGTCAAGCCGGAATCAACCTGATTCGTGTCTGATCACCCGGGCTTTTGCTGCCAGCGGGCCGCTACGATGGCTTCACAACGGCAGCTTATTCCGGTTAGCGGATTGACGGCATCCAGTCTTTCTCGCTACCACTAAAACAAATTGGTCTTGATCTCCTGAACTCGAGAAGAACAGCTTTTTTTGATGGCTAAGAGCACTGGCAAAAGCTTGGTGATTGTCGAATCACCCGCAAAAGCACGCACGATCTCGAAGTTTTTAGGGTCTGCCTATCAGGTCGAGGCCAGTATCGGTCACGTCCGTGATCTGCCGGAAGGAAAGAAAGATGTTCCGGAAAAATATCGCGATCAGCCCTGGGCTTACCTGGGCGTCAACGTCGATGAAGGGTTCGCCCCGCTGTACATCGTGCCGGCGGAAAAGAAAAAACACGTCAGCAAATTAAAAGCGGCTCTGAAAGACGCCGACAACCTCTATCTGGCGACTGACGAAGACCGCGAGGGGGAGGCGATCAGTTGGCACCTGTACGAATTGCTGAATCCAAAAGTCCCCGTGCACCGGCTGGTTTTCCACGAGATCACCAAAGAGGCGATCACCGATGCGTTGGAAAAGACCCGCGAAATCGACCAAGCCTTGGTGCGTGCCCAAGAAACCCGGCGAATCTTAGACCGCCTGTACGGCTATGACATGTCGCAGTTGCTGTGGCGCAAGGTCGGCAGCGGGACCTCCGCCGGACGCGTGCAAAGCGTCGCCGTCCGGCTGATCGTCGAACGCGAACGCGAACGAATTGCGTTTGTGAAAGCCACCTACTGGGACATCGAAGCGGTTTTCCAGACGGCCGGGAACGAACCGCTGCCGGCAACGCTGACTCGCTACGACGGCCGTAAAGTCCCCAGCGGTAAAGACTTTGATTCGACGACCGGGCAGCCAAAGAAAAAGGACATGCTGCTGCTAAGCGAAGCGGAAACGATCGAATTGGCCGAAAAACTGCGGGCTTCCCAGTTCCAGGTCGGCAAGGTCGAAGTCAAACCGTTTTCCGAGCGACCGCGAGCTCCGTTTACGACCAGCACGCTGCAACAGGAAGCCAACCGAAAACTCGGATTTGGCGCCAAACGGACGATGGGTGCCGCTCAGAAACTGTACGAAAACGGTTTCATCACCTACATGCGTACCGACAGCACGATTCTGTCCAAAGAAGCCATTTCGGCTGCCAGATCACTGGTCCGCTCGGTTTATGGCGACAACTACTTGCACCCCGACGTCCGCGTTTACAAGGGCAAAGTGAAAAACGCCCAAGAGGCTCACGAAGCGATTCGCCCTGCAGGGACCAATTTCCGCACCCCGGAATCGATCCGCGGTGAACTGGATTCGGACCAATTCCGATTGTACGACCTGATCTGGAAACGGACCGTGGCCTGCCAGATGGCGGACGCCAAAAAGCAACGCATCAGCGTTTCGGTCGAAGGCGGCGGGGCCACCTTCACCGCCACCGGTACCAGCATCCTGTTCGAAGGCTTTCTGCGAGCCTATGTCGAAGGCAGCGACAACCCAGAAGGCGAACTGGCCGACAAAGAACGGATCTTGCCGAATGTCGCCGAAAACGACGCCTTGACGCCCGAAACGATGGATCCCAAGAGCCACACCACCCAGCCGCCGGCACGCTTCACCGAAGCCTCGTTGACCCGCACGCTGGAAGAGAAGGGTATCGGGCGACCGAGTACGTTTGCATCAATTATCGGCACCATCACCGACGAACGACGCAACTACATCGGCAAGAAAGGCAATGCGTTGGTGCCCAGCTGGCGCGCATTCAGCGTGACCCGACTGATGGAAGAGCACTTCGGCACACTGGTTGACTACCAGTTCACCGCCGACATGGAAGATTTCCTGGACTCGATCAGCCGCGACGAAGGTGGATCCGAAGAATACCTGCGACGGTTCTATTTTGGCGACGATGGACCGGCCAGCCCCGCCATCGAAAAATTGCAAGTCGACCACAATGTCGCACTCAAACCCCGGCTTGAAAAGAAGCTCGAGGAAATTGATCCACGGGTGACCGCACGCTTCCTGATCGGCACGCCGACCGAGGGCGAACACCGCGAAGAAGTCTTTGTGCGGGTTGGCAAATACGGCCCCTTCCTGGAGCAGGGCGAGCGAAAAGCTCCGCTGCCGGATGGATTGGCGCCTGACGAATTGGATTTAGCCAAAGCGATCGAATTGCTTGATGCCGGCCAGATTGAAGACGAACCACTGGGGATTCATGAGGAAACCGGCAAACCGATTTACATCAAAATCGGCCGCTTCGGACCCTACGTGCAGTTGGGCGAAGCCGATGATCCGGAGAAACGCAACCAGTCGCTGCTCAAGGGAATGGCGGCCGAAGACCTGACGTTGGAGATGGCCACCCAACTGTTACTGCTGCCGCGCACCCTGGGGAATTTCCCCGACAACGACAAACCGATCCAGGCCTTTGACGGTCGCTATGGACCCTACGTCAAATGCGAAAAAGACACCCGGTCACTGCCTGACGGCGTGTCACCGCTGGAAGTCACCTTGGACGAAGCCATCAAATTGCTGCGTGAACCCAAGCGTCGCGGTCGCGGCACACCCAAAGAACCGTTGAAGGTCTACGAAAAGCCGTCCCCGGTGACCGAGGGCGAGATGAAAGTCCTGGACGGGCGGTACGGACCCTACGTGACCGACGGCGAAACCAACGCGTCGCTGCCCAAGGGCGCCGACCCCAAAGAACTGACGTTCGAAGCCGCGCTGGACCTGCTGGCCGAGCGTGCGGCCAAGGGCGGATCGAAGAAAAAGAAAAAGAAGAAGGCCGCCAAGAAAAAGGCGACGAAAAAGAAAGCTGCCAAGAAGAAGGCAACCAAAAAGAAAGCCGCGAAAAAGAAGGCGACCAAGAAAAAGGGCGTCAAGAAAAAAGCCTAAATGGCGCGGATCGTGAAACGCACTACTCCGCGGAACCAAAACCGACTAAACTCCGCGGCCCATCCCATTCAAACCTGCTGTCAACTGACACCCATCCATTTTTCTGGAGCCTCCTATGCCGAGTGGCATCGAACGAGTTCGTGAAATCAAACGCCTGCGTACCCGCCGTAAAAAAGTTGCCAAACTGCTGGCCCGTGCCAAAGCCGGCACGATGGAAAAAGCAGAAGTCGCCCGCAAACTGCGTCGCATGACGCCCGGCGCTGACGTGATCATCGAGCGCGAAGGTCTGAAATCCTAAACGCTTGCTCAGCTGTACCAACGCAGCTGCCGTCCTCGAAGGCGGCTGCCCCCACCCGCTGCTGCTGATGCGGCGAGAACGTTGATGCCCCCGATGGACAGAGTGCCTGGACAAAGTGCCAGATCGGGTCACTCACGCCCCAATCGGTCCTGATACCGTGCGATCCGGTGTCCCCCGGATCCATGATTGAAGCTGCGTCTGCATCGCAAGCCGACACGTCAGCGAAGGACCGAGCGTGTTGAAGTTGCGCTTTTATGGTAACCCGACGCGTGAGCGCGGGATTGAGGGTGTTCGCGGGATCCCTCGCTGACGCGTCGGGCTAAGAAAGAGTTCTTCACCATGGGACTGTACTCCGACATTTCAGCACCAGCGGGCACAACACGATCTGCACCCAACAACGGCACCCCCCTGGGAAATCGGCTGCTCGGTTCTGGTGGAAAATCTTTCCCGCCAAGATGAACAACGGCAACGCCCCGGGCGTAACAGTCGCTTAACGTCTACCTAGACCTCGATTTCTTTCAAAAGACGAACATGACACAGACTCAAGAACGACGTCCGATGATCGAAGCGGACGGACTGAGTAAGTTCTACGGTCCGTTTGCCGCCGCGCGAGACGTCAGCTTTAAAGTGCTGCAAGGCGAGCTCGTGGCTTTTCTTGGTCCCAATGGTGCTGGAAAAAGCACGACCATGAAAATGCTGACCGGCTACATCGCGCCCAGCGAAGGCGAAGCCCGGATCGCCGGCCACAACATGATGTCCGATCGGATCGAAGGCAGCCGACACCTGGGTTACCTGCCCGAGAGTGGCCCGCTGTACATGGAGATGACGCCCTCGGGCATGCTGGATTTTTTCGCCGAAGCACGTGGATTGTCGGGCGCCAAAAAGCGAGACCGGGTCGAAGCGGTGGTCGACATCTGTGATCTGTCATCGGTGATGTACAAATCGATCAGCAAACTCTCCAAAGGATTCAAGCAACGCGTCGGCATGAGCCAGGCGTTGTTGCACGATCCCGACGTGCTGATTTTGGATGAACCGACCGCCGGATTGGACCCCAACCAAATCCGCGGCGTTCGCGACGCAATGCGTAAGCTGGCAGAAACCAAAACGATTTTGCTGTCGACGCACATTTTGCAAGAAGTCGAAGCGATGGCCAATCGCGTTGTGATGATCAACGAAGGCCGATTGGTCTATGACGGCGACGTCGAAGGTTTGCGTGTTCGTGGCAACAATGATTTGGACGAAGCGTTTTACCAACTGACTCACAGCGACGATCACGTCGAACCGAGTTCGGCGTGACACGATCCCGCCCCCTTGGCCGTCGTGTTTGAACGCCGGTCCATCCCCCACGCCGCCGTTTGCCCGTCGCCGAATTTGATATCCGCGGCTGGCAAACGTTCGATTTAGCTTTCTCAAACCACTCTCATTCTGCTCGATTGACTATGAACGACAATCTCGAGGCGCTGGCGTCACTGGCCCTGATGGATGCCATTTTCCTGTGCATCGTGCTGGCCATCTTCGGCTTGGTGGCTGGAACGAAGCGTGCCGCATTTGCGGTGATGAAACGCAACTTTGTCGGCTATTTCAGCAACCCGACCGGGTACGTGTTCCTGTGCATCTTCGTCTTTCTGACGTCGGTCGCCGCGTTCTGGCCGTATGAGTTTTTCAATCAAAACTTGGCCACCCTGGACCAACTGAACTATTGGTACCCGTTGATCATGCTGGTGTTCATCCCGGCGATCACGATGAGTATTTGGGCCGAGGAAAAACGTGCCGGGACCGACGAGTTGTTGCTGACGCTGCCGGCCGACGATTTTGACATCGTGATCGGCAAGTACATGGCGGCACTTGCGATTTTCACCGCATCGCTGTTGTTTTCCCAAGTCAGCACCTTCGTCACGCTGACGATTCTGACCGACGGCGGGTTGGACACCGGACTGATTTTCACGACCTACCTGGGCTACTGGTTTGTCGGTGCAACGATGATCGCCATCGGCATGGTGGCATCCTTCCTGACCGGCAACCTGACCGTCGGCTTCATTCTGGGTGCACTGTTCAACGCGCCACTGGCGTTCGCCGCACTGGCCGGTTCGGTGGTCGGCAGTTGGCAAATCTTTGGCTACGACGTGGCCGAGATGATTCAAGCCAGCGGGATCGCACGTCCCTTCGACGACTTCGGTCGCGGAGTCATCAGCACCTCATCGGTCGTCTACTTTGTCTTGGTCTCGGTCGTCGCCCTGTATGTCTGCATGGTTCTGATCGGACGCCGACACTGGACCGGTGGCAAAGACGGCAACACGATGGCCTATCACTACCTGGCCCGCATTCTGGCATTGGTGGTGATCACCGGTGCCGGCGTGGTGCTGTTCCGCAATCGTGATATCCAGCGTTACGACTTGACCGAAGGCAACGTCAGCTCACTGGCCGATGCAACCACCAAACTGATCAAGAACTTGGAATCGGATCGGCCGATCAAGATCGATGCGTTTATCAGCAACGACATCCCCGAGATGTATGCTCGTACGCGATACGAGTTGGTGAACCTGCTGAAAGAATTCCAAAGCGAAGCGTCAGCGAGTGGACGCACCATCGAAGTCAACCTGCACGACGGCATCGACCTGTTTAGCGAAGAAGCCGCCTTGGCTGCGGAACGCTTTGGCATCGAACCGGTGACGCGGATGGTTCGCGAACAAGGGTCGTATCAACAGAAACGGCTGATCATGGGAGCGGCATTCCGAGCCGGTCTGGAAAAAGTCGTGGTGCCGATTTTTGAATATGGCATCCCCGTCGAATACGAACTCGTGCGGTCGATCAACACCGTCGCCCGTGGCGAACGCAAACGAATCGGAATCGTCCGCACCGACGCTCAACTGATGGGCGGGACATCGATGCAGGGCATGCAAATGTCGCGCACTGAAAAGCACCCGCTGGTTGATGAACTGAGCAAACAATACGAGGTGGAAGAAATCAGTCTGGAGGCGCCGATCAGCCCCGGCGTGTTCGACGCACTGGTCGCCGTGCAACCGTCGTCACTGGCGCCACCGCAATTTGAACGATTGCTCGAAGCCATCAAAGCCGGCGTTCCCACCGCCGTGTTTGAAGATCCATTGCCCTTCGCGCGTCGCGACATCACGCCCACCGGTGAAGCCAAACAGCAGGGTGGTGGAATGTTCGGCATGGGCGGTGGCCAGCAACCCAAAGGCGACATTCGCGAACTGTGGGACGTGCTGGAACTGAAAAGCAACGGCAAACCGGGGGTCCAGTATTTCAACAGCGACATCGTCTGGCAGGCTCACAACCCGTACCCCAACATCGAAACCAACGCTGACATCTGCTGGGTGTTTGTCGATGAAAATGCCAAGGGTGTGGAACCGGGCCACGCACTGTCATCGGAAAGCATGATCACCGATGGACTCCGCCAAGTCCTAGCGCTCTACAGCGGCCAGGTGAAATCGATCGAGAACCCGACTTTGAAACACACGCCGCTGCTGATCACGGCGCCGGCCAGTGGTTCGCTGGACATGTCCAAACTGCAACAAGTGATGCGTGCCGGGGCAGCCAATCTTTCCAGTGCGGTCGACGGCCTGGCTCCCAATCAAGTGTTGGCAATGACCATCGAAGGCACACAGCCGGCACAGGACGGTGACAAGTCGAGCGACGACAAGGCCACCGAGGGGGAATCGAAAGCAGCAGAGAGCACCGCCGCCCAGCCGATCAAGGTCGCGTACATCGCGGACACGGACATCATGCTGCCGGTGTTCTTGCAGATTCGCGCCGATCCCCAACAAGCCGCGGAGATCCGCTTTCAATTCCAGAACGTCACGTTCCTGTTGAACACCATCGACTGGCTGACCAACGAAACCGATTTCATCGAAGTGCGAAATCACCAACCGATGTTCGCCAGTTTGAAGATGATCGATGCGGTCAAAGAATCGGCCAGCTCTCAGGTGCGGCAAAAACAAAAGGAATTCGAGCAGGCGTCCAAGGATGCGATCAGCGACGCCGAAGACGAACGCGATCGCCAGCTGAAAGATCTGCGAGAGGAAGTCGAGGAACTGCAAAAGAAAAGCAAGGATGGCAGTATTCCGCAGCCCGTTCTGAACGCAAAATCGATCGAGTTCCAAACCAAACAAGGGCGACTCGAACGAGCCCTCAACGTTAAACGGGCTCGGGTGGAACGCGACGCCAAAAGCAAGATCGCCAAGATTCAACGCGAATCAGACCAAAAGGTCGTGGCGATTCAAAACCAAGTCAAAGCGTACGCAGTGGCGCTGCCCTGCATCCCACCCTTGTTAGTCGGTGTGATCGTGTTCGCCTCGCGACGGCTTCGCGAACGCGAAAACATTAGTAAATCCCGTTTGAAATAAACGCGTCCCCCAACTCGGGCCGCATCCATTGTCCAACCAAAGCGTCAACACGTTTGTTACGAGAGATTTGACGGTGAACGAAACAAAGAAGACCGGAATTTTCTGGGGCGTCGCCGCAGTCGTTGCCCTGATCGCAGCCATCGTCGCCTGGCCGACCGCGCCGCGCGAAGACAGCCAATCCTTTGATCCCTTGATCGGCGAACCACTGTTCGCTGAATTCAAGGATCCGTTGGGTGCGGCGAGCTTGAAAATCATTACCTTTGATGATCAACAAGGCGAGCTGGCTAATTTTGAAGTCCGCAAGAACCCGCAAACCGGACTGTGGACGATTCCGTCCAAAGGCGGCTACCCCGCCGATGCTGTCGAGCAGATGCGTGACGCTGCCAACTCGTTGGTCGATCTGAAAATCCTGGATGTTCCCACCGACAACCCCGAAGATCACACGGGGATGGGTGTGGTCGAACCGAAACTGGAAGACCTGGAAGTCGGTGACGAAGGTGTCGGACGGATGGTCACGTTCAAAGACCAATCTCAAAAGGTCCTGGCATCACTGATCATCGGCAACCAAGTTAAAGAACAGCCCGGACAGTTGTACGTTCGCAAACCCGGTCAAGACCCGGTCTATGTGGTCAGCCTGGACGATGCCCCGCTGACGACCAATTTCCAAGATTGGATCGAAGAAGACCTGCTGCAACTGACCAGCATCGATGTCGACAACGTTGAAATCAAAGACTACAGCGCTTCGCTGGGACTGCAGGGCGTTTCGCTGGTTCGCGATTACAACGCCAGCGTGACCAAAGACGGCACCGAATGGGATTTGGACTCGCTGAAAGAATTCGACAAGAACAATCCCTTGGCCGAGCCTAGCGAAGTCAGCGTTTCCGCCGACGAAAAATTGAACGCGCAAAAGCTGAACGATCTGGTCAACGCACTGGACGATCTGAAATTCGTCGACGTCAATCGCAAACCCGATGGCATCAGCGCCAACCTGCGAGCCGACAAGGATTTTGCGACCGACCAAGAAGCCGCCGGCGAACTGGCAACCCGGGGATTCATTCCGGTTCCAATGGGCCCCAACGGCGAAATCGAAATCTTGTCGGCCAACGGCGAACTGAACGCCACCACTAAATCCGGCGTGAAGTACGTGCTGCGGTTCGGCAACATCAGCGGCATTGCCGACGACAGTGACGCCGACGGCGAAGAGGATTCGACCTCCGGTGGCGCCAATCGCTATCTGATGGTCAGCACCGAAGTCGATGAATCGCGTTTCCCTGCGCCCGAACTGCAGCCGATCCCACAGACGCTGGAAGAACTCGACGCCATGGAACAGGCCGCCCAGCCCGCGCCCGCAGAACCGGAAGACGCACCTGAGCAAGCGGATGAAGCTGCCGACAAGACGGAAACAGCAGAAGAGCCCGCTGCACCTACAGACGAGCCGGAGATGAAGGACGACGCGGCGCCGGCAGAGCCGGCCGCTGAATCACCGGCCGCCGAAGACGCCAAAGCAGACGATGCGACTGCGGACGAACCCGCTGCTGACAAGAAACCCGCTGCTGAAGATGCCGGTGACGATGCTGCCCAAGCCGGTGAGGGCGAAGCCAAGGAAACGGAGTCCGGTGCGACCGACGCCAGCGGCGAAGGCGAATCGACGACCGTCGGCGAAGCCCAGCAAGCCGATCAAGACGCGGAACAAGCTCCGGCAGAATCTCCGGGTCCGGATAGCAACGACGAAGACGCACCGGCGGATGAAACCGCAGCCGCGGCCGGGAACGACGCCCAGCCGGCCGAGAGTGCTGCTGACGATGCTGCCCAAGCAGACGCCCCGGCGGAAGACAAGGAGATGACTGAGCAGCCCGCACAACCGGCCGAGAGTGCTGCAGACAATGCTGCAGACGATGCTTCGGACAATACCGCGGACAGCGCTGCAGACAAAGCCACACCGGAGTTGACCGAAGGTGAAAAACGGGAACGCCTGGCAGCGATCCAAGAAAAGATCACCAAAGAGAACGAGCGTAAACTGGAAGAACGCAAAGAGAACTTGGCACAAGCCAAATTGCAAAGCCGCCAGTTGAACGAACGTTTCGCCGACTGGTACTACGTGATTCCAGAAGACACGTACACCAAACTGCGAATCGGCCGCGACGAACTGTTTGGTTCCGAAGAGGACGCCGCAGCGGTCAACCCAGCCGCGATGCCACCGCAAATGCCAAACTTCGGTGGCTTTCCCGGCAACTAGCTGAACAGTTTCGCATCAGGCGGCCTGAACAATGACGCGGCGCGCGTTCTGAAAAGACGCTGCGCACGCGTCTTTGGTCTTTCGTAACCCGACGCGTGAGCTTTGAAGGTGCGCGTTCGCGTCAGGCATCGTTTTTTGGTAACCCGACGCGTCACTTCAACGGCGCTGGTGTGGAGGATTTATCCGACTCGGGTGAGGGTTTTCTGCGAAGAATAAAGCCGGTCGGATAAATCCTCCACACCAACTAGCGACCGGCTAATTAAATCAACAGCCCGGTCGGGTTACCATAAAAGCGCAACTTCTAAACTGACGCGTCGGGTTGCGATAAAAAACCCATCTTCTGATGGCGAGGGATGAGACGCGACTCATCCCTCGCTTTTGTTTTCCCAGTTCTGCTACTTGGCGGCGGCGAAGCGGGTGGCAACTGCGTCCCAATCGACGACATTCCAGAACGCGCTGATGTAATCGGGGCGTCGGTTTTGGTAGTTCAGGTAGTAAGCGTGCTCCCAAACATCCAGACCCAGGATCGGTGTGCCGCTGATGCCGGCGACTCCGCTGCCCATCAACGGGCTGTCTTGGTTGGCAGTGCTGCCGACCTTCAATTTGCCACCTTCGACGTACAACCAAGCCCAACCGCTACCGAAGCGGGTGGCGGCGGCGTTTTCGAATTGCTCTTTGAAGCTGTCGAATCCACCCAGGTCGCTCTCGATCGCAGCGGCCAAATCACCGCTGGGGCTGCCGCCTTTGCCCGGGCCCATCACGGTCCAGAACAAGGAGTGGTTGGCGTGTCCGCCACCGTTGTTGCGGACAGCGCCACGCTTGGCTTCGGGAACGCTAGCCAGATCAGCAATCAGGTCTTCCACTGATTTGGATCCCAGATCGGTTCCCTCGACCGCTGCGTTGAGTTTGGTGACGTACCCGTTGTGGTGCTTGCCATGGTGGATTTCCATGGTCTGGGCGTCGATATTCGGGGCCAACGCGTCTTTGGCGTAAGGCAGTTCGGGAAGTGTGTAAGCCATCGCGAAAGTTCTCCAACAGTGGTGGTACGAGGTGGTTTGACGTCCGCCACCGTGGGCGGCGACGAGACGGTTTAAAACGATAGCGATCCTGGCAAGCCTGCGCAAGAGGGTCCATCGCCAGGCAGACCGCAGAGCGCGCCGCGAAACAGTGCTGGTACACTATCAATGACGTGCCATGACCCGCCTGTAGCTGCCGAGAAGGTGAATGTTTCGACAATTGATCACCCTGACATTGCTGACCCTCATCGCGGTCGAATCCGCTGTCCTCGCCGCGGACGATTCCAGTCGTGATTTGAGCAATGAATCGGAGACACTGTTTGTCCGCAGGATCGAGCCGTTGCTGCGGACCAAGTGCTGGGGCTGTCACGGCAATGACGCCGATGCAATCGAGGGCGAATTAGACCTCCGCCAGCTCGATCATCTGTTGGCCGGTGGGGAAAGTGGTGAGCCCAGTTTGCTGCCCGGCCGCCCCGACGACAGTCCGCTGTATCTGGTGATGACCCGCAGCAGCGAGGATTGGTCGGCGATGCCGCCCAAACAAGCCGAGGCCATCACTGAGGAACAACAGCGGTGGGTGCACCGCTGGATCGAAACGGGTGCCCATTGGCCCAGTAGCGAACGCCAGACGGAAATCGCCAACGACTATGCCGATCGCTGGTCCGCCGAAGACGGTGTCACCGTCCAGACCTCCGGCGGGCTAGACGAAGCCTGGACCAACCGTCGTTACAAACCGGAAACCTTGTGGGGATACCAACCGGTGGTCCGTCCTGTTGTCGATGCTGCTGATGGCGACCACGCTGCGATTGATGCGTTGATCGACCAGGCGATGCCCGCGGGGTTAGAACCAGTCGGTCCGGTTGACCGCACGACCCTGATCCGCCGCGCGACGTTTGACTTGATCGGTCTTCCACCGACTCCGGCGGAAATCGATGCCTTTGTCGACGATCCGCGTGACGACGACTCCGCGTTTGCGACGGTTGTCGACCGCTTACTTGATTCCCCCCACTACGGCGAACGGATGGCCCAGCACTGGTTGGATGTGGTTCGCTATGCGGATTCATCGGGGCTGGCCAATGACTTCCATCGCGGCGGCGCCTGGCGTTACCGAGACTACGTCGTGCGTTCGTTTAATGATGACAAGCCCTACGATCAATTCGTGATCGAACAGATCGCCGGCGACGAATGGAAACCAGACGATCCGGAAATGCACATCGCCACGGGGTTCCTACGAATGGGACCTTGGGAATTGACCGGAATGGAAGTCCCCAAAGTCGCGCGTCAACGGTTTCTCGATGACGTCACCAATAGCGTCGGCGAAACCTTTCTGGCCCACTCGCTGCAATGCGCCAAATGCCACGACCACAAATTCGATCCCGTCCCGACACAGGACTACTATGGCATTCAAGCGGTATTCGCGACGACGCAACTGGCCGAACGTAAAACGCCGCGGCTGAAATCCGAGAACGTGCATGGATTTGAACTCGAACGTTACCTGGACGTTCGCCGCAAAGAATACCAGCGGATCTTGGCCGAGTTGGATCAGGTGTTGCTGGACAATGCGTTGCAGTGGTACGCCAACAACGGGTTGGCTGACGACGACTGGCGAGAAATCGTCGATCGCTTGCAGGCCGAAAATCACTCCGGTGTTTTCAACGAGGCTCGCAAGGAAATCGGGCAGGGTCGGAGTGAACAGGAGTATCCGCCCAAGCTGGTCGGGTTCACACCGCAAGAGTTCGGCAGAGAACGCGTCGCCCGCAAAGGGCTGCAGGCCCTGGCGTTTGAATACGACACCTACCGGCCATTTGCGTTGTCGGTTTACAACGGCCGCACTCCCCAGGTCAAATCGATCAACGCGCCCTTTCGCATGCCTGATGACCGGATGACAAAAGGCGAACTGGAACAAGGGCACATCCTGACCGGCGGAGACCCATTTTCACCGGGTCAGCCAGTCCGGCCGAGTGTGTTGAGTGTGCTGGGGGACATCCAAACCGAACCGATCCCGGAAACGATTGCGGGACGTCGTCTGGCGCTGGCACAATGGATTGCCGATCCCCGCAATCCACTGACCACACGCACCATCGTCAATCGGATCTGGATGTGGCATTTCGGCACTCCGATCGCTGGCAATCCCAACAATTTTGGTTCGACCGGAAAACCACCCACTCACCCCCAACTGTTGGACTGGTTGGCGGCGACTCTGGTCGACGATGGTTGGTCGATCAAACAACTGCATCGCCGCATCATGCTGTCGGCTGCCTACCGCCGCGGGACCGAACCAGTGGACCGCAAACAATGGGCCGAACTGGATCCGACCGGCACCAGCTACGCAGTGTTTCGCCCGCGCCGGCTGACCGCCGAAGAGATCCGTGATGCGATGCTCGCGGCTAGTGGAGAACTGACGCCAACGGTCGGCGGGCTGCCTTGCCAACCGGAGATCAATCTGGAAGTTGCACTGCAGCCGAGACAAGTGATGGGCGCCTTTGCCGCGGCCTGGACACCCGATCCGCTGCCCCAAGACCGTCATCGCCGTTCGATTTATGCCTGTCGTCTGCGCGGATTGGCCGATCCAATTCAAGAGGTGTTCAATACGCCGTCGCCCGATTTTTCGTGTGAACAACGCGATGCTTCCAACGTGACACCGCAAGTGTTTGCGTTGTTCAACAGCCGCCGTTCCCATGCCCGTGCGCTCGCTCTGGCCAATCGCTGTCTGAACGAAACAGATACCGACCAGGAGGCAATCGATTTGTGCTACCGGTTGGTCTATGGACGCGCTGCGACGGCCGATCAACAGCAACTGATTCAACAACATTGGCAACAGACCGAGCAACAACTACCCGACCACGCCACAGCCTGGACACAGCAACCGACGGAAGTCCAACGCGATGCCGTGGAGGAGAACACCGGTGAACCATTCCGATTTGTCGAAACGCTGCACTCCAACAAAGACTTTGTGCCCGATTTGCAACCGACCGAAGTCGACAAGCACACCCGCGCGCTAGCCGATATCTGTCTCGCAATCCTCAACTCCAACGAGTTCGTCTATGTCTACTAACGGACCTGCTGGCGAAACCAATCTACGCCCCCACTCACAACGACTTAGCTCACAGCGGTTGGTACGACGCGAGTTCCTGTATGGCATGGGCGCCAGTCTGGGCAGCGTTGCCCTGACCGCGATGATGGCCAGCGATCTCGATGCGGCGGCTGATGGGCCGCTGGCGCCGCGCCCCCAGCAAGCCCCGGCCCAGGCACAGCGGTGCATCTTTCTGATGATGGAAGGCGGTCCGTCGCACATCGACACGTTTGATCCGAAACCCGAATTGGAGCGTTTGCACCTGCAAGAATTCAACCGTAGCGGCGAACAAAAGTCGGCGATGGAAAGTGGCAAACGGTACTTCGTCAAAAGCCCGTTCAAGTTTCGCCAGGCCGGACAGTCTGGCGCCGACATGGCGGAAAACTGGAGCCATCTGGCGGGCGTCGCTGACGATCTGTGTTTCTATCGCGGTTGCCAAGTCGACAGCGTCAATCACCCGACCGCGATGTACCAGATGAACTGTGGCAATCGGTTTGGTGGTGACCCGGCGATGGGGGCTTGGGTGACCTATGGACTCGGTTCGGTCAACCAGAACCTGCCGGGATTTGTCGTCCTGCCCGCCGACTCGTACCCGCAGGGCGGATCGGCCAACTGGAGCAACGGGTATCTGCCGGCCCACTTCCAGGGCACTCCGCTGCGCCCGACCGGGTCCCCGATTTTGGATTTGAATCCGCCCGCCGGGGTGTCTCGCCAGCGACAACGACAAAATCTGGACTTAATCGCCACATTGAACCAGCAGCATGCCGCCCAGCACCCGACACATGACGACCTGTCGGCGCGTATCGCCAACTATGAACTGGCGTTCCGTATGCAGATGCAGGTTCCCGAGGTACTGGACATGTCCGACGAAGACCAGCGGACATTGGACATGTATGGCGTCGGCAAAGAACCGACCGACGCCTTCGGCCGCAAATGTTTACTTGCCCGCAAACTGGTTTCCAGCGGGGTGCGATTCGTGCAACTCTATCACGGATCATGGGACAGTCACGATTACATCGCTCGGGCCCACGGAAGTTTGGTGTCGGCGGTCGACCAGCCGATCGCGGCACTCATCCAAGATCTCAAGGATCGCGGATTGTTGGACACGACACTGATCGTGTGGTGTGGCGAATTCGGGCGGTCGCCAGACAACGGGGTGCGCGGCGGCACCGCCTATGGACGCGACCACAACCCCAAAGCGATGACGATGTGGATGGCCGGCGGTGGAGTCAACGCCGGTCACACCATCGGCGCGACCGATGAAACCGGTGCCCAGGCCGTGGAGAACGTGCGTCACGTGCGCGATGTGCACGTGACGCTACTGCGGCTGCTGGGATTGGACGACAATAAGTTGACGTTCTATCACGCCGGCCGATTTAAACAGCTCAGCCAATTCGGCGGCAAAGTGATTGACGAATTGATCGCCTAACGGGCAACCTACAGATTCGACTCGATGGCTTTGACCAAATCCGAGTCATCGGGTTTGGTGCGAGGGGCGAAGCGGTGAATCAAATTGCCCTCACGGTCGACCAAAAACTTTTCAAAGTTCCAACTGACCGCGCCTTTGCCCGCCGGTTTGACGTCCTTGCTGGTCAGGTACTTGTAGAGCGGCGTGGCGCCGTCACCGTTGACTTCGATTTTGCTGAACATTGGAAAGGAAACGTTGTAGCGGGTGCTACAAAACTTCTTGATGTCCGCTTCGCTGCCAGGTTCCTGGCTGCCGAATTGGTTGCAGGGGAACCCGAGCACGACCAAGCCTTTGTCTTTGTATTTCTTGTACAACTCTTCTAGACCGGCGTACTGGGGCGTCAGTCCGCACTCACTGGCGGTGTTCACGATCAACACCACATTGCCCTCGTAGTCTTCCAGATCGACTTTTTCGCCGTCGATGTTCTTCAGTTTGAAATCCAATGCACATTCGTGTTCGTGTTCGTGCTTGTCATCGGCGGTCGCCATGGTGGTCAATGCTCCAAGGCAGAGTACGGCAGAAAGAATCAATCGCATGAGAGAGGCTCGCAAAGGAAAGGGGGGATCAGTAGGCCAGGTGAAACCTGGCGATGACACGATTCGCCAGGTTACACTTGGCCTACTGGGGGTATGGGCAGTTCGGAGAGCACTAATTTGCACTTCTACGCAGAGTATAGCGGGGGTGCTAGTGGCGACGGGGGGCCGGGGGGATTACGTTTCTGTTTCTCACAAATGATGCTTTCAATGCCTTGACCGCCCCGTGGCCGAGCGACAGCATCAGCAATTGTTCCCTTTCCCTCCTCAATTCTCCTCTCCCGCTGGAGCCCCCGAATGGATTATGCACGTGGAAAACTCATGCTGGCCAGTTTTTTGACGCTAGTCGCGTCTGGAATTGGTTTTGCGACCCGAACCGCTGCCGGCGGACCTTGGGAACGCGAGTTCAATTTGGGAGGCAGCCAATTCGGTGCGATTTTGGGCGCTGGATTTCTCGGATTCGGATTGATGATCTTCTTTGGCGGGATCTTGGTCGAAAAATTCGGCTACAAGAGACTTCTGATGCTGGCGTTCGGTTTGCACTTGATCAGCGCGGTGATGCTGTTTGGTGCCAATCCACTGTTTGACGGTTGGCGTGAATCGGATCCCGCGACGGCGTCCGACAAAGTCTTTAATGTGCTGTTTTGGAGTGCATTTCTGTTTTCGATTTGCCAGGGGTTGTACGAAGCGGTGATCAACCCCTTGATCGCTCAGTTGTACCCTGAAAACAAGACGCATTACTTGAACATCCTGCACGCCGGTTGGCCGGCCGGAATGATCATCGGCGGCCTATTTGCCGCCGGATTCATTGGCGAAAATGCCTGGTTCGTGGAATTGCCATGGCAATGGGCGCTGTCGAGTTTTGCCCTGGTCGTGATCGCCTACGGCGTGATGGTGATCCCCGAGAAATTCCCGGAAACCGTGGGTGAGAGCTCGAGCAACTTCGCAGCCGTTTTCGCCTGCTTTGCCTCCATTCCGTTCCTGGTGCTGATCGTCCTACATGCCTTGATCGGCTACATGGAATTGGGCGTCGATTCCTGGATGACCAAGCTGATGGAGAACCTGCTGCCGAATTCGATTCTGATTTTGGTGTACACGTCGGCGTTGATGTTTGTGCTGCGATTTTTCGCCGGACCGATCGTTCACAAAGTCAATCCGATCGGCTTGCTCTTGGGCAGTTCCATCATCGCCTGTCTGGGACTGCTGTGGCTCGGTTCGCCGATCCAAAGTGTGTTCATGATCTTTGTCGCTGCGACGTTCTATTCGTTTGGCAAAGCGTTCTTGTGGCCGACCATGCTGGGCGTGGCCGGAGAACGGTATCCACAGAGCGGATCGGTTGCGATGGGCGCGCTCGGTGCGGCCGGCATGCTTTGCGTGGGCCAGATCGCTGGCCCTCGAATCGGGACGCAACAGGGATTTGCGATGAGCGAAAACCTGCAGCAGACCGCGCCCGAGACGTTTGAACGCTACGCATCACCCGATCCGATTTCGGCCTGGGGATACGATTACCGTCCGCTGGACGCCGCCAAATTGAACGCCGCCAACGGCACCGAATTGATCGACGGCAAACCGGAATCCACCGAAGCAATCAGCGAAGCGGAATTGATTCCACAGGCGGAAAAACCCGCTTTGGTCGATAACGCCGGAACCGACTTCAAAGCGGTCCAGGATTCCTATCTGTACGGCGGACGCCGAGCGTTGACGCTGACCAGCTATGTTCCAGCCGCGATGGCGGTCGGATTCCTGGGGCTACTGATCTACTTCCGGACCCAGGGTGGCTACAAAGTGATTCACCTGGAAAACGGTCGAGAAAAGGAAGTCGACGAAGACGATCACGACCCCGATTCGATCCCGGCACCGACTGAATACTGATTCCTCGGTTCAAACGATCGATCCACAAACGCCTTGGTCCCAGTGATCAAGGCGTTTTTCGTAGGCCAAAACCCGACTCACTGCGGCGCGGCCCCTAAGCAATTCGGGCGTCAGTGTTTAGAATCCGCACCTGTCGACTGGGCGATTCCCTTTCCTTCCCCCTCTCTCTGAACCAATTTAGATCCGTGCTACGCACCCACACCTGCGGTGAACTCCGCAAAGAACACGTCGGAACCGAAGTCACTCTCTGTGGGTGGGTTGAAAACAAACGCGACCATGGCGGCGCGGTGTTCATCGATTTGCGGGACCGATACGGGCTGACCCAGGTCGTGATCGGCCCTCCGGAAGCGGACCAGGCCCAGATCGACGTCGCCGGCCACGTGTCGGCCGAAAGTGTGATCCTGGTGCGAGGCAAGGTGGCAGACCGCTTGGAAGGCAAGACCAACGACAAATTGGATACCGGAGCGATCGAGGTTCGCTGCCCGCAACTGGAAATCCTGAACGCCTGTCAAACCCCGCCGTTCACCCCGGGCCAAACCGACCTACCAGGCGAAGATTTGCGGCTGAAGTACCGCTTTTTGGATCTGCGTCGCCCGGAAATGCTGCGTGGCATGGTGCTCCGCAGCAAGATCGTCAAAACGATGCGCGATTATTTTGCCGAACATGATTTCATCGACGTCGAAACGCCGATCCTGGGACGCAGCACGCCAGAGGGAGCTCGCGACTACCTGGTTCCCAGCCGCGTTCATCCCGGCAGTTTCTACGCGTTGCCACAGTCGCCGCAGTTGTACAAACAGATCCTGATGGTGGCCGGATTTGACCGCTACGTTCAGGTTGCCAAGTGTTTCCGCGACGAAGACTTGCGTGCCGACCGCCAGCCCGAATTCACCCAGTTGGACTTGGAGATGTCGTTTGTCGATGCCGACGACATCATGGGTCTGATCGACGGCCTGGTGGCCAGAACGGCAAAAGAGATCTTGGGCAAAGAGATCTCGCTGCCATTGCCGCGGATGACCTATGACGAAGCCATGCGACGCTACGGCCATGACGCACCGGACTTGCGTTTCGGCATGGAGATCGTCGATGTCACAGCGGTCGCCAAGAAGACCGAATTCCGAGTGTTCCGCGCCACCGCCGACGCCGGAAACTTTGTGCGTGGTCTGCGTGCCGTGGGCGCCGCCGAGAAATACTCGCGCCGCCAAATCGATGAACTGACCGAGTTCGTCAAAGAATTCGGTGCCAAAGGCCTGGCATGGTTCCGCGTCGAAGAAGACGGTTCGCTGTGGAGCCCCGTGGCCAAGAACTTTGATGCCGAGCACCTGGCCGAAATCAAAGCACTGATGGACGGTCAGCCGGGCGACCTGTTGATGTTCTTGGCCGACAGCTGGGAAGTCACCTGCAAGGGACTCAATGCACTTCGCAAACGCTTGGGTGCCGAACTGGAGCTGTACAGCTCCGATCAACTGAATTGCAGCTGGATCACCGAGTTCCCGATGTTCGAACAGGACGAAGAAACCGGTCGCTGGAACGCCATGCACCATCCGTTCACCGCGCCATTGGCGAGTGACCTGGATCAACTCGATAGCGACCCCCGCGCCTGCCGCGCGCAAGCCTATGACTTGGTGATCAACGGTAGCGAAGCCGGCGGTGGGACCATTCGAATTCATGACCAACAGACCCAGTCCAAAGTGTTTGAACTGCTGGGCATCGACGAAGCCACCGCAGAGGATCGCTTCGGATTCCTGCTCAACGCACTCCGCTACGGTGCGCCGCCGCACGGCGGGATCGCACTGGGGATCGATCGCTGGGTGATGCTGATCGCCGGGCTGGAAAACATTCGCGAAGTCATCGCGTTCCCCAAGACGCAAAAAGCATCGGATCTGATGACCGCAGCGCCGGGGCAAGTTGACGCAGACCAGTTAACCGAACTGCATCTGCGCACGCTGGCTAAAAAATCCGAGTAAGATCAACGGCAATTCCAGCCACAGCTACCCGCCTGAAAAGGGAACTCAAATGCGACGACGAACCGCTCTGCAAACCATGGCCGCACTCGGAGCCGCCACCTGGAGTGTCTCGAATCGACAATCGTTGATGGCCGAAAAACCGGCGACCGACGACAGCACGCCGTGGCTGCGCAAGACACTGAAAGTCGGCATGATCAAAGTCGAAGGCACCTTGGAAGACAAGTTCCGCGCGGCCAAAGCGGCCGGGTTCGAGGGGGTGGAAGTCAACACGCCGGGGATCAATGTGGATGCGGTCAACCAGGCCAGCAAAGCAACCGGATTGATCGTCGACGGCAGTGTCGGTGGTTCGCACTGGAATATCCGCCACAGCGATCCAGACCCGGCCGTCCGTGCCGATGCATTGGCAAAGCTGAAACAGGCGATCAAGGAAACCGCCGACGTCGGAGGTGATTCCTGCCTATTGGTGGTCGGTCACGGCAAAGACGGCACGCCCGAAGAAGTTTACCAACGATCCAGCGACAACATTCGCGCCGCATTGCCAACGGCTGAACGCTATGGCGTGTCGATCCTGGTCGAAAACGTCTGGAACGAATTCCTGTACGACAAAAACGGTGACAGCAACCAAAGCGTGCAACCGCTGGCCGACTACATCGACCAGTTCGATTCGCCGTTGGTCGGACTGCAATTCGATCTCGGCAACCACTGGAAATTTGGCGACATCGCCCAGTGGGTGCGGACACTGGGGCCGCGAATCCAAAAACTGGACATCAAAGGCTTCTCCCGCCAGACCGGCAAGTTCACCAAGGTCACCGAAGGCGATGTCGATTGGCCCGCAATCGAAGCAGCCCTGCGTGAGATCAATTTCCGTGGCTGGTGCGCCGCAGAAGTCGCTGGCGGTGACGCGGCACGATTGAAAGAAATTGCCGAGAACATGGAAACCGCACTGCATTGCTCGGTCAATCAGCCCCAGAAAGCGAATGGCTGACGACAACACCGCCCCCCCCTGTCACGTCTCGGTGATGCCAGGTGAGATCGTGGACTGGGTCGCCCAGTGCTCTCCGACGGTGATCATCGACGGCACCTACGGCGCCGGTGGACACTCCCGATTACTGCGCGACATCCTTCCCCCAGACGGATTGGTGATCGGACTTGATCGCGACCCCGCCGTTTCCGCCCTGGTCGAATCCCAGCCGCCGCAAGATCGCATTTCCCTGTTCCTGGGCAGCTACGAAAAAGCGGGCCAGGCGTTGCAGGCCTGTGAGTTGGAACATGCCGATGCATTGGTGTTGGATCTGGGGCTCTCCAGCGATCAGTTGGCCGACCGAGATCGGGGGTTCAGCTTTCAAAACGATGGCCCTCTCGATTTGCGGTTTGACCCGGAGAACGGAGTCCCAGCCAGCGAGTGGCTGACACGGCACAGCGAGAAAGAGATCGCCGACGCGATCTATCAATTCGGCGAAGAACGTTTCAGCCGCAGGATCGCACGTGAAATCGTGTTGCGATCCAAACAACGCCAGCCAGTGCGAACCGTCGCGGAAATGGTCGATGTCTGTCGCCGCTGTGTCCCCCGCGGCAAGAACCACGACATCCACCCGGCGACACGCACCTTTCAAGCGCTGCGGATCGCGGTCAACGAAGAACTGGACATCCTGACCCGAACACTTCAGGCTGCACCCGAGTGGTTGTCCCCGGGCGGCCGGATCGCAGTGATCAGCTTTCACTCGCTGGAAGACCGGATCGTCAAGAATGCATTTCGTGATGACGAGCGGTGGCAGATCCTAACGAAGAAACCGTTGCGTCCAAGTGACGAAGAAGTAGCGGCGAATTCACGCTCACGGAGTGCGAAACTGCGCGTGGCCGAAAGACGCTAACGCAACACGGTCATCTTTTCGCGAGCGTTCGCGACCGGGCACTTCATGTACCCGGTCCGTGAGGTTTTCGGAGATGACATAGCGGAGGACTCCGTGCCATCAACGATGTCAGCCCGTGGCCGCAAGCTGACCGCGTGAACCCCACGCGAGGCGAACTCGCGGAAGATGGTCTGTCGAAACGACGGATCCTGACCAGCGAGGTATCCCAGGGCGTTATCGTCGCAACCTAAAAGATAGCAAAGAGTTACGTCCAGAGCGGGACATCCGTGGCGGGCAAGCAATCGGCGTCGCTTCGACCCGATCGATAGCCTTAGGTTACGCGGCCAGCAAACGCGGTCAACCGCAGATTTCAGAGTTTTCAAACTGCCCAAAGCACTCGGTGGCGGTAACCCGTTATTCGATGACGAGTTGCGTCTCAGCATCGGTGTCGGGACTTTTTTCGGGAATCTGGCTGACCCACTCGCGACCGCCAATTTGAGCCATAGGAAAACACCCATCGGAGCCGCTCACGATAGCAAAATCCGGTGATTTTGCACTTCCATTTACAGCCAGGAATAATCCGCCAGGGTTTTCAGCACAGCGTAATCCGCTACCGTCTCCGCCTGCAGCTTCCGTAGGGCCGTGTGTCGGCGTCGATCGACCGTCCGCGGACTGGTCGACAAGGATTCGGCGATCTGCCGATTGGGTATGCCTCCGATCGCCAGATCCAACACTGCAATTTCCTCGACCGACAGCAATCCGAGCAATTTCACCGCTCGGCGAATCTTGCCCTGGCGGGCGAACGACTGTTCGGAAACCATCATTGCTGATTCGATTTCGTCGGCCAATCGCCGCAGATCAAATGGCTTTTCGACCACCGTCGCCGCCCCGTGCTTCATGACTTCCACCGCCGTCGGCACGTCGGCAAAAGCGGTCAGTAGAATCACCGACAGACAACTGCCCGAATCGTTCAACCGATGCAGTAAATCCAGCCCCCCCATGCCAGGCATGCGAAGGTCCGTGATGACACAACCGATGTCGTCATGGCAGGTCGCGTTTAATAATTCTGACGGTCGCTCAAACGTCTTGGGCGAATACCCCATCGCCCGCAGCGAATCGGCCAGGGATGCGAGAAGTTCTCGTTCATCGTCGACGATGTACAGAGATGGAGAGTCAGTTTGGCTCGTGAAATCATTCACTAGATCAGTGCTTGTAATTGCCATCTTGGCTATTATTGAAGAGAGAAGATCTGATAGCCCGCTGAGAATAGAACAGCGAAATCCGATGCGCGTACACTGTAATCAATTGCACTGCGCAAAAAAAATCCCTACCGCACCTGATTGACGACACCTTCAGCGGCGAAACGAATAGAGTGCGTAGTTGGTCCTCGACCTCCGTGGCGGGGGGGATCGGTAGTCCGAAGCGTGAGTTTTGAAGCCAGCGCTTATGGTATCCCGAAGCGTCAGCGAGGGATTTTTGGGAGTTAACGGGATCCCTCGCTGACGCTTCGGGTTACCCAAAAACAATGCCCACGCGAAAACGCTGGCTTGAAAACTCACGCGTCGGGTTACCCACTCAGCAACCCGGTCCGGCCTCACAGAGAATTCCGAGTTGCCGGTGCTGCATGATACCGGGAACGCTGCGGTCAATGTTGTGGTGGGGTCAACGACGCGGCTGTTTGGCCTGCTGTCGCTGGTGCATGCGATGCAGGGCGTCATTGGCAATGCGACCGCAGTCTTGGGCTGCCCGGGAAGCGGAGCGACAGGTTTCGATCAATTCGCTCAACTCAGCTTTGTTTGGCCCGCGTTGCAGTTTGATCCCAATCACATCGATCGCCATGACAGCGACCGACAACTGATTGTTCAGCTGATGCAGCGTTTGAGATGCGTCGCTGATTGCATCACGCTGTTGCTCGGCCGACGCGGTCAGCCTTAGATGCCCAAGTAAACCGACGTGGGCCGGATTACCATCTCGAGTTTGGCGAACCACGATCGTTTCGTGAACGTGCCGAACCGCTGTCGCCGCATCAGCAGATTCACCAACCAGCGGCATGCGTAGCCGATAGAGTTGCTGCAGCGGATCCGTGGCGACGCCGTCCAACGCAGCCAAGATCCAGCGCGTGCGCTGCTCAACGATTGGCTCAGCGATTTCGAGCTGGATGCTGCTCTCCCGACCAAGCGGATGCTGCAACGTCGAGGCTGCTGATCGCTCAGCGGCAAACAGCCCGACCGATTGCGGCGTCCCCCAAACATCATCGACTCGGATCTCACCGGCGCCCGCGGCGCCTTGCCAGAAGATGATTTCAGGCTCCATCGATCATCGCAATCGACTGCGAAGGATGTCGTTGATGCGGCCGATCGTGGCGTCGGATGAATCCACCCCATCAAGCAACTTTTTCCCCAGGTCATCGATCATGCCATCGACCTGAGCGGTCATCGACTGTGCATCGATCTGCTTTAACTTGAACCACTGATTCAGCTTCGCACCTTCGTCGGCATAGGCCTGTTGAACACGAGCGGTCAGCTGCTGTTTGGCTGCATCCACTTGCTGGCTGACCGCTTGGTCGACGGCATCCCGCAAAATTTTCCCCAAGTTGGTATCCATCTGCATCGCCATCTGGTCCCAGGTCCCTTCGAATCCAGCGTCGATGGTCACGGTATCGACCGCAGCCAAGCTTTGTTGCAAGGCGGTTGTCGCGGGCAGTGAATCGTATTTCGAGTCGACATCCAGACCGATTCGAACACCGGTTTGTTTGCTGACGAAACGCCCTTGGATTTGATCGCCTTCGGATCGCATTTGCACCCACACCTCGCGTTTTCCGCCGGTCACCGACACCATCGTGCTGCTGTCGCTGCCCAACCGCAATTGGGGAGCATCCGATTGCGGCCAGTGCAACGTCAATCGGTCGATGTCGTTGGACAATCGACGATCGCGAATGTAGTCGACGTTCACCACTTGCGGCCCTTCCAGACGCAATTGTGCCCGCAACGGTTGCGGCAACAATTTCGGCGACGGCGTCAAGTTTTCGACCACACCGGACAGCGAATACGCGTTGCCGTCGACCCGCATCACGCCCTGCAATTCACATCGCTTGACCAAGAGACTTGGCTGGCGACGATCGCCCAGCAGATCGATTTCAATGCCGCGCGCCCGCTCGGTTTCCGGTGCAACGATGGTGTAGTTGGCGATCGTGCGGCCGCCTTCCCAATACTCTTTGATGCTGGCAATCTGATCTCGAACCGCTTCGCTGATCAGGTCGATGCCAAAGTTCTTTGACTCGGCCAAGTTGCCAGGAACGTATTGGTCGATCCGGTCCAAGTCGATTTGTTTGGCCTGTTTCAGCGATGCCAGGTCCGCTTCGAACCGACCGGGAATCGCATCGATCGCGGCCAGGATCGTTTTCAGCTCGACACGGGTTTCGTCGGCCAAACCAACGGTGTTGCCGATTTTGTCCCAGTCTCGCAGCGGATTGTCGATGTCACGCGTGTTCTGTTTGAACTGTCGAACGTTTTGCTCCAACACTTTGGCACGCTTTGCCAATCGGTCATACTCGGATTCCCAGTATTCCTTGATTTGTTTGCTGCGGCGAACGGTTTCCAAATCTCCCGCGGTCTGTTCGGCTTGCTCCTGCATCCGGCCGGCAATCCCGCCCAGCATTTCACCGATCACGCTGGGTTGATCCGACAGGCTCGACACCTCTTCTTCGGCCTGGGGCTTGTCCAGGTGCCCCGACTCGTCACGTGTTGCGCCAATCTGCAAACCGGTGATCGATGCTTCGCGTGCGACCCAGCGCCGACTCATGAGCGCCTGACCATCAAGCTCCAACTCGATCACTTCGGCGCGAAATGCGTCTCGCATCTCTTTGCTGTCGCGTGGATCAGCGACGCTGAACCGTTCGTAGCGGACGCGGGGCGGAAATAGCCCGACATCGGCTGATCCGATTTCAACTTTCGCGCCCGTTGCGCTCTGCAATCCTGCGACAGTGAGATAGCTGACGACCGGGCCCAAGCCCAGGCTCAACAGCAGCACCACCGACAGGACGATCAACAGTCGTGTTACAACAAATCGCCAGCGAATCATCCTGCTGCTTTCCTTTGCTGGGAGTGACGCAATTGATGAAGCAGGTAATTGAGCGCTTCATCATTGGGGTGCTCGGTTGGTTCATCGGACGCATCGGGGCCGGACGCATCACGATGCGCATTGCCACCGTTTTCCGCGTCGCTATCGGCCATCCGAATCACGTCGATTCGGGTCTCAATCGAAACCATTTGTTCGTTGCTGGGCAGCCGATCGATCGGGATCACTGCCGGAACGGATTCCGATTCGTGCTCGGATGCCGTATCTGTTTCTGCTGGCAGTGTGGTCACGGCCAGTCGGGGACGGATCGTTGCGATGGGCGCTGGGTCAGCGATCGATTCACCGCTCGCGACAGGATCCGTTTCATCTTCATCGTCCTGACAGTTTTCCCCATCAGCGTCCCCATCGGCATCTAAGCCCAAATCGGCAGGTGCCATCAGCCGGAACACCGGCAGAGTGATTGCAAAAATGGGTAGCACCGCGGCCAAACCGATCAGAAAGCTGCCCAGGACCACGGTGTTGTTCAAATCGGTCCAAGGCACCAACGGCATTGCCCAGGCTTTGGTAGCCCATTGGCTGCCCGTCGGATGCGTCAGCACTGATTGGCCGACCGCATGGGAATAGTGATCCAGCTGGGTGGCGACGAACGAGGCCAAAATAGCCACCACACCCAGCAGCGCGTGATTGACGCGAAAGCACAGCACGGCCAGCAAGACCAGCAGCGCCAGCAGATTTCCGTGCGGAATGATCCCCAGCAAAACGCCCAACGCCACCCCACCAGCCAGCTGGTGAGGGAATCGCCGACCTGCGATCGCCTTGCGCAAGTTTTTGAATAGTTTGAGCGAAAATAGGACCATTTCGGTGCGCCTCCATGCGCACAAATCACCTGCGAAGCTCCATCGATGAACTTCATCGGCACCTGGCCCTACTAATATTCAGCACAACCGTCACATTTTCACATCAAAATCTGCGGCGCGGATCGACGCGTGGATCAAGAGTCACGGTTCATAAAACACAACCTCGCAGGTGGGGAATCGTTCCCGAAGCAATTGACGAGAGTCCTCCGTCATCTGCGGCGCTGTGATGACTAGAAGCGAGAGTTGTACGCCCGTCGCTCCGCGACTCAATCACGCGTGTTCCCCGCCGGCTCTCAATCGCGGAGCGATGTCATTCGTTAGCCAGGGGTGAAACCCCTGGATTCAGCGACGACATACCGCGCAGTCGCGGAGCGACGACATTCTCTACCGCCCCTCGGGGGCTCGTTGATATTCTTTGACGATCAAGGCCTGGGGCTGACGCCACCAGGCTATCGACTCCCGTCGCTCCGCGACTCAATCACCCGTGATCCCCTCCGGCTCTCAATCGCGGAGCGATGTCATTCATAGAACAAACGTTTCCGCGTCGTTGAATTCCCTGGTTCTGGCTCTTCTTTCGAGTCCTAACTCGTACTCAGCGGTGTCGGTTTGCGGCTGTTTCGAGTACGAGTACTACGATGTTGCTGCGTGAACGATTGGAGCACTGAATTTGCCGCCGCTACAGCAGATGCTTGGCTTTGATTTCCAGGTACTGGTTGACCAGCGGTGCGGTCAATTCGTCGGGAAAGGCGTCGACCAACAGCACGCCGCGGTGCTCCAGATCCTTCAGGACTTGGTCGCGCCACACCAAGATGTCAGCCGCTGCCGCGGCGCGGTACAGATTGGAATCGCCGCCCCCGGGCGTATCGGCGGCTTCGAACAACGTGCGATCGCGCAAGATCACCGCCATCGGCAGGTGGTGCCCACTGAGATTCCCCAGGTAGTCGGTCACCGCCGCCGAGTTGACTTCATCGATCACGTTGGTTGCCAACACCACCAACGAGCGGCGTTTACAGTGGTTTTTCAAATAGAGAAACGCCTGGTCGTAGCGTGATTCGACCATCCGCGGGAACTGATCAAACCCCGCGTGTAACAACCGATTCATTTGGCTGCGACCGCCGCGCGGCGGGATATAGGCGTGCACCGAATCGGAAAAACAAAGCATGCCCACCGAGTCGCCTTGATGCAGCGCGACATAGGCCATCATCAGGGCTGAATTCAACGCATGGTCCAACAGCGAGTAACCGTCACGGGTGTTGGTCATCATCCGTCCACAGTCCAGCAAGAACACCACGCGCTGGCTTTGATCGCTCTGGAATTGCCGGACCGTCAGCTTGTTTCGTCGGGCGGTGCTGCGCCAATCGATATGGCGAAAATTGTCATCTCGACTGTAGTCCCGCAATCGTTCGAAATCACTGTCCTGACCGACCCGGCGGGTCCGCCGCACCCCGATCAGACTCAACCGATTCGTTCGCGCCAACAGCGCGTAATCGGACAACTGCTTCATGTCCGGATAGACGTTCAACGCGCTCGGCAGCGGCAACTCGATCTGCCGTCGCCAGAGTTTCAGGGGGCTCAAAAAACGTAGGTAGACCGATTCCAATCGAAACGCTCCCCGCCGCCCCGGCGTCAGTTTGCGGCTCATCGTCACCCGCCCCAGCGGCGGCAAACGCATCGAATGCTGACCGGGGTGGGACTCGAATCCGTCCGGCAAATCGTCACGGACATCACCAACCAGAGTCAACCCGCTGCGATTCTCCACGGTCAGCCGACTGTCGATGGGGACGCCCAGCGAGCAGGAATGAGCGATCTCGCGGCTGACTTCGATGCCCTGGCTGGTGCCCACATAGACCGCCAAAAAATCGATCGCCGCCACCACGATCAGCAACCCGTCCAGGGCCAGCACCCACACAAACAGATCCGGTGAAAACACACTGACAATGCTACCCAGTAGCGTCACCACCAACCCGGCGACCCACCACCCGGTCGGATACAGACGGAATCGCCAAGCCGCAATCAGGAGCGGCACGGCGATCAACAACAGCATCAGCCAGGGCAACTGGGTGTAGGCCTGGAAACGCTCTTCGGCGATCTGACGAATGGTGTCGTTCATACGCCCCATCGTAACCCCTGCGCGACCCCGACCACAGTCGCCACCAGCGCGGCGCGTCAGCGCCCAACGCTTCGGTCGACCAGGGGACGTTGACCAGGGGACGATGGACGCGCTGGCGCACTCTTAGCGGCGATCACCCATCAAGCGGAATACAAAATAGGCCAATGTCATGATCGCCTGCAGCGTCCCGGCGACGTAGGTCAATGCGGCAGCATTGAGCACCTTGGCGACATAGTGTTCCTCGTTGGCGGAAATCAAATTTGCGTCGACCAAGTGGCGGCGGGCGCGGGCACTGGCGTCAAACTCGACCGGTAGATTAACGACCTGGAAAAACACCACGCCGGCAAACAACACGATTCCCGCCAGCAACAGCGCGTTGCCAATACTGGGCGTTTGATAACTGAGCATCAATCCGATCGTGGCCATCGTCACGCCGATCCGACTGCCGAAATTAGCGACCGGGACTGCCATGTTGCGAATCACCAGCGGCGCATAACTCTGAGCATCCTGATAGGCATGCCCGGCCTCGTGACAGGCCACGCCGAGCGCTGCCATCGAGCGCCCGCTGTAGACCTGCGAACTCAGCCGCAACACTTTGTCGCGAGGGTCATAGTGATCACTCAGGTGGCCGCCGACCTGTTCGACAGCGACTTGATTCAGGCCACCTGAATCCAGCATCCGCCGCGCCGCCTCGGCACCAGACATCCGCGCGGGAACCTGGGACATCGACTCGAACGTGTGCTTGACGCGCCACTGGGCATACAAACCCAGCAGCAACGGGGGGCCGATGAACAGAAAGTAGATGGGGTCGAAGATCACGGTAGTTTCGGGTGGTAGTGTGGGTTGGGGAAGAGTGACAGCTAGCGATGCATCCGGCGCCTCTTGGCAGGTCGCCGGCGGGCGGTGGCATGAAGTGCAATTCGCAGACCAAAACCGACTGACAAAACGTCGCCGCAACAGCCACATCGCTCGCTCTGCCAATTTGTCCGCCGCGGCAGGGGAATGGCCCCTGTTGCAAGTGCCGCAAATGCACCAAGATAGGGCTGCAAATCCGGCGAGTCGGCAAATTTAGCTTGGCATCATCCCCCGGCTGTGGGTGGCGAAAACCGCGAGACGTCGACCGCTGTATCGGGCCTGCCGGTTGAGTCTTGATCGACTTCGCTTACGTTCTGGCACACCGTTTGCTACTCGGCACTGCGAGTTGAATTCACTGTCATCTTGGCGCGGCTGTTTGGCCCCCGGGTGATCCCGATAAAGACCATACACACTTTCCCTTCATTTCCCCGCATTACAGAAAAGGTATCCGCAACCATGGCGACTGCCACCAAAAAGAAGGCTAGCGTTCGTCTGCAACCGATCGGCGAGCGAATCGTGGTCCAGCGAGAAGAAAGCGAATCGACCACCGCTGGCGGAATCGTGTTGCCAGATTCGGCAAAAGAAAAACCGGCGCGCGGCACCGTCATTGCGATTGGCAGCGGCAAACTGCTCGATGATGGCTCACGTGGCGAAAGCCAATTGAAAGAAGGCGATCATGTTTTGTTTAGCAGCTACGCCGGTGAAACCGTTGAAATCGACGGTGTCGAACTGCTGCTGATGCGTGAAGACGACGTCTTGGCCGTGCTGGGTTAATCTGCCCCCCCCACTCAAGCATTTCGACGCCCGCTGAACCGGCGGGCGGTCCGATCGGCCGGCGCGCAAGCACGTTTGCGCCCCCCCGTTTTCGATTCCACCTCCAATACAACCTGAAATCAGAATTCCATGTCAAAGATTATTGCATTTGATCAGGAAGCTCGCGAAGCGATTCGCCGCGGCGTTTCCAAATTGGCTCGCACCGTCAAAGTCACGCTCGGTCCCAAAGGCCGCAACGTGATCTTGCAAAAGAGTTTCGGTAGCCCGACCGTCACCAAAGACGGCGTGACCGTCGCCAAAGAAATCGAACTCGAAGACGTGTTCGAAAACATGGGTGCTCGAATGGTCCGCGAAGTCGCCAGTCGCACCAGTGATGTCGCCGGCGACGGGACCACCACCGCGACCGTGATGGCCGAAGCTATTTTCAACGAAGGCCTGAAGGCTGTCGTTTCGGGCGTCAATCCGATTCAAATGAAATCGGGCATCGAAACCGCCGTTGCCGAACTGACCGAAAAACTGCACTCGATGGCAACCAAGGTCAAAGACCAATCGGCGATGGCTGACGTTGCCACGATCGCCAGCAATAACGACCGCGAAATCGGCGAACTGTTGGCCGACGCCATGAGCCGCGTCGGCAAAGACGGCGTGATCACGGTCGACGAAGGCAAAAGCCTGCAGACCGAACAAGAATGGGTCGAAGGCATGCAGTTCGATCGCGGCTACCTGTCGCCGTACTTCGTCACCGACAGCACCAGTATGGAAGCCGTCCTGGAAGACGCTTACGTCTTGGTTTTTGAAAAAAAAATCAGCAGCATCAAAGACATGGTGCCGATGCTGGAAAAAGTCGTTCAACAGGGCAAGCCACTGTTGATCATCGCCGAAGACGTCGATGGCGAAGCGTTGGCCACCCTGGTCATCAACCGCCTGCGCGGCACGTTCAACGTTTGTGCCGTCAAAGCACCCGGCTACGGCGATCGCCGCAAAGCCATGATGGAAGACATCGCCATCCTGACCGGTGGACAAGCCATCTTTGAAGCCCTGGGCATCAAACTGGAAAGCGTCGACCTGCCGCAACTCGGCCGCGCCAAGAAAGTGATCATCGACAAAGACAACACGACGATCATCGAAGGTGCCGGAAAGAGCAGCGACATCAAATCTCGCATCGACCAAATCCGTCGCGAAATCGAAAACTGCACCAGCGACTACGATCGCGAAAAGTTGGAAGAGCGTTTGGCGAAACTGGCCGGCGGCGTGGCGAAAGTCAACGTCGGTGCAGCCACCGAAAGCGAGATGAAGGAAAAGAAGGCTCGCGTCGAAGACGCCTTGCACGCCACCCGCGCCGCCGTCGAAGAAGGCATCTTGCCCGGTGGTGGTGTCGCCCTGTTGCGTGCCAGCAGCAAGGTCAAACCGAGTGAAGACCTGACCGACGATCAATTGGTCGGTTACAACATCGTTCTGCGTGCCTGCCGCGCTCCGCTGCACATGATCGCGCAAAATGCTGGTCAAGACGGCGGAATCGTGTGCGAAAAAGTTGCCGGCATGAAAGGCAACGAAGGCTACAACGCACTGACCGATGTCTACGAAGACCTGGTGAAGGCCGGCGTCATCGACCCCACCAAAGTCACGCGAACCGCGCTCGGAAACGCAGCCAGTGTCGCGACGTTGTTGCTGACCAGCGACGCTCTGGTTGCTGAAAAGCCCAAAGACGGTGGCAAAGGTCACGGCGGCGACCACGACATGTATTGATCCGCTGCCAAAGCGAATCAACAACCAACGAAACCGTCCGGGGAACCCACCCCGGACGGTTTTTTAGTAGGCCAGGTGAAACCTGGATTGAGAGTAGGCCAGGTGAAACCTGGCGCGAGTGCCAATTAACCGCCAGGTTGCACCTGGCCTACTATTGATTGCACCGGGCCTAATTGCGGGCGGCGAGAAACGCGACCGCGACGCCGCCGGCCAATCCACACAGGTGACCGTCCCAGGACACGCCATCGGCCCCTGGCAGGACACCGGACATCAACGTGCCACCGAATAAAATGCCCACCACAATTGCAACCGCCACCGGAACCAACCGCTGATGCAAGAATCCGCTGACGATCAAGAACCCGATCAAACCAAACACCAATCCACTGGCCCCAATGTGATTGGCGTCCCGGCCGACCAACCATAACAACGATGCCCCCGCCACGGATGTCAGCCCTGCCAACAGCCAAGGGGATTGCCGCGTGGCCACCAACAATCCCAACAGCACCACCAGCGAGACCGAATTGCTAAACAGGTGACTGAAACTGGCATGCAGAAACGGCATCGTGATGATCCCGATCAATCCGCTGACCCGTCGTGGATGCAATCCGTAGGCGGCTAAATCCAACGGGATCACCGCATCGACCAACCGCACCAGCCACATGACCAGCAACACAATCGCGATCCAATAAAACTCTTTCTTCATCTCAGGCAAAACTGTGCCAGCGGTAGCGGTCATTCAGTGACAAACGCTCCATCGTTTGTTCCACCGCCGCCCGCGATTGATCCCCATCGATCAGCAACAGATCGATGTAAGACGACTCGGTTCCGGCGGCGCCACCGAGCGTCCTGCCCAACTGTTGGCCTTCGAGCGCCTCATCAAGCGCCTCTTCGATATTGTGCCGCACCGCGGCTTGATCGCCATCGGGAAACACCGCCCCGTCGATTTGCAAATATGCAAGTGATGCCCCGGTGTCCTGTAGCGGGTCCTCGTTCAACCGTCCGCCTTCATCGATCAACTCGAACGCCAATCCCGGAATGCAAGTGGTCCCGGCAATCGTGTCACCCCGCAACACCGGACTGGCCTCGCGGACCGTGTACCCGGTGTAAGATCGCAGCGGCGAATGCTTCTCCCAGCCGTGATAGCGCTGAATGCCTTTGATGAAGGTCGGCAATTCCATCAACCGGAACACCGTCCGTCCATTCACTTCGCTGGCATTGACCTCAGCAATGTCGATGCCGCCCAACCAGGTCTGGGTCCCAAATTCGCCCAAGACTTCGTCGAGCAACAAGAACAACAGTTGGGCATGATGCTGTTCGGGTAACTCGGCAAACAACGGGTGCCAAGCAACAATGTCGATCACCTCGCGTTCTTCATCGACCGCGGCACGAATCAGAAAACTCTCTGAATCGACACGCCCGAGCGATCCGATTTCGATCGACACGCCCTCGGTCTGGGCGCTGGGCTGGCGGGATTCATAGAACGTCCATCCCGGTAGTTCGACCGCTTGGCTGAGCCAATATTCGGCCAGCAACTGCACCGCAACTTGGCCTTCGCCGGAAACGGTGAAACTGTGCCCCCCGTCTTCCCCGGGGCCAAAGACCCATGCCAATCCGGGCATCGTTTCGCCCATGAATTCCGAGACTTCATCGGCTAGATCAGCACAATTGCCCGCTTCGATGGTCTCGTAGAATCGACCGGCGACACTGGGAAACCACTGCCAAAACAACTCGACGCGCTGTTTGAATGTGGCGTCGGTTGGCAACGCATCTAATCCCTGATCTTCCCTCTGTACCATTTTCTAGCCTCCCGCTTTTCACCACGCAGCATCGCGATCCGACCGCGCAGCAACTGGTAGATTCTCTGATGGACCGGATCAGTATCACTGTTCTCGCGAACGAATTCTACCTTCCAGACCTTGATCAACGCAGCCGGGTCGGCAGATTCGATGCCCTGCAGCCCAGCGGCGACTAATTTGGAGACTCGCAGGAACGGTTCCGCCAAGGAATTTTGATTGACCATTCGGCAGGCATGCTCCAGTTCATCGTCGCCGCCTTTGAAGACGGTGTAGATGCAGCGGATCACGCGACACTCTTCGGTCATCTCGTCTGGCCCCCTGGCCTCGGCATCTTTCAGCAGGGCTGCGACCAGTCGCAAATTCCGGCAATACAACCCGGCTGACATTGCCGGTACAGTCTGTTGAACGTCTCGATTGCGAACACGCCGAAACCGTTTCGCCAACTTTCCAGCCAGCCGTGATTGATCCTGGCCCACCAGCGTCCACAACGCATTGGACCACAGCGCCGCGTCTTTGTAGACATGCCGGCCCATGTGTTTCAGGATTGCCAGCGTCGGGGCATGCGCGAACGCATTGCCACCCGGTTGCTCGTCATCACAGGTGGCGCGCAAGACACTTAGAAAATAGGCTGCAGCGGTATTGCGTGCCGCACTCGGCCGCAGGTTCAAGAACAGATTCAAACCGACGTGAAAGTTTTCGGCGTTGGTGTAGACATGAGCCCAGGTGTAACCGATCGCCTTGTTCGCACGCCGCTTCGTGATCGCATTGGTCAGCTTGGAGGCAAAATTCGGGAATCGATCTCGGTTCAAATACTTGCTGGCGATGGCCGCAATCTCTTCTTGGTCATTGACGCCCGGTTTATCCTTGGGCAAACACTCCAACGTCACCAGATAGTCGCTGACATCGTCGGTGGCTGCGGCGATCAATAGCCGGCCGATCGCCAGCATTCGCAGTGGGATTTCGGTGCTGATACTGTCCAAGTACTCTTCGGCATCGCTGACTTGCGCGTTGTCGATCATCAACCCCATCAGCTCCTGGAGCGCGCGTTCGTACTTGCGATCCAGTTCCAGTGCATACTGCAGATGCTCGACGGCGCGCTCACGACGATTCTGACGCACCAGGGTGGCAGCGTAATAGCCGTGGCTAACCGCCAGGTGACCGCCGCGACCGACCAATGCCGTTGCCGCTTCGTCGTACCAGAAAAGAATGGATTGTTCGTCACACCAATCCGCCAACCGAATCCAGTTGTCCAGATCCGTGGGATCGCGATGCAATGCCTCTCGCAGTTTCTGACATGCCGCTTGTGATTGCCCCATCGCATACAAAATGCGAGCGGACAGCAAATCCAATGCCTGTCGATCTGCGGGATCAACTTCCGGCGACTGGCAAGCCGCCAACGCTTTGTCGTAATACTTGCGTTGAAACAAACGGTTGGCGAACAGCGCATGAATTGCTGCGCAGCGGCGATCGAGCTGCATGGCATCGGCGATGACCAGCAATGATTCTTCCCATTGATCGTCGCGATGCAGCATTTCTGCCAATCGCAGATGTGCCTGGGCATCGTGCGGCCGGGCTTTGATCATCCCCCACGCCAAGTCGACGGCGGTCGATTCCTTGCCCTGTTTGAGACATGTCTGCAATAGAAACGCCCAAGCATCGGGCGAACCCGGTGAACGCAAGGCAGCTTGCTTGGCCAGCCGCATCGTTTCGGTTTTTTCATCCGCCGCTGCCGCCATCGCTACCATCAACGCCGGATCGTCCGGCGCAGCACGCAGCGCGCGTTCTAAGACCCGACGGGCGTCCGCATCACGCTCGGCAATCCGATAACACGCGGCGAGTCGACAGGTGAGTTTTGAATGTTTGGGGTGCAAACCCAATCCACATTCGTAGGCCAGAATTGCTCGTTCGACCTGCTTTTGAGTGTCATACAGCTGACCGAGCTGCAACCAATACTCGGCGCAACCGCCAAGCTGTTGCTCGTGTTTCAACAACACTTGCTCTGCATCGCCGTACTGACGGAAATGCGTGTAGTGTGTTGCCAACAACAACCGTGCCGTCGCACCGGTCGGACAAATGTCACAGATCTGTTGCAATTGCTGCGTTAAAATCGCAGGATCCAAAACAGCGCTGGCAACACCATAGTAGGCCGTCAGCCCCGATCCCTTGGTGCGCTGTTGGACCAACTGATCAAAAATGAATTCCAAATTCTGTTGGCGCTCGGCATCGTCATCACAGATCAACATCCACGATTCAATTGCCGGGCTATAATCACAGTCCAACTGAATAGACTGGCGATAGTCATCGTGGGCATCTTGCAATCGTTGGGCATGAACGAGTGCATCAGCACGCACCTTCAGCGACGGGGCACCGTAGTCACACTCGACAGCCCGCTGGGCATCTTCAAGTGACTGGTCCTCCCAACCACAATTCCCGCCCAGCTCGGAGCGCTGTCGCCAACACCAACCATCGTCGTAGGACGTGATCAACATCCGATCGACAAATTCAACCGCCTCGAAAAAACGCCCCGCCGACTTGTTTTGCAAGACGGTGGACGCCAGCAGCGGCCGGCAATGGGGGAATCGATCCGTCATCGCGCTCAGGTATTGAATCGCATCGTGATGACCTCGCAAATCGACAAACAACGCCGCGATCGTGCCACTCAATTCGACGTCCAGCGGGTATTGAGTCGCCAGTTCCAAATAGCATTTCAATGCGTCGGTCGATCGACCATCCCACTCGGCCAAGATCGCTCGGGTGCGCAATTCAGCTTGCTGCGGTAGCTTGGTCGCTGCCGAATCGAGCAGCTTCAATCCGTCCTGCGGCGACTGGGTTCGCCCCAGGAATCGAGCGGCCTGGCAAATCAACTCGGCATCTTGGGGACGTTGTTCGATGGCTTGGTGAACCACGCCGACGGCGTCCTCGGTCCGCAGCGCGTCCTCCAGGGCGAGCGCATACGTCATGCCGCAACTGCGGTTAAATCGGCCGTGTTTCTCAAACCGCCGCCGCAAGACATCCAAGGCGTCTTTGTGACATCCCATTCGCTTGGCAGTCATCAGGTAGTCGCGGGCATACCGCTGATCCACCTCACCCGATGTCGCAGCCAATCGGTACAGTTCCAGTGCGTCGTCGGGGCGCGAACGGTTCCATAACCGGGCGGCTTCGATCACCAACCCGGCCGACAAATTTGGCGTGTCACGCAGCACGCAGCGCAGCAAAGACTCGCATTCATCCCGGTTGGCGTCTTGATGCAACAATTGCAACAGGCTCAAACGCGTGGACTGCGGCGCGCGTCGCTTGTCGACCGCCAATCGCAAGCGTGCAATCACTTGCTCCGGTCGATCGATCAACTTCATTAGATCGGTTTCCCACAACCACAGCACGTCGTTGTTCGGAAATTCCGACAATAGTTGACGCGTCAATTCCAACTGCAGTGGAACGTTTGCATCGTATCGGGCCAGATTCAAGCAAGCCCAACGGGTCATCCAATGATCACTGCACGTCCGCTGCAGATCTCGCACGACCGTCGACGCCGACTCGCGATCGTGATTTTCCAGTGCGACAGCGATTGCATGGTGTTGGTCATAATGATCGGCATCCGGCAAATCGATCGCATCCAATAACGATGCCTTGTCGGGCGGCAGCAACAGCAATCCGCGCGGACCGAACGCACGCTGATTGTCGATCATCTCCGCCGGCAGAATTTCGCTGACGCACCAACTGGCCGGGTCTTGGATCAGCAACACGCCGCGCCGCGAATCGTATCCACAAACCACTTGGACGTGTCCGCCACTCGGTGTGATCGTCGAAACGGAAAACGGAATTCCGGCATCGATCAATTGCTGTGCAACTTCAAAGGTGACCCGAAACTCGCGAGCCAGCATGCCGTTGTCGGTCGCCCAGCGGCGCGGTTTGACCGGCACCGAACCGTTGCAACAAACCTGGTCGACCACCTTTTCGTGATCGACGTCGATGCCCCAATAACTGGACAGCATCGTTAGCGTGGCCGGTGTGCAACTGACCTGTTCCTGCAACGTATACGGAACATTTAACTCCACCCGTTTCCCGTCGTCAGTAGGCGTCGCCAACTGCGCCGCGATCGATCGATAGAAATCGTCGCCTGCCAGTTGCGCCCACTTGGATGACCGCTCTAAATCGCCCGAGTGATAGGCCAGATCAGATCGCAGTGCGCAGACTGTCGCCAGTACGGTACCGTGTTTGGGACGTCCGCCACGCAGCGGATCGGCCAGCGGGAAAAACGTTTCAATGCCCTCCAGGACTTTGGTCGCTTGGTTGTAGCGCTGCCGCTGGATCAGCATCCCAGCCATTTGTAGTCGACTGGCACCGGATTGACCGTGGTCGACCAGTTCACCGATCCGCGAAAATGCTTCATTGATTTGATTGAACTGCAGTAGATAGTCCGTCAGCGCCAGGACCGTTGATCCGTGCCGCGGTGCAATTTCAAATGCGCTACGGCAGGCGGCAACCGCCCGTTGGAGTTGACCGCTTGCGGCCAGCACGTGCGCCTGGTCCAAATGCGGTTCGGGTGCGTCGGGAGCGATTCGAATCGCGATGCCACACAGTTCCAACGCGCGATCGAAATCATTCAAACCAGCCAGCATGCGGCCTTTGAGTCCGATCCAGCGCGCTTGGATCAGCGGATCATCGGTTGGTAGTTCGGTGTCTTTGAATTCCAACCACAACCGCGCTACCGGCGATCGGCCGAGTCGCTGGAGGGTGCGAGTGAGAATGACTTCGGCGTGATCGGGTTGCTGGCGACCAAGTCGATAGGTCAATACGTCGGCCAACTGGTCACCACCGAGCAGCGTGGCCAATTCAACCGCAGCGAGTTGGCCCTGGACACCGACCCACTGCTGGACGTTTTCGCCCAATGCGTTGCGACCAAGTTCCAGCGCATCCAACTGCCGACTGCTGCGACACAGGGCATCGATTTCGTGATAAATAGCAAGCCGCTGGCGGTGCTGGTCGAAACGACGGTTTTCAGGCGATTCCTTCGCAACCGTGTTCGCAGTTTCCCAAGCTACCGAGTCGGACATCACAAACTTTCTCCACTCTGACCCATTCGGCGACGATGCCGAAACCGATCGATTGCGTTGGTGTTCACGAGGACGGTTGACCCGAATCAATCCAGAATCTTCCCCGCGCACTGTTGTCTCTGGCTGCATCGGCGCCACAGCAGGCGCACTTCTTCAGCCATCCAACTGTTGGACGAAGCCGGTGGTCGTAGCGGGATCAGAACCCCAAAACGTCAAAATCGAAAATGGCCCGCCGGAACAATCGAACTGATTGGAATGCGCGACCTGGTCCACAGAGGGGGCAGGCACCAGCCTGCGACAGTTGTTCCGCTTCGTGTCCGTGCCCTAACAGCCACAACCGCGGGACCTGTCATCCCCGTACCACCAAACCATCTCAGAACGCACGTTTTCAAGTGACGCATTGGTTTTGCCTAACCCGACGCGTGAGTTTAGAAGTCGCGCTTTTATGGTAACCCGAAGCGTGAGCGAGGGATTTAGGGTGTTTGCGGGATCCCTCGCTGACGCTTCGGGTTACCAAAACCCAATACCTGACGCAAAAACGCTGGCTTCAAAACTGACGCGTCGGGTTGCGATAAAAGCACACATCCAAACGACGCAATCAACCCTTGAGGGGCGCCGGCACCGGCCTCAGGACGGCACAAACGAGCTACGCCGAGGCGGCGGAGATGGCGTCGGATTCGGCTTTTAACATTTGAATCGCTTCGGCCATCACTGCGGTCTCGATTTCATGCACATCGACACTGTCGCCGATGCCCCGCAACATGGTGATCGTCAACCGGCCACCCAGGTGCTGGCGAAATTCTTCCAGACCGCCCAACAGACGATCCAGCGGCGCCAGCGAGGAGTGCCACAGCGGCAATCCCAGAGCTGCCAGACAGTGACACACTCGCAATGCGTCGGACAATGGAAAACCGAGTTTCAAATGGGAATAGAAACAGTCGATCGCGACACCGATGCCGACCGCCTCGCCGTGGCGAATGGCGTAATCGGTGATCGGTTCCAATTTATGCGCCGACCAATGCCCAAAATCCAACGGCCGTGCTTCCAGCATCTCGAACGGATCACCACCCTCGGTGATGTGCCGCAGGTGCAGACGGCAACTGGTCGCGATCGCCTGTGTCGCCACGTCCATCTGGCGATTACGAATCGATTCGGCATGCTCGCACAGCCAATCGAACTCGTGACGGCTTTTCAGCAACGCCACCTTCACCGATTCGCTGAACCCGCTACAGAAATCACGATCCGAAAGGGAATCCAACAACGAGGCATCATTGATCACCGCCCAAGGCACGCTGAAGGTTCCCACCCAGTTCTTTTTGCCAAACTGGTTGATCGCGTTTTTCACGCCCACGCCGCTGTCGCCCTGCGCCAGCGTGGTGGTCGGCAACCGCACCAACCGAATGCCTCGGTGCGCGATCGCGGCGGCATAGCCGACCGCGTCCAACATTGCGCCGCCCCCGATCGCCACCACGTAACTGCGGCGATCCAAATCGTGCACGTTGATTTGAGAGAGAACTTCTTGAACGCACTGGGAATCGTTCTTGACCGCTTCACCGCCGGCAACCAACAGCGCCGGGCGGACCAGTTGGACATCCGCACTGCCGCCAAGCCGATGTTGAATTCGCGCGACATGATCGCTGGAATCGGCCACGGGATGTTCGGCGACCAGTAGCACTTTGACCGGACCGGCGCTGCCGCGATGCAGCACCGCCAACAGAGTCTGAAAATCTTGGCCAGAAACCTCGTGCGTGGTCCGCAAGCGATGCACAAACGGCACCGAGAATGCGATGTCCAATGAGTCGGTTTGTTTTGTCAAACGCTTGGTCCTGGCGTCCTTCGAATCTGGCGAACTGGATTTCGATGATGAAGAGCGCAACATTACGGCGTCTGGTCCTTCCAACCACGCCACAACCAACGCAGCGAGTCGGGGAAGATGGCGCCACCGTGGTTGCCGCTGTGTGCTCCCGTGCCAAACACGAATTTGTAATCGTAGCCGGCAAATGCAAGCGATTTGGCCATCTGCTGATTGGCTAGAGGCCAATTGCCATGAGCATTATCCAGGTCGTTCTCACCGTCCTGAAGAAAGACGCGGATCGGTTTGGCGTCGGTCTTGCGAATCATCGGCGCAAATTCATGACCGCCGCGAATGTTCACAAAGCTGCCGATGTGGCTGAGCACTTTGCGGAACTGGTCCGGACGATGCCAAGCCACGCCAAACGCACAGATCCCACCGGAACTGTTTCCACAGACGGCGCGAAGTTCGGGGTTGGCGGTGATCCGATACTCTTTTTCGACTTCTGGCAAGATTTCTGTCAGCAAAAATTCGGCGTAATCACCGCTGATCGTGTCGTATTCGAAACTACGGTTTTCCGGCCGGGGACGCCAACCCCGTGTCTCGGGCAACTCGCTTTTGTATCCCGGATCAATCATCACCGCGATCGTCACCGGCATCTCGCCGCTGGCAATCAAATTGTCGAACACCACCGGCAATCGAAAATCGCCACTGGTGCCTTCGAACGTATGGCCATCTTGAAACACCATCAACGCGGCGGGTGTTTTGCCATCATACTGATCCGGAACGTAGACGCTGTAGCGACGTTTGGTGCCCGGAAAAACCTTGCTGTCCAACCACACATGCTGGGTGACTTTGCCATGTGGCACACCCTCTTTGACTTGGGAATCCGGCCCGTGTTCGTATTGGGCGGGTTCGGCGGCAAAAGCGCGAACGGCAACGCCAGCGGGTAAGGTGACACCGGCGACCGCGATGATCCCGGCGACCAGCGTCCGCAGTGTCAGCCAGGCAACCGGAAACGCAATAATTCGGGGGGCATGTTTGTTCATCAAGGGGGAGGGCAATCGGGTCGGTGGGAAGCGGAAAAGGGCAGGATCTTTATGATAGCAGCCCGATCAAATCTGGCACACCGTTACCCCCACCGGCAGAACCAAATCCACAGAAGCGGACTTTCCACCAACGGCGTTGATTTGATATGCAACGATTCCCACTGAAGGACCAGTCGGTTTTTTCACTAACGGATTGCGACCCATGAAAGCGTTTGGCGTAAGACTCGCCGCAGGTTCTGTGACGATTTTGTTGGGGGCCATTATGGCCGCCCAAGCTCAAAAAGACCAACAAGAAACCACAGAATCGGCTTGGCAGGCCGACGGGATACCACCTGGTAAAGCCCCCTCACCGATTGGAACGGAAAAAAGTTTTCCGCCCAGTCGTCTGATGACTGCTGGCGACGCTGTGGAAGCATTGCGGCCCGTGGATGAAGAACCGCTCGATAAATCCGCAGCCAAACAGCCCGCAGCCGGTCAAGGCGTCGCACTGGTCCAGCACACCGAATCCGCCGGCGCGATGACGCTGCCTGATGACGATGTTGCCCTAGCGGATGAGTCAGCCGAGCAAGCCGCCGGATCGCCGCAAGCGATGACGATGAGCTTCCCCAGCTTTGACGACGCGCCGCCATTGGATAATGAATCGCTCGATGGCAACAGTGACACGGCGGACAACGATCTACAGCCAGGTTTGGAATCTGCGACGGCCCCCACCGGTGGCCCCTCGGTGATGATGGGCGTGCCGATCGCCGACACCGCCAACATTAGCGACAACGCTCACAGCCAGCCGGAAATCAAATTCGTCGATACGCCGCCGATGGCTTATCCCAGCGATACGACCCTGGGTAGCGCCCCGCCCCAGACCGACGCTGCCAATTCATCGTTCGAACAGGCTGCTGCGGAATTGGCCGCTGCCGATGTGGCTCCCGCTACGGATCACCTGTCCAATGAAATGCCGGCCGATGAAATGCCAGCCAACGATTTACGCAGCGCAGCGCCCATGGGATTGCGTGGCGCACCGGCCATGCCAGCCGGACTGGCCGACGAAGGCTTGGACGCGAACGAATTCGACAGCGACCAGCTGACCGACTATGGCAACGTCTCACATTCCAACACGCCTCCCAAAAGTGCCCAGCTGACCGATTCGGTCGACCCCAATGCGGGATCGCCGGCGTCGCTGATCACACCGGTGATGCAAGCGGACCAACTGAGCGGCCAACCCCGATTGTCGTCCGCACCCAACAGCACGATGTTGCTCAACCGCGAGCCACCGGTCCAGCTGCAAACCAATCCGCAAGCGACGCTTCAACAACCCGAGCACGCATCCGCCGCCCCAACCACCGGGGCTGTTGCAACCGGCGCCGCAGCAATGGGCGCTGCGGCGATGGGATTCGCATCGCAACCACAAATTGTGGACCAAGACAATCCGCAAGACAACGCGAGCGCGTTCAACACGGGGGCATACAACGCCAGCGCCTTCAACACCGGCAACGATCACGCCGCAGGCGATCCGATGGCCTACCAAGCGGCACCGCGATCAACCCTAGCCGCTCCGGCGCTACCGGCACCAACCTTGCCAGCGCCAACGATGCCGGCGAGCACACTGCCAGCACCGGCCTATGACGCAGCAGCGGCCAACACACCAAACCAATCGATCTACCAAGGCGTCGGCTACAAGAGCGCCGCGGCCGACGGAATGCTTCCGCCGGCCCCCACGCTAGCCTCGCCGGGCGAACGCTATCTCGATGGCCCCCAAGCTCCTTCGGTCGTGATTCACAAACGCGCTCCCGCAGAAGTCAAAGTCGGCAAACCGGCATCGTTTGTGATCACCGTCAAGAACGTCGGTGGATCCAAGGCGCTGGACGTGCAAGTCCATGACCGCGTCCCCAACGGGATGACACTGACCGATGCCACGCCACGCCCGAACCCTAAATTCCAACCGGAATTGTTTTGGGAACTCGGTGATCTGGAACCCAATCAGGAACGAACCATCACCCTGCAATTGACGCCCGAACAAGAGGGTGAATTGGGCAGTGTGGCGCGTGTCACTTTCCAAGCCGCTGCATCGGTGCGCACGATCAGCACCCGACCGGAACTAAAAGTCGTGCAACATGCACCCAAGGAAGTCTTGATCGGTCAACAATTGGAAATCGAACTTGAGGTCAGTAACCCGGGTACGGGCGAAGCGACCGGCGTGATCATGCAAGAAGATGTCCCCGACGGTTTAGAACACCCCCAGGGAAAACAGCTTGATAATTTGATCGGCAGTTTGGGCCCAGGTGAAACCCGCCGCCAGATTTTGCGAATGCGGGCCGTCAAACCGGGCATCATCAAAAATCAAATTCGCGTCAAAGCCGACGATGGACTGGAACATGTCGACACCGTCGCCGTCCAAGTCGTTGCGCCGGAATTGCAAGTCGCAATGACCGGCCCCTCGCGACGTTTCCTGGAACGCCAAGCCACGTACGAGTTGGAAATCGCAAACACCGGCACCTACGAAGCCAGCAATGTCGAACTGAGCGTTCAACTGGATCGCGGATTCACCTTCGTCAAAACGGATTTCGAAGGCCAATACGACTCGACGCGGCATGCCGTGTTCTGGTCGCTGCCAAAGTTGCAAGTCGGCCAGTCGGGCACCGTTCCATTGACGTTGCTGCCGGTCGAAGCAGGCAACCGCGTGCTGCGAACCGCAGCCTCGGCTGACCTGGGCGTGCAAGCCACGACCGAGAGTCAAGTCGTTGTGGACTCGATTGCAGAACTCACGTTCTCGATCAACGACAGCGCAGACCCGATCGAAATCAATGGGCAAACGACCTATGAGATCCGCGTCAAAAACACCGGGTCGCGTGACGACACCAACGTCAAGGTCGCAATCCAACTGCCGCCAGGCTTGCAGTTGGTCGAAAACGGTGACTTCACCCAGCAAGGGCAGGGCGTGATCGCATTCACACCGCGTGGATTGCTCAAAGCCAACGACGAAATGGTCTACCACGTCAAAGCCAAAGGCGTGACAGCGGGACACCATCTGGTCAAAGCCATCGTGACCAGCGACCAATGCGAAGTCCCCGTGACCAAAGAAGAAAGCATCAAAGTCTACGCCGACCACTAAAAAGGGGCTGGGGGTTTTTAACGCCGACTTCGCTGGCGTGGAGGTGGGACAACCTAAAGGTTGAACTCCAACGGGTTGGAACGACCGAATCGAGTGAGCGTTGGATGCTTCGATCTGGAAGCCGCTCAGATGAATCCTCCGCACCAGCGCGACGTGATTCATTGTCACGCTGTCATCGACTGGGGCGGACGTCGTCGAGGATTTTTTCCAGTTGCCGCATGCTGCGCGAAAGCAACACTCGGATCGCCACGTCGGTCTTGCCAAGTTGCTCGGCGATTTGTTTGGTCGGCATCCCGTCGGCATAACGCATCCGAATCGCTTGCTGTTGTTCATCGCAGAGCGTGCCAATCGCTTCTTGCATTCGTACCATCCGAACGTCGCGACTGTAGGCGGCACTGGGACTGGTCATACTGGCGGCCAACATCTGCTCCAACCCGGCTGGTGAATCACCACCGCCCGATGGTGCCGCACCGTGCAGGGACTGTTGCCGATTGGCATCACGTCGTTGGGCGTCAAAATGAAATCGATGCGCATCGACCACACGCCGACGTGCCAATTGATGCAACCAGTCCATCGGCGAGTATTGATCGAGCGGTGCCGTGTCCAATCCGGACAGAGCCGCCGCCGAAATCTCTTGGATCAAATCATCGACTTCGACCAACGCCAACAGGTGCTCGCCGGTGATCGAGCGGACAAAGCCGCCCAATTGTTGATGGTGTTGGCGGATATATTCGGCCAGCGCCGCGGCGTCCTTTTGCTTGATCCGTTGGATCAGCGCGGCAGCGGATGAATCGTCATTTGACATCTGTTTCACCTGGTTCAAAACCGTCTCCGACAGGCCCTACTACGCTGCCCTGCCCCCAAAGCAGTATAACGAGTGCAAATGGCCTGTCTCCGCCCCACTTGATCACGGTTGAATGTCTGACCGGACTCCACACATCGACCTGGCTGCAACAACGGATGCGATTGATACACCGCCTCCGGCGGGCTCGGTCACCGACCCAGATCAACTGGACCGATTGCTGGAACAGTGTCTGGAAAACTATCTGGAATCCGCGCCGCTGCATTCACCGGTTGAACTGGCACGGTTTCTGCCGCCGGCCGATCCGGAAACGACACGGTTCCTGTTGGTTGAATTGATCAAATTGGACATGGCCGCCGCCGTTGAATCGGAACCTGCGGCGACGCCACGGATCGAGGACTACCTGGCGTGTTTCCCCGACATGCTGACCAGTGGTCAGGTGCCACTGGATTTGGTGATGGAGGAGATTCAATTGCGCAAGGATGCCGGAGAAACGCTGAAGCCGGCGGACTATGACAAACGATTCCCCCAACACCGCGAGATCGTCTCGGAACTATTGGGTGGTCAACTGAGCGCCAAACCGGAAGCGACATCGTCGGTTCCCCATCGCGGTCGGCCGCCCGAATTTCACGTCGGCCAACAGGTCGATGATTTTGTGATCGTCCAAACACTGGGCAGCGGCGCGTTTGCCAACGTGTATTTGGCGCGACAGGTGTCGATGAGCCGATTGGTGGCATTGAAAGTCAGCAAGGGCACCGGTGATGAACCGCGGGCACTGGCACAATTTGATCATCCCAACATCGTGCGGGTGTTCGATCAGCGCGTGTTGGACGATCCGCCGGCACATTTGTTGTACATGCAATTCCATCCCGGTGGCACGTTGGCCGATGTGGTTGACCGTGTCCGTCACACGCAACCACCGCAACGATCGGGCGGTTTGATTTTGGATGCGGTGGATCGGTCACTCTTGAAAACCGCGCAAGCCGTCCCTGAACAATCCCCACTGCGCGATGACCTGCGACGGATGTCATGGCCGATGGCAGTCGCATGGCTAGGGATTCACTTGGCCCGAGCGCTGCAGAATGCTCACCAGCGTGGCGTGATGCATCGTGATGTCAAACCGGCCAACGTGCTGCTATCGCCTGAAGGGGTTCCCAAATTAGCGGACTTCAACGTCAGTTTCGCTGGCAGCGCGGGTCGCGCCGGGGCGGCCAGCAATTTCGGCGGCTCGATCGGCTACATGGCACCGGAACACTTGCGCGCGATTTCCGCCACCGCGTTGTCGCAGCCGCAGCAGGTCGGCGCGCGATCCGATCTGTACTCGCTGGCGATTTTGCTGTGGGAATTGTGGCAGGGCAGGCGGCCGTTCGTGACGACGGGCAATCCGGGTTCCTGGACCGCGGCGATCTCGCAGCAGCTGGACGCTCGGGAGAACATCAATCCACCGACGTATCACGGTGAAGACGCGTTGTCGCGGCTGTTGGAAAAAATCCTGCGGCAAACGTTGTCGATCGACCCGCAAGACCGAATCGGATCGGGTGCCGAACTGGAAGCCCGTCTGATTTTGACCCTGCACCCCGACGCAGCGAGATTGTTTGATCCCGAACCGGACAGCTGGCACGGTTGGCTGGCAAGGCGTTCCCCGTGGCTGGTGACCGCGATCATCACGCTGGTCCCCAATGTCATCGCCGCTGCGTTCGGGTTTGTCTACAACTATTACGACACGCTAGGGAAACTGTTCGAAGAAGTCGATGGATTGGAAGAGACGTTTCAACTGTTGGCGATCTGTATCAACTCGGCCGCATTTTCGGTCGCCATCGGTTTTCTGATCTATTACACCCACCAAGTCATTCGGGCCAAGGAAGCGGCCGACGCGGGTGAACCGGCCAATGAACAGGACTTGTTTTCAACACTCGAACTGGCCCACCGTGCCGCGGTGATCGGCGGCATCTTGTGGTGTTTGGCGGCGATATTGTGGCCGACGATCCTGGGGGTGCTGACGCCTGAATTCACACGCCGCGAGTTCGGACACTTTTTCGTGTCGCATGTGATCTGCGGTGGTGTCGCTGCGATCTATCCATTTTTCGGGCTCAGCGCGTACGCGATCTCAATTTGGTATCCAACGATGGTGCGTTCTGATTTGCGTGACCCGCAGTTTGATGACCGTGTGACCACGCTTGTCCGGCGGAGTGAACGTTACCTGATGTTGGCTTGTTTGCTGCCGCTACTCGGCGCGACGTTGTTGCTGGTCAGTGACACCGATGCCAAATACGTGATGTTGGTAGCGATCGCGGCATCCGGATTGGGCCTGTTTGCTGCGTTTTCAGCCTACCGTTTCATTGTCCGTCAATGCAGCATCATGCGCCCCGTGTTGTCCGGCAAAAACGACTTGGTTGTACCGGTTTAAGATCACGGGAATACTCAACGGTCGTATTTCCCGTAGCTGAGCCCGCCAGGGCTGGCGATCACCCACAAGTTTTATTTGATCACCCGCTAAATCCCTCGCGGACGCGTTTGGAAGCCAGCGTTTTCAAGTGGGGCATTGGTTTTTGGTAACCCGACGCGTGAGCGAGGGATCCAGTGAACACCCAAAATCCCTCGCTCACGCTTCGGGTTGCCATTTGTGGGTCATCAACAGCCCGCCAGGGTTCAGACGATTTCTGAACCCTGGCGAGACCAGCTACGATCGTTGGTCACACCGCTGCTTGCAACCAATCCATTTCTTTTGCCAATCGCTTTCGGGCGACGTGCAAACGTCGCTTAATGGTACCGATCGGTGCTTGGAATTCGTTGCTCATTTCGATCAGGGTTTGGCCGTTCAAGTAGAACGCGGTCAAAGTTTCTTGATCGAGCGCCCCCAAGCGATCGATGCTGTTGCGAACCGCTGCGGCCTGTTCACGACCTTGGGCGACATCATCCGGTGAATGGTTGACCACGCAAGTGGCTTCCAAGGTTTCCGGATCGCAGCTGACCGCCGATCGATTTCGGGTGACACGATTGATCGCCATGCGGTGCACGATCTGACGCAACCATCCGCCAAAGGCTTCGGGGACACGCAGTTGTCGGATCTTTTGCATCGCTTGGATGAACACGTCTTGTGCGAGTTCATCGGCTTCATCGGCATTGCGCACTCGGCTCATCGCACCGGCCACGATAGCCGGTCGGAAACGGGCGAACAGTTCGCCAAACGCTTCTCGGTCATCGGATTGGGCGCGAACGACGAGTTCGGCAACGGTCAATTCTTGCAAATCAAGTTGGATTTCAGAGGAGATGTTCATCGCTCGGTTCCTTCCGAAAGCTGACTGAAATCGGCGGTCGATTCCGCACGGGAAAAAGTCAGCGTTATCGGCGGTCGGTTTAACCGCCCCTTTCAAAGAGGGCGTGGTTGTCAAACCTGGGTGATCGTTGGTCTGGGGCTGCACAGAACGTGTCGATGAAAGATCGCCGGCAAGGTCTCGGCTTCGTTGCCGAGGACTGGTCCGGTGATTTCCACACGGTTCTGCGATTGTGTTATCGCGTCTGCCAAATCGTTTCCGATTGCGATTGTTCCGTCTGTCTGTCGGGGGCGACCGGCCGATGATCCAAGGGACCGATGCCAGTTGCTGCGGAGACAGTTAGGAATCACTCAATCGCCGGAAATCCTTGTCGAAGCGCTGCGAGTGATCGCAGACGCCTGGGGGACAGGGACATCGGTTTGGCGTTTCGTAGCGAGGAAGGGGCGAAAGGAATTCGCCGGTTCCGCTTCAGCAATCTCTGAAATTCAGAGTCGCCGCGCCACGTTTGGCCATCCCGAGTAGCCGGGCCGTCGCCGGTAAACGTTTCCGTTTACCGGTGGCCGTAATGCCACCCGCGGGCTGCCATCGATGGATGGCCGGCTGTTCCGGGCGTCCCGGATGACACTGGTAACTGACCAGCATCACCGAGGCCTCTCGGGACCGACCCATCGTGGGCGAAACACACGCCATACAGAGTGAAAGGTCTGTTGCGCGTGCAAACGAATCGACGCTCAGGATCTCACGGACGCCTTTTAGATTCAGGCTACGTGTGACAGCTGCGATGATTTGTTGAAAACGCATTTCAAACCTCCCGGCACCGATCTAGGTGCGGCGTGGAGCAAAGGAAAAAACAATACAGGTAGACCACTCTTGGAGCTCGTCAACCAAACGAGCCCCGGCCGAATCCATTAACATCAGATCCGGTTTGGGGGGTCTTTCCAACTGCGTTAACCGTAACGCAGAAGGACACTAAAAGCCAGCGAAATTTTGCCGACCCGTTTGTAGTTGATCGTACAGAGCAGCCCCCCAAGAATAAGGTTCGCGAAGAAAAAAGAAAGTTTTTCAGTTTGCTTCGATTTTGGAGGAGCCGCCAGCGTGTCGATTCCCCTGAAAACGCGGCAAAACAGGTCTCAAGCGGTCCGCTCGGTCGCCACAGCGTGCCAGGAATTGGGCCGGCAAACCCTCGAATTGTTGCTGCCGTCGACCTGTCGACTATGCGACCGCTGTGTCAGCCCGGGGGCAGATTTTTGTGACGCTTGCTCGCTACAGCTAGGGTCCAGCGAATCGCTGATGCAATTCGCCTGTCGCCGCTGCGGCCGTCCCGGGGCAGGCCGAGCGGTCGTCGGCGGGCCGCAAACAGTGGCGTCGCCAGCGCCGTCGCAACCAGCCGCCAGCACGAACTGTCTACACTGCAAACGGGAAAAACTGGCGTTCGACGACTGCGTGGCGCTGTGGACCTATCACGGCTTGGTCCGTAGCGCGGTGGTGGCGGCCAAGTATGGCAGCCAAACGGCATTGGCCGACGCGTTGGGCCGGCGACTGGGGCAGCGGATCCTGGACACTTTGGACCCGACCGGCCCGCCGGATCAGGTCACGTCGGTCCCCAGCCATCTGTGGCGGCGGATGCAACGCGGCGGTGGAGGCAGTCGAGCATTGGCAGCGGCGGTCGCCAGAAAACTTGCCAGCCGCTGGCCACTGGCCGCCAGTGGAGAGTTGTTGGCGACGACCCGACGGATCCAAAAACAGGCCTGGCTGGGTGATCAACAACGGCTGGACAATGTCCGCGGAGCATTCCGAATGAAGTCGACGAGGGGGTCACTTTTTCGCTGGCTGCCACCCCACCGCGCTGTCGATCTGAGCGGTCAGCACGTGTTGTTGATCGATGATGTGATGACCACCGGTGCGACATCCAGCGAAATCGCCCGGACATTGAAATCGGCCGGTGCAAACCGTGTGACCGTCGCTGTCGTTGCACGCGCTTACGCCGGTTGACCGAGTCCGACAATTTGAGCGAATGGTTGATCAAGAAGCCGAGCAAGCTGCCGAATCCAGCCACAGACGGGTTGGTTGTCGCCCGATCAGCCCTCATTCGGCCTTGTTATCCTGACGGTTATGCGTAACGTGGGGACTTTGAGTATTGCTGCGGCTGCGGCCGCAATTTGAAAAACCCAATTGCCGTGCCGCCCGTAGCCTAGGGTTACGTAGCTTTGGGTTACCCAAATCACTTATCCGCGAATTTGCCAGCCCCCTCTGTCCGCTCTGTGAAACAAGCCCGAAAAAAAAGTCAACATTCTCGCGCTGCGAACTTTCGAAGCTTTGTGTTTCGTGGGCTGGGGATCGTGTTGCCACCCCTGTTGACGATCCTGGTGTTGATCTGGGCGTGGAAAACGATCGAGAGCTATGTGTTGCGACCGACCGAATGGATCGTCCGCAGCGGACTGGTGTGGTATGCGGAATGGGACGAAGGAACGCTCAAGAAGATCCCGCCTGGAGTCACGACACAGCCCGACGGATCGTTTTTCTACGACGGATTCGAGTACGTCGCGGGTCCCACCGGCCGCCGTTACTTGCCCAAAGCGGTGGTCACCACCGTCGATCAACACGCCGACTATTTCACCGAAGACGCCCCGGCGTTGGTTTCCGCCAATGCGTATTGGCATCGCTACATTCAGTACGTCTGGATGCCGCGGCAGATCGTTGTGCCGGTGTTCCTGGTGGTGTTTCTGACGCTGTTGTACTTCATGGGACGGATGTTCACATTCGGGCTCGGGCGTTGGTTCTTCCGCGGGTTTGACGCTGCGATTTTGCGGATCCCGGTGATCAACAAAGTCTACGGCAGTGTGAAACAAGTGACCGATTTCGCGTTTAGCGAGCGTGAGCTGGAATTCAACAATGTCGTTGCCATCCAGTATCCCAGCAAAGGCATTTGGTCGTTGGGATTTGTGACCGGTAAAAGCATTCGCCAATTGGCCGAGGTCAACGGCGAACCGATGCTGAGCGTCTTGATGCCCACCAGCCCGATGCCGATGACCGGATTCACGGTCACCGTCCGCCGCAGCGACGCGATCGACATCGACATGACAATCGACGAAGCCATTCAGTTTGTGGTCAGTTGCGGGGTGGTGGTCCCGCCCCAGCAGCGCGACGACCGCGCGGTTGAAAAATCAGAACGGTCCCGCGGAAAACTTCGTGACGGCGCGGTGGTTTTGCCCTCACCGACCGCTTCGGGCAACTCCGGCGACCCGTCCACGGTCTAGGCGCGGCCCTGTCGTTCCCACATCGCTTGGCGTTCGGCAAACCGGCGTTTGCGTTCTTCGGAAAGCTCGTGTTTACAGTTCGGGCAATGCACCCCCGGTTCAAAATCCGGGTGCTGTTGATCGGCCTTTGAAACCGGCCAACCACAGGCAAAACACATCACGTGTTCACCGACTGCTAAACCATGGCCGACCGAAACGCGTTGATCAAACACGAAACAATCACCCTGCCATTTCGATTCTGAGGCCGGTACCTGCTCCAGATACTTCAGAATTCCACCGCGCAGGTGATAGACCTGGTCGAATCCTTTTTGTTTCAGCAGCGCGGTCGACTTTTCACATCGAATCCCGCCGGTGCAGAACATCGCAATCTTTTGCGGTTTGTCAGGGTCCAAATTCTTTTCAACGAACTCGGGAAACTCGCGAAATGATTCGGTGTGCGGATTTTCGGCGCCTTCGAAGCTGCCGATCGCGATCTCGTATTCATTGCGGGTATCGATCACCAGCACATCGGGATCGGAGATCAATTCGTTCCACTGATCGGGATCCACATAGGTCCCGGCGGATTGATTGGGATCAATCCCATCGACCCCCATCGTCACAATCTCACGCTTGAGCCGAACACGACAGCGCCGAAAGGGTTGCTTGTCGCAGTAGGATTCCTTGACGTCCAGTTCGGCAAACTCGGGCATCGCGCGCAGGTACTCCAAAACCGCATCGACGCCGCTGCGGGTCCCCGCGATGGTTCCATTGATACCCTCGGATGCCAGCAGCAACGACCCCCGCACACTGCCCGATTCCATGATCGACTGCAGCGGCGTGCGCAAATCTTTGTAACCGGGCAGGACGACGAATCGGTACAGCGCGGCAACGACGATGGATTGATCGATCGAACAAGCCATTGGAAACCTATGGCCGCGACTTACAGCAGCATTCGCAAGGAAGCCATTGCGGTGGCGTAATCCGGTTCCTCGGTGACTTCGGGAACAATTTCCATGTAAGCGATTTCGCCCTCGGCGTTGAGCACGAACACGGCGCGGGTCAACAATTTCAGTTCTTCAATGGTGACGCCGTAATCGTCGCCGAAGGCGTGCGTTTGATAATCGCTGGCCGTCCGCATCTTGATGTCTTCGGCACCACAGAAGCGAGCTTGAGCGAAGGGCAGGTCGCGGCTGACGGTGACCGAGTTGATTTTGTCGCCGAGTGCGGCCAGTTCTTCATTGAACTTTTTCGTTTGCACGGCGCAGGTCGGCGTGTCCAAACTCGGCACGACGCTGATGATGCTCGGTTTGCCTTTCAAATCCGCCAGTGTCAGCGTTTGGATTCCGGCATCGGCGTAGTGCAATTTGAATTCGGGAGCCTGGCCCCCGACCTTCAATGCCTGGCCGGCCAAAGTCATCGGATTGCCTTTGAATGTAATGACGCCTGTTTGAGCCATCGTAAAATCCTGGTGAGTAAAGATTTGAGAAACTGGTGACGCAACCTGTGATTCCATCTTGGTAAGCTGTTGGATTATGTTGCCTGACGCCGCCAGCGGGCAATGGGGCGTCCCCGCCGAGTCGTCGCTTCCTTGAATCACACACTTTGCGCGTTTCGTTGATGAATTTTTGCCAGCACCCCCGCCGCCTGCCACCACAACCGCACCTGGTGGCCATCAAATGGCTGTTCTCTGGAATATTGATTGCGATTCTAGGTGGATTCCCGGCCCCGGTCGCCAACCCGGTTTCCGCTGCCGATGGATCCAAATTCGCCCACAGTGACGGCGATGCACGGTATCTGCATCAGATTCATTTGTACGACGCCGACAACCGCCGCATCGAACCGGATTCAACAAAACCCTATTCCAGCGTCAAAACCTGTGGTCGCTGCCACGACTATGACACCATTTCGCACGGTTGGCATTTCAACGCTTTCTTGCCGGACACCGACGACGGACGCGAAGGCGAACCGTGGATCTGGACCGATCCCCGCACCGGCACCCAATTGCCACTGTCCTATCGCCAGTGGAGCCAGACGTTTGATCCGCGGGTGATCGGGATTGACCAGTGGGACATGGTCAAACAGTTCGGCGGTCGGATTCCCGGCGGCGGGCTTGGCCACGCTCCCGATATCACCGATGCCGATGCCACAACCGCCGACGATGATTCGCCGCAGCCCGATTCGGAGCCGGCGGTGTCGCGTTGGCCACTTTCGGGATCGCTGGAAATTGATTGCCTGGTCTGTCACGGCGTCGCAGGGTCCTATGACTTCAATGCCCGCCGCGAACAAATCGCAGACGAAAACTTTGCCTGGGCGGCCACTGCGGGGCTGCGGATCGGCACGATCGACGGCCAGGTCTCGCGGATCAAAGACGGCGCGGACCCCGATGATGAATCGACTCAAGAGAAACTGCCCCAGGTCCGTTACGACAGCCAGCGTTTCGCAGCCGACGGGACAGTCCACATCGATCTGATTCGCCAACCGCAAAACAACGCTTGTTACCAATGCCACAGCAACCGCACGGTCGCCGACGGTGGCATCCAGGCACGCTGGACGCACGACGAAGACGTTCACTTGCGCGCCGGCATGCAGTGCACCGATTGTCACCGCAACGGAATCGATCACCACATTGTCCGCGGCTTTCCCGGCGAAGATCACCCGGCCGACCAATCGATGATCACGCTGTCCTGTGCCGGTTGCCACCTCGGTGATGCCGCCAGCGAACAGCTCGCCGGCCGGCTCGGATCACCGCTGCCACAGCACGCCGGATTGCCGCCATTGCACTTTGAAAAACTGTCCTGCACCGCTTGCCATGGCGGGCCCCTGCCGCGTGACCAAGCGATGGGAATCATGACCTCGCTGGCGCACTCGCTGGGCGAAAAAGGGCATCGGTCCGGCAGCGAATTGCCAGCCATCGCCGGTCCGGTTTACGCCAAACAGGCCGACGGTCGCATTTATCCGCACCGCGCGGTTTGGCCAGCCTATTGGGCGTCACTGGTCGACGGGAAACTGAATCCGATCGATCCCGAAACGGTCTACGATGTCACCCGCCGCTCCCTTCGCGTGCGGCAAGATTTTGCGACCGATCTGCTGGCGCCAAAACTAGGTAGCACGGAACTGAAAGAAGTGCTGGGTGAAGACCGCTACCGCAGCAAGCCGGAAGAGTGGACCGCGGAAGAAACCGCCAAGATCGCAGCGCTGACGCAACAAGCTGGCGAAGCCCTGTTCGCTGAAAAGGTTTCTGCGGCGCTGGCCGCGATCGAACAGGAACAGAAAATTGATCAAGCCGTCTACGTTTCCGCCGGATGGGTTTATGCACGCGGCGACGCCGACGACACGCTGCAAAAAATCGAAGTCGACGACCACGATGCAATCGACATGATTCGTTGGCCGATGGCCCACAACGTTCGTCCCGCCGGTTGGTCACTAGGAATCAAGGGTTGCACCGAATGCCATAGCGAATCGGCCAAACTGTTCGCCAGCACGGTGACCGCATCCGGCCCAGGCCCCGACCGCGGCGAACCCGTGATGATGGCTACCTTGCAAGGCATCGACGCCGACCAACGACTGGCCTGGAATCAATTGTTCAGCGGGCGTGCATCGTTTAAATACGTCATCGTCGCGTCTGTCGCGATCCTGTTATTGACGTTGTTGTTGGCCGGGGGAATGGTGATCGGTCGGATCGCCCGCTAGTCCCGGGCATCGATCAGTTTGAATGGGCACGATTGCGCGTGGGATGGTTCTTCCCCAGCCCGACGCGTCGGTTCTGAAGCCAGCGTGTTCGCGTGGAGCATTGGTTTTTGGTAACCCGACGCGTCAGCGAGGGATCCCGTTAACTGGCTAAATCCCTCGCTGACGCGTCGGGTTACCATAAAAGCGCAACTTCAAAACTAACGCATCGGGTTGTGATAAAATCGCAACTTCAAAACTCACGCGTCGGGTTACTCAATCAACAGCCCGCGCGGCACGAGATTGAAAGAGTTCGGCGCGTCACCCTAAGTCGCTGGCTGAAGTTTAACGCAACAACAATTCAAGATAGCTTTCGCGCACCGGGCGGGTCAGCGAAAGTCGTGCGGCCAGGGCGGCGATTCTCTCTCCGGCCTGATCAACGTTACCGTCGGCCGCATCGGCTTCGGGAACCAGTAATTCGATCTCGCTAAACAAACCGACTTGGTCGACCAAGTCGATGGTCAACGTGAATGCGGCAAGTTCACGATTGCCGGCCGGCCAATGAAACGACTGGCGTTCTTTCCGCACCGTGGCCACCTCGCGAAACCCGAGCGCCACCAGCAATTCGTGCATCTGACAGCCATTGGCATCGCCCGGCGCCAAACACCACTCGATCTCTTTTCGCGCCTTCAACGTCGAATCACCCACCGCCAACTTGGGACCTTTGTAGGTGACCGAAGCGATGGAATCGATCTCGCGAATTCGCAGTGCCTCGCTGGTCTGCACAAAATCGCGCGAGGGATGCTGGAAATAGGTGTCTCGATGTCGCTCGGTCGTGCCGGCGATGGCACCGATCGCAGCGAGTTGCCCTCGTAGACGCGGCTGATCATCCAGCTCGTATTTCTGTTCGACTTCCAGCATCGCGGTTGCCTATTGTTCCAATCGTTCACGAATCCGAAACGCGACCGTATGATCGGTCTCGACACGCAACTGATCCCGCAGCGCCCTGATGGCATGCGGGTCGTCACGTTGCCCCAGTTGAACGACCGCATGCAATCGCACGCGGCGACTGGTGCTTTGCAATTGCGCGATCCAGTACTCGGTGGACTGCACCGACGACGATTCCTGTTGCCGTGTCTGTTCGGCGAGCGTCGCCGCGGCTTGGAATTGCGGCCGGACCAATTCAGGCTCGGGCTGGTCCTGATGTGATGGGGCCTGGCCGGGTTGGGGTTGTTCGGTTTGGGGTTGTTCGGTTTGGCTGAGCACAACCTGTTGTGGTTCGACTGCGCTGAGTGTGGTGACGCTGCGGCGGAACAGCGTCGGCGCCGATGAGGTGGGTGGCCAATCGGTCCAGTGGGTACCGGCGCCGGCCAATGAATCAATCGGCAGCGGCCCCGTTGTTGCCTGAGCCACCGGCAGTGCCGGGGCGGCGGCATTGGCGACGATCTGCATCAACGTTTGATAGGACTGTTGATCGGCGGCCGAGAGCGTGCCCGAATCAGCCCCCGGAGCCGACTCCAATAGTTCCTGGGCACAGGCCTGAGCCAATTGTTGTAGACGAGGCCAGCGATGGTCGTTTTTCTGATCCAATTGGTTGCAGACTCGGGCCAGCGATTGCGACAACCGCTGGCGGCACTTGGTCCGTTGCGAAGTCGGCAGTGTCAGCCACTGTTTCTTCATTTCCGACAACGTCTCGGCCGCCAGCTTGGAAACTTGCGGGTTGTCATCCGCGACGGCAGCCACAATGCCATCAATCCCCGCCGCACCTGATGCTTGCAATTGACGAAGTCCGGCTAGTTTTTCGCCCGCCGAACGGGATTGAAAGCGGTCCAGTAGTTGACTGACTCGCAGTTGTTTCCAGTGCACCTGTCCAAACGTCACGGCGCAGAACAGTAACACGGCAAGCCCGAGGAACTTGACCGCCGAAAACAGATTCTTGCGTGATTTGGCGCGGGAGTCGGCGAACGTCGAAAACGGATTCGGCATTCGTTCGAGTTCAGAATCGTCCATGAAATCTGGGCTGGGTAGAAAGGCAGGCATAGAAGTTCGATCCGCCCCGATCTTCCCTGACCAGCCACCGCAATCGCAAGCCCAATGCGGACCACCTCGGGCGACAGCGGAAATGCAACGACGTTGGATCGACGGAGCGATCCACGACAATTAGCCTGGGGACAGAGCACTAGGGTGTGGGCACGGCGAGTGTTTTCAGTTTGGCCTGATAGGCACTGCGATCGGATTGCCATTGCTCGCGCATTCGCTGTGGCACATCGATTCCGGCCAGCGTGTCGATGACCACGGTGCCCAGCACGCTGATGTCCAGCGGGCTTCTGGGATCACCCACCCAAACCAGCCGACCACTGGCATCCATCGCTGCGGCCTGACCGGCATCGATGCCGATCCGCTGTTGTGTTCGGCCGGCATCATCACGCAGCAGCGCCCAGCCGATCGAGGCCACCGAGGACTGATCCAAGATCCGCTGGGCGGCTTGGTCGACCAGGGCCACCGGTTGCACGCGCGAGCGAACTTCTTCTGGCGAGTGTGCCAACCAAGCGGCGAGCGATTGAACCGCGTGGATATTCTGTGGTTCCGCGTCGGCTGTGGTTTGCCGATGGCAGGCCACCATCAATGTCACGCCACGGTCGGTTCGTTTTTGCCCCGGCACGCGGCTACCCAGGCGTGGATTGGGACGTGGCGGCGGCAGCGGGACCAACGCGCGCAAGTACTTCGGTTGCGGCGGAAAATCGAAGTGCTGCATCTGCGGCAACTCAAATGGTTCCTGCGGAGGATCGAAGGTTGCCCCGACCAACGACAGTTCCAACGAGTGGACTTTGGCACCTTCCAACTGAACCGCCTGGCCAGCCATCGACACCGGCAAGTCCACATTTCGGATCACCGATTGATCGGGATCGATCCAAAAACGATAGCGGTCTCGATCGACGACGGCATGCACCACCACACATTTCACTCCGTCAGACTCGTCGATTCCCTGGTACTCGATCGCATCAGCGGCGGCATCGGTGAACAATTTCGCCATCGGATCGGGATCAAACAGCCACTCCAACTGCGGCGGCGGCCCGCCGAGCCCCGCGACCATGCGTTCGGACAAAATCGGATCTTGCAACAGCAACGACAACGTCGGCCGCCCAGTGGAGACCGGCCCGACGACGACCTGTGCATCGTGATAGCGCGTTCGTTGGTCGGCCAGCCAGCCGAGGGTTTGCTGGTCGTCGGACCACAACCGTGCGTCATAGGCGGCGATCCAAATCGTCGTGCCCTCCAGAGCGACCTGCATCGGAGCGGTCTGGCGAAGCAGTTGCCCGTCCTGTTCGATTCGCAAGCGGACTTCGCCCTGGTCTCGATAGTGGCTGGCGTTTTGATAGCGACGCAGCACCTGACGCAAAAAGTCGGCCGCGCTGACCGCTGGCAATCCCTTCTGTGACTGCGCACCGTCAGGCGATGTGCTGGCCGTTTCCGATGTTTTCGAGTCTGCGCAGCCGACGAATCCCAATACCGCCAGCAACATCACCAGCCTGGCTGGACGATTCCAGCGACCACCACGGCATTTCGTCCAACCGAGCATTGCGGGTTTCCCAGGCATTCAGTTTCCTTCAAATGGTGCCCTGCATCGGGCCGACCACAGGTCATCCAACCGGCGACAGGCTGATTCGCAAACACTGTAGCCCCGTCGGCCGACCGCGGAAACGCCAACCCCGATTTGCACCAGCGGTGCAAAAACGTCGCTAAAATACCTTGCGGTTGCGTTTTCGTGCCGAAAGCGTGATAACCGCGCCAGCGAAATCTGCACTTCGTTTTCGCCTCAACCACCGGAACCTGACTGCTGGAATGCCTGATGTCCGAGCCCCGATCGCCCGAGCCACCCTCAACCGCCGACGAATCGCCGGTGGTCCACGACATCACACCCCCGCCCGGCGACGACCGTGTTCAATTTCAATCCAAACAGTCCGGATTGGCATCGGTCCAGGTCTGGGAGTATGACGCGGGAACACGGCAAACCTGTCGCGACGTGGTGGCCGACACCCTGCACGCGCTAGCCACACCGGATGATTTCCCGCCGATCGAAGCGGCAATCGTGGCCGGCGACCGAATCGCTTTGGCGGTCGATCCGAATGTTCCCCAAATCGATGCGGTCATCGAGGGCGCGATCCGGATGTTGCAGAGCACCCCGGCGGACCAGATCGAAATTGTGGTCTGGGATGAAGCGACCGAATCAACCCTGGCCCTGATTAGAGCTTCGGCGGGCGACCACCCGGTTCACGTTCATCAATCGGACACTCGCGAAGCCCTGTGCTATTTGGCCGCTGACGTCGATGCCGAACCGATCTATCTGCATCGGGCACTGGTCGAAGCCGATTTCGTCCTACCGATCGTTGCCGTGCGCCCGCGCAACTTGGGCGATCGACGCGATTTGACAGGCATCTTTCCAGCCCTCTGCGATTCGGCCACGCGAAATCGGTTCGCCGATAAAATCGCGACCGGCATTGCGTCGGATCCGGCGATGAAATCCGGCAACACGATTGCCGAAGAGGTGCCGTGGCTGTTGGGTGTGCAGTTGATCCTAAGTGTGACCGCAAATTCCAACGGCACCGCGGGCGAGATTCATGCCGGAACGTTGGAAGCAATTGCCAAACGAATCACCCCAACGTTGCGGCGTCCCGATCCGATTCCACCGCCGGCTGAATTGGTCGTCGCCGCACTGGATGGTGACCAACAGCAACAGACGTGGGAGAACGTGGTCCGCGCGGCCGCTGCGGCGTTGGATTATGCCGAGCCCGAAGCAACGATCGTGATCTGGTCATCCCTGACCGATCCGCCCGCGGGCGCCTTGCTGGCGATTGATTCGGACATCGACCACGAGCCCCCGTCGGAGAGCGAATCTGACGGCAGCGAATCTGACGGCCAGGCCGCCACCACCGGGGACGGGCTGCCGGGCTGGAATCGTTACCGAACCATGGCGATGCAATTGCAACAGGTCACGGCGCTGCACCGGGTGATGCTACACAGTCGTCTGCCACGAGAAACGGTTGAACCGATGGGCATCGGCGTGGTGGATTCGGCTCACGAATTGGCCAACCTAAGCCGCCAGTTCGACAGCTGTGGCGTGCTACGAGCGGCATCCTTCGCCGGCGGCCACTGACACTCCCTACGACTCGCACGCGCGCACCCCTTAGCGAACTTCACCGACCAGGCACATTCATGGCGATCCCCATTGAACAAGCGTATTTGCATTGCCCGCGATGCGCCACCGCGCACCAGGCACCTGGAAAGGTCCCGTTTCGCTGTAGCGAATGTGGGTTCGCCGTGTTCTTTGGTCCGGTCGCTGCGGTCGGCGCATTGATCGTCAATCCGGCCAATGAATTGTTGCTGGTTCGCCGTGCCCGCGACCCCGGCAAAGGCCAATGGGGATTGCCCGGTGGTTTTGTCGATCAAGGTGAAACCGTCGAACAGGCGCTCGAGCGAGAAGTGTTGGAGGAAACACAACTGCGTCTGACCAACATCGATTTGATGATGACGTTTCCCAATCAGTACGACTATCACGGCGTCGTGTCCCAAGTGATCGACCTGTTCTATCTCTGCCAGCCCGAACAGCCGCTGGAGATCAAATTGGAACTGTCCGAGTTGGACGATTATGCCTGGACCCATCCGGGCGATGAATACCTGGACAACATGGCGTTTGCATCCAATCGTCGCGCCATCGAATATTGGATGGCCGGCCAACCCACTCTCTAGTGGTGCGTCAATAACCAACGTTTAAGGTGTCCCCGTTTCCAATTGTCTCGCTGACGCGTTTTGAAGTTACGCATTTGCGCGGGGCATTGGTTTTTGGTAACCCGAAGCGTCAGCGAGGGATCCCGTTAACACCCCAAATCCCTCGCTGACGCTTCGGGTTGAACTTGTCCCTAACTGCAATGACAACACTTCAAAAATCCGTACGACGTCCACGTGTGCTGAACGTTTAGATGGCGGCTGAAGGGGAATCGATGGTGCCCAATTTAATCTTGATACCGACGGAAACCGAACGCCAACAGATTGAACCGGCGTTGCGTTTTGATCCTCGACACTGGGCGATCGAAACGATCGGGTTCGGTGTGATTGCCAGCGCCATCGCGACGACCGCGGCGATCACTCGACACCGCCCTGATCGGGTGATCCTGGCCGGGATCGCCGGTTTGCTGCCCGGTGACCATTGCCAATCGCTGGCGATCGGTGATGCGATCTGGTTTACAGCGGTTGCCATCGATGGCATCGGTGTCGGCCAAGGCGACTCCTATGTCGACGCCGTGGATCTGGGTTGGCCCTGGTATCCGACCGAGGATCCCGAGGGACATCTGCACTGTTGGCATCCCGGTTCGAACGACGCCGCAACGCTATTGACCGTCTGCACCGGATCGGCCGATGCCGACGACGCCCAGCGACGGTCGGCACGCCACCCCAAGGCGGTGGGCGAGGACATGGAATCATTTGCAGTGGCGCTCGCCTGTCGATCAGCAAACGTCCCACTGGGGATCGTGCGTGGGTTTTCGAACTTCGTCGGCCGCCGCGAACAGGCCGATTGGAGAATCGACCAAGCGCTGCGTAGCGTGGCCACGGTGTTACAACAGGAACTCGATCGATCAACAACATGAACCACACGATACGACTGGGCATTTCAACTTGTCCCAACGACACGTTCACCTTTCATGCGATTTTGAATCGATTGGTCGATTGGCGTGGGATCAATTTCCAAATCGAATTGTTAGACATCCAACAGCTCAACGAACGTCTGTTCGCCGACCAATTCGACGTGTCCAAATGCAGTTTCCACGCGGCACTGTTGCGATCCGATTCGACCATCGTGCTGCCGTCCGGTTCGGCGCTGGGGTTTGGTGTCGGCCCGTTGTTATTGTCGGCCGATCCCGGGGCGCTGCCGCCGCGATCGATCGATCAAGTCACGTTGTGCCCGGGCGAGCATACGACGGCAAGTTTGTTGTTTCGATTGTTCTATCCCCAAACCAGTGCGATGCGCCAAGTCGTGTTTTCGGAAATCATGCCAGGCCTGCGTCAGCGAACAGCCGACTACGGCGTCTGCATTCATGAAGGCCGATTCACTTGGCAAGACCAAGGATTGGGATTGGTGGAAGACTTGGGGACACGCTGGGAGAGAGAGACCCATTGCCCGCTGCCGCTGGGCGGGTTGGTGGGAATGAAATCGGTTCCCCGAGAGGTGCTGCGAACGGTGCAAACGGTCGTCCGCGAATCGCTGGAGTATTCGCTGGCGGATCCCGATCGGGCATTGCCGACGATGCGACAATACGCACAAGAGTTCAACGACGACGTGTTGATGCAGCATGTCGAACTGTACGTCAACGAGTGGACGATCGATCTGGGTGCGGTCGGTGCCGACGCGCTGCATCATTTGAATGAAAAAGCCAAAGGGGCGGATGTCATACCCAGAGACGCCGCTGGCGTGGAGATTCTACCGCTGTAGAGCGTCCAACGGGGTCGCGATGGCTGCCGATCGCATCCACCGCCGGCGCCTTCGGTTGAAAAGACCTGTGGCAATCCGATAGGCTAACCAGCCGTCACCGCGACGCATGTTTTGCATTCACCCCCTGATCGATTGACCGCCTGATCACAGACCACTGAATTTCGATGTCCATTAAACGTGTGCTGTTTGTCTGTATGGGAAACATCTGCCGCTCGCCCGCCGGCGAAGCGGTGATGAAACGGTTTGCCGAAGAATTCGACATCGATGTCGAGATCGACTCTGCCGGGACACATGACTATCACATCGGCAAGGGTGCAGATCCGCGCATGAAGGCCGCTGCCGAAGCGCGCGGTTACGAATTGAAAAGCTTGGCTCGACAAGTGACCCTGGAAGATTTGGACGACGACAATTTCGACTTGGTGCTGGCGATGGACAACGCCAACTATGAATCGTTGATTGCCCTGGCCGACCGGCCCACCACCCACATCCGTGTCTTCAGCGATTACCTGGATGACACCTGGCCCAACGACGTGCCCGATCCCTACTACGGCGACGAAGAAGGATTTGACGACGTGCTGGACATGTTGGAAGAGGGCTGTCCCGTGATCCTACAAACGCTGGCTGGCGAAGAAATTTTCGACATGGGATTCGAGGAATAGCATTAGTACCCGATTCCCACCCGGAACATCCACGTGTCATCCAGCGAGATTCCGTCTTGGGGGTTGTAGCGATAGACCAACTCTCGATCGGTGACATAGCCGAATTCGAGAAACGCCGTCCGCTGCCCGGCTCTCATCCGCGCCGTTGGCCCCCATTCGAATCCCGTCGTCAGGCGAATATCATTCACGTCGACTTGATCCCCGCGGCCGTCGGCACGGTCGATGGTCCACGAACCGCCGCCATAGTCGCCGGCGATGTACCACCAGACGTCATTGGTGCCGAGGGTAGAAACGTAATGGCCCAGCTTGGGTTCAGGAAAGAAAATGTCGGCGCGACAGGTCGGGCTGGGACGCCACAGAATCCCGCCCGCCGGCAACATCTTTGTTTTGACCCGGTCGTAATAAATGATTCCCAATTTGAACGTGCTGGCCGGCGTCAACCGAAACGTCCCCAATCCTCGGCCCTTGACCAAAATACTGTCGCTGTCGAAGACGCCGAATTCACTGTAGCCGCCCACACTGACGCCGATCTCAGCTCCCAAAATCTGATTGGGATCGGAGTGCCAGTCGAACCCCAGGAAGGCGTCGTAGGTTTCACCCGGTAGGTCGGCGCCGGTGCTGGAGTTCGGTCCGTCCCACAAGTGCAATGAGAACGACGGGGCGATAAACAGCGGCTGATTGGAAAACAGAAAATTGGGACAGGCAAACGCCAGCGCCACATCGGTCGTGTTGACCTGCAACGAATCCGCATCGTCGCTACCCGCTTGGAATTCCTGACGAAAGCGTCCACGTTGGATCAATCGATAGGGATTGAAATCTGGATTGAACGACGATGTCGGTCCCATCAATCCACTCGGAAACAAGGTCGACGGTGCCCCGCTGGGATAGATCGACGGTTGCATGTCATAGCCGGTCGGTGCACCAAAGGTCGGTCCACCAAACGTCGATGGCGGGGCCATCGTCATCGGTGTTCCCATCGGGCTGGTCCCGTAGACAACCGGCGGGCCCATTAGGTTCGAACTGCCGAACAAGGGCGGCGGCTGGCTTGCCGGTCCACCATAGTACGGAGTTCCATAGGCGGATGTCATCGCCGGCGATCCGAATGTCGGCGGCGGCGCCATCGTGGGGGGACTCATCGGCGGCACATATCCGGCGGACGGTCCACCGGCGTAGGGGTCAAACGACGATCCGGCCGACGGCGTGTAGGGAGCCGGCGTGTAGGGAGTCGGTGTGCCCAGCGGCGACGTCGAAAACCCACTGCTTGGTGCCCCCGCACTGGGTACCGGAGGCCCCATCGGTGATGAGGGTCCTAGCGGCGCATTGATCGGCGCCAGTTGGGTTTGAGGCACGTCCAGCGAACTGCTCGCGGTTTGCCCCAGCACGTCACCCCAATTCATGACGATCAGCGCCAGCATCCATGACGACAGCCGAAACGATAGGAACGTGGAATCTGTCATGACGAAAGTTGGTCGCTGGGGCGCGAGGGGATCACTTGCTGCGGTTGTGGACTGTCAAAAATCGGTTTGTGTGGATTGGCAATACCTGGCGCCGACCGCCACGGTCAAGAGCGAGACGGCACCGATCGTAGGAAACTTGAATGAAATCACCAAGAATTCAGAAAAAATCCATCCTTTTTGCACCTCCCGAATCAGCCCTTGGTCGGTCACGATACGTGCCGCACGGAGTCCAACGGCAGCACACATCACGTGATTGAATGTATGGAAGACCTAGATTTAGCGCAGATTGCACAGTACCTCCATATCACGCCGACGCAGGTCGAAAAAATGGTCAGTCGCGGCCGACTGCCCGGCCGCAAGGTCAGCGGACAATGGAAATTCAACGAGGCCGAAATTCACCACTGGCTGGAAGAACAGCTCGGCGCCAGCGAAGACAGCGATGAATTGGCCCGTGTACAGCGCGTGGTCGATCGCATGACCGATGAAACCCATGACCGTTCGATTCACGAATTGTGCCCGGTCGATTCGATCGAGGTCCCACTGCAGGCCAAAACTCGCAGTTCCGTGATCCGCAGCATGTGCAATCTGGCGGCTAATTCCGGTCTGATGTGGGATGCACCGGCGATGGCCGAAGCGGTCAAAAGCCGCGAACAAATGCACCCGACGGCGCTCGATTGCGGCGTCGCGATGCTGCACCCGCGGCGCCCCCAAACTTCAATTTTGGCCGACACCGTCGTCGCCTTGGCGGTCAGTCAAACACGAATTCCGTTCTCGGATTCGGGCCACATGACGGACGTGTTTTTCTTGATTTGCTCTTACGACGATTCGGCACACCTTCGTACCCTGGCCAAGATCAGTCGCCTGATCGCCATCGATTCCTTCTTGGATCGATTGCGAGCTTCCCAAACGGCGGCCGACGCGTGGCATTGTCTGCAAGAAGCCGAGGTCTTGCTGTCAGCCTAGCGTGTTCGGAAACGCTTGCCCCCAACGGTCTGGCAACCCATGTCTGGCACCCCACACACGGCCTTCCCCCATCACTGCGACGGACCGCTTGATCACGGCACCCTGCTGTGGATTGGTGATCGTCGCTCGACCGCGTTTCGACCGGTGTACGAATTTTGTGACAGCCGGGTCGCACAGATCGCCTATCGGCCCGATTTGAGTTCAGCGGTCGCGCGTCCCGCTCAAGCGGTCCGTACCATCCTCTACTGTCGTGAGAACGATTCGGCGGTCGACGAGGCGTTGTTTCAATCGCTGCGTCAGTTGCATCCGGATGCCGATGTGAACTTGTTGACCGGTCCGCTGTGCGCCGGATCACGCCCCGCGCCCGGTCTGCTGTTAGCTGCGCCCGCGATCGATTGGCACCAATGGGAATCGCAACTGCCGCAATCACTGCGGCACTGCGGGTCGGGCAAACTCTCACCGCGACGTGTGAACAGCGTGGCCGTCGTCGCTGCAAACTATGCCAATGCAACCGCATTGTTGGAGATCGCCGGTTCGGGTCAGGCCACCGCGATTTGGTGCCGACCGGATCAATTGGGAACGCTCGTCAATGTTGACGAACTGTGGTGGGACGATTCAGCAACCGACCGTCAACACTGGCCAAACTTGTTCCGTCGGCTGGGTCATCACGTCGCCGATCACGTGTGGATCACCAATGATCTCTCACCCGCATCGCGACAATCCGCGTTGGATGCCGGCGTGAATTCGGTGATTAAGAAACCCGGCGACTTCACAATCTTACTCGATCGCGTCGCCGGCACGTCGATTCAATCATCACGTCGCGCCGCTTAGCCAGCCGCTGATAGCGTCAGGTTTAGCGTTGACAGATTTGGTTGATCTGATCGATGTGATCAACAAACGTTTGGATCAAATCTGGGTCCCAAGCATCGCCCGCGCCCGCTTGCAGAATGGCAACGGCCGACTCGACAGACATTGCCGACTGTTCCGCGTGATCACTGGTCAGCGTGTCAAACGCATCGCAGATAGCCAGGATCCTGGCTTCGACCGGAATCTGATCCCCGACCAACTGCTCCGGCCCCCCGGTACCATTCCAACGCTCATGGTGATACAGCACGCCAGGCAGAATCCCCTGCAGTGCATCGAGACCACGAATGATTTGTCGGCCCGCATCGGTTTGCGTGTTGATGCTGGCGCCCGGCGGGACACAAAATCGATCGGGCGGATGCGAATCCGTGTTGGGAATCGCGATCCGCAAAACGTCGTGCAGCAATCCGGTCAAATAAATCCGTTCGCAAGCGGACGGAGAAAAACCGACCTGGGACGCTAAACAGCGAGCCATTTGGGCCACCCGCTCGGCGTGACCACAGGTCAGCGGATCACGCGATTCGGCAGCATCGACGATGGCGCGAACGACATCGGTGAACAAGGCTTCTTTCTGCCCTAGTAGTCGCACATTGCTCAGTTGTGCTGCGAGTTGATGGGCGACGGTTTCCATCAATGACGCTTGAACCGACGTGAACCCGAGATGCCCCCAAGGCGTGTTGTCCTCGGGTTGGCGGATTCGATTGCAGGCCACCAACCAACCATGCACTCGCCCGCTGCTGGAACATTCCACCATCAACAATTCGGTGACACCGTCCAGACCACGCCCATGACCGTCCAAAAGATCATTTCGAACGACCGGTTGAAGACGCAGTAGTTTTGCATAGCGGGCAACAAAGTCCCGCAGGTCCCGGTCGGCAACCAGCCGTGGCCCCGTCCAAATCGTGGCCTGCGATTCGCCCTCGGGATGGTCCACCAAGATTGCTGCCAGCGACTCGGTACCGACACCGCTGGCCAATGGCTGCAGTGACGCCAAAATAAAGGCATCGGTTTCTTGGCTCGTTTGCGGCAGTTCCAATCCCGATGCCAGCATCCGGATCAACGACAACTCTTCAAAGTCGTGCACGACCTGGCTGGTCAACGAATCGACCTCCGCCAGCAGCTGTTGGTTTTCCTGGCAGGTCACGTGCAGATCCAATAAAGACAGCGCATGCCTGGCGATCCGTTCGGCCTGGTCGGCCGGTGCCGACCACAGCGCGATCTCACCGCTTGGCAATGCGAGCGCCTGGCGAACCAGATCAGCGTCCGTATGGCTGCGGAGCGTTTCACTGTGGACCCGATGGGTTTCCACTTCCGCGATTCGCAGCAGCGGATCGGGCTCGCTGCCAACCGGTTTGACTTCAACCGATAAACCGATCTCGTCCGCGATCAGACGGGCTATCGACTGGGCTGGTCCCCGCTGTGTCACGTTGGCGCCCGATCGATGCCCTTGTTCCCGTTTGCCTTGAGTCCCGCGACTCCGTTTCGGCTTTGATATTGACCCCATTTTACCACTGGCGCTCCCCGGTGATTCGAGTTGACTCGCCGACAGACCTCATGCGTTGTCGGTATCAAATACTAGGTTACGCTGGTTGGTCTGAATCGGCCCCCGGTCACTACGAACGTGTTCCCCCCTCCACAGGCCTGCAAATCATCCGGCTGTAGCGTTTATCAGGATGATGCGGGCGGCGGCCGACGTGGGACGTCTTTTGCAGTGGGTGGCTGTGACCATTTCGGGTTTTTGGGCGGGTCCGCTGCGTCGGTGGGGAAGGGCACCGGGACTAAAACAAGTCGGACCGGAGTGAAGCGATCAGGGATCTTGGATTCGAAGGGAACAAATCGCAGCAGGTCCGCGTCGGCACTGCTGGGCATCGCCACGTCCAGCATGGCGCTGGAAAAATTAGAAACACAAATCATGTCTCCCGAATCCGCCAAGTAGTACTCGCGTTTGTCTTCGGGGTCCTGCCAAAACCCGCTGCCAGCAAACACCCATTCAACCGCCATCGCTTTCTCGGTTTCCAAGTCCTGGATCCACTGCCGCGCGTCGACCGCATGGAACTCTCCCGCAGCGTCGTACCAGCAGGTCCAAACCCGAATCACTTGGCCGGTCGGCGGCAAAAATTCAGGGCGGAATCGCACCGGCGTTCCGGGCGTCGCTTCGATCGCCAAGAGCGCCGCGTGAACTTCGCTGGATTTGGCCAACGCAGCCACAATCGACTCGTGTTCTTTGGTGCCGACCGGGCAAGCGAACATCTCCAGCGGGCCTCGTTTAAGAGCCACATAGCCGTCCAGATAAACGCGATGCTGCTCGCGATCGACCCACAGTCGCCCTTGCTTTGTCAGTGGTTTCGATTGCGGCGGCGGCTCAAATGCGTCGCGTGCTAGCTGTTCGGGATCAGGTTGATCCGACTCCCAAGCCGACAGGTCTTCTGTATCGGTTTCGGCCGGTGTCCCCGCCGGAGGATCCACGGCGGTGTCCGCTGCGGCGTTCATCTGCGTCGGCTCGGTTTCCGTTGGCGGATCGGCAGCGCCCAATTCGGGAACCGGTGGCAAGGGACGGCCGCTGGGCGCTGCGGATGCATCGGGACCGGAATCAGCGGGCGGGTCGACCGGGTCGGATGACGCAGCCGGTGGGGTGCCGTCGACTTGTTTGGCGTGCGGTGCTTCACCGGCAGTGCTATCGCCGGCAACCTCGGTCGAGTTATCAACTGCGGTTTGCGTCGTCCCTCGGCCACATCCCGCGAGCGCGATGCAAATGGGGACACAAAGGACGAACGAGACCAGTGGCGAGCGGTATTTCATCGGAATCACTTTAGAACGTCGAATCAGCGAACGCTTTTATTGTAGCTGGGTGCAAGAATGCCCCGGCGCGACTAAGTTAGCTTCTCTACTTTGAATCCTCGTCTTTTGGCACCTTCACGACTAGCCGCCCCATGCCTCGAAAGCGCCGACAATCGCAAAAGTCGTCTCCACCGGACGCCCCCCCGGATGCTGCCACCACCGCGGTCATTCCCACCGCTGAAGCCAACCTCTCGGGCGAGGATGAATCGTCGTTGGTTTCGGCGCAGTGGACGGGGCTCAGAAAAACGATTCTGAATGATCTCCGCGACCAACCGGCCAAAATGCTGTTCGGAGCCTGTGCCAAGCGAGGCGTGGTGTACCGCTGGGGCATCGCGATCGAGCAAGCCGTTGCCTGTGACGATTCGTTTGAATGGCTGACTCGACTGGCCAGCGGATCACCGACCACGGGAAAACGATTCCAGGGTATCGAAGCCGGCGAGCTGGTCCGTGATTTTGAAACCGCTCTCGCCAGCAACCCCCAGGACGTCCATCAAGCTGCTGTGGCGGTGGCTTGGTCGGCAGCCATGCCGGCGCTATTGCATCAGCTGGATGAAAACCAATGGTGGAGTCTGTTGGGCAGTCTGCAGGAATACCGCGACAGTCTGCTACAGCGTGACAGTACCGATCCATTGGCATTGGTCGGTGTCGCCGAAATCGGCCTGACCCTGGCGCACGTGTTACGTGCCCTGCCGTCCTGTCGCCGTTTGGCATCCAGCGGCAAAGAAGCATTGATGCAGTGGTGCGAGCAGGAGGATTTGTCGGTCTCCGCGGCGCTTTCACAACCCCTTCAATCCCGTTTGGTTTTAGCGTCATTGCTGCGCTGTCGATCACTTGTCAAACATCTCTCAGCACAATCGCCGCCCAAACAGCCCTCGGCGTTGCTGACCGCGATCGATCAGATCGGCATCGAACTGGCAACCTGGGTGGCCGCGCTATCGCGAACCGGCGGCGGGCAAGCGCCCAGCCTGGTGCAAGACCAATCGGTCCGTGATGATTGCGGCCCCCACGGACTGTTGCTGCAAGCGGCGCAGCTGGACCCCGAATCGTTATTGCCGGCGATGAAGGCGGCGCTTGGTCAAAGTCGATCCAAAGGCCGACTGGCCTGGCAAGTCAGTTTGCCGGAATCGATGCTGCATGACGAAGACGCCAAGTTGGCCTGTCTGTTGCCAGAGTGGGATGTTCGTCGCGGTCGCACCGTGGTCACCTACAACGGCCCTGACACGTCACTGGACCTGATGGCCGGAAAATCAATTCTGATCAGTGGATGCTGCGAAACGCACGTCGCCATCGACGGCCAAACCCGACAGCCGATCGCCGATTGGGTTGCGACCTGCGAATACACCGATGACGACGTCCACTACCTGGAACTCGAACAAGCACTCGACGGTGGCTATGCCCTGCAGCGGCAGATCATGGTGCTCCGCGAAGACCGCTGCTGCTATTTTGCCGACGCCGTTGTCGGTGACCCCAGTCAGCCGGTCGGCACTGGCACCGTCAACTATCAACTACGGATGCCGCTGGGGCCAGGAATCAGCGGCCAAATCGAACCGGAAACCACCGAACTGTTTCTCGGCGACGGGCGATCACGCGCATTGGTCATGCCGTTGTCGGCCAGCGAATGGAAAGCCACCCACACCTCCACCACCCTCGCTATTGCGGACGACCAACACCTGCTGGTCCGCTGCCAAGGCCAGGGTCAACTGTATGCACCCCTGTGGTTTGATCTGTCTCGAAAACGATTCGACAAACAACGCACCTGGCGGCAACTGACCGTCGGACACCAACTGCAACTGGTGCCAGCCAACCAAGCCAGCGCGTACCGAATTCAAATCGGTCGCGAACAATGGATCCTGTATCGATCGCTTGCCGATGCCGCCCCGCGAACCTTTTTTGGCAAACACATGATCGCGGATTTTTATGTCGCGCGATTCAATGCCAAGAAAAAATCGTTCGAGGATCTGATCACAGTCGAGGACAACGCGTCGTGAATGATCTGCCCAGCGCCCATCCGCCCGATCCGGTCGCCCAGCGAATTCAACTGAACTGGCAGCAGGTCCGTGACCAAGTCCGCAGCGCCACCGCCGCCGCCGGACGCCCACCGGATTCCGTCCGCATCGTCGGCGTGTCCAAATATGTTGACGCCCAAACGACCGCATGGCTGGTGGAAGCTGGTTGCCATGATCTAGGTGAAAGCCGGCCTCAATTGTTGTGGAAAAAGGCGGATGAAATGGCTCGCGGTGATGCGATCCGCTGGCACATGATCGGACACGTCCAGACGAACAAGATCCGTCGACTGCTGGCCTATCAACCGTTGATCCACTCGGTCGACAGCCAGCGCGTGCTGCAGGCCATCGATACCGAAGCCCAGCAGCAAGGCCGAGTCATCGATGTCTTGCTGGAAGTCAACATCAGTGGCGATCCAACCAAGACCGGATTGTCGCCGGACCAATTGAAGCAGTTGGTTGCTGGAGCGGATCGACCGGGTGTCCGCGTCGCCGGACTGATGGCGATGGCCGGCTGGGGCACCGAACAAGCCGAAGCCGCCGAGCAATTCCAAGCGGTGGCGCGGTTACGAGACGAACTGCAATCGGCTAGCGGAGTACCGCTACCAGAACTCTCGATGGGGATGAGTGGCGACTATCAAGCCGCCATCGCCGCCGGAGCCACCTTCGTCCGCATCGGATCCGCGCTGTTTGAAGGAGTGCGCTGATTCAGCTCGCGAGCGAGAGAGCGTGCAGTGTTGAAGGATTGCCATTCGCAGCAATTGTGACTTCATCCGACGCATCGCGTTTTGGAGTGACGCTTTTGCGTGGAGCATTGTTTTTTGGTAACCCGAAGCGTCAGCGAGGAATCCCGCCAACACCCTAAATCCCTCGCTGACGCGTCGGGTTACCGTAGAAGCGCCACTTCAAAAACCGGTCGGATGAACCCTCCACACCAACGGTGCAGCGGGCCTCACTGCTTTTTGGCGAAGGCTCGTTTGAGTTCGTCCAGGCTGGTCAGACCGCGGGCCACCGTCAGAACCGCTTCGGTTTGCACCCCGTGAAACCCTTCCGATTTGGCGATCGCATTGAGTCGCCCCAGATCCTGAGTCTTCGTCAATGCATCTCGCAATTGCGGTCCCGGGCTGAGTAATTCAAAAATTCCGATGCGGCCAAAGTAACCTCGACCTTGGCAATTGTGGCAAGGCGTGATCGGCGCGGGGCGGCCATTTTCGTCGACCTGCTGCTCGATCGGCGGCGGCACAAAGGGTTGATACAACATCGCCACGCGGCCCGGTGGGATCCCCAACTGCTGCAACAACTGTGGTGGCGGTTGAAACCCGAGCTTGCAGTTGTCACACAATCGCCGCACCAATCGTTGACCGAGCACGCCGGAGACCTTGTCGGCAATCGATTTGCGTTGGTCGGGGTACTTGGCGATCAATCGCACCAAACCTTCGACCGCCCCACCGGCAACGACTCGGGTGATGATCTTCTTTTCCGCTTTGTCGATCTGCAGGGCGGCGCGCTGGAATGTTTCCGGGTCCACCAATTCGGGAAACAGGAAGACATCTGGCTCTTTCAAAATGGCTTTGCGAACCGCTTCGTCCGCAGACAATCCGGTGCTGCCGCCATAAAAGTTTGGCGTGATGTTGATGATGTCTGGTTCGGGACGGGCTTCGTCCTCGAATGATTGAAAGTCCCGCACCAGCCGATCGGCGGCGTTGATGCTGACGTTCCATGTCGTCGTCAGGCCTTCGGATTTGGGGGCCGTGATCAACACGATATCGGCTTCATCGTTCAAGCGTGCTTTGAAGGCGCTGACCATCTTGTCGCGCATCCCCAAATCGCCGAGCGTGGAAAAGGGAACCTCGTTGGATTCCAACCGCAACAACACGCGTTCGCCGGTCGGCACACCTTGCGATTGCAACCGCAATTCGAATTTGGCTTTTTTCAGTTTGATGTCGACCGATCCCGACTGGGCACTGCGGCGGTCGGCGGGATTGAGCAGGCACAATTGCTTGAGCGCGAACAACATCCCGTCACCGGTTTCGCGGTCCAGCGGTGGCAATTGTTCCCACTGGCCATCGATCAGATAGCGCATCGCACAACCGGCGGCGGTGAAATCCAACAGGACTTGCGTCGCCCGCGATCCGATCGCATGCGAGACTTGACCGGCGGCGACTTCGAATCCAGCGCCTTGACGGGTGCTGATCAGCAGCGCTTGGACTTGCGTGTTGTCATTTAACTTGGGCGAGAACTCGACGGGAGTGGTCGTTTGCCAAAGCTGGGGTGGGGTCTGGTCGGCCATCAAATACGGGCAAGAGCGATGGAAAGAGGAGATGCGAGGCTGACGAGTCAGAACAATCTGGCTCGCGCGAAAGAGATGTGGTCACACAGGAGACAGGCGATGTGCACGCGGTGCGGCGAACACAGGTGAGAGCTTACAAAATACCAGGCGCTTTGACATCGATCCCCTTGAGCGCCATCTTCAAGGCGTCTTTATTCGGGGCAACGGCAAATGCGGTCGGACGATCGATCAATTCGTCATCGATCAATCCCTTCAAACTCATCGTGAAGTCTTGCATGCCGTCTTCGGCACCGATCCGGATCGCATCGGGCAATTTCGAATCCGACCCTTCGAGTACCAGTTTCCGAATCGTCGGGTTGAACGTCATCACCTCACAAGTGGGCACCCGCGAGACACCGGGTTTGATACTGCGAAGCAATTTTTGAGCGACGATGCCTTTCATATTGAATGCGATCGCGCTGCGGATCGCGTTGTGCATTTCTTCGGGGAACAAGTCCAAAATACGGCCGATCGTGGTGGATGCACTGGCCGCGTGAATCGTCCCGAACACCAGGTGACCGGTCTCGGCGGCGTGGATCGCCGTCATGAATGTTTCTTCATCACGCAACTCGCCGACCAGAATGATGTCGGGGTCTTCACGCACGGCATGCTTCATGCCGATGCTAAAATCTTTGACGTCTTGTCCCATTTCACGTTGGTTGATCAGACATTTATCTTCGGTGAAGATAAATTCGATCGGGTCCTCCAGCGTCAAAATGTGTTTGCGATAGATGGAGTTGATGTAGTTCAACATCGACCCGATCGTGGTACTTTTACCGCTACCGGTGACCCCGGCCAGCAGCACCATGCCCTGATCATAGTGACAGAGTTTTTCGATCGAATCGGGCAAAAACAGACCGCGAAAGTCGGGGATGTAGTTATTGATCCGCCGTGCGACCAGACCGATGCTGCCGAGTGATTTCAGCATGTTGACCCGGAAACGCCAACGCACCCCGTCGACTTCGCATAGATAGGCAAAGTCAGCACCGCCTTCTTCTTCAAAAATCAGCAGATTGCGTTCGTCCATCATCGGCAACAGCAGATCCACCATTTCCTCGGCGTCGATGGGACCGCGGTTGAGCGCCTTGAGTTCGCCGCCAAGCCGTACCATCGGGGGCTGGCCGACTTTCAAGTGCAAGTCACTGCCCTCGAGTTTGACCAGGGCTCGGAAAATCTTGTCGACTTCCAATTCCTCACGCTGCATCAACAAACTTTCGCGCAATCGCTGTGCGATGCCCTCGGCCGTCGCAGATCCTTGGGGGCGGGGAGCGGCGGGAGCGGCCTTGCCGTTTTTGTGGGCCATTTCGCGTCTGCAGGAAAAGAAGGAAAGGTGATGATCGGGGGCGATCGACCGATACTACCGTATTCTAAGCCAAGAATACCATCTCTCAATGCACCCCTTTCGCTCAGACGGCCTTCTTTTGAGGGTTGTTGCAGGTTCCCTAGGCCGCTGCGCACAATACGGGCTTGATCGAACCCTCCTTTGCTCGCCCTTCTTTTTGATTCTTTTGGAGATCTCCATGGCGCGTCCTGTCACCTTGTTCACCGGCCAATGGGCAGACATTCCGTTTTCTGACATGGTCCAAAAAACCAAAGGATTTGGATACGACGGAATCGAACTGGCCTGCTGGGGAGACCACTTTGAAGTCGACAAGGCATTGGCCGAAGACGATTATTGTGACAACAAACGCAGTGCTCTCGAAGACGCCGGGCTGCAATGCCACGCGATCAGTGCTCACCTGGTCGGACAGGCGGTGCTGGACAAGATCGATCAACGCCACCAAGCCATCCTGCCACCATACGTTTGGGGCGACGGCGATCCCCAAGGTGTCAACGAACGAGCCATCGAAGAACTGAAAAAGACCGCCCAGGCAGCGCAGAAGTTTGGCGTCGAAGTCGTCAACGGCTTCACCGGCAGCAGCATCTGGCACCTGCTGTATTCGTTCCCCCCGGTCCCCCCCAGCATGATCGACGCCGGGTTTGACCTATTGGCCGAACGATTCAATCCGATCTTGGACACCTTCGGCGAGTGCGGCGTGCGATTCGCCTTGGAAGTCCATCCCACGGAAATCGCCTTTGACATCCACACCGCCGAGCGAGCATTGGACGTCTTGGATCGACGCCCCGAGTTCGGATTCAACTTCGACCCCAGCCACTTGATCTGGCAGGGTGTCGACCCGGTGAAATTTTTGCGTCGGTTCCCTGATCGCATCTACCACGTGCACATCAAAGACGCGATCGTGACGCTCGATGGTGAAAGCGGTATCAATTGCAGCCACTTGAACTTCGGCGACGCCCGACGCGGTTGGGATTTCCGCAGCCCCGGTCGCGGTGGGGTGAATTTCGAGGAAATCATTCGCGCTCTCAATGACATCGGCTACCAAGGCCCATTGTCAATTGAATGGGAAGACAGCGGAATGGAACGCGAGTTTGGCGCGGCCGAAGCCTGCCAGTTCACCAAGCAATTGGATTTCTCGCCCAGCACACGCGCCTTTGACTCCGCCTTCGACGACGCCAACGATTGATCCCATGATCAGCATCACCGTGAACGGCCAGCCCGTTGAAATTGAATCCGAAATGAGTGTCCAAGAACTGTTGGACACCGTTGATGTGCCGCCGAACTATTTGGCGGTCGAAGTCAACGCGGATGTCGTGCCGCGCGAAGAATACGGGCAAGTCACGGTGCACGCAGGCGACGACGTCGAAGTGGTCACGCTGGTCGGCGGCGGCTAGGCTGCCAGCGGCAATCTTTTAAGCAACGCTATTGCGAGGCATGTTTTTAATATTCCGACACGTCAGTTTAGAATTTGCGTTTTCGCGTCAGGCATTGGTTTTTGGTAACCCGACGCGTTAGCGAGGAATCCCATCAACCGGCTAAATCCCTCGCTGACGCGTTTTGAAGTTGCGCTTTTGCGTGGGGCATTGGTTTTTGGTAACCCGAAGCGTGAGCGAGGGATCCCGTTCACACCCTAAATCCCTCGCTCACGCTTCGGGTTACCGTAAAAGCGCAACTTCAAAACTGACGCGTCGCGTTTGCGATTGAAACGTTATTTTTCGTGAAAACGGTTTGACCGACGCGCTGCTCGCGGGATGTTTTTCTCTCACTTCATTCAACCTTTGCCAACGACGCCGCATTGTCCTCCGACGCCAACACCTCATCGGACTCTGATTCGACCGACTCCTCGTTCACCGTCGGCGGCCACCGCTTGGCCAGTCGGCTGATCGTCGGGACCGGGCGTTACGACACGATGGAGCAGATGCGCGACTCGCTTGATGCATCCGGCAGCGACTGTGTCACCGTCGCCGTCCGCCGCGAGCGGTTGTACGAGCGTGGCGGCAAGAACATCTTGGATTTCATCGACCTCGATCGCTACACCCTGCTGCCCAACACCGCCGGTTGCTACACCGCGGCCGATGCCATTCGCGCGGCGAAACTGGGCCGCGAAATCCTGAAAACCCTCGATAATCCAGGGTCGGACTGGGTCAAATTGGAGGTCTTGGGAGACAGCAAGACCCTGTTGCCCGATCCGGCTGAAACCGTCACGGCCTGTCGTGAACTGGCCGCCGAAGGGTTCAAAGTGCTGTGCTACACCAGCGATTGCCCGGTCACAGCACGGCGATTGAAGGACGCCGGTGCGGCCAGTGTGATGCCGGCGGGCAGTCCCATCGGCAGCGGCCAGGGTCTGTTGAACCCCAATAATCTGCGGATCATTCTGGAGTACTTGAAAGAGGACGATCCGGATTACCCCGTCATCATTGACGCCGGTGTTGGCACGGCCAGCGACGTCAGCGAAGCGTTCGAAATCGGCGGCGATGCGGTGCTGCTTAACACCGCGATCGCCCACGCCCGCGATCCGATCGGCATGGCGCGGGCGATGAAGCACGCCGCAATCGCCGGGCGTTACGCCTACCTGTCCGGCCGCATCCCCAAACGCCTGTACGGCACAGCATCCAGCCCCACCGAGGGCGTGATCAGCACCCGCCCCTATGGCAGCTAAATGCAATACGGCTACCTTTCGCTGCTGCCACCCCTGGTCGCCATCGTGCTGGCGATTGCAACCCGTCGGGTGCTGTTACCACTGGGGCTAGGCGTTGCCGTTGGCGCCTATTTGTTGACCGAACCGGGCGCCCCCTGGTGGTCACCGCTGCTGGGATTTGGCACAGCGATCTACGAATCCATTTTCGCCACCGATCACCTACAGGCGTTTGCCTTCAGCCTGTTATTGGGTGCCATGGTCGGCGTCTTGGAGGCCGGTGGGGCGATGGAGGCATTGGTGGCGTCGCTCGCGCGGCGCATCAAGACTCGCAGAGGCGCCCAGACGATGATCGCCGGTTCCGGATTGGCGATTTTTTTCGATGACTATGCCAACACGCTTCTAGTCGGCGGCACGATGCGCTCGACCGCCGACCGCTACGGCATCTCGCGCAGCAAGCTGGCCTACTTGGTGGACTCGACCGCCGCCCCGGTTGCCGGGCTGTCGGTCATCAGCACCTGGGCGGCGACGGAAGTCACCTACATGGCCGACGGATTGCGTTCGGCCGGTGTGACCGAACCCTCAGCCGGGTTCGAGCTATTTTTGCGTTCGATTCCCTATCGCTTTTACCCCTGCCTGGCATTGGTGATGGTGTTTCTGGTCGCCCGCTCGGGACGCGATTTTGGACCGATGAAAACGGCCGAACAACAGCGGGCAGGCGAACCCCAACCGGACCTTAGCGCTGAATCCGAGGCGACCGCCGAGCAACAAAAATGGGCCTGGCTACCGACGATTGTGCCGGTGCTGGTCTGCATCGCCGCGGTCAACATCGTGCTGGTCGTGACCGGCTACCGCGAAATCGGCGTGAAAGATCCTGCGGTGTCGTGGTGGCGGTATGTCGGATTGGTGATCGGTAACGGCCAGTCCTACCTGGCCTTGATCGTCGGTGGTGCCGCCGGCTGGATCAGCACCCTGCTGGGTCATCGATTGGTTTGGCGATCACCGGTCAATGCCCTGGCCAAAGGCTCGCTGCAGGGCGCGCTGCAGATGCTGCCGGCGCTGTCGATCCTGTGGCTGGCCTGGGCACTGTCGGCGCAAACCGGATCCGAGGCACTGGACACCGGTGGCTACCTGGCCAGCATGCTCAGCGATTCGTTGGATGTCAGACTGTTGCCGACCCTGGTGTTTCTGATCGCCGGGATGATGGCCTTTTCGACGGGGACCAGCTGGGGCACGATGGCCATTTTGACGCCGCTGTCGGTCACGCTGGCGTTGGACATGGACGCCGCTGCCAGCGGCATCGGTGACCCGGCCGGTGCAATCTGTTTGGCCACCTGCGGCAGCGTGCTGGCCGGTGCCATTTTCGGCGACCATTGTTCACCGATCAGCGACACCACGGTGCTGTCGAGTCGCGCTAGCGGATGTGACCACGTCCAACACGTGCGGACTCAAATGCCCTATGCACTGGTCGTCGCCGTGGTTTGTGTGCTCGTCGGCTGCCTTCCGGCGGCGGTCGGGGTTGCCCCCTGGATCAGCTTGATCGCCGGGTCAGGCATTCTGTGGGCGATCCTACGTTGGCTTAGTCGCGACGCTAGGACTTGATCAATCAAAGTCGCGTTTGTTTAGCTCGTCGCGAAGCTTGGCGGCCAGTTCGTACTGTTCCTGCTCGACGGCCGCACGCAGTTTTTCTCGCAACGTCTGGCCGACTTCGTATTCGCTCCGCAGCGTCTCGCGCAGTTCGATCAATCGCACCACGAGCTCGTCTTCCTCGTAGTGCTCCTCGGCCTCATGCTTGATGAAAAACTGGCGGATTGTTTCCAGTCCGCTATTGATCGCCATCACTGCGTCTTCGCCGGACTCCTCTTCATCAAGCGCCCCCAGCGCGGCGGCTTGGGTGCGATGAAACAAGACAAACGGACGGTACTGCTCGTGCGTCCGCGTCCATTCTTCGTCGGGGCTGACACGTTCACACAAATCCATCAAACGCAGCGTGTGATCGGCATCCATCACGGCGCGGTTGTAATACTGCAACCGCAACCAGCAAATCCGGCGGTGATAAAACTGCATGAACTCGCGATCGACTTCCATGCACTGGTCTTCGTCGAGTTCCAGTTCGGCGTTCTCCAAGACCGCCTCCTGTAAATACTCCAGAAACGATGGACATCCCTCGACGATCTCGCCATCGGGACGGCCGGTGGTTTCCAGCTGTAACACCCCCATGTCGACCCGCATTTGGATCACATCGCGGCCATCACTTCCTTTCACCATCCGCACATTCAGCGTGTGCGGATTGAAATCCCATTCCTTGATTAAATCGTCTAAGTGCATCGTTCGTTTCATCGGTCCAAATCATGATCCCTGAGTCGCTGGGACCCGCAGGAGTATAAGCATCGAGGCGCTGTCGGTCGATTGACCAGCTGTGTCAGCAGCAGCGCAGATAACTCTTTCAGCGTCAGGAAGACTTGCCGGCTGCCCCGACTGTCTCAATTCGCGACAGTGATTCCATGATGAGCGATCACGGAGTCGAACCTGAAGACAGCATCCAGGCTCTGAAAGGTCAGTGAGTACAAAAAAGATCGTCTTTTTTGGCTGATTTTCTAAAGTCGTTCGGATTTTCGGCGCTAACAACGCGTTTAGCAATAGGGATTGGCACACGGTTTGTACCGTCGCTGCCAACCTGTCGTTTAAAAACCTCGAAATTCAAGGAAGTAAGCTCATGTTGGTTCTCAGTCGTAAAATCGGTGAAAAGTTGATGATCGGCGACGAGGTCTGCATCACCATCAATCGGATCTCCGGAAATCGCGTTGCGATCGGGATCGAAGCACCTCGAGACGTGAAAATCACCCGCGGTGAACTGAATCAAACCCAGGTCTCGCGATCCGCTCCGGCACCCAACACCGCCTCGATGGGCGATCCCACTGTTGCGGTTGCTAGCAAAGCTGATGCGTGATCGAAATCTTACCAGCCGATTTGGCGATCGAGCTTGCTGATCGTCATTCGACCACCAAAGCAGTGTTCGACATCACGCCCCGGCTCGCGAGGCCGGCCGTGAAAATCGATGTCGAATCGTACGGTTGCCTTTGGCTGCCGAGCGCCGGCTGCCGAACCGTTCTCCCAACCTGCGATTGAACCCGTCCGCGTGATCGGACAGCGGTCCACCAGACATTCGATCCGCGGGGGTACCCGTGTCGCATCCGGGTCGACTGCTGGCAAATTAACGTTCCATAGTGGCGGCTGGGAAATCGACCGCTCACACTCACAGGCCGCCGCGAAAAACTCTGCCATCGTCTCGGCGATCCAGGCCGGAGTATGGTCCCAGGTGCGGGGCACATCCGGGCGTCGGTAGTGCGACACCGCCATCGCCGGCACGCCCAATAAACTTGCCTCACGGGCCGCGGCAAAGGTCCCACTGACCATCAGATTGACCCCTAAATTGGCGCCGGCATTGATTCCCGAGAGCACCACGTTCGGGCGAACCTGCATGGCTTGAATTGCAACCCGAACGCAGTCCACCGGTGTGCCGGTCAACGCATGCCAATCCGGCTGGATGGTTTTGATCGTCAGCGGGTGGCGCGTTTCGATGCTGTGCCCACATTCACTGCGGCAGCGATCCGGCGCCACCACGACCACTTGATAGGGTTGCCCAGGACGATCGCGTTGCATCGCCAGAGTCACGCTGGCAAACAACGCGCGGATTCCCGGTGCGTCGATGCCGTCGTCGTTGGTGATCAAGATTTTCAAGGCTTCCAATGGGCAATCACGCCCACATCTGCGGCAGGGCTAGGACTTGGTCGCAATGATGGCATCCAGCTCCGCTTTCAACTTGGGCAGGATTTCGTCATAGCCGAACGCCCCCAATGCTTCGGTGCCCCGTTTCAAGTTGACTTTGGTCGGTCCGCACCACAGGCCCAAATCGGCGTCGTCGGTTTCACCGGGTCCATTCACTCGGCAGCCCATCACCGCGATCGTGACATCCTTGTCTTTGGCATACAGCGTCATCTCACGAACGTTTTGTGCCAAATCAATAAAGGCTTCGTTTTCGACCCGCGAACAACTTGGACAGCTGATGATGTTCAGCGATTTTTCGTTCAATTTGACAACCGTGCGGACACGCCCGGCATAGATGTCGTCGATGATCGAACGGCCCGCGTCGATTTCCTCGGGCTTGCGATCGTTGGGCAGCGTCAATGAAACACGCACGGTGTCACCGATCCCACGGCCGATCAATTGCTCAAACGCGATCCGCGTCTTGATGATTCCATCGGGCGGCATGCCGGCTTCGGTGACACCCAAATGCAACGGCACGTCACTGCGTTTTTCGGCGAATCGCTGGTTCACATCGATGACCTTTTGCGGGTCGCTGTCTTTGAGCGAAACGACGTAGCGATGAAAGCCCAGCGAATCGACAAAATCGCAATGCTCCAAGGCGCTCTCCAGCATCGGCGTGATGGAATCCGCCGGATCGTACTTGCCCTTCTTGTCCGGATCGACGCTGCCACAGTTGACGCCGATGCGAATCGCGCAGTCATTCTGCAGCGCTTGATCGATGATGAAACGGACCTTGTCCTGCCAGGGCTTGTCACGCTGGTGGTGGTACAGATGTCCGGGGTTGTAGCGAATTTTGTCGACATAGGGCGCGACCGCTTCGGCCAGACGAAAATTCTCTTGCAGGTCGACGGCTAAATTAGCGGTGGTTTGCCGGCGGATCTCAGCCAGTGCGGCGGCATCTTTGTCGCTGTCCACGGCGATCCGAACCACGCCCGCGCCGGCTTGGCGATAGGCCTCGGCTTGGGCAACCGTTGCGTCGATATTCTGAGTCTTTGTCGCTGTCATGCTTTGCACGGCGATCGGGTGATCGTCACCGACAATGATGCTGCCGATTGCGACGGCTCGGGTCTTATTTCGCTGGATGGCCATGAATTTCTGTCTTTGCGTTCGTACCGAAGAGTTTCAATTGTAGATGGGAGTGCAGTCGCGCATAGCACGCTGACCGCGCGACTTGGAATCCAGGCAATCGGTCACTTCTCGGCCTGGCCATCGATGCGGCGAAGGGGATCGTGGCCGCTGATGGATTTCATTCCAATCGAATCCTGATCCGCTAGCGACCGGTAAAGCGACTGGTACCGCTCGATCATTCGTTGGTTGCCAAAATTGGACTCGACGTAGCGTTGATTGGCCATGCCGACAGATTGACACAGGTCGGCGTCGTGGAAAAACGCATCGACCAAGCGGCTCATCGCCGGTCCCTCCCCGCTGGCAAACCCCTGTTTCGCGCGCCGCTGGGGGTCTCCGCCCAACAGTTCTTCGCTGCCATGAACGAGCGAGCAAACCACCGGTCGCCCGGCCGCCATCGCTTCTAAAACCACGTTCGGCATTCCCTCGTAACGGCTGGGTAAAATCAGCAGCTTGGCGGCTTTGTAATAGGGTGCGACGTCGCTTTGCCAAGGCAAAATTCGAATTCGATCGCCGCCAATACCGGTGGCCCAATTCTGCAACGACTCTCGCAGCGGTCCGTCGCCGATCAACACCAGCCGGCGGTCCGGGTGAGGCTGGAACAGTGTCTGCCATTGTTGCTGGATCAGTTCGATGCCTTTTTGCGGATGCAAACGACCGACAAACAACGCCACCGGACTGTCGGCCGGCCATCCCAATTCGGTCCAATCCATCGGCAGCGCATCGCGATAGCGTGAAACCTGGACTCCGTTGGGAATCACCAAACTGTGTCCGGCGTCGACAGACAATTGCTGTTGGGCGAACTGTTGGACTTGGCGGCTGACACACACCAGTTTGTCCATCCGGGCGACAGCGTGTTGCTCGATGCGACACCGCAATCGATCGGCCTGGGCGACCCGCAACCCGCCCACAAGCGCCGCCGCGCCGGACGGCTTGGCCACAAGCGCCGCCAAACAGTTGGCATGAAACAGGAACGACTGACAGATTTGCGGTGGGTCTTGGGCGATGGTCGTTGCCAACCAACGCCGCGCCGAAAAAATCCGACTCCAATGATCAAAACCACCGAAATGAATTGGGATTTGATGCGTGCGTAGACGATCGACCAACCGCTGCTGTGGCTCGATGGGTGCGGCCCCGATCGACAACACTCGAACCCGGTGGTCTTGCTGGGACAATCCAATCGCCAACTCCGTCAGAGCCTTTTCAGCCCCGCCGACATTCAGTTCCGTGATCAGAAAATCGATTCGCATCTGTCTAGCTACGCCGCTGACGCGAACATAGTTTTTTTGCCCGATTGGGATGTAGGGTCACTGCAATCGTTTTAATCGGCCGCCGCCGCAGAACATGATCGCCGGGAATGGTGAAACAGGCGGCTAGCGAGGGGACGAGTGAACGAAATTTATCGTTGTTAGCTCGACGCGACGATCCCTTTCGATTTTCATTAAACAGGATGCAGGAATTGAGCGATGATCACTTCACCCAACGTGACGATTGAGTCGGTCCACGGATTGAAAGAAACCCTTATCATCGGCCCCTTTGGTGTCTGCCCAACGATGTTGTCGCAGCGCAGCGTCGAGTCGACCAGGCAATCCGAACGCGGCCCGGGACCACAGAGTCCGACATCCGCCCCGCCGGCGCGGGGATCGACCGGGCCGCGAATTGTATCGAAAACGTAATAAAAGCGGTGTTTTGCCCCAGCCCGAAGGCCTCTTAAACGCGGCAAGTCCTTTCCCAGCAAAGGGTTTCGACAATCCAGCGGCGTGGTCATGACATTTGACGACGCCGTGAATTTTGCAATGCTTTGCTGGACAGGATAAGCCTAAAACAACGGGTGAACCGCTGCCGTCACGTGATCCTCGCGTGTTGGCAGACCGGTAAATCGACACCATCCGGCGTTTGTTTGTTTCAAGAGCAATCGTTGATGAGCACTGCTACGCCGCCCAAGCATGATTCCCAGAGCAAACCGTCACGCGTTCCCCACGCTGCGAAGCTCTACCACAACCTGGTCCCCGCCTACCAAGCGCTGTGGCCCGCCGTCGCCGGAAAGAACATTCGCGCGGCAGTGGGATCCTTGGAACTGGAACAAGACGCCAAGGTGCTCGAGGTCGGTGTCGGCACCGGGCTGTCCCTGCCCAGTTACCCGCGCCATATCCGGCTGACGGGCATCGACCTATCCGAATCGATGTTGGCCGAAGCCGAAACGTTGATCGATGAGAACCATTGGGATCACATTTCGGTGCAGCCGATGAACGCCGAACAGCTGGATTTCGACGACAACCAGTTCGACGTGGTGACTGCGTTTCACACGGTCAGCGTGGTTTCCAACCCGGCCAAAATGATGGGCGAGATCGTGCGTGTCTGTCGACCCGGCGGCCAAATCCTGATCATCAATCACTTCCGCAGCGAGAATCCATTGATCGCCCGCGTCGTTGATTCCGCCGGCAACGTCACTCGCCGACTCGGCTGGCGCACCGATCTGGAACTGCAAGAGGTACTCAAAGAGTTACCGATCCGCGTCGACGAACGCTACAAACCAAATCCGTTTTCATTCTTCACGATCATGAAAGCGACCTGTAAACCGGACTGAGCCGGTCGCTTTCAATTGACGGGGATCCTCGTATCGCAATCAGCGCACAGCAAAGAGTGCGTTGAGACACACTCATCTCTTAGCCAACTTGGCAGGCTATACCGTTCGTGCAAATCGTGCCGCCGGTCGCAAATAAGCGGCCGCCCACAGCCTTTCTGATTCACACTGGTCAGACGAGTCGATCAAGAGTGCGTGGACAAATTTTCTTGTCCCAGCAATCCGATTCCCCAACGATCGACCATGAAACGATACATCCGATTCGCATGTGCGATCCTGGCTGGCCACCTAACATTCTGTGCCACCGTTCATTCTGGGGAATTCTCAAAGACCCTTGATGCAGCGGAGCCATCAACGCTTGACGAATCGCTCTACAAGACGGTCTCCTTCAGCAGCTTCGTTGATTCGGTAAATTCTTCCTCTTGCGACGCTTCCTCTTGCGACTCGCGTGATTGCCGTCCGCCGGTCATCCCGTCCATGATTGGCGACGGCGGCTTGGTTATTCCCACGCTGGATATTTCGGCAGCTGGAGTTATCGCCTGGCAAAATCACATCTACAAAGTGGCAGAAAACAACAGTGCGATTCCGCAGGACCGAATTGGATTCAATTTCAACTCACTGAACGTTGGGTTCAATGGCACGTACATTGTAAACACGGTCGAGGACGACTTCTCCGAGTATCGGTTCTTCGCTGAGAAAACGCTGTTCGGCAGCAATCTCTCGGTGGATGTCATGATCCCCTTTTATCAGTCTTCAAACGTGAACGTCTTGTACGCCGACTACTTGGCCAACGGCCCCGGTACCGACGCATCATTTGGGGATCTTGCCTTTGGATTCAAATACTTGGTTCACCGAAATGAACGTTCCGCTCTCTCGGCCGGAATGCGCATCGAAGCGCCTACGAACGAAGAATTCTCATTAACGGGTGACCCGGTCAACGGCAATGTTCGCGTGGAAGATAGCGTCTGGCACTTCACCCCTTATCTCGCCGGCCTGCTGACTCCCACCGAGCGGACATTTTATCAGAGCTTTGTGTCGTATCGCATGCCCACCGGATCGGTCATTCAAACTAAGTCGATGTCGCGACGGACCGAGATCACCCGCGAGCAAGATTACTTCATGTTCGATCTTTCGGCGGGATATTGGTTGTACAACAACCCGGGTCAACGCGGACTGACCGGATTGGCCCCCACACTGGAACTTCACTACACCGCCACGTTCGACGACCAACAATCAAATAACAGGCTGACCAACAGAGCTTATTCCAACACCGACGTACTGAATCTGACTGCCGGTCTGACCGCGATGTTCAATGACCGAATCTCGGTTTCCACCGCAGTCGCCGCACCGTTGAGAGACAAAGTGATTGGAAGTGGCTTAGCATTCAACCCAAACTCCGACCGCCGTTACGATTGGGCGTTGATGTTCCAGCTGAACTACTACCTCGGACGCTAACTGAGAACAGTGGCAGGACTCATCTTAGGACTCCTTTCTGGAGTCATGGAGTTCGCCACCGAGCGTTCGCTGACGCAGGTCGGGCCGGTCCGGCGGAGGGCAGGGCCGCACATCCTGCCGGTCAGCTTCTCCGTGCTTGAAGATTCTGAATTTTGACGATTTGGCTCAATCACCTCGCAGAGCGGTTGTTATGATTGGGTCTCGTCTTTTCACTGCCGCGATCCGCTGATTGCAGCATCGCTCATCGTCTGTACAGTCAGACCGAACCAGAGATGATGCTGAAGTTCACAATCACGCATTTGTCCGTCAATTGAAATCTTAGGCGAATGAACAAGGACGCGAATTCGACCTAAGAGAACCTCGGCGGAGCCCGAGCGAATGAACGCATGGCTGCGACCAGTCGAACAACCCCATTCGGAACAGTTTCGCACCATGAAAAAAACAACTCTCGTCGGCCTGTTGCTGACGTTATTCGTCAGTCCTTTTGCCTTTGCCCAAGAATCAGATCCGCCGCCGCCAGAGGTTGCCCCGACGCCTGCGAATCTCGCGACGTCGCCAAGTGACCCAAGCTTGGACGAGATTCGAGTTGGATCAGAAGCTTTTGTCAAAGCATTCAACGAAGGCAATGCCGCGTCGATTGCCCAGATGTGGACCCAGCAGGGAGAATATGTCGACAGTGCCGGGAACAGGTTTGTTGGACCGAAAGAAATTGAAGCCGCCTACGCAGATTTCTTTGGCGAGAGTTCCAACGCGACGCTGCAACTGAAAATTGATTCGCTGACTGCACTCAGTGACACCGCCGCAATCGAGCGCGGTACCAGCTTGGTCGAAGTCCCTCCGGCAGCAACGATCACTGGACGATACGAAGCGATCCATGTCAAGGTTGACGGCAAGTGGAAGATGGCTTCGGTGCGCGACGTTGTGGTCCAGACCAACCTGGCGACGCAAAACCTGGCAGACCTCGAATTTCTGGTCGGTCATTGGGTGGCCGAAGAGCATGGAAACAAAATCGAATCTGTCTGCAGCTGGGTTGGCGACCATCGTTTCGTCAAGCGTGACTACACGACGACGAACTTCGACGGCACGCAATCATCCGGGGTGCAGTTGATCGGTTGGAATCCCCAGGGCGGTTCCATCCAATCCTGGACGTTCAGTCCGGACGGAGGCCATGCCATCGGAATCTGGACGCCAACCCCGGACGGCTGGGCGGCTGAGATGGAAGGGATGACCGGCAGTGGAGCCCCGACAACGTCCGTCAATCTGCTGCATCGCTTAGATGACAACGCGTATGTCTGGCAGTCGGTCAATCGAACCATCGACGGCGTTGCCCTCGATGACACCAACGAAGTCGTGATCAAACGCCAGCCCTAGCAGACTGGTGTGCACTGGATCGATCCACTTCTAAACCATTCAACCACTTTCGGAATTCCCACCATGGTCCGCCCCTTTTTTTTAGCTGCTGTCACGATTGGTTTGATGTTTTGTCTCCCGTTGGATGATTGCTTTGGCCGTGGCGGCAGAGGTGGTGGCGGTGGATTCGGCGGCGGCAGAGGTGGCGGTGGATTCAGTGGCGGCGCTCGAGCGGGTGGATTTAGTGGCGGCGGTGGATTCAGTCGCGGCGGCAGTGGATTCAGTCACAGTGGCGGCGGATTCAGCCACGGCGGCAGTGGTTTTGGAGGAATGGGCGGCGGAGCAGGCCACACTGCTGGATTTGGCGGGGCTGGCGCCGGTGGTTTCGGCAGCGGCGGACGCAGCGCGAGTGGAATTGGCGGAGCCGGCGCCGGTGGTTTCGGTAGCGGCGGACGTGGTGTGAGCGGACGTGGCACGAGTGGACTGGGCGGCGCAGGCGGACTGGGCGCTGGTGGTTTCGGTAGCGGCGGTCGCGGTGCAGGTGGGACCAGCGGAGCGGGTCGATTCGGTGGCGCTGGAATCGGTGGCGGCGCTGCAGCCGCCGGCAATCGATTCTCCACGCCCAATCGCAGCCAGCTGAACAGTTTCCTGGGGCTGCCCTCAGACGGCGGAATGCATAGCTTGAGTGCCAACAAATCGAGCCGCAACACAAATGTGATTGGCAATACTAACGTCAGCGGCAACACCATCAACAATGTCAATCGCAACACGGACATCAACATCAACGCCAACAAGAATGTCTCCAATCGCACAAATATCAACAATGCGGGCGACAACTTTGATGTCAATCGCGGAGCTGCCGTGGGGCCGCGAGGCGGCGTCGCCGGCGGCGGTAGTGTGACCGGGCCACGTGGCAACACCGCATACCGCGGCGGGGCGGTCGGCCCCAATGGCGGCGCGGTAGCTGGACGCGGAGTCCGAGGCGAAGACGGCGGACGCGCAGCGCAAGCGGCTGCGGTCGGACCGGGTGGACGTGTTGCAGCGGGTGGCGCCGTCGAAGGACGCTACGGTGGAGCGGCCGCGCGTGGTGTGGTGGCTGGTCCCAATGGTGTCGCCGCCGGCTTTGCCCGCGTCACTCCGTCGGGACGCTACACAGCCGCAGCTGCCGTACGCAGCAACTACAACCACTGGGGTCTCTACAATCACGGTTGGTACGCAAACTATCCCGGTGCTTGGTTCGCCGCGGGATGGGCCGCCAACGCCATTTGGTCGCCATGTACTTGGGGCACCGCCGCTTCCTATGTTGGCTACACCGACGTGCAACCCATCTATTACGACTATGGAACCAACATCACGTATTCAGACAACAACGTTTACGTCGACGGCAACGATGTGGGAACGGCGGAAGAATACTACGACCAAGCCGCCGCAGTGGCGACGGCCGGTGCAAAAGCCGAGGCCCCGTCCGATGGTGACTGGTTGCCGCTGGGTGTTTTTGCCTTGACCAAAGCCGACAGCAAAAAATCAGACGTCACGATCCAATTGGCTGTCAACAAAGAAGGCATCGTGCGTGGCAATTCGACCGACACGGCGACCAACAAAAACCAGGTCATCCAAGGCTCGGTGGATAAGAAGACGCAGATGCTTGCGTTCACCGTCGGTGACAATACCGACGATGTTGTCGAAACCGGTCTCTACAATCTGACGAAGGATGAATCGCCGGTGCTGATTCATTTTGGCAAAGACCGGACCGAACAATGGTTGCTGGTTCGGCTGAAGAATGACAGCGCCGACGCATCGACGTCTGCAAACTAGTCTCGCCCGAACGGCGTTTCGCGGAGAATTCGATTTGCCCCCAAGTGTCTCGAGACCTCGAACTTGAATCAAGAAGCTAGCCCGACTTCGCCACCAACTTCAAACCGCAGACGGATGACGAAGTGGCTCGTTGGCATCGGTTTGCTGTGGATCATCCTAGCTTACGTGCTTGTCCCGATGCTGTGGGACGGCTACGCCCGGATTGATCCGGCGCTCGATGACACGCCGCGAATCACGGAAACAGCCGACCATCATCCGGGCGACCCCTTGAACGTTGAATTGATCGGAACGGAGCTTCAACTCCATTCAATCATGAAAGCGGCGAACTGGACTCCGGCAACCGCTTTAGGAGTCGAGAGCGATTTAAAAATTGCGGTCGATACGGTGCTGTCGCGTCCCGACGCCACCGCGCCGGTTAGCAGTCTGTATTTCGATGGTCGGAAAGAAGACTTGGCGTTTGAGCAACCGGTCGGTGACAATCCGCGACATCGACATCACGTGCGTTTGTGGAAGATGAAAGCCCCCAGCGATGACGGACGCCCCAGATGGATCGGCTCCGCTGTTTATGACGAACGAGTCGGCCTGAGCCGAACGACCGGGCAGATCACTCACGTCACCGCTGCCGATGTCGACGTCGAGCGGGACTACCTGTTTCAATGTCTCGAAGCAACGGACCAACTGGAGTCCAAATCCATTGAACGCGGATTCCATACGCAACTCACCGGGCGAAATGGAGGCGGAGATCCCTGGCGGACCGACGGGGATCTTTATCTCGGAGTGATTCAAGCAGCAACAAACAACGACATGGAATGACGACTCCGGGTTTGGTGACGCTTGCCGCTCAAGCTAACACAACTAGCAGGCCACTGAGTCATCGACACCAAAATCCCTGATCTCTGCTCATGGCACTTTCAAGAATGGTCCAGCGCTATTCGCAGTAACGCAACGACAAACTCGTGCGATCGTTATTCACCAGAGCGGTGCCGGTTAGCGGCATCAATCAGACTGGTGGCGATCATGCGATGGCTCTCGTCACTGTAGCCGCCGCTCGGTAAAAAAAGTGCTGGGATCCCCCGCTGCGTCAACTCAGTCAGCACAAATTCGTCGCGGTCGCGCACCTGTTCGATCGTCAGCCCTAGTCCCCCCAGCTGATCGCCTTGATAGACATCCGTCCCAGCGTTGTACACGGCGAATGAAAAGACGTCGGAATCCAGAAACGACGGCAATTCATCATGAAGCAGATTGAGATACTGCTCGCCGCCAGTCCCGCTTTGCAGTGGTAGATCACGGTCGATCCGCTCCTTTGCACCGCGATCGTGACAGGGATAGATCTCGCCGTTGTACATGTCAAACAATTTGACTCGTGGGTCTTTGCGGAACGCCGCCGCCACTCCATTGCCTATGTGGGCATCGAGATCGATATAGCAAACACGGGCGTTGCTACCGATGCGTTGGGTCAGCCAGAGATGCTTCAACGCGATCGCGATATCATTGTAAATACAAAACCCTTCGCCGCTTTGCGGCTTGGCATGGTGATAGCCACCGGCCAGGTTGGCGGCCAGGCCATCGGCATGCGCGGCCTGGGCGGCCAACACCGTCCCACGAGTGGCCCATCGCATGGGGCGCAAGGCGAAGTGATCGATGACTCGCCCCGGCAGCCATCTCAACATAGGAATCTCAAGCGCCCCGGCGACGTAACGCGAAACCCTCAAGTGCCTTAGATAGGTTTCGTCATGCACCGATAGCAGCTCGCCATCTTCGATCGGCCGATCCACGGTGATCGTCCAATCGGTCAGTGCAGAACCGAACTGGGACTCGATCAGTCGCCAAGCGCGGCTATACTTTTTCGTATCAAAGGGATGCAAACGCTCGATCCCACCAAGCCCAATATCGTACTGCCTGCTGTAGACGAATTTCATGTACGATCGGCCCGCGTTTTCATCAGAACATTAGATGTTGGCACGCATCACATCAATGCATTGTTTGCCCAACATGGTCACCGCATAGCGACGATCGCTGTTGGGGTTCTGCCGAGAATGTTTCATGACGTTGCGGAGAATCCGAACCAACGCTTTGTAACGCTTCACAAAACTTCCATCCCAATCGTGCCGGTGGTAGCTTTGCAGTGCATCGTCAATCTTGCGAATTCGCTGACTGCGAATCGATTTCTTAACGGCACTTTGCTTTTTCCAGGTGACGTAGTCCCACAGATTCTTTGAGGTCTGGAATCCGGTGACTCCAGTCGTGTAGTTCAAACTCTGACGCAATACACCATCGATTGTTCCCTGGAAGGCACGCACATCACGATTGAAGTCGTCAATCGCGCGGCGCAGGCTGCGCCCATAGGATTCGACCTGTTTGGGTTCCATGTAGATCAATGCATTGGGAGCTTTCACGAATGCTTCGCCCCCACCCTCCACCAAGGCCACGGCAGCGACACCGGCACAACTTTTCGTAGAGCTGGCCAATTTGTAGGTCCCACCATTCCATTGATAGTCTTCGAACCAATCATTCATCCGAACAAGATTTAGGCCGAACAACGAATTCATCGCTCCGATTCCCGGCACGCTGACAAAGGCGTCCGCGTGTTGCCCAAAGGAGCGTCCACCGGGATCATCACCAATCAGCCGCAGGTCCTCAGTGATGTCGGCCTGTCCCTGGCGGGGCTGGTAGCGTCCCGCACGCAAGGCTTGCTGCGCCCGTTCCGACATCTCATCTCGCATGTCGTTTACATAATTGGCTTCGGCGATGCCGCCCTGACTGCGCACCGCATCCTGCTTTCCGGCTCCATCAGCAGGCCACCAACTGATGTATTTATATTCTCCATTCTGAATCCCAAGACTGGTACCTCGCAGCATGATTGCCGCGTGACCAAAATGCCCCGTCGGTATGAATTTTGCCTTGTTGATATTTCTCCAGACAATCACTGTCGCTTCTTGGCTGAAATCCTGCTGTACAACGATAGGCACGATGATACTCGGTGGATGCAAGGAGTTATGGCACGGCGAAACGAGCTGCGCGACTGTGACGCGGATTTTAGAATCAGCTGCGCAGTGGGTCAATTCGTGGCGCAAGCTTCCAACATGCGATTCAACCGGTGTGGTGATGGCAAGCTGGAAGCTTACCCCACTTTTAAACCTTGACGGAACACTAGCAACAGAGATCGGGATGCCCGTGCCACTGGTGATCGATCTGACGCATCAGCAGCGCGTTGTCAAAGGTGACCGAACCGGCGGGAAACCGCGAGTGATCATCAAAGAAGCCGGACTGAATTTCGCTGACCACCAGCGGTTCCACTCGCCAGTTTGCACAGCGCAATTCAAGTCCATCGAAACGACCGGGGCTGGCGGTGTCGGAGTAACCGACCGATCCGGCCGCAAAAAATTCAGAGGCCGCTTCGACGTCGTCAAAGACCGAAGCGGCGGGGAATTCGCTGGCAACGCGACCAGCGACATGAACGTTGGCGTGGCCATCATCACGGGTCATGGTGACCGAGAACTGATCCTCGGTTTCCCGCACGTCGAACCGGGCGTGATGGTGAATTCCAGGAAAGAGGCGACCACCGACGATCGAATTCAGCCGCGAGTCGGTGTCACGTCTGGGGATATAAACGCCACGCCGAATCCCTTGATCGGAATCCCACTGAACCGCAATGCGATGCGCGGCGTTTTCCGATCGTAGCCCCCAGGGAACCGGCAACCAACGAGGCCGCAGCTGTTTCAGTCGAATCAAACAAATCCCACCGATCGCTTTGCCCGCCACGCACCAAGGCCGAAAGGGTGGCGGCAACACCGCAGCCATGCATTCCACATCGATGCAGTAGTTGGCAAGTATCCGCCGATCGATGATGCCACGAATTGCAGGTAGCCGGATCATGCCCAGGTTCCAAGGGGTCGTCGTAACAAGACCTATCGTAGCTGATCCCGCCAGGGTTCAGTCGGTCTGATGTGCGTGCGGTGGAGAAAATCTGAACCGTGGCCGGTCCAGCTACGGTGGGAAGGAACGTAGCTGATCCCGCCAGGGTTCAGTCCGTCTGGTGTGCGTGCGCTGGAGGAGATCTGAACCGTGGCCGGTCCAGCTACAGTGGGAAGGAATGTAGCTGATCCCGCCAGGGTTCAGTCGGCCTGATGTGCGTGCGATGGAGGAAATCAGAACCGTGGCCGGCCCAGCTACGGTGGGAAGGAATGTAGCTGATCCCGCTAGGGTTCAGTCGGTCTGATGTGCGTGCGGCGGAGGAGTCTGAACCGTGGCCGGTCCAGCTACGATGAGAAGGAACGTAGCTGATCCCGCCAGGGTTCTGAGGTGGCCTGGGTTTTGG
>NZ_JAMYFE010000051.1 GCF_024129865.1 Stieleria tagensis | reverse complement strand
AGCGAGGGATTTAGCCGGTTGGCGGGATCCCTCGCTGACGCTTCGGGTTACCAAAAACCAATGCCTGACGCGAAAGCGCAATTTCAAAACTCACGCCTCGGGTGACTGAATCAACCGCCCGCTAGCCGCGGAGCATCCGGATCAGGTCTTCGTTGGACAATTTTGCCGCCGCCTGAGTGCCCTGCATCACGCCGGCCACCAAGTCGCGTTTGGAATCGTGCAGCGCCAGGATTTCTTCTTCAATCGTCCCGCGAGCCACAATTCGGTACACCATCACCGGTTTGTCTTGGCCCATGCGGTGGGCGCGGTCGGTCGCCTGGTCTTCCACCGCCGGATTCCACCAGGGATCCATGTGGATGACATAATCAGCGGCGGTCAGATTCAATCCGGTTCCGCCGGCTTTTAGCGAAATCAAAAAGACGTCGGCGCTGCCGTTTTGGAATTCGTCGACGGCTTCCTGGCGCCGTTTGGCGGGGGTTGATCCGTCCAGGTACTCGTAACTGAAACCCCGCTGCTCCAGCGCCGCGCGGATCAACGCCAAATGTTCGGTGAATTGACTGAAAATCAGAGCCCGGTGGCCCTCCTCACGCAGACTCTCCAGCGTTTCGCACAATTGGTCCAATTTCGCCGATGATCCAGTCCACTGTTTGTTGACCAGCCCGGCGTGGCAGGCGATTTGACGCAGTCGGGTCATCAGCGCCAGGATCTTGAACCGCTGGTCTTGCACCTGGGGCAGAGATTCAATGGATTCGATCTCGCCGATCGCTGCCAGTCGCACCGTTTCGTATTCGGCACGCTCGGCCGGGCTCAAATCGACATACAAGTTCATCTCGGTACGCGGCGGAAGTTCCGTTAGCACTTCGGATTTGGTTCGCCGCAAAACGAACGGCTGCAGCCGATTGGCCAGCGACTTGCGGGCGTTGTCGTCATTTTGTTTTTCGATCGGTGCGGCATATCGCTTGCGAAACGATTCCCAGCCACCGAACACACCGGGCGAAACCACATGGAACAGACTCCACAACTCGCCCAAATGGTTTTCCACAGGCGTGCCGGTCAGGGCGACGGTCCAATCGGCGTCGATGCCGGCAATCGCCTTGCTGGTTTTGCTGCGGCTGTTCTTGATCGCTTGGGCTTCGTCCAACACCATCGTGGACCAGGCCACGCCCGCCAGTGCTTCGGCATCCCGCAGCGCCAATCCATAGCTACAGATCACCAGCGTCCCCGGACCAACACTCGGTAGAAAATCGCTGCGTTCGGTTTCCCGGTACAGGTGCACGTCCAGGTCGGATGCAAATCGCTGGGCTTCGCGGGCCCAGTTGAAACCGACGCTCGTCGGCGCGATCACCAGCGCCGGACCCTCTGCGGATCGATCGAGCAGCACGGCCAGCGTCTGCAGGGTTTTGCCCAACCCCATGTCATCGGCCAAGATCCCGCCGACACCCCACTCGGCTAACTTCCGCAGCCACTTGTAGCCATCGATCTGGTAGTCACGCAGGGTCGCGTCCAGATTGGCGGGGACCGTCGGTTGCAATTTTTCGGCGTTGGCCAATCGCTTGATGCATTTCTCCCAAGCCCGACTGGCTTTGATCGAGACATCCGAATCGATCAATTCGCGAATCGCCGGCGCGGCGGTGGCATCCAGTTTCAACGTGTTGCGATCCAGGTGCGTGGCTTCCTGCAATCGTTTCAGCCGTTTGCGCAGCCCCTCGGAGATGCGCGCCCATTGGCCGTCGGCCAGTTTGATGTAGTCGCCGATGCCCTGTTCGCCTTCGCCGGGCAGCCCCTGAATCAAATCATTCAACGACATCGAGTGTTCACCGAAATTGCATTCGCCAGTGATGCCGAACCAATTGCGTTTGTTCGTGATGTCAACCTTGACGTTGTTGCTGGACAGATTCCCCAGCACCGTGATCGGTTTCTCGCAGGTCCGATCCCACAGCACTTCGACTTGGCTGTCAGGCGATTGCAGCTGTTCGATCAACCGCAATGCAATTCCAAAATCATCGATCGTGCCGAACCAATCGGACCGGTCGATGGTCAGCTGCCAGTGCGTCAATAGCTGGTCGATTTGCTCCGACTCGCGCTCGGCCGAACGTAACAATTGAACCTTTCGACCGTCCCGTTCGCTAGCGACGACCATCGGTCCGGAGAGTGGTTTGCGAAGCACGCCGGCTGCATCGCGAATCCGAATCCCAAAATCCAACGTGCCATTGGTCTGGCTGCGCAGCAAGATCGCCGGTCTGACGTCGTACAACAACAGCGAGCCGGCGATCGAATTGGGCAACATGATGGACAGTCTGGACTGCAGACTTGCCAAATGCTGGGTCAGTTCTTCCCGGTGCTCCTCGTCGACCGCAGGCAATTTCAGCAACGACTTGATCAATTCGACTTCGGTGGAATCGGTTTGGCTGATCAGTAGCTCGTTGGTTTCTTGGTCCAATCGAATGAAACCATTCTGATTGCCCCACGATCGCGTGTAAATCGTTTTACATTTGTCATCTGTAAACATGACACGGTATTTTTGATCGACTGATCCAATCACGAGGTAATTCGGACAGGATCGAACCGTCAATGGTTTGTCGTTAAAGGCCACGTTGTCACAACCAACCAAGCATTGAATCGCCTCGATCGGATCAAGCACGTGCTGAGGACCATAGTAATAATGGTCCCGCTCCTGTTTGATCGCTGCAACGACACATTGATCGCTCGGTGACAACGGCAGACTGCGGTCTTGGCACAATCTTTCCAAACTGACTTTTTTGCCTTTGGTGAATCCGCTGCCGCGTTTCCGCGGGACCTGAAGCTTGGGTTTGATCGACAGGTATCCGTCGTCCAAATCAAGGTTCCACAGAATCCGTCCCTGGGCTTGATGGTTCTCTCGACGGGTCAACAGATCGTCGTTCTGATCCGCCTGGTTGATCAGGTCGCGATTGTTGCTCAGCAACTGCTTGAGTTCGGCAAGGGCAACCTGTGACTGATTCGGTTTGAACAGCTCCCGCGAAGGTTTGCCGGGATCCAGATCACGGCGGCTAATTTTGTCGCGCAGTTCGCGATCGTTGCGCAGCAAATCAGGGACGCCACGGGCAAATTGATAGGCGTGGTCGCAGGGCTCGCTGCCGGACGAACGGTCACAATTGCATCCCGCCGGCGAAGGGTCCTGGTCGATCGACAGGAACACCTGGTGGGTGGTTCTGCCCTGCGTCCATGTGCCTTGGATCTCACCGCAGTCGAACATCCGTTTGATTTCCAGTCTGACGGACTTCGGCGCCGTTTTTGCGTCGACCGGAAACATCGACTCAATTTCCTTGACCGCTTCGATCCAGTCATTCACGTTCGACGCATCAAACGTGGGCTCGTCAAACCAATCCGGATCATCACCGAACAACACCGGCGAGTTCCGTTGGCTGCGCCCCTGCCGGAGCTGGTTCAGCATGGATTGAATCTGTTTCGCCGACAAATTAGAGCGAGCCATTCTGAAATCCGTTTCGGGGACACATGCGATCGACAAAGCCATCGAATTAGAACAAACCACCCGCAAGACTGGCAAGCCAGTCGCCAGATACGCCCCTTGAAAAGCTGCGCTTTCGCGTGGGGATTGTTTTTTGGCAACCCGACGCGTCAGCGAGGGATCCCGTCAACACCCTAAATCCCTCGCTCACGCGTTTTGAAGTTGCGCTGAACAGTCACTTCACCTCAAACGACTCAGCAAATTGCCGCTTC
>NZ_JAMYFE010000050.1 GCF_024129865.1 Stieleria tagensis | reverse complement strand
GAATCCAGTATCGCCCACTTGCTTTTCTTGCACTGTTCCTCTGGAAAATTGCCCTTTTGGGGCGAACGATGCTACCACGGATGGCTCGGGTTTAGGCGCGTATCCGTCGGAGAGTTGTGTGCGGCTTCGGGCTAACTTGTTAATTCGCCAACGGAACACGTAGCCGGATCTTCGAACCGTTCCGATTCAGTTCGAGCCGTACTGCGCCATTGCTTTCGGATCGTTGGATCAATTGAATCAGGTCCTCGTTCGACTCTGGGATTTGTCCGTCGACGCGTTCAATCACGTCGCCACGCCGGATGTCGCCGCGTGAAGCGGGGCTTTGGGGATGGACAAATGAGATGACCATCGTGCTTCCGTCTCGCGGCACACGAACGCCCAGAATCCACTCGTTGGATTCTGGAGGATTGAATTTCGCTGGCTCGACGAGGTCGCCCGGGATTTCATTCAACGCAACCAGTCTGTCCTCTTGCTGGTGATCGGTGTTAATTCGTGTCGTAAGATCGATTCGTGCTGTCAACGTGTTTTGTCCGAGGTCGAAATCCAACGCCAGTCCTTGCAGCCAATTAAGAAACGGGAACTTCCATTCTGGCGGAATGTCAGTGACCTCAAAACGGCTCGGTTTGGTCCAGGCTGTGCTTGTCCAGTGAATTCTGTCTTCTTTCGTCGCGAGAGTGAAATCCCCGCCCAGTGGGCAGCACACCTTTGCGCCAAGAAGGTTTTCGATCGTACGACGTGAGTATTCCGGCGGCAGTCGTAACCAATCGGTCCATTGGTCGAGCCAACATGCGTTCTGTGCCGAAGTGCGTCGTGCATCAACGTACGTGTGCGCTTGAATGTAGGGTTCGACTTTAGAGCCATTCAACGAACCCATGCTAAGTTGGACTTCATGCGGATCCGGTACAGGTCTTTTTTTGATCTGCGCATGAACGTTGTCACGCACGTCATCCGATTCTGACACGACCGTGATTCCGTCTCGCGTTTCAATCATTGGTAGGTACTTGGCCGCGCTCGCTGCCCCTGGTGGCATGTTGCTGATCGCCCACGCCATGTAGTAGAGAACCTGCCCCGGGGCGGGCACCGAAGGCGGCAGCGGTACCAAGGGCGATCGTCTGTGTGGCGTCGGAGGTGGTGTGCGAATTGCACTCACGCGAGACGATGTTTCGCCCTCCAGCAACACCGACGCAAGCATGCGCAACACATCGTTGCTCGGCGGTGTGATCGCTGCGTACGATCGCGACTTGGCGAACGTCACATCCGCTTTCTCGCCAAGCAACTGCACCTCGCCATCTTTTAGGGAGAATGCCACGTCGTCATCTTGCAGGCCCAGTGACAACAAATGAGTAGGTGAAGAGCGTCCCAGACGGACAGCTGCTTGCACGCTGAGCAAGTTGTCTGCGACCGGCGTCAATTGCATCCGACTTGCGTCGGCCAGATGTGTGTCAAGTACCGCATACCGCCGACGTGCGTACGGGGCAACCAGGATTTCAAGTCCGACGTGATCCAAGCCGTCTTGCTTCGCATCATCCTGTTTCGAAAACACGACCGTCACTGGATCGACGCGTCCCCATTCACGGTTGTAGTCGCTGACGAATTGTCTGTAGGCAGAAACTTCGGTCCGAGTCGCTTTCAGCAATGGGACGTCCGGAATGGGAAGGAATGTTCCTCGTACTCCACGCAAGGTGTCCTGGTAACGGCCATCGCGGTAGGTCGCTCGCGAACCGTCGGGACGCTCGCCGAATCCGCCTGGAAGCAGTTTAGCCTGAATCAAATCATTCACTGTCTCCACTGGGACCTGTTCGGTCCTGGCAACCAGACGCGCCAATTGCAACTGCTGCAGTTCCCGAGCGACTGCGGCCCGACGCGTCATTTCAATTCGATAGTGCGGACTGACAAGATGTTGAAAGAACGGATCTGACAGATAGAGGAAGGCAAGGGTTTTGCCGTTCGCGTTCGCTTTGCTTCGCGCGTAGCCGAATTCATTGAGTTGGCCAAGCGAGCGTTCGTCCTGTGCCGTTTCAAAAAAGCGATTGAGAAGGTATTCCGAATTCGTGATGAAGTGGTAAGGACCGTCGATGGCATAAAACGATCGGACGCGGTGATCGGGCGTCGAAAGCAACGAAACACTGCGACCGCTCACTTGAATCCGACGTTCGTCCACATCGTCGTGATCCTGGCGTATTTGAAGACGTTGCTGATTGATCTCCGCCGTCAGTGTTGCAGGATCGGTCGATTCCAACACGATTCCGACCGCGGCGCCGTCATGGAACATTGGATCACATCCAATCAATGCCAGATCGGAAAGTGAATTGTCCCACGCTTTCGTATTCAATTGCGCTGTGTCGAATCCTAATTGAAACTCGAGCTTGCGGCGGACGTCGTAGTCGAGCGATTTGGGCGAAACGATGTCATCAAGGTTTCCGCCCCATCCGGTCAAGAATTTTCGAAAGTAAAGGTAGTTGGTCAAATTGCCTGTGCGAAGATAAAAACACTCCTCCGGCACACGGGTCGCAATTCGTTCGATCGGCACCGGTTCATAATCGGGAACGGGTAAGCTTCTCATTCGCGGCGATTTCGGCACCGGTTGGTTGGCAGGTTCGCGATAAGTCGATTCACGCAGGGTGACGTCGTTCTGCATCGCCAGTTTGACCGATTCGATTCCGAACAGCATGCCGACCGCCCGTTCGAACTGTGCCTCGAGACCCTGCGGTTTGCTGGTAGTCGAATCCGACTTGGATGCCGAGAGGTAGGGGAACCAAAATCCATGTCGTCGCGCCAGAATTTCAAGTAGCGTTTCGTGAAGCTGTCGATGAGGTTCACTGATGTCGTCGGGGTATTTTGAAAACGACTGCCACCACTGACGCCGCAATTGGTCTCTTGCGACCGCGTTGTTCGTGACCGGCTTGATACTTTCTTGAACCAATGCTCCATCGGGTCCCAGCAATGTGAAGTCGACCGGTCCATCGCCGTGCAGCAAGAACAACCCTTCGATCCGTTTCACCTGAAAGCGGGAATCCGAGTCCGTTGACTGGTAGTCGACATCGAACGTCACGTAGCGAACTCGCTGGTCGGTGCTCTCAAGCAGCAGATGCTGGTCGGGATAGATCACTGGCCCCTGCCCCGCGACATAGACCAGTTCAATCCGGCCAGCACCGATCGGTTCGCCGGCAACCGCCTCGGTCACGACTCTTTCGACGATCACTTCGCGAGGCTCCAAAGCGTCGATCAACTCGCGACGTCCCTCCTCCGCAAGAAGTCTGTCCTCACCAGAGCATAAAACGGTCGTCAGTCCGCATAGAGCAAAAAGCAACGCACATGGGTTGACGCGAATTGGAATCGACATGGTTGTCCCCTTGCCTAGGCGTGTCGAGAGCGGACCCGGATCTGATTCTCCCTTCATTGGAGACTTCACTACAGGACGTGGCAACAAAAAAGCAATCATCGACCGCATAAAAATGGGGAATGGCAAGAATCAAATCAATTCACTTTGCCCCGTCCGATCGAAGAATTGCAGCCAGACGATTGTCGCTGAGCCGCAAATTGAACTGAAAGAGAATGCCACTGCGTGCCGCCCAAAACTCCCTTGGGGGCCAATTGAGTGACCAGCCGAACATTCGAGCAAAAAGAGCAACCAGGAAGACGGTTGCCAGACACAGATTCCAATCGCATTTGGGATCGATCCACCGCGACATGGGTGACGCCACTGCTCCGGCGACAGTTAGAACGGCGTAGGCCAACAGCCTCGCAAGCCGTTCTTTCGAATGCACGGCATGGCTACCCCACGTCTTTGGTTTATGAACGGGCGCCCTTTATTTTTTCGTCAAATTGTGCTTGCGTGAAAACGTAGAAAGCAGTGACAGAATCCCAGGAAATTCCAACCGTCAATCCGTCGTCCCACTCCCCGGCCTGGCCAGTTGAGACGCCTGTACCGAGCAAGACCCAACGCCCACCAATCGTTTCCAAATGAGCGTCTTTCATCACCTGGCCAGAACCCTTCAGAGGATCGTCCAGGTAGACAGTGACGATCTTGCCCTCAAAGAGATTCTCTGGGACTGGTGCGGGATTTTGCGCCGCGGTGTCCGTTTCAATTGCAAGGGCGATGGGCAACACGGCAAGTCCGAGTAAACCAATCATCAATATTTTGCGAGGTGTCATCATTCGTCCGAATTATCGAGTGCGTGGTTTCGAAAACTCATTCTATCGGCGTAATTGATCTTCGGGGCGAACGGTAGGTTCTGTGGCGTCGCGCGAACATGCCAGAGAACCAATGCCAACACCGTCGTACTTTCACGCGTGGTCATTCACGTCCAGAGATACCGGCAGTTAGCTCTGCCCGGTCAGTAGACGTATGCAACCGCCGACGATCAATCCGAGGCTGGCCACTATCAATCCTGTCCAGAGGATACCGCCGCCGAATATCACAAAGCTTAGTCCAAGTAGTGAAAATCCCGATAGCAGCTGAAAAAATCCCGATCTACGATTTTCGGATCGAACAGATCGGAACTCTTCCTCCACCATATCGTCAGCGTCAACGTTGACGACACCTTGCTCGGTCAGGTAGGCAAGCACTTCGTCGCGTGACCAGTTCTTATCCGCCAGTTCGCGTGCCTTTGATCGAAGGTACTCCATTCGATCTCGTCGTGGCGTGGCAAATGCGTTGCATCGGGGACAAGTCTCGAATCCCGGACTGAAAGCGATGTTGCAGTTAGGACAATTGATCATCGACGCTACGTTTTCAACCTTGTGCACGGATAGATCGGGCGTTGAACTTTGTCGACCATCACGTGGGTCGGGTTGGCGGGAGAGTGATCCGCGTCAGAATGATTTTATCGCAAAGGATCGCTGTGATGTCATTCCCGCAAGTGCAATCGCTTCTCACGAACAACCGCAATCCATTATTAGCGAGCTTTTTGAACATACGAGCGCGGGGCTCGCCGGGGTTCGGACCGACTGAACCCTGGCGGGATCAGCTACGACAATGACTGATTTGTCATTCGTACTCTTCGTCGCCGTTTTAGCGGTTGCCTGCCAAAAATTTTTGCATGGCGGAGGGCAGTGGTGATTCGAACGCCATGGCTTCACCGGACACCGGATGTTCAAAACCAAGTGATGTCGCGTGCAGCGCGATTCGGTCGCGAATCCAATGATGATGCGCTGCCTGCTTCGTCTTGTAGCGTGGGTCAGCGAGAACTGGATGCCCGGCGTCGGCAAAGTGGATGCGAATTTGATTTCGTTTTCCAGTCTCCAGCTTCACTTCGACCAGCGTCGTGTCCGACATTCGTTGCAGCACACGGTAGTGTGTGATTGCGAGTTCAGTCTTGCTGGACGGCGGTGCAACGTAACGGTCAAGATTCTTGCCGGTCGCCAAGTGTGACCGAAACGTTCCTTCATCGTTGGGCATCACGCCTGCCACAATCGCTGCGTAGACTCGTTGTGGCTTTCGTTGCTTGAACTGTTCGATCAATTGTTTGGCGATTCGCTCTTGCTTGCCAAAAACTAATAATCCGCTCACCGCTCGGTCGAGCCGATGGACGACGAACGCGTCCCGATTTCCTCGCGAATGGGTCAAGTAGACCGTCAAGCGTTCGACGAGGGTATTGGATTCGTTATTGTCTGTCGGCACGGTCAAAGTTCCCGCGGCCTTGTCGACGACGATCAAATATTTGTCCTCGAAGACGACTCGGAAAGTGCGATCGTTCCAGGGTTTTTTCTTCTCTTTGTAGCGCTGATGCGGATCGAAGCAGGCCGATACAACGTCACCGGCGACAACCGTTTTCCCGATGTCTCCACAGACCACTCCGTTGATCGAGACGCATCCATAATCGACCATGCCACGGATTTGACTGCGCGACGATTCACACAATTCTCTAGCAATCAGGTCCACACGCCCCGCGTTCTCTGGGGTGACGGTGATCGAAAGTGTCGTCTTGGCCATCGCTAAAAATACCTGATTGGAGATCGCCCAGACCTCCCCGAACCGGTTCTTGCAAGAAGCCGGCTAATGAGAGAATTCATACGGAACAGTGGTCTGTCGCGATTGTGACCACGATGTCGTATCGACGCAGATTTCGCAATCCTTCCCTGCGAAGATTTACGCCGGCCTGCGACCGCAGTTGGCTGTTTTAAATACGCCCGATCGCTCTATACTTGGGCGCGATGAACGATGACCCGAACACTAAATCGACGGCCGCTGACGATCCGTCGGATCGGAGCTCGCTGCGTTTGATGGCGACGGCCTACCACGAGGCGGGGCACGCTGTGGTGGCGCTGTCGTTGGGGCGACTGATACAAAAAGTGACGATTTTGCCTGGAAAGTCGCAATTCGGTGTGGCTCGGCTAGGGGCCTGTGAAATCCGCAAAGGACGATCCAAAGCCTCGAAAGATCCAGTGGAAGACGAAGCATTGATCCTGCTGGCAGGGATGGTTGCGGAAGCCCGCTTCACCGGGCAGTATTGCCAACAGGGAGCAACAGCAGATCTCCGTACTCTTCGGCGATTGCTACACAATCGTGCCAGCAGTGAGGGTCAGATGGAGAGACTGCAGCGCCGGTTACTCGACAAGACCGAGCATCTGCTACGCGACGAAGGGCATGCGATGGCCGTTGAGATGATCGCACGGGAACTGATCGAGAAAACCACGATCAGCGGACGGGCGGTTCGGCATTTTTTCGCGCAGGCCGAGGCGCAGACCGGGAATTAGAATCGCATCGCTTGACGGCAAACTGGAGCGACCGATAGATGGTTGTGACAGGATTTGTGCCCACCGCTTCTCGATGCACTACCCTGGTTGTGGCCGGCGTCTTCCGTTCCAGCGTTTTCCATGCCAGGGGGACACGCGTCATCATCGACTTTGCCAACGCACGAGTAGGTTTGAGGGATTCACAGATGGCACTCCGTTTTTCGATCCGTGCCCTGATGGCTGTCATCGCCGCGCTCGCGGTGCTGTTTGGCGCGATGCTCTATCCATCGCCGCTGGTCGGTGACATCACCCTTAACGTGGTGTTCGTGGCAATCCTGGTCGCGGCATGCTTGGCCGTCGGAGCGCGACAACCGGCTCGATCGTTCTGGCTGGCTTTTGCAATTGCCGCCAGCGGGTTTTTGATGCTCGATACGTTGAGTCGTTTTCGCTGGATTACCAGCGATGTCTTCACTCGCAAGTTGACTGAATTCATCGACGACACACTGCCGCCGGTGGAGTTTCAAGGCGAACCGGATTCGCGTTATTTTTTTAGGAGTGACAGTCGTCATCCGATCTATTACTACGAATTCGATCAATCCGGCAAGCGAGTCTCCAGTGGGCAAATGACGATCACCGAAGCCAGGGCAAAGGGAGCGTTCAGCCGGGGCCAATCCATTGACGACCTGCCGCACATCGAGAACCAGCCGACCGACTATGTGCGACGCAAAATGTTGCCCTTCGTCCTCGCGGGAACTGTCGGAATGATTGGCGGCCTGCTCGCCTATTTCACTCGCCTGCGCTCACTAACCGATTCGACGTCGCCGCCACGGCACCAAGCGACTGGCAAGGGATAGACGTTTCCGGCGCAGCTTTTCCGTCTTGATCGACGCATGGAAACCGAAAGCAACGCGGCTACCAAGAACGCAATCGATGCTGAAATGGCTGAGACCGTTGGTGCCACCAACAAAAATCGCATCGTTTCGAGTCAGTGGCACAATGGATCCACTGGATGTCTGCGATGCGCGCAGGGGTTGGTTAGATTTCTTCATCGACAAAGATGACGTGGCGGAAATAGTGTTGCGCTTCGAAACTGGTTCCCAGGGAACCGATCATCAGGCCCAGTGAAGACGCGAACGTCGCCATTTGCAGACGCTCGCTGAGTCCAATTTGACCCGTTGAAAACGAGCTGCTGCTGGCCCAGGCGGCGATCAAATCGGCGCGGAACATTAGCCAGGCGATACTGCTTGCTAAAAACATCAGAAACATCCAGGCAACCAGCATCCCGGTGAACACGATGCCGATGGCTGCGAAGGTTGTGACGACGATCTGCTCGCTGCGCAGGGGTTGATCGCGAACGATCAATTGTTGCCGGACGATCACGTACGCGGTGGTGATGATCCACGAGAGCACCGCCAATGCGACCAAGTTCATGCCCGGTTGGGAGAGCGCCAGATCCCAGGATTCGGCGGTCATCAGCAACACTGCTAGCGTGGAAACCGACGCCAGTGTCAAACCGCTTAGACGCTGTGGGAATTGCCAAGGCCGCGCGGCAACGATGGCTTGAGCAATTTCTCGGCGGTTGATCCAGGCCGATTGTGCGATGAAGGGTAGCGCCGCGAGTCGCCGCCCGGGGGCTTCTTCCAGTCGCTGGTCTGCAATTTCGTAAAGCGCTGTTTGCAGTTTCGCGATCTGCGATTCGTCCAATTGCTGCATCGAATCGAGTTGTTTGGCGCTGGCGGGATGATACAGCAAGTTGTCCGCCAAATCGGCCCGTGAAAGCCCTAGCAAGTGGCCGAGGGCGTGCAGCATGAGTCGGCTGAGCCGATTGGCGATCGTGGCGATCCGCTGGTCGGCGTGACCGGTGCGTCCAATGGCGCGGGGATCGATCAGGGACAGCGAAAACGCGGCAGCATTTAGCGGGCGACTGAGTGCTGCGAAGCAGTGTGTCGAATAGTGACTTTCAAGCTCCGACGGTGTCAACACAAAGGCGAAATCCCAGTGTTGTTCGTCACGTTCCTCGAGCGCCTGTTGCAGCAAGCTACTTGGCGCGATCCGCTGTCCTGTGATCTGCCCCGTGATTGCCTCGGGGCGACGTGATTCGACCAAATGCCAACGGAAATCGGGAAACGTTTGCTGAACGAATTCGATGAACTGGCGAGTTGCTTGTTTGACCGCCGGTTCGTCCACCGGGTCTAACGATCCGGCCACAATGATGCCGATTTCGACGAGTGGTTGGTCAACCGGGACGTGGTCGGATTGCTCGCGGTCGCCAGGCCTGGTGGCACGGTCGCAGTCGCCAAGATCGCCAGAGTGGTCCGCTAGGTCGTTGGCGGAGTCTGCCATGCTTTGGGTGGCTGCGAGGCGTCGTTGGGGATCAATGCGATCATCAATAGGAACAGACCTACCACGATATGGTTTTGATGCATGGGAGTCGGCGGGGTGACGGCAAACCGACCCCATACGATTAGACCCAGCGAAACCAACAAGATCAATAAGTGGGCGTGCCGAGTCGGGTGCCAATAGGAAAGTCCTGACAAGACGCAGATCAACAACGCGATCGATAGATCGGCCCACATCAATGACGTGTTGGAATGGGCAAAGAAAATAAACGGGCTGGCGGCCAGCCAAACCGCAGTCATGATTTCGACGACTCGTCCCCACATCACGCGACCTCCCGGGAAAGCAGTTGTTCGGCAGCACGGTCGAGTGGTTCACTGCGAATGCCCCAAAACGCATCCCACAATAATCGTCGATCGTGATGTTCTTTCCAAACGATTCGCAGATAGGCCAGCGAGACACGGACTTCGTCCCATGCCCAATACACCAAAATCAGCGAGATCGCGGCGGTCACCAAACAGAGGAAGCACCACTGGCCGACGACGAAGGCTTGGCAGAGGACCAGGATCACACTGATAATCCCCAGCGGGATGACATCGATACCAAACAGGACGACCAGCCAAGGTCGGTACTGCCATCGCCGTGTCGATCCGGCTAAGCCAAGGACTGCATCACCCAGATAGGCCAACACGCCAAGCGATGCGTCGTGAATCCCCAGCAGGTTGAACATTGACTCGGCAGTCTTGGATTTCAAGACCTTGTTGCTGCTGTCACCAAACACAGGGTCCCAGGCACTCTCGATAAAGCCCCATTGAAACAGGGACAGGTGCGCGGAAATGGCTGCGGCGACGAAGGCCAGCAGACAGATCGGTATCCGTTGGCTCCACGCCGAAGGATTGTGTTGGTAGGGTGGGACCGATCGATTCAATCGGTCATCGTCGGACAGGTTGGATGATGGCATGCGATCGTGGGGGACGGAGTGACAGCGGCGGAAGAACGCTTGCGGGGCATCGCATCACTGCTCTTCTAATCCGTTCTTTCGGTACCAAGCTTTTGGATCGTGTTTGAGTGCGTCAATGATTTTTGGCAGCGTGGTGGAGAGTTGGTGTTTGGGTTCCCATCCGAGCAACTGTTTGGCACGGGAGAGATCGAGAGCGTAGTGATCGTCGGCCATTTCCACCATGAACGGTTTGATGAATGCATCGCCGCCTTCGACAACGTCCGTCACTGCGGCGCCGACCTTGGCCAGCGGTTTGGGAACGTACATCGTCGACCACTGTTGATCGTAGAGTCGCTGGCCGATCATGTTTTGCAGAGTCTGGTAGGAAAGCGGGTTGGCCTCGCCGATCAAGATCGCGGTCTTGGGTTCAATCGAATCACGTCGATCAACCGTGCGGATGATCGCTTCGACGGCGTCGTCCAAATGGACGGCTGACTGTCCGGCGTCGGTGTCGCCGGGGAAGAAGTGGCTTTGAAAGTCTTTTTCGTAAATCCGTTTGATTTGTTGGACGATCGTCGGTTGTCGCCCGAAATCAGTGTAGACGCCCGCGATTCGCAGAAAGACCGAATGCACACCGGGGTGGCCTTCGCTGATCAATCGCTCGGTTTCTATTTTGCTTTGCGGATACGGCCATTTGGCCTGCAACGGATCAGCTTCACTGATCGACTGGCCGATTTCGCAGGGCGCATGAACGAGCATCGTGCTGGAAAACACAAACTGGTCCAAGTGGAAATCTTCCAGGGCGTTCAACAATCGGTCGGTGCCGTTGATCGTGACTTGGCGGTAGAGGTCACTGTCGGCACCGGAGAAATCGTAGTACGCAGCGAGGTGCACCACGCTGGCCAGTTTGTCACCGCTGAGCTGGCGGACTTTTTGCACTGCGCGTTGAACCGAATTTGAATCGGTGACATCACATTCGATGTCACGAACATGCAGTTGGTCTTTAGGCGGTTCTGGCAATCCGACTCGGTCAAATCCGTAAACCTGGTAGCCTGATTGGGCGAGCCGAACGCATACGGATCGACCGAGCAACCCGGAGCTGCCGGTGACGATCACCGCGGGTCGTTGTGACGACATCTTGATTCCTGCTTTTGAATGAGCAAAGTTAACCCGACTTAGCCGACGCAACTGTCATGCCAAGTGGTGAAACGTTTGCACATCCAGGCCCGCGGAGTTGATCGACTCCGTTCAAGATTTAGGAAGCTGTGCGCTTGCGTGAGGCTTTGATTTTCGGCAACCCGACTCGACGGCGAGGGATCCCGTTAACAACCTAAATCCCTCGCTCACGCTTTCTTAAGCCAAGCGGGCGACAAAACGACTGCCGGCGGCGTCAGTCGCCGGACAATGAAGGAAATGAACCCCAAAGCCCGGCGGGCGACACAATGATTTAGCGTTGCGTGAGACCATGTGCCGCCCTCCGGGCTAGGAACATAATCCCCCGGAATTCCGGCGGCTCACACCGCCGGCACTACGTGTATCGCCCTCCGGGCTGGCAAAAGCGCTGGCTTCAAAACTGACGCGTCGGCTTGTGATGAAACCGCAACGTCATTGCGCGCGATCCCGTGGTTGCTAATCCTTCACGCCCACGGCAGCGGACGGCCTGCTAGTGGTTTTCCCAGTCAATATATTCGAAGCGTTGGAATGCTTCGTGGGTGTGTGACATGATCCGATCGATGACTGAGTTTTCGCAGACGGGATTTTCGGAATGCCAATCGGAGGAGTGTTCAAAGGCAACGATGATCAATTCATCGACCAGGCCGCTCAATTGAACCGAATCTGACAACACCGGATGCTGGGGATGGTTGTGACAAAGCCAATGCTGGACGGCGCGTCGCAAGTGACGTTTGATCGGATAGAGCGACGCTTCGAACAAAGCACAGTTCTGAGACTCGATGGCCTGGTGAAACCAAGCGAGCTTTTCGAGTGATAGGGGCGGCCCATCTGGCTCGATCGATTCAAAGTGAACGCTGCCGGAATGATCGCTCGGTTCAGTTCGAGTGTTCCGATCCGGGGTGCCTTCGTTGGACGTCGGCTGGTTCGCTTCTACGGTGGACATGATCATTTCCTCTCCGTAAATTTGCTCAATCACATTTCGCTGTTGCAAACGGGCAGATCTGGATCCATTTTGATCAAAGATCAGCCCGTTTGGTTTCAATATTCTACGCTGATTTGTCATCGTTGTGGGGTCACTGCAGCAAGTTGCCGGCTGTCGGTTCTGGAGATTGGTTTGAAGATCGCTGGCGCATCCAAGGGATTAACCCGCCTGCCTTCAAAATCTCTGATTGGCGATCAGACAACTGATGCTGCCCGATGATCTGCTGCTGGCGAGTCTTGTTCTCGATCTTGATTTCGTGACCTGCATCAAGCTGATCGCCGGGGTGATCGATCACCAGCACATCACCTTCTTGGAATTGCTTGCATGCATTTTCCACTGTCAGCGGTAGCACGCCAAAATTGACCAGGTTCTGCAGATGGATCCTTGCATAGCTTTCGGCGATCACCAGTCGCAGCCCCAGGAAGTGGGGCGCGATCGCAGCGTGTTCACGGCTGGAACCTTGCCCGTAATTCGTTCCGCCCACGATCGCGTGGACGCCGTCGTGTTGTTGCGCCCGGGTGACATAGGAGGGGTCAACATCGATGTAAACAAATTCGGCGATCCGCGAAACATTACTACGAAACGGCAAGACGCGTGCGCCGGCTGGCATGATTTCATCGGTGGAAATATCGTTGCCGACCGTCAGCATCACCATCGTTTCTAGGCGTGACGGCAAGGGTTGTGATTCGGGCAACGATTGAATATTAGGACCTTTGATCAATTCCGCAGCGACCGCTGGCGGATACGTCGGCGGGGCGCTGAACTGTTCGGTATCGATGATTGGATTTTCCGGTTGACGAATCGATGGATAGGCCGCGTCGGTGTCACGCGGGTCTGTGATTTTGCCGGCGATCGCAGACGCGGTGGCCGTTTCCGGGCTGACCAGATACACGTTGTCTTCGCGAGTGCCAGAGCGACCGGGGAAGTTGCGTGGAACGGTTCGCAAACTGATTCGATTGGTCGCCGGTGCTTGCCCCATTCCAATGCATCCATTGCAGCCGGCCTGGTGCAACCGTGCGCCGGATCGCAACAGTGTCAGTATGTGTCCGTCGCGCGCCAGGTTCTGTAGGATTTGGCGTGAGGTCGGATTGATGTCCAACGAGACCCCGTCCGCCACGCGATGGTCACGGATCATTTCTGCCACCATGGCAAAATCACGATAGCCGGGATTTGCTGATGAACCCACATAGGCTTGATAGATCGGTTGCCCGGCGACATCGCGTACGGGGACAACGTTTCCTGGGCTGGAGGGCTTGGCGATGAGCGGTTCCAGTTTGTCCAGTTCGATGAGTTCGTGACGATCATAAGTCGCGCCGGCATCGGCTTTGATTTCGATCCAATCCGATGCCCGACCTTGACGGGCAAGAAAGCGTTGGACTTCATCGTCCGATGGAAACACGCTGGCGGTTGCACCAAGTTCGGCGCCCATGTTTGCAATCACGTGTCGATCCATCGCCGACAGGTTTTGCAGTCCGCCACCGCTGTATTCCAGCACCCAGCCGACAGCGCCTTTCACGTCATGTCGTCGCAGCATTTCCAGAATGATGTCTTTGGCGCTGACCCAATCGGGAAGTTGTCCTTCCAGTTGGACATTCCAGACCTGGGGCATGCGGACATAGAACGGTTGGCCGGCGATCGCCATGGCCACTTCCAGTCCCCCGGCGCCGATCGCCAGCATGCCGATCGCCCCGGCGGCACAGGTGTGGGAATCCGAACCCAACAGGGTTGCGCCTGGTTTGCCGAATCGCTCTTGATGCAACGGGTGACTGACGCCGTTACCGGGGCGGCTAAACCAAAGCCCGAACCGCTGCGCGGCACCTTCCAAGAACAAGTGATCGTCAGGGTTTTTGTTGTCTTCCTGCAACAAATTGTGGTCGACGTATTGGACTGATACATCGGTCTGGGCGCGGCCGAGTCCCATCGCTTCGAGTTCCAGCATGACCAATGTGCCAGTGGCATCTTGGGTCAATGTTTGATCGATTCGCAATCCGATTTCTGTACCCGCCACCAGCTTGCCCGATACTAAGTGACTGGACAATAGTTGGTGGGTCAATGTCGATTTCGGCATCAGGTTGTCTCCTTACGGTGTCGCATCAGTGTTGCTAAGAAATTTTGGATCTCGGCCATTTGCTGGGTTTGATCTTGGTTGGTCGCGAGATCGTGATTTGCAAATGATTCGGGCACCGCTTCAATCTGATCCAACTGTTGACGATAGACCGTTTGATCAGCATCGGAGTCCGATTCCCGCTTGGATTGCCGAGCAATCATTCTTTCGATCGCCACTTGTTCGGGGCAGGTGCAGGTGATGATCGCGAGGGCGACTTGAGTGTCGTCAATCGAATCGGTGAAATCGAGCATTCGTTGTCGAGTGAGAAACGTGCCATCAAGCACCACGGAAGCTCGCTGGTCGAGGTGATCGATGGCTCGGTCGATCATCGTTCGGTAGATGGCTTGGCGAGCCTGTTCGCTGTAGGATATTTCCGCCTCGTCGCCGCGATCGTCAGCCTTGGCAAGTTGTCGACGAATGCGATCGGTCGACAGGTGCGCCGCCCCCATCCGTTTGGCAATCTTTCGCGCCAGCGTGGTCTTGCCGGTGCCGCTCAATCCACGCACGATCACGGCGATCGGTGGGGCGAGTTGACTGGCATAGCGATCCGCGATTTCGAGGTACGTCTCTGCGCGGTGATGGGCACGCGTCTCGGCATTGCCAACCACTTGATCGGTACGCAACGCCTGGACTTTGGCACGCACGCAGGCCCGATAGGAATGATAGAAGTCCAGCAATCGTATGTCGGGCGCGTCACCAAGTGTTTGACAAACGCCCCGCAGCACTTGGCGACCTAGTTTTGGTGCATTTAGGATTTCACAGGTGATTGCAAAGAAGCTCAGTTCGTCGGCGATATCGACGGTCCGAAGCTGACGGCTAAATTCGATCCCGTCGATCACGACCGGGGGTTCGGTCATATAGATATGTTCGGCTCGCAAGTCACCGTGACCTTCGACGACGTGACCACCGGCAACGCGATCTTCGAACAGGTCACGGTGGAGGAAATGAAACTGGCGCTGTGCGGCATGGATCCGTTGGACCAGTTCGGCGGGCAGGTCATGATCAGGGTTTTTTAGTTCTGATTGGTTCTCACGGACATGTTTCAAACAGTCGTCGTAATACGTTGAACATTGGACCGGATCGAGTGATTGGTAGAACGAAGCCAATGTTGTGATGATTTGTTGGGCATCTGATTCGCCCCACCGTTTTGCTTCGATGATCTCTGCCAAACAGCGATGATCCGGCAACCGTTTCATCTTGACCAACCAGTCTTCCGGTTCGGCATCACCGCCGATTTTCCAGTTCCCGATTGCATCGCGGCCGACATGAGTGACGTCTAGATAAACATCCGGTGCTAAACGTCGATTGATTTCCAATTCCGAGTGACAGGCGGACCGACGTTTTTCGAGGGTGGAATAATCCAGAAACCCGAAGTCGACTGGTTTTTTTAGTTTGTAAACGTGGCTGTCGGTCAGAAACAGGTGTGAGATATGAGTTTGGATCGTTTGTGGAGTGTCTTGGCAATCGTCGTACAAATCCCCGCAACGCAGTGCCTGCACAGGCTCCGTGATTGGCTCGGATGGATCGGTTTTCATCGGGATTGTCTCCCTGGAACGAATCGGACATACCTCTGAGTGATAGGCATTTCCGCCAAACTCGACGGTCCATCTGGAGATCGCTGCAAACAGAGTGCCAGCGATTGGGAAAGCGGTTCGAAACGCGCCGGATCTAGGCTGTGTGGTCGCTAGGTTCCCGTGCGGATTTTGCTGGTGTAAAAGCCGCCAACAGTTGGTCGTATTTCGGACGCGCTGCTGGGGTCTGCACCAGTTGTGGTTTCGGGGCAGAGAACACAATCATTGCTTCAATTGTGTTGGGTGATTTCTCCGCTGGCCCGTGTGCCGAGTGCACCCCACAACCCATAGGGGCTTTGCGAACCCGGTCGCCGCTGTCCGGTGCCGCCATGGATCACGGTCGGCTGGGTCGGATGACCGGCTTCGATCGAATCGGTCAGAAACACCACTGCACCGTCACCCATCAAGACATGGGCACCGCCGGAGTGACGGCTGCTGGTCGACAGCACGCCGGGTGTGGTGTCCTCCAGTGACATGCATGTCTCTCGATTCGGTGGCAGGATCGTATTGACCACCGTGTAAGGCTGCATCCCGCTGGCCCAGCGAAACCCGCGGCCTTGATTGCCCGCCAACACATCGGTCAGCGACGGGTCCCAAAACCTAGGTCGCTCGGGATCGACGTCGCCGCTGCAAGCGCTGGGGTTGTTTCGCAGACCACTGAATGTGCCGGGGGCGAAACTATGGGGCAATGTTCGCACATCACGATCGCCCAAGTCGGTTGCGATCTCGCCCATCATGATTGTATTTGACAATCCATCGGCGACGTCACGAAACCGTTGTTCCGAGCGAGGCACAAACATCCCACGTCCGGACGCGCGCAGGTTTAAGTTGCTGGTGTGATGGATCATCAGTTTTGGAAACCCGCGGAGGTTGTACCAGTAGCGACCGTTGTCGGTGTAGTGAAGACCGTCGCCCAGGCAGGCCGCATAGTTGCTACGTCCCATCGACGGCAAGCCGCTGCCGGGGTCACTTGGGCATCGCAGTGTCGGCAATTCGGTCATCCAAGGTGGATAGGCCGTGTTGCGCTGATTGACGATCGCCACCGCATTGATTTCTTCAGTCGGCGTTGGCCCCATCGCTGGCCACGGCGGTACGCGTGGCGCTGAGGGATTGGTCAGATCCACAGCGTTGGGAGCACTGATCTGTTCCCACATCGATTGTTGTTCGACGTACGGTGTCAGCCCAACAAACACGCTTAACATCATCATGTTGCAGTCGTCGCCATAATTGCTGAACCAACTGCCGGTCGCCGGGATGCGACGTGTGCCGCCCATGTGGACCGGCAGTTGTTTGTAGGCGGCGTGATAGTTATGCACGGCCAAACCGATCTGTTTGAAATTGTTGCTGCAACTCATCCGCCGCGCCGCTTCACGCGCCGCTTGGACCGCTGGCAACAGCAGTCCGATCAGGATGCCGATGATTGCGATGACCACCAGCAGCTCCACCAAAGTGAACCCACTGAATTTAGACAATGACCGTTTCATGGCTGATTCCCCTGTGAATCAAGCGCCACCGGCAAACCTACTGTTGTCGCGCCGCCAGTGCCTCCCTGGCACGTTGGCGGTTGGACTGTTCTTGATCGCTTAACTGATAGTCGCTGGGCATGACGACAGTGGGCTCGGCATCGCGGCATCCGCCCACGACGGGGACCACAAGGATCAACACGGCAAGTGGTTTGAAGCAGTGCATGATTTCGCTGCAATGAAGCTGTGGGTCAGAACGCTGTCTTGCCCGACACTCAACCGGAGAACGCTTCCGGACGCGTCACAGTTGGGCGGCAACCCCTGACTGTCAATTTTCATGACCTGCATTGCCCCACCGACGGCTCATTTGCGACAGAAGCCCCTCATGCCGTCAGCTTCCATGCCAGTCATAATGGGTATGCTACATCAGCCAGACGTGGCGGGGTAGTGGGTGTCCCCTCCGCTGGCTTTGCGATCCTATTCAAAGATTTCGATCACCGCATCGTCCGGCTGCGACTCGTTGATCAGAAAATAGGTCGACGATGGATTTTTCGCTTGAGCGGTCTGTGTCTGCCAAACCACTGTGTCGTTGTAGTGGACCAGCGACGGCACGACACTCATCCTGGCGATGCCGTAGTGCCAGCGCTGGGTGCCGCTGGGGTCCGGCAGCGTTTCGATCACCAGCATCACCTCAGGATCGGTCCCGAGTGAAAACAGAAACAACGCTCCATCGAGGATTTCGCCGCTTCCCCCAGCGTTTTCGTAGCGATATGCCGGGGACGACATCATCCGCAGTTGAGTCGGATTGCGATTCGAGGGAACCAGTTCGGCTGAGAACTCCCGGGCGATGCTTCGCATTTGACGCAGCCGCGCCGAAGCGGTCGATGCAATCGTTGCGTTGCCAGTGTTGGTCATTGGAACAGGGCGCATTTCGACACCCGGTTTCGCAGGCCGCCAGTGCGTCTTCCCGTCGATCTGCATGGTAAATTGCCGATCTGACAACGATTGGAATTCCGATGCAATCACGTTGATCCCATTGCTGAACTTGCACATCGCGACGACGGGACGTTTATCCTGGACCCACAAAAACAAAGCGCCGCCGGGTGTCGTCCGGACAGGGTTGGACCAGTTCAGCAACGGATCATCGATCAACCGGAAATTCGTCGCCGCCTCTGCCGTGGAAAAACGGATCTGTTTCGCGGCGTCCAAAAAGGTTTGTCGCAGCGTTGCCATCGCGTCACTCGAATCTTGCGCCTGCAACTGAGCCGACGCCAGGGTCAGCAAGCATGCCAGAGCCGGTAAGCAGGGGGGAATTCGAAACATGACAGAATCCAAACGAGAATCGGACGCAAGCGAACTTGATGAAAAAGACGCAATGTCTATATTAGAACTCTCGTCACTGTCTTTCAACCCGAAAGCCTCTCATCGTTAGCGGATTCAACATGGCACCTTCCAACGGTTTCGATTTGGCGGCCGCACTGAATCGGTTGCGCGTCGCAACAGCGTGTCGGCTGCGATCTGGATGGACCGCATGCCTGCCAGTTCTTGCCGGTCTGTTGTTGATCTCGATTGAAGCCGGGGTCTGCTCGGGCGACGAGCCGGTCGAGTTTTTACGCGAGGTGCAGTCGATCGGCGCCGGACTGGCTAGCTACCAGCAAGCAGCGACGACGGAAGTCACCGCGGTGGCGATCTTGCCAGACCCGTCTTGGATTGTCGTTGGAAACGTTTTGGGCGAAGTCAATTTAGTGCACGTCGATGGATCATCCTCGGCACCAAAACGATTGGACCAATCCTCGGCGGCGATCATCAAGTTGGCCTACTTGCCGGACGTCCAGCAGATGGTGGTCTTGGATGCCTCCGGTCAACTGACGATCATCGGCCTAAACCTTGCCAACCCAGTTGCGACCGAACCGTTGCGAATCGCCGGCGGAGTCGTCTCGTTTGCGACGGACGGCAGTCAGTTATTTGTGCTCTATCGAAATCAAATGCTGAAGTGGTGTGACTTGGATCAGTTGGACCAGTTCGATTCGGCGACCGACCAATCGCTGCAACTCGAATTCCCCTTTGCTTCGATCTCGATTGCTAGTGAGGGAAAGCGACTGCTGCTTTGCGGACCACAGCATTGGCAGATCCGTCAGCTTCCCGATCTGCAAAAACGTGTCCAGGCCTCGATCCCCCAAGGCCAGATCACAGCGTCAGCGATCGATCACCAAGGGGTTCTTTTCGCCACGGGGCTGAGCAAAGGGATTGTCCGAATTCGCGATGCCCAAACCGGCCAATTGCTGCATGCCTGGAATCGGCACGCGTCACCGGTCACCAGTTTGGTGTTTTCCAGCACCGGCGAGACGCTGATTTCATCTTCGCTTCGCAGTCGATTTCGCATTTGGAACGCGCGGCATGGCGAGCCGCTGAACGACCGCGATGTAGGACTGCAGCGAATCTACGCCATGAGTCTGTCGGCCGACGATCGATTTTTGGCCGTCGGTGGGAATTCTCCCGCCACATTTTTATTGCAGGCGCGAGACACAAAACCGGTCATCGTCGCGGACCGTTTTCCGGAAACCTGGAACGCTCGCGCGGTACTGGCCGTCCGCCTGGTCGACGATGGGAAACGATTGGCGGTGCTGCCAATGGCCAGCACGGTTCAGTGGGTCGACATGACCACGGGCGCCGTGACCAGCGGCCGGCCGATCGACGCCACCGCCAAACACGAAACCAAGGCAGGGATTTCCCACGACGGAATGTACTCCGCCGTGATCGCTGCCGATCGGACGGTGACCATCTATCGCACGGGCGCCGAGGGAGCGGATCGCCAACTGGCACTCGAACAGGGCGCCGAATCAATCGCGTTTGCCCCGCATAGCAACCGTCTGGCCATTGTCGGCCGCGGCTTGCCCGGATGGATCAAGATCGTTGATATCGCGACTGGGGACGTGTTGTTGGAATCTGCCGACCCGCAGAATCTGTTTCGCATGGTTCGCTGGGCCGATGATGAACGCTCGATCTACACCCTCGGCGACAAAATCGCATCGGGTGAACAGGGCGTTGTCCTGTCGCAATGGTCTGCGACATCTGGTCAATTGATTCGGGCCGGAGTGTTGACGCCGAACATTCACTCTAGCTTCACGGTCAGTCCGCAGGGAAGTCGTGTCGCTGTCGAGTCAGGGGCCAGCGGCATCATCGAAATTTTTGACCAGAACTTGGAATCCCTTCGACGTTTCGGGGCCAGCGGGATTGGTGGCATGCACGCGATGCATTTCCTCGACGAGCGAAAGTTGATGATTGGGACCTTCAAAGGGAGTGTTGTGATGATGGATGTCGAGACCGGTTCCGAGCAACAGCGATTCCAGCCGCTGCCGCCAGAGCAATCGCCGCCGATTCGCTCGATCGACTACTCGAAAGAATCCAAAATCTTGGTCGCCGGCGGGGGCAAGGACGGGTTCGAAACGCTGCGGGTGTATGATCTGACAGAGAGTCAGAAATCAGTCAACGCAGGATCGTCGATCGATTCGACGAATCATTAGAGGCAGAACCCAATGTCAGTCAATTCGGACGTTCCGTCCAATCGCAATGCCAGTGCAATCGTGTCCGGCGCAATCGCACCCAATTGGCGTGATTTGTTGTTGGTGCTGGTGTCGCTGGCGATCGTGCTGCGATTGATGGGGCGGACGTGGTGGTGCAAGTGCGGCGGGTTTTCCCCCTGGTCCTGGCAGGTGAAATCGGAGCACAATTCCCAGCACCTGATTGATGCCTACTCGTTCACGCATCTCCTGCACGGCTTCGTTTTCTTTGCGCTGTTGTGGCTGTTGCGAGAGAGATACTCGCCGCGATTGCGATTGCTGGCGGCGTTGGTGGTCGAAGCGGCCTGGGAGGTCGTCGAGAATTCGCCGTTCATTATTGAACGCTACCGAGCGGCCACGATCTCGCTGGACTACTACGGTGATTCAATTGCCAACAGCCTGTGTGACGTGTTGTCAATGTTGCTGGGCTACTTGATCGCCTCGCGTCTGCGTTGGTACCAGACGCTAGCGATCATGATTGTCGTGGAATTGGTGTTGTTGGCAACGATCCGCGACAGTTTGTTATTGAACGTGATCATGTTGATCTATCCGCTCGATGCCATTTTGCAATGGCAATCCGGCTAGCCGGATTGTTTTTCCAGGATACAAACGCGAGTGATCCTTTTGACTATCCGCGAGACCGGTTGTCCGGCGCGGCGAGTCACTCGCTTTTAGCGTTGCACGCGAGCGCTGCCGCCTTCGGCAAAGGCTTCGACTTCTGCCAACGTGGCGCGGCTGACGTCACCGGGGAAGGTCGTCAGCAATGCACCGTGTGCCCAACCGAGCTTGAGTGCTTCTTCGGGGGCACGTCCGTCGAGCAAGCTGTAGATCAATCCGCTGGCGAAACCGTCACCGCCACCGATGCGATCCAACACGTCCAGTTCGGCCGTTGGTGCGGTGTAGTTTTGGCCGTCGTAGTGCAGCACGGCGCTCCATGAGTGGCGGTTGGTCGAGTGGACTTCGCGGAGAGTCGTGGCGACGGCTTTGACGTGCGGGAATTTCTCGGTGACGTTGCCGATCATCGCAAAGAAGTTCTTGGGATCCAGTTTACTGTCGGATGATTCTTCGACATCGGGTCCTTTGACGCCCAGTCCTTTTTGCAGGTCTTCTTCGTTGCCGATCAGGACATCGACGTGTTCCACGATGCGGGCAATCATTTCCTGGCCCTTTTTCAATCCGCCAATGGTGTCCCACAGTTTGGCGCGATAGTTCAGGTCGAACGAGCGGACCGCGCCGGCTTCACCGGCGGCTTTGAACATCTCGATCACGACTTCGGCGGTTGTTTCCGAAAGTGCCGCGAAGATTCCACCGCTGTGCACCCAGCGGCAGCCACCGGCAAATATCTTTGCCCAATCAAAATCGCCGGGTTTCAGCATCGCACCGGCTTCGTTGGCACGGTTGTAGAACACGACCGGGGCGCGAACGCCTTGGCCACGGTCACTGTAGACGGTTGCCATGTTCGGGCCACGAACGCCGTCGTGCTTGAACTGTTTGTAGAAGGGACGAACGCCCATCGCCCGTACCTGACGCTGGATCAGTTCACCGATTCCGTTGTCGACCATCGCTGTGGCAACACCGGTGTTCAATCCGAAGCATGAGGACAGGTTGGCGGCACAGTTGTATTCACCGCCGGAGACATGAATGTCAAACGAGTTGGCGGTGCGGAAGGGGATGACACCGGGATCCAAGCGATGAACCATCGCGCCGAGTGCCAAAAAATCAAGTTCGTTGTCGCCGGTGCGAATCTTCAGTCCACTCATGAGTCGTTGTCTGGGTTTGGGTTTGGGGGGTGTTGAAAGAAAGGAGTTTCGGATGACTAAATGGTGACCGAAGCAAATCCGCCATCGATCGCGATATTCTGTCCTGTCACAAAGGAAGCGGCCTTGCGACTGGCCAACCAAACGGTTGCCCCGGCAAGTTCTTCGGCGGTGCCGAATCGGCCCATCGGTGTATGGCCGATGATCTGGCCGCCACGCTCGGTGTAGCTGCCGTCGTCGTTGAACAGCAGCTTGCGGTTCTGTTCGGCGGGGAAGAAACCGGGGCTGATCGCGTTGACGCGTACACCGGTCGTGGCCCATTCGCGGGCCAACCACAGCGTCAAATTGATGACCGCGGCCTTGGCCGCCGAGTAGGCCACCACGCGTGAGAGCGGGATCATGCCGCTCATCGAAGCGATATTGATGATGCTGCCGACACCGGCGTCGATCATGTCTTGGCCGAACACTTGGCTGGGCAGCAGTGCGCCGCCGACCAGGTTCAGATCGAACACATCTTTCCAAGCGTCGATCGGCAATTGACAGAAATCACCACCGGGCGGAATGGTGGCTTCGGGGCGATTGCCGCCGGCCGCGTTGACCAAAACGGACGTCGGAGCACCGGCCCACTGGCGAATCGATTCCCGCGCCGCGTCAAGCGACGGGGCACTTAAGCCGTCGGCGGCAAAGAATTTTGCGGTACCACCGGCGTCATTGATTTTCTTGGCCCGCGCCTCGCCTCGTTCGGCGTTGCGGCCGATCACGGCAATTTTTGCACCGTATGCCCCAAGCGCCTCGGCCATGATGCCGCCCAGTTCGCCTGTGCCGCCGATAACGGCAGCCACGTCGTCATTTAGTTGAAAGAGATTATTCATGAGCAATAATCTACTCGCTTCGTCGCCCCGCTAACAGGGATCAGCCGCCGATCGAATACATCGGTCGATCGGGCGGTGAAAACGTGCCTTCGGTGATTCCGTGACCCGCGGCTTTGGCGTCGACAGCCGTGCGAAATCGATTGACCAACTGGTCGTCATCGGCGCCGCTACGCAGCAAATCACGCAGCGAAAATTCTTGCTGCGAAAACAAACAATTTCGAATCGATCCGTCCGCAGTGACACGAATTCGGTCGCATGATTCACAAAACGGTTTGCTGACCGATTGGATCAGCCCGATCCGCTGACCCGCGGCGCCTGTCTCGGTAGACGCGCCGACAAATTCGAATTCCGATGCCGGCTGCGAAGGGTTCGGTGGTGCGACCGCTACCAACGGCCCCAATTCACGTTCGATGATGTCGCGAATGGCGTCCCCGCTCAGCACATCGGTGGTGCGCCAGGAGCGGTCGGTGTCGAGTGGCATGAATTCGATGAAGCGAATTTGGACCCCGCGGTCGACTGCAAATCGAACCAACGAAACGATTTCCGATTCGGCGATTCCTCTGACCGCGGTTGTGTTCAATTTAATGACTTCGAAACCACAGGCGATGGCTGCATCGATCCCGGCGATCACTTTGTCAATTCCCTGGCGTCGCGAGATCTTTTGAAACGTCTGTTCGTCTAGGGTGTCGATGCTGATGTTCAATCGTTTCATGCCGGCATCCCGCAGCGGGCGGGCAAATTCAGGCAACAGCAATCCATTGGTGGTCAGTGACAGGTCCTTGATTCCATCGATCTTGGAAATCATCCGCACCAATTCGGGCAAATCACGACGAACCAGCGGTTCACCACCGGTCAATCGCAGATCGCGGATCCCGCAGCGGGACGCGAGCAGACTGACTATGCGAGTGATTTCTTCGAACGTTAACAGCGATTCTCGCGGCGCGAATTGCGCCCCATGTTCCGGCATGCAGTAAAAGCAGCGCAGATTGCAGCGGTCGGTCACACTCAGGCGAAGACTGGTGTGCCGCCGTCCGAAGCGATCGATCAGGGGTGATTCTAAAGACACGTGCAACTAACGATGGCAGGCGGGCAAATGAACGCCGGGCGGAGGCGTCCCCATCTAGGATACCGACAATCGTGGCATGTGCACTGGCAACGCAACCCTATCGCCAAACCAATCGACTCCACCGCAGTGACCGGGCGGCTGTCCAAGGCCAATGGATGGGGAACAATCCGATTGGGAAAAAGAAAGGGATCAGGGCAAAAACCGCACTGGAGGGGGGATAGATGCGGATTATTAGACGCTTAAGGACTGTTTGCACCACATTATGCTTTGCATCTGGATAGGGTTCGCGTTACTTTCGAAACCACTGGAAGGGTGGGATCCGATGGATCGACGCCCCGCCAAAGTTGTCTTGGGTAGGCACGCTTTTCTTTAACCCATGCTTTTCTAATACCGTTCTAGGTGGAGATCATGCGAATGCACCGCGATCAGCTTCGGTCGGGACCGACACTCCGTTTTGCCATGCTGGCTGTTGGGCTTGCGGCTTTCGGTTTTGTTGGCCCCGTGTTCACAACGGTTTCGGCCGGTGAGTTCCCCGCCGACAACCCGCGTCACCTGCGGTTGGTGAAGGCCAAGGTCCAAGCGGCACAGTTTCTATCCAAGGCGACATTCGGCTGCACCGAAGAATCGATCGATGAGTTGGCCGAGCGGATCAACCAGGTCGGTTACAAGCGAGCGACGACCGAGTGGATCGACCAGCAGTTTGATCTGCCGATGAGCTCACATGAAGACACCGCGCTGGACATCATCCGCGTTGATGGCAATGAACCCGACATGCAGTCCGGGGCGCCCTCGCAGTATCGCTATCAAGCTTGGTGGCACATCGCGTTGACCGGCGAAGATCAGTTACGCCAGCGTGTCGCATGGGCGCTGTCGCAGATTTTTGTGATCGGTGATTCTGGAGAGGCGTTTAACAACGACGACAAACGCAGCAAGGGCAACGGTGAAGAAACCATCGTCGATTGGGTCGGGATGTCACGCTACTACGACATGCTCGCTCAAGGCGCCAGCGGCAACTATCGGGATCTGTTGGAGGACGTCACCTACAACCCCTGTATGGGTGTTTGGTTGAGCTCGCTGCGCAATCGCAAGGCAAACGTTGCCGCGGGGCGATTTCCCGACGAAAACTATGCCCGCGAAATCATGCAGTTGTTTTCGGTCGGGCTGTATGAAATGCATCCCGACGGCCGTCTGAAAACGAATGACGATGGTGAATTGATTCCCACCTATGACAACACCCAGATCAAAGAACTGGGGCGGTTGTTCACCGGATTTAAATACAGTCACAACACATCAACCAGTTTCTACGCGGGACGCAACTATGGCGACCCGATGGCAATTCATATCCAAGAGCACGACAACAATTTCGACTATTCCGAAGAAGCCGGTGCCCCCAACAGTAAGACCGTGTTCGGGACCGTGTTGCCGCCGTTGCCCAGTCCGCTGACCGAACAAGCCGTACGAGATGAAATCGGTGCCGGATTGGACGCAATCGCCAATCATCCCAACGTCGCGCCGTTCATTTGCCGGTTGTTGATTCAGCGATTGGTGAAATCCAATCCTTCACGGGCTTATATGAGTCGAGTCACGCGCGTGTTCAACGACAATGGCCAAGGCCAGCGTGGCGATCTGCGGGCAGTGGTCACCGCGATTTTGACCGACCCCGAACTCTATCGAAGCCAGCGTTTGGTCCGTCGCACCGGACCATTGCGATTAGAGGTTGTCACGCGTGGGACCGAGTACAGTCGGCTGCGTGAGCCGATCAATCGTGTGACGTCATTGATTCGAGCGGTACGGCCGACATCTGACTATGCCGGCGGCTACATGATGCTAAGCAGTTCGATCACCGACGATCTCGGCCAAATGCCGTTTCGATCGCCCAGCGTGTTCAATTATTACCTGCCCGATTATCAACCACCCGGCGACCTGATTGGTTATCAACCGTCCCGTCGCAACCCCTACGATTCACTGTTCGCACCCGAATTCCAGATTCTCAATGCCGTCACCGCCAACCGGATGCTCAACCGGCTTCGCACCTATTGCCGGAACCGCTACACCCAACACGGGATGCGGAAAGGCAGTTGCCGAATCACATTCCATCTGGAACCGGAAATTGAACTGGCGCAAGACCTGGACAACATGGACGAAATCTTACAGCGTTTCGACCTGTGGCTGTGCAACGGCACGCTTAGTGAAGAAACCAAGACCAGCATCAAGAATGCGGTGATCGCGGAAACCGAAGGCCGCGACTATGCCTATGTTGACCGCCTGGAAATCATGCTCAACGCCGTTTTGGTGTCACCAGATTGTGCCATCGAACAATAACGTTGTCGAAACAATCGGCCGGTTTTACTACTCCTCTGTTCTTCTGCTTTTTCGGATGTTCCTGTCATGCGCCGTAACTCCAACGATTCGTTCTTGACTTCACGACGCGCGCTACTCAAAGCCGCCGGTAGTTGTGGCATGATGACCAACACCTCGTTGATGGCGACGCTGCTGAATTTGCAAGCGACGAAATCGATGATGGCCGCCGAGACAAACCCGACCGGCTACAAAGCGATCGTCTGTCTCTTTCTGTCCGGTGGAAATGATTCGTATAACATGCTGATCCCGAATGAAGGGGATGCGACCAGCGGCGAATACGGCCATTACCACACCATTCGTGGTGGCTTTGATGATGGGGTCAACAATGATGGTGGATTGGCAATCCAGCAGAGCGCACTGCTACCGATTGCCGGACCGGATTCCCGCAACTTTGGGCTGCATCCCGGACTGGCGGCCCAAGAAGGCGCTGACCCGATGGCCGATCCATCCACCACTGGAATCGCCGGTTTGTACAACGACGGTAAACTGGGATTTGTCGCCAACATCGGCTCCTTGGTCGAACGAACCACCCGCGAAACCTACAACGCACGAACGGGTTTGCCGATCGGTTTGTTCTCACACGCCGACCTGCAACGGCACTGGCAAACCGGATTCCCGCAATCGCGCAGTCAGATCACCGGTTGGGGTGGTCGGATGGCTGACCTGTTGCTCAGCACGAACCAGAATCCGTCGGTGTCGATGAACATCTCGCTGGGGGGAATGAATTTATTTCAAACCGGCAGCGATGTCGTGCCCTATGCCATCGGCAGTGGTGGTGCGACGGTCGTTCAGGGGTACTCGGCGGATTTGTCGACCAGCAGTCGTCAAGACCGAATGTACACGCGGGCGATGGATAATATTCTGGACCAAACCTACAGCGACCTGTTGGCCAAGTCATTTGCCGAATCGACGCGGAACTCGACCGATGCCGCGCTGTCATTCAACGATGCCACCGAAACCATTGCATTGACCACCGCCTTTGCCGATGAAAGCCCCAGTCGCCACCTGGAAATGATTGCCAAAGTGATCGGTGCCAGAACGCAATTGAATCAGACCCGGCAGATCTTTTTCGTGAACCTTGGCGGTTGGGACAATCATACCGATCTATTGACGGCTCACGAAACCAATCTGCCGCGGGTCAGTCGCGCCCTGAAGTCGTTCTATGATGCGACGGTTGAACTGGGCGTTGAAAACGACGTGACCTTGTTCACCGCTTCCGATTTCGCGCGGACACTGGGATCCAACGGCCAAGGCAGTGATCATGCCTGGGGCGGAAACCAGATTGTGATGGGGGGCGCTGTTTCCGGCGGCCAAATCTACGGTGATTTTCCGGCCGAACTCACCGCTGCAAATCCGCTGAACCTGGGGCGTGGACGCTTGATTCCTACCACCTCGGTCGATGAACTGGCCGCTGAGCTTTCGCTTTGGTTTGGTGTCGGTAACAATCAAGATCTGGAGACGATCCTTCCGAATATCCGAAATTTCTATGCGACGGGCGCCACCGGGTCACCCCTTGGGATCCTTTAGATTCAATGTCCTATGACGACGAAGACGACGATTTTGATTACGATGACTTCGTCGATCGGGAATTTGGCCAACCGCTGCGTTCGCGTTCGGTACCGTTGCACTGGCAAATCGTGGCGATGGGTTTGGTTGCCTTGTTTCTCATTTTTGCTTGGATGTCAGCCGGATTTTGGACGCCGTTTTAAATTGCGTGGGTGATGTTTCACCGCTTCAACGCCAATCGCTTAGTGAGCTGATCGAATCCGGCCTGCTCGGTTCGGCGCACTACAGCGAAACGACCGGGTCGACCAACAGTGACGCCCTACAGGATCTACAGTCCGGTCACATCCCTGATGACCAATTGCCGCGATTGTACTTGACCGATCGCCAAACCGCCGGTCGTGGTCGTCAGGGCAATGTTTGGAAAAGTGTCGGTGATTCGCTGACGATGTCATTGGTCACGACAACGGAAATGACGCTACCGGGTTGGGCATTTCTGTCGCCGGGTGTCGGTGTCGCCGTGGCCCGAGCCATTGAATACGTTTGCGCACCTTGCCGAGTCGGGTTGAAATGGCCGAACGATATCTGTGCGCTGGTGATGTCGCCTGGTGGTTCTGAATGGGTGCCGCGGAAATTAGGCGGCATCTTGATCGAAACCGCCGCAGCGATCCCGGAGCGGACCGTGATCGGGATCGGTCTGAATCTCAGTCAGACGCCACAGTTGGATGGTACGGATCAATCAGCCCATCCCATCTCGTTAGTCGAATTGACATCGCGCGCGGTACAGCCGGCCGATGTGTTGGTCGCCGTGATCGAGTCGCTGGTCGAATCGATCACCAGTCTTTCGCAGCGTCCCCATGAGGTCTTGGCGGAGTATCGGTCGCGCTGTGTGCTGAGTGGAAAGAGTCTATCGTTGAAACAGAATGATCAGCTCATTCACGGCGTATGCTGCGGGATCAGCGACGACGGTTCGTTGGAATTGTTCATCGATGGTCAGCGTCGATCGTTTCGTAGCGGTGAAGTCCGTCGGGTTCGTTCGATCTAGTGGGCTGGTGACCGGTATGAAAGGTGTTCGGTCCTACCTGTCGCTGCGATTGATTGCCGTCATGACTTTGTACACCGCGGTCATGCTGTGGGTGATGCCACCGAGCGGTGACGCACTGCTGAGTGATGATTGGGACTATTCGATTTCGGTGTTTGATTGGGGCCAAGACGGTCGGCTGACGATTTCAGATTTTCCCTCGATGACATTGATCGGGCATCTGACGTGGGGCAAATTGTTTGCAATTCTGTTTGGAAACCATCACGTCGTGCTGCGGATTTCAACCATGGTGATGGCATGGGTTGGTGCGTTGTCACTGTACCGTATCGCTCGAATCGCTGATGCGACGCCCACCATTGCCACTGGCATTGCAACGCTCTATCTGTTGAATCCAATGATTTTGTGGTGCAGCTATACTTTTTTGACAGACATCATTGGTTGTTCGGTGATGTTGTTGTTTCTGGCGACGGTCGTTCCGCGGTTGCCGTTGTTGATCCGGCAGGATGTTGAGGGTGTGGATTTGCAATCGCCCCGCGGTGGTGCAGTGATTGGGCAACTGATTGCAATGGGGGTTTTCACAGCCGGCTGTTATCTGGTGCGGCAGACCGCTGTGATTCCGGCGTTGGCCTGTCTGGTCCTGTTTGTGCCCCTGATGCTGAAGGGGCGATTGAGTTGGCGGCGCGGATCGGTCGTGTTGTTTGCGTTTGCCGTCCCGGTCATTTGTTTTTGGATCTGGATCACACAATGGCATGGTGTCCCGTTGGGATTCGAAAAACAGATGTTGGGTTTGGGTCAGTTGACGCATCCCAAGATCGTGTTGATGAAAGTGATTCGTATTGCGTTGACGATTGCGTTCTATCTGTCGCCACTGGCGTTGGCGTGGTGGGTCGGTCGCGTGCAGCGTTCAGAACAAGCGTCCTGGCGGGCTTGTGCGCCGGTGTTGTTGTCCGCAGTGGGGCTTGCTGCGGCGTTATTGTTGCTGCCACCATTGGCAACGGCGCGACTGTATTGGGGGATCAGCGCCGTCGATGAATTGGTGGGTGATTTTCCCCAGGTGATGGGACTGCGCCAATCGTTGTTGCCGGTGACGATTGATTGGGGACCATTGCAGAGCAATCTGTTTGATCTTGTGGTCATCCCGTTGGCATCGCTGTCAACGATCTGCCTGCTGAATTGGGCGCTGGTGTCACGCGACGAATTGCGTCAACCAGTGAGTCTTTGTTTCAGCGGCGGAACTCCAACGATCTGCGCCGTTGGGTTTGTCGCAGCGATGGGACAGTTGCTGCTGTTGTTGCTGATTTGGAACTTATTTGGACGCTATCTGGCACCGCTGATGTCGCTCTGTTTGGTCGTTCTGGCCACACAGGTTGCTGTGCGAGTTACAGGGGCGAATCAGCATCAGTGGGGGATTCATGTTCCCACGTTTGCTGTTGGATTGCTTTTGATGGCGACTTATTCACTGGTCACAACGCACGACACCCGAGCTCGATTTGAAGCGGTTTGGGATGTCGCCCAAAGGCTGCGTGGTTCTGGCGTGGATGTGTCAGAAATTGACATTGGGATGCCGTTTCGTGGGACGTACCAGTATCGACCCGAATTGGCGAGTCTATTACGCAAGGAAAATAAAACGCTCGGTCAGCTTTCGATCAGGCAGCGCCGCGAACTACTGCGCGGCCGATCGACCGGTCGTTATCAATTGGCGTTGGCTGGCGAGCAACCGAGCGATGCGGTGGTGATCGAAACCCTGACGCCGGCAACTTGGTTGCCAGCCGAGCCATGGGTGCTGCTGCGATTCGCGGGACAGTGATCGTGGTGCGGCTACAGGACGGCTTGGATCCAATCCGCGCCTCGACTTTTTTTGTCAAATCGGATGATCGGGATTCCCAGATCGGCTAGCTGTGTCTGTCCACTGGTCGGTAGCTTTTTGGGAATGATCAGCAACCATTTGGTTTGCATCTGATGGTCGGACGAGGCTGTGGATTGTTGTGTGAATTGCTTGAGACGCAAACATTTTTCGGCCAGGTATTCGGGGGTCCAGAAGCCGACGACTTCGACATAAACCAGAATGTTGCGGGTATCGTTGCGCAACGAGAAGTCGGGCGTCATCACGGTTTGGCCTTGGTATAACAATTCCGCTTCATGTCCCCATTTCCAACCATCGACCGGTGCTGATTTCCAGGCCGCATCGACATCGTGTTCCAGGCCGGAATCAAATGCATCAGGGGGATCCAATACACTGTGTAATCCGTCGCTGGGTGAGAGTTCCATGCGCATCATGCGGCGGTTGGGTCCGATGATTTGGGCTTTCATTCTCCATCCCTCGCAGGCCAAAAGCTTGGGCAGCAGGGCGGCAAATCGCACGCCATAGCGGCTTGTTTCACGCAGCGATGACTGGGCGCCGTCGAGTTCGAATCGGAACCCGTCCGCCGGTCGTTTCAGCCGGGTGATGCGATGCATCAGTCCAGCGAGTTTTGCGTGTTTCAAAATGGTTTTGAAGTCGGACGTGGCATCGATGCAAACAGAGGTCGCACGATAGAGCGCGGCTTGGGTTTGAGCGACGTTGTATAGCGAGAGTAGCGACGGGGGTGTCAGTTCAGACTCAAACGCGGTTAACGGCTGCAGTTCGATCACATCATTGAACAATGTGGATTCAATCTGAGCCCATGGGATGCCGATTTGGGCTGCGATGCGGGTCCTGGCTGCATGCAGTTCGTTGTCAAAAATGCCCTCGGGCGTCTGCACGATCGGATGCAATGGAGCGGCCAATTCAAAGACCCGTCGGCGGAGCGCCACGGCGGCTTTGGGATCGCTGTCGTAGGTCGCTTGGTCATCCAGCAATTTGCAAAACGCAGCGACACGGCGTGGGGGACAGCCCGGCAATCCGGAAAAACAGGCCTCGGCTCTCGCATGCACCGTTTGGCGGATTTCGCCCAGGCTGTGGCCATAGACCTGCAGTAGGCGGCGTGCGACGTCGATGTAGCAGCTGTCGCGTCCGCGCAGCAAGCGATCTGCGATCACCGTTCCGCTACGAAAGTCGTATTCCACGATGCTGTGTTCGCTGCGGATCATCGCTTGATTTGGTAGGCAGCGTTGCGGCGCCGATCACGACTGCGTTGGACTTCGTTGGTGTCATCGACAACCACTTCATAAAGCGTGGCGCGTTGGCCGCCGCTGCCCTTTCGCAGCACCCGGCCGAGACGCTGAATGGCTTGCCGCTGGCTGGATAATCCGCCCAGCACGATCGCCGTTTTGACCTCCGGCAAATCAACACCTTCGTCCAGCACTCGATTGGCAACCAAGACCGGATAACGCCCTTCGGCAAAGCCCTGTAGCCATTCCTGGCGTTCGCGTTTGCCGCAATGCGATAGCAAACACGGGACCAAAAATCGTGTCGAGATTTTTCTGGCCATCACATTGGAACCGGTAAACACGATCACACTTTGGCCGGTGTGTAGCCGGAACAGGTCTTCCAGGATTCGCAGTTTGGATTCGGCTTGTTCTTCGACGCGACGTTTGGCCTGGAAGGCTCGCATCGCTCGGGTCGCATCGGTGGCTCGCTGGGAATCTTCACGCACCATGCCCGATAACTTGTAGGTGTCGTCCCATTTGAAACGCGGGTCGATCTCCTTTTGATCGAAGACGAACTTTTGGATTTGTTGTGAGAGTTCACGATATCGCTGACGTTCCTGCTCGCTCAACTGAACTGCGATCCGCTGCACGCTGTAATCGGCCAGCGATTTCCCCGACGCTTCACTGATCGATTGTCGATAGAGCGTCGGTCCGACCAGCTGTTGCAAGACCGCCAGACGTTGGTCGTCGCTGGGCAGGGTGGCGGTCAATCCTAGTCGGCGGTCGGCGATCGACATTCTGGCGGCATCACTGCGCCAGGGGCCGGCAAGATGGTGGACTTCATCAAAGATGATCATCTGGAAGCGGTCGCCGATCCGCGGCATGTGGATCGCGGCACTGTCGTAGGTTGTCACACTGATCGGACTGACACGATGCACTCCGTCGCCGATCAGGCCGGCATCAATTCCGGTGGCCTCCAGGATCTTACTGTGCCACTGGTACATCAGGTCGCGGACCGGGACGACGATCAGAGTGCTGCATCGATTGCGGATCATCAATTCAATCGCAACCACCGTCTTGCCTGTTCCAGTGGGCATCACCAGCAATCCATTACCGCCGCCCTGTTCAAAGGCCTCGACCGCATCGATCTGGTCACGCCGAAGTTTGATGCGACGATGGTCGTTGATTGTCAGTGACGTCTGCGTTTGCCCTGCGTCGCGTCCAACTTGCCATTCCAATGTGCCAGCGAGTGAATCGTTCAAGCGTTGCCGGATTGCACCGGCGAACATTGCGTCGCAGCGAAAACAGGCTTCGCGGGGGTCCCATACCAATTCCAGGTCAGTGAGGACACGCTGCACAAATTCATCACTCATCCCGAACAGACGAACGGTCCCCTGGTGAAAATCAATCCGTGCTGGTCGTGATTGGTCCGGCATCAAAGTCGTGAATTGGCCATGCGTAGAGCGTGCGTTGAAAGTGGCACCTGTCAGTGTAGCAGCAGCATTTCGAACCATCTATCGACGGTGCTAGTCGTCACTCTCGGCGAATCGTTTCATCACCGTGTCGATCAGTTGCTGGTTGTCCGCGCTGTCCCATGCATCAGGATCCGTGACTGCGATCCAGGCGTTCAGATAGCCTTGTGGCGAGTAATTGTGGCCGTAGCCTAGCGGGACAGTGGTTGCCATCGGCAAATCAAATGCAATTTGCAAGGCCGTCACGATCGGGTACCAGACCAGATAGGGTGACACATCCGGGCCGCGCCGATCGGTCAACCATTCCGGTTGACGCCGCCACAGATCGGATCGAAAGAAAACCATCGGGTCGCTGGCATGTTGCAGATAAACATTGCGAATTTTGCCCCACGGCCGATCGACATCCAATGAATTCAATCGGCCTGTGAAACGCAGCAACCGCCCGTCTTGGAATTTGGGCAACCAAGCCGGTGACCCCGCCTGCCGCGATTCTGTCATGTTCGCCCACTGCGAACTTGGAAACGGCGGCCCGCTCCAAACGGCGCCCTGTATCGGGTCTTCTAGAATCGTGTAAATGTCAGCGGATTGCTCTGATCCGAGTGCCCCCAGACTGAGTCCGAACAAATACAGTCGTGGTCGGGAGTCTTTGGGAAGTGTCGTCCAATGATCGTAGACCTCGCGGAACAGATGACGCGCCGATCGAATCGAGCGCTGCGGGTCGACCAGGATCGTGATCCAACTGGGCAAGTAGGAATATTGGGTGGCCACAATTGCCGTGTCGCCGGCATGCAAGTATTCCAATGTGTCGACCGCACTGGGATCCAACCAACCGGTTCCTGTTGGGGTGGCAACGATCAGAACGGACCGGTCAAAGGCACCCACGCGTTTGAGTTCCTGCAGCGCCAATTCGGCACGCTCCTGTTCGCTGTCGCGTGAACGCATGCCGACATAAACACGAATCGGTTGTTGCTCGGGTGGTTGGCTGGTTTTTATTGCACCCCATAATTCTGCGATGGACTGTGAGGTGGGACCGTCGGTTAGAAATTTTTTTCCCTGACGGCCGATCGAATCCCACTGGACCAACGATTCCTCACTGCCACAGGCCAAGGGGTCGGTGGGCATTTCCATGCCTTCTTCGATCAGTTCATCGGCCCGCAACGAGACCGAATCGGCCAGTGCCAACAGGCCCCGGGCCACGACACCATTGACCAAGAACAGCGTTATGAATCCGACCAAAAGCCCACTGGTTGCCACGGCGACACGGGGCGGCACGTAGCGGTTGATGCGTCGAAAAAGGAACATGCCACAAGCGATCAGGGTGCGCGCCGCTGCGATCAATACCGCACCGAACACGATCGCAATCAGAGCCGCCCGAAACGGATAGGCTGTTTCCAGGTCGGGCATCTCCATCAATTTGCGGATCGAGTTTTGCCAAAACGTCATGTTCCGCAAACAGACCAGGAACGTGGCCGCGACCAGTACCGTTGTGATACGTTTCGAGAAATATTCCACGCCGCGACTCGGCGAGGGCAGTTCAAAGAACTGGTAACACCAAACCATCACCACACCCAGACCATAGCCAACGGCCAGTGCAAATCCGGACAGCAGACCCTGGGTTACATAGTGTCGCGGCAGCAGAGAGGGTGTGACCGACGCAGCAAACAACAAGGCGGCGACGGCTAACCCGACAAAGGAAAATCCACGGTAATAGCGAAGGATTCGATTCTTCACGCGCGATTGTGATCCGGCCACGGGGTGTCGGTGTCTTCCAACCGATCATGATAGGCCAATCAGCATGATGTCACTACGGCAGTCTTTCCGTGGCAAACTGCTGTGAAATACGTTGCCATTGGTCATCGCTTTCGACGTGCTCGCGCAAAATCAGGAAGGTAACACCACGCCGGGATGTCATCACCAGAGCCTGCTCGCTGATTTCGGTACGCTCGAATTCCCGCAGCGGGATTTTCGCGCCTTGGAATTCCGTTCGCCACGCCAATTCGGTATCGCTGATCCAGCCCGACTGGTCCCACGTGATATCGTGATGTCCGACGAAGTACATCCGCCAAATTCGAATCGAAGACACGATCGTGAACAGCGTGTATGCGGCGCACAGAATCATGATTTCCGTGTGGTCGGAGTGCCAGGCCAACGCGGTACCTGCGACGCCGGCCGCGACGGCAAGCGTTTCCATTACCGCTTTGCTTTTTAGGTCGGCGGTTTGCAGCGACTGGCGAGTGCTAATGCTGCCAGCAAATCGAACTTGATCCGACGCGTCGTCCCCGGTGAGCGGCCACTGCGACCAGCCGTTGGTCGTGTCGGCTTGAGTTTTCCATGCTTCGATTTGACGACGTGCGGCAGGGGCATCAAAGTGATCAAACAGTCGCTCGGACAGAGCCAGGTAGCGATACGGATTGGTGTCGATCGGGACACGGATGCCGGAATTGTGAACCAAAATCCCGAGGTGCCAGTTTGCGGCAAACCAATGGGTGCAATCGCCGTCATCGAACACCAATCCGTCGCTAGCGAATCGGCCTTGTGCAGGACCCAGCAAATCCGGATGACGTTTCAGTTGTCGACGGGCACGATAGCCTGGTCCTAAAATGCGAATCGCAACGTAGGACAGGGTTAGCAGAAACAGCAACATCGCAAACGCAATGACGGTTTCGTGGCCGCTTTGCAATGTCGCGACCATATAGACGCATACCCCAGCGGTCATCAACGTGACCGGCGCCAGCAACACCAGCAGGATCATGACCAGCCCCCTGAGTAACCGCTGCTGCGGTAGCAACGCGATGTAGTCGGTCTCGCTGATTTGACCCGCAAACGACAGTTCACCGGATTCGAGCGGTCGGGCGGCGGCAGTCGGAATCGGTTGATAGGGATTGAGGTCCGATTCCATTTCCAAGCGGCGGCTAACGAATGGTGGTCATGCGGTACTGTTCCAAGATGGACGTCAGTGTATGTGCTGGGGTGTCGTAGATTTCAATGTTGGTGTGAATTTGTAACGGAAATTCATGAGCGGCGTTTCCCAGTCGTGCTGCGTCGTCGTCAACGACGTATTCGAAGGTGTTGTGATTTAGGTCCTGGCGATCATCGACCGCCAATCCGACTTTGGAGAGTTCGTCGAGCGTATCGGGGAAGGAGCCAAATTTGGATTTGTACAACGCGATGGCAACGGCGGTGCGCGCGTGTCGCCGCTCATTGGCAACTTTGGCGAACAACTTGGCCAGCCAAGCTTTGGAGCCATCCATCCGGCTCATGCTGACCTCGTTGCTGTAAAGCGGGAACTGGAGGGCCGCGTCGATTCCTCGCCCTCTTTCGTCCCAGTATTCGGTTTGTATTTTGAGGGCTGTATTGATCGCCCGTGGCGTTCCGATGCCACCCATCTGCTCCAGTCGATTGTATTGGGTCAACCACTCGACGCGGCGGCTGGGCGCAATGGTTTCGACATAGGTTGTCGAGTCGTATTCTTGTTCCAGCTTGGCATCGTCCAGCCAGGGCGCGCGCGCCAGTTGTTCGGATTCGATGGTTTGTTGCCATCGCGATTGGTCATTGATTTGCTTGCCCACCGAGTCGCTGATCGTTTGCAAATCAGTTTCATTCCACAAGTCGTGCTGCAGCGAAATTTCAACCGCACGTAGGAATGAAAATTCCTGTGACAGCCTGCGCTGTTCCCAGCCGACGCGCGAGGTACTGATCGGCAGAGCAACAAATTGGTCGTACAGACGCAGTGCAGAGAGGGCCGGTTGGGTGTCTGGTTCCGCTGAATTGGCAGCGGATTTGAGCGCCGCGTGGAAATTAATTCGCAGCAATCCGATGAGTTGTTCAATCCGATAGACATCGTTGGTCCAATCGTTTCTATAGCCAAAATCGCTCGGCAGCCAGATCGCCGGACCGGTTAAATCAAGTGTGGCGAGTGCATCGACAATCGGTCGCGCTTCGTCCAGGTACTGCGTGACGTATTGATCCACCGGTTGTTCGTTTCGGGTCTCGTACCAAGATTCCTTCGCCGGGTCTTCGTCATCCGTCCGAATCAAACTCGACACGCTGCGATATTTCGTGTCGAGCGCATCGACCGCGTACAGAATGCTACGCAGGGTGGCGGTTTGCTGTGTGGATGTCGTGGATCGATAGTGTGTTTCTAGCGGGCAGGCCGTGTTGATGATGTCGGCACCAAAGGAATCCAGCAGCATCGGTTTGATTTGGGCTGCGTGACGTTGCCAGGAAACAATACTGCAAATCAGCAAGATGCCGAGCAGCAACAGGGGCAACGCGATCAGTCCGATCAGCGTTCGGTCGCGAGAGGTGGTGGTAGTGGCATTCATGGTTCAGATCACTCGGCGTCGTTGGATGTGGGGCTGTTATCGGGGTTGGCAAATTCCCAGTCTCGACCCCAAAGCTGTGCGTAACCGGTCAGTTGTCCGAGGGTCATCGTTTCGATGGCTGGCATCGCCCGCATCCGTTGTCCATAACGGCTGGATGAAAAGATGCCGCCGGATTGATTGAAGTCATGAACGATGTGTAGCCAGCGGTCGTCGCCAGAACGGTGTTGCGATTGAGTGGCGCCGTCCAGCAACGCCATGATGTATTGTTCATACCGCCGTGGTTCGATCCAGGCGATCAGGCCGCGTGGTTCATGCTGCAAGTAGTCGGCACGCCAATTGGTTCGTTCATTCTCGCTGGTTAGTTTCCCATACCACTGGGCTAAAACGGCACGTCGGCGTGCTTGAGATCGGCTAGCGGGGGTTCCCAGTGCGGCGTTTACCAGACGCACGGCCGCATCATCGGAATGCGGTTTCATCTGGTCCTGTGCCAACGTGTCGATTAGCAAAACTTCCATTCGATCGGCAGCCTCTTGGTCGCTTAGTTGGGTGCTTTGGCGAAGCCCAACCAACAATTTTGCCGTAGCGGTCAGCCAAGGTTTGAAGGTGTCAAATGCATCTGCCTGGTCGGCTTGTTGCCATCGCATTTGAGCGCGATGAAAGTTTCCATACCAGACATCGAGCCCCCAGTAATCGACGGTCGCCGGCGGTACCGATCGCAGTTGGTCCGCATCAATCGGTCGAATGATTTCCGTCGGATCGACCGAGTAGCCGTTGAGCGAATAGGCGATGTCCTTGATCGGGTCGCGTTCAAAATCAAACGGCCGTTCGTTCGATGGTTCAATGCCACGGATCGACACGCCGATCGGTTTGCGAGTGGTTCGCTGGATGATTCTGGCTTCGTCCAGCAATTCGGCGCGTTGGTTGGCCGCCATGTTTGGAATCGACCCAATCCGCCAGGCTGCGGATGCAATGGGCAGCATAAAGATCAACGCGACAACCAATCCGCCGACCACAAACGTTAGCGGGCGGTCGCGGGAATCCATATAGCGACGCATCATGAAAAAGGTTGCTGCGACCGGGGCCAGGGCACAGATCACCAAACCGCCCAGCGAAAAACCGAGTTGGGTGAAGGAGAAGAACAGCCAGCCCGCGATGATCGCCGCCAAGATCGGGGCCAGGATGACCGATAGAATCAACGTGCGTACAAACTGACTGGTCCACTGGGAAACCGAATACAGTACCGCGGCAAACACCAGCAAGGTGATCAGCGTGGGTAGCGTTTCGGCAAAAGCGGAATGATCATCGTTGTGTGGTATCGCCAAATTCCATAGGCCATACAGAATCATCGCCGCCGCCAGGATTGCGAGTGGAACCGCGTGCAAGGCCAAGTAGGTCAGTCGCGGTGACACGCCCCGATCGGCCAGGAAACGCACGCGTTCGGCTGAACCGTCATGTTTGAACACCCCGACGCCCAGCCAGCAGATCGCCAGTGGTGCCGCCAACAATAGCGGCGGAAGTAAATTGTCAATTCCATTGAGGTACCTGATCGATGCCAATCGCATCGCTGCGAATAAACTGATCAAGATCATGCCGGCCAAAATAGCCAGTGAGCCGCTGGCCGAATGGATGGATTGCCAAATGATCGGCGCGATTCGAGTGCCAAACTTGGGGGCAGTTCCATCGGCAAGGATTTGGGCCGGCGAAAGTGCCGAACTTCCCAGTTTCGATAACGCAGGGGCTGCGTCGGCGCCCAGTGCATGCAGTGCGGTCCAGTAGGTGAGCGGGGCAATCACCGCAATGCCCAGCAGTGTAAAGCCTAGATTCATCCAATCGAGTTCGCTGTGCATCAGCGGTCGGTCCAGGATGCCACCGGTGATTGATGTCATGATGATCGGTGCAAATGCCAGTGGGATCAGCGCGACCAACGAGTAAAACTGGTTCTTGATCCGCCAGGCCACGTAGAAGCCGGCCAGCAAAATGTACAGGGAGTGGACGATCCAAACCGGGTAGCTGAAGGGATTGGTTGAATAACTGGTGCGGCCGCCGATCTGCCACGGTGATTCCGTTGGACTGCCCAAGCCGAAACCGACGATCACGAGGCCGGCAAAGCACCACATCGCCGTCAGCCCTGCCAGGGCCACCAGGAACTTGGTCATCAGCAGTCGCTTGGCAGTGATTGGCAACAATGAGAGCCACTGTAGCGTTCGCTGCATCCTTTCTTGACCGACCAACAATGGCCCAGCCCCGGTGGCGAACAAACCAGGAAAGACCAACATCACGACTTCGTTTGGCAGTCGTATGCCCGCCGATCGAATCAGGGCTTCGGTGATGATGTTCAACAAAACAATCATCAAAGCGACAATAATCAGCAGCAGCACCAGGGGCGCCAGTTGCCGAGTCTCTTTCCACCAGAACCAAGCGGTCGAGGATGCCTCGTGACGCGTGGTAGCGGTTGTTTGCAGGGTTGCGTCGATGGTCATGAGTAGCAGATAGGTTGGTGTAGCGGTGCGACTTAAACCAGTTGGGGATCGGTCGTGCAGGCGACAAAGATCTCTTCCAATGTCGCGACTCTCGATCGCACCTCCGTCACGCCAGGGGTGTCGCGGATGGCTTGGACCATGCCCGGTTCCAACCCGCGAACGTACAGTTGCCGCGAACGCCCCGACGATTCTTCCGAGAGGATCTCCGCCGGTTCCGGTGGCGATGCGATCGCCCGCAATGGATCGTCGGTGTCGATGACCAATTCGTGAATTGACTCACGTAGCTCGTGCAGCGGGCCGTGCAGGCGGATCTTGCCGTGGTGCAAGATCGCGATCGTATCGGCGACCCGTTCGACCTCGCTGATTTGGTGGCTCGATAGGAACACGGTTCGCCCGGTCGCAGCCCGATCGATCATCGACTCCAGAAAACTGCGACGGACTTTGGGGTCTAACCCGCTGGTCGGTTCATCCATGATCAACAGCGATGGATCATGGGCGAGTGCCAGCGACAGCGCGACCTTGGCCCGTTGGCCTTTGGACAGGTGGCGAATTTTCTGGTCCGGCCGAATCTCGTAGCGACGGATCGCAGCTTCGTAGCTGGGTAAAAACGTCGCGTCATAAAACGATGCCGTGAACCCTCCGATCTGGGCCACAGACATCCAGTCGTACAAGGCCGGTGCGTCGGAGACGTAGCCGATGCGTTGCCGGACGCCTTGAGGATCGACCAGCGGGTTGATGCCGCAAACGGTACAGGATCCGCTGGTCGGTTTTTGGAATCCGGTCAAGATTCGAATCATCGTTGTCTTGCCGGCGCCGTTTTCGCCCAGGAGGGCAAAAACCGTTCCCGGCTGGATTTCCAAATCGACGCCCACCAGCGCGTCGCATCGTCGAAAATGCATGGTCAGTGCATCGGTGGTGATGACGGGGTCCATGGCGGCTTGATTGTGATTGAGGAAAGATCGAGTAGAAAAGCAGTTTCGGGCGGTGTGGGACGAACCGGCAGGCGGCTGCGTCAGCAGGCTCAAGGGTCGTCGTCGTCGACCGGCGCGGTGGCCAGGACGGCCGGCTCGGTTTCACACAGTTGACCCAGGTGCGCGTCAACAAAGGTTTTGATTTGCTTCTTGGCCAAGCCTGCATGCCAGGCCTCGGCCAAGACCGCACCGATGCGTTCGTTGAGCACCGATTCGCGTTCGCTGCGACACAGTTGGACGGCATCGTCGCGAACCACCATGCCGCGACCACGGAGCGTTTCAATCACTCCATCGGCCTGCAGCTGGTTGAACGCGCGAGCCACCGTGTTGGGGTTGAGCGCGACTTGATTGCTAAGCGAGCGGACGCTGGGCAATAGCTGACCTGGGCGAATCGTCCCGGCCGCTATCGCAAACTTGACCTGGCGGACGAGTTGCAAATAGATGGCGACGTCGCTGTGAACATCGATCGAGAAAAACATGGCTGGACCATCAAAGGGGGGCCAGTGATTGAGTGTGCTATCTAGATAGTACGGTGTGTCGGCAAGCGAGTCAATCGTTCATGAAAGATTTTTTCCCAGCCCGCCGGTTAAGGCAAAAGAAGAGCCCGGGCAGCGAACCGTAAGCGAGACTTGGCTCGCGATCTTCGCCATAAGGGCTTTGAAGTTTTGCTTTTCCGCGGGTCATTGTGTCGCCCGCTGGGCTTAGGAAAACGCTGGCCTCAAAAAGCGTGAGCGAGGGATCCCGCTGATACCCAAAATCCCTCGCTCACGCGTCGGGCTACCAAAAAAACGCAACTTCTAAACTGGCGCGTCGGGTTGCGATAAGAACGCATCTTCAAAACGACGGCATCATCTCACCGCCAGACCGGAGCGCACCCGAGTCTTTGGAGTTCGGTGAATTCTCGCGGGCAGGGCTGTGGCACTTCTTGTTTCGACGGATCTTAGAAGTGGTGGTTGTGGCCGGGTTGGTCGTCGGGGCCGTGCGAGTGATCGTGGCCAGGTAGGTTTTCGATACCGATTGCGATCACGACGCCTAGGAGCAGCGCGACGGTCAGCTTGACTCGGTCGTGATCGTGGAACGCGACCTCGGGCAGCAGATCGGCCAAGGCGATGCAGATAAAGAAGCCTGCCGAAACAGCCAGGCCCCAGCCGAGGACGTCAGAGCCGTCCAGGACGGTGGTCGCACCGAGGTACATCAGGAAGGCACCCAGCGGACAGGCCAGTGAGAACAGCATGCTGGCCAGTCGTTGTGCCCCGGCGGACCAGCCCTGTTTGCTCATCACCGATGTGATCGCGAACGAGTCCAAGGGGATGTGTAGCGCGATCACGAGGAAGGTGCCGATGCCGGCCAGCCCGTACCAAGATCCATGCGAAGCATCCGCGATCACGCTGCTGGCCAGGGCGACGCCATCGATCAGTGTGTGCAGCGCAAGACCAAAAAAGACGCCTGCCCAACCAAATCGCTTCGACGGTTGCTGGGCGGCGTGCGAATGCCCGTCGCAATCATGTCCATGATCATGATCATGGACGTGCTGTGGCGCTGCCTCAGCCGCCCTGGATCGCGAGATCGGACCGCCATGGTCATGTGTGTGGAACAGCCGGATCAGCAGGAACATCGACACCACGCCGATCAGTGCCCCCATTCCTGTTTTCGACGAGGACTGCAGCAGTTCGCCTGCGTGCGGCAGCAAGTGCAGCATCGCGATCCCCAGCATCAAACCGCCGACACCACTCATTAGCAGTTGCGTCCGCAGGTGCGTCATCTGAATCAAATCAGACAGCCGTCCGCCGGCGTTGGACGCGGCGAAGATGAAGACGCAGTAGACAAATAGCAGGGCAGCAGGTGACATAAGCAAAGCGGCAAAAGTCTTGCGGTGAAATCAGCCGCGGTACCCAGGCACGCGCGGTTCGCTCGGGAATGACACGCAATCACGCTCCCGTTGGCCGGCTTGGTTGGTCGCGACCAACGGCGGCAGGCAGCAATGGTACGCCAGTCGGATCGAGCTGGCTATGGGTAACAGCACTGCACTTGCAACTGAATTGCAACAAGATAGATTGTTGCAAAGATCATTCCACCGACCAAGCACTCAAGGCGAATGGATGGACGCATCACTCGGTGCAGTTCAAACCGAAATCCGAGCAACCGGAATGCGGGCGACACCGGCGCGAACCGCGACGTTGATGTTGTTGCGGCGGTCCGCTGCGCCGATGACTCATGCCGCCGTTGCCGACCTGCTTACCGAAAGTGGAATTGACAAGGCGACTGTGTTCCGCAACCTGAATGATTTGACTGATGCCGGATTGCTGCGCCGGACCGAACTGGGCGACCACGTTTGGCGATTTGAAGCGACCAGCCAAGGCCGCGACGATGACAGCGGGCACCCGCACTTTTTGTGTGTCGACTGTGGTACGGTATCCTGCTTGGACGACGTCAAACTGACCGCCGGCAGTTTGCGACGCAGTTCCAAAATCGGTGAAGTCACGGAGATTCTATTGCGCGGTCACTGCAATGATTGCGGCAGTACGGATTCCTGACTGCTTTTCTCCCTTTCCTTCTGACGTGGGCATCATCGCCATGATTCGCCAGTGTTTTCTGTGGGGTTTGATTGGATGGTCGGTTTCTGCACCGGCTCAGCCGCCCAACATCATTGTGATCTATACCGACGACCAGGGATTCGGTGACGCGAGTTGCTTGAACCCGGACGCCAAGTTCAAAACACCCCATCTGGATCGACTGGCCGCAGAGGGTGTCTCGTTCACCAATGCCCATTCATCGGATTCGGTGTGCACGCCGTCACGCTATGGATTGTTGACTGGTCGGTATGCCTGGCGAACCCGTCTGAAGCAAGGCGTGATGGGAGCCGAGGGCGAATGTTTGATCAGTGACTCACAAGCGACGATCGCTTCCGTTTTGAGAGACGCCGGGTATCGAACGGCGATGGTAGGCAAATGGCATTTGGGAATGGACTTTCCGGGCACCAACTACAAGGATCGTGACTGGAGCAAGCCGACACAGGACATGCCGCTGGACAAAGGGTTCGACGAATTTTTCGGCATCCCCGCATCGATGAACTACGGCGTGCTGGCCTGGTTCGAAGGCCGTTATGCCGCGGTCCCGCCGACAGTATTCACCGCTAAGAAGGCCAACCAGCGCCACTCCGATTACCGCATCATGCCGCCCTACCAAGATTCGCCTCAGGCGACGCGGCAAGCGATCGGCAAAATCGGGATGGAGGTTGCGCCGGACTTCATCGACAACCAATGTCTGACCCGATTCACCGACCGTGCGATCGATTGGATCGATGACCATGCCAGCGGCGAGCGGCGTCAACAACCGTTCTTGATGTACCTGCCGCTGACGTCGCCGCACTATCCCGTTTGTCCGCTACCGGAGTTTTATGGTCAAGGCGAATGCGGCGGTTATGGTGAGTTCGTGATTGAAACCGATCACCACGTCGGCCGCTTGCTGAAATTTTTGGACAACGCAAAACTCAGCGACAACACGTTGATCGTTTTCACCAGTGACAACGGTCCCGAGAATTCGTGGGCGGCACGTGCAAAGAAATTTGGTCACCACAGCAATTATGTTTTTCGCGAAGGTAAACGCTCGGTTTACGAAGGCGGACACCGGGTGCCATTTTTTGTTCGCTGGCCGGCCGGGATCGACCGCCCCGGGCGCGTTTGGGATCGGCCGATCGGGCAAATCGATTTGCTGGCCACATTCGCCGAAATTGTCGGTGCGAAATTGTCCGCCGATGCCGGAGTTGATAGCCAAAGTTTTGCCGCGGTGTTGCAGGATTCAACCAGCGACCACACGCGTCTGCCGTTGATCAATCATGGTGTCAAAGGCCGGTTTGCAATCACCGACGGGAATTGGAAACTGGTGATGCCGCACGGGAAAGCAGGCCGCGAGCTATATGATTTGGCCGCGGACCCCGGCGAGCAATCCGACGTTTTGGACCAGCATCCACAGCGGGCTGCGGACTTAGAACGCCAAATCACTCAGATCGTGCAGCGCGGGCGAACGACCCCGGGCCAGCCGCAGTCCAACGACACGGGGTACTGGGACGATTTGACGTGGATTGACCCGGGCGACAAGTGATTCGTGGCCGTCACTTCAGCTCGATCGAGTCGATTTCGACGATGGTCGAAGGGGCGCCGGAAAATTGCAATCGCAACATTGTCACCGGTTGGTCCCACTGAATCGGGAACCTCGCGATTTGTTGGCCCGCCCCAGCAACCGTCTGTGATTCTGTTTCACCGACAGGCGTTTGGTTGTTCGCTGCGGACAGTGACACCGTTGTGTCGTCGGTTGATGACATACGGATCACGAGATCGCCTTGGTTTTTTTTGGGGTCAAGTTTTAACCCGTCGCGAACCAGAACCGCCTGGCCGCCGGCGAGTTTGAAATCGAGGAAGCCGAGTCGGCCGGCGATGTTGCCGACCGCGTCATCGGTGGCTTGCCAGCCTTCGGTTTGCCAACCGCCGCAATCAAACGAAAACATCAGTCGGCCGTCGTTGGGATCGCGACCATTGATGCGTTCCCAATCGTCGGATAACCCGTCCCCGTCACTGTCAGTGCGAACGGATTCGTACTCCGGATTGACACCTTCGCCCCACTTTTGACCATTAGCTTGGTAGGTCATTTCTGCGTCGGATTCTTCGCCGATGCCGGCATCGCGTTTGGCCAGCCAGGCGTCTAGCAACTCACGATGTTGCTGGATCTGGTCGGCATACTGTGGATCATCGATCAGGTTGTTGATCTGACTGGGATCCGTTTGCACATCATAAAACTCTTCGGCCGGCCGCTCGCCGAAATAGATCTCGATCAACTTCGGTGACAGTTCACCGGACTGATACAGATCGTGCAAGTTTTGTAGGAACGGTCGTCCGTCGCGGTACTGTGGTTGTAGAAAGATACGGTCGGTTTTGTAGTTCCGCGTGTAACGAAAACGATCCGTCCGAATCGTACGGACGCGATCGATGGTATGGTCCAATCGGTCTTTGGCTGCTGCGACAAAGCTGCGCGGTTTGACGTTCGGGTCAAATAGTCGTTGGCCTTCGTACCACTGGGGTTGATCGACACCGGCCCAGGCCAGCGTGGTGGCGGATAGATCGAGTAGATTGACCAAGTCGTCTCGCACCGATGGTGAGGGCACATAGTCGACCGGTCCGGCGATGATGAACGGCACGTGCAATCCGCCTTCGGTAGGCATTTGTTTGTGACGGACCAGGTTGTTGGCGCCATGGTCGCCGAAGTACACGACGATCGTGTTGTCCGCCATTCCCGATGCTTCTAAACCGCTGAGCACCTCACCGATGAAATCGTCATCCTTGCGAATGGCGTCGTAGTGCTGGGCGACGGTTTCGCGGTAGAGGTCGTTTTGCGGATAGTCTGGCGGCACGGTAACCGTGCTGGGATCGACCTTGCGTGACTGCGGAAAATTGTTGGTGTTGTTTTTCCCGCCGGCTGTTTGAATCTGTCCAAAGAATGGTTGATTGGATTTTAATTCGCTCCATTCAATCGCTGCACGATTCTTTTTCTGTTGAGAATAATTCGCCGTAGGGTTCCACACAAAATTGTAATCGTCTTTGCCATAGTTGAACGTGAAATAGCCACTGTCTTTGACCAGTTGCGGCAACAGTTTGAACCAGGGCGGCAGATGCAGTTTTGCCGGGCCGCGACTGGAGCGGTGTTCGTGGGCGCCGAATCGAATTTGATTCATGCCACCCATCAATGCCGAACGGCAGGCCGAGCAAACGGGGGCGGGGACATAGGCACGGGAAAAGCGAACTCCCCGCTGGGCCAATGAATCGATGTTCGGTGTGTGGCCTTGATTGATCGGGTCACCGTAGCAGCCCATCCAGGGCGAGGTGTCTTCGGCAAACAGCCATAGGATGTTGGGGCGATTGGCAGCTGTGACGACCGTACCAAGCGATGAAAATGCGACTACGATCAGGAACCGGAAACAATTCATTGTCGACCAACGGGGGCGGGAGGGCGTGCAGTGGGAATCGCCATCGTATTCGACCGGCCGCCACAAGACAAAGATTCGCGTTGTGAGCTTTCTGTCAGTCGTCCGGATGGCCCCTCGCCTTCTACGGGGCGGCAATCGGCTTGGGCTGGAACCCGGGCAGGTGCTGGGCCGATGAATGAAACGTGGCGCTGCGCCCGCCCGAGACAGACGTTTTTTTCCGCCTCTTGATGCGTGATCCTGCCGATGCGGGGCGCCACGGCGGCCGAGCCTTTGAGCGTATCCTTTTCATACGATGGACGATTCAAGACGATCGATTCCGATTTTTAAGTTGATCGTGATTTGCGCGATGATCGGCGGAGCTGTCTATTTCGCCAAAAATTTCAAAGTGAAAGGGCTGGACGGTCTGTCGATCCATCCCAAGACCAGCGCGTTGGCCGATCCGAGTGCGGCATCGGATCAACTGAGTTTTATTACAACGGAGCCCGGTTTTTCCGGCGACAATCCGTTCTTGGGCAGCGAGTTCGCAACCCCATCACCGTTTGCCGCACGACCGACAGGAGTCGACGACGGCATCGCTCCGCCGGCCGGTGCAGCGCCCCAGCCAGCCGGTCGGGGTCAGCCATTGCGAATCGGTTCCTGGGCGCTCAGTGGGTTCGGGCCAAGTAAATTGGCGAGTGACCATGCTCGGATCCATTTGGTTCGGATCATTCGCAAGTTTGATGTCATCGCATTGCAACAAATCACTGCGGCGGAGCGCGACTTGGTGCCCCGACTGGTCGATGCGATCAATGAGGGCGGTCGCCATTTCGATTTTGTGCTGGGACAGCCGACCGGTCCGAGTGATCGATCAGAGCAACTGGCTATCCTGTTCAACATCGATCGTGTGAACGTGGATCGAACACAGACGTACACGGTCGCCGATCCTCACAACCGTATGACTTACGACCCAATGGTGGCTTGGTTCCGCGCCGCCCAGCCGCCGACGAACCAGGCCTGGACGTTCTCGGTGGTCAACGTACGCATCCATTTGGCGCGGGCAGCCGCCGAAGTCGCGGTGTTGCCCAATGTGTTTGCATCGGTGCGACAGGACGGTCGAGGTGAAGATGACGTGGTGATGGCCGGACTGTTTCAAGCCGACGATTCTTACTTGATTCCTCGCATCATGGGTGCGGAGGTAGTGGCCGCGGTCAGCAGCGCAACGACCGACATCTTCAACCGACATCAAACCTGCAACGTATTGGTCGACCGAAACCACACCAGCGAGTACCTCGGTCGCGGTGGGCCACACGACTTCTTGCGGATCGACAATCTGAATCTCAGTCAAGCCGAAGCGATCAGCAGCCACCTTCCCGTCTTTGCCGAATTCACTCTCACCGAAGCCGGCATGCAGTAGGCCAGGTGCAACCTGGCAGGTCCTTCGTTGGCAGCGGACGCCAGGTTTCACCTGGCCTACTGGTGTGGGCGTCTTTGTTGAATCCACTATCAGCGAAGTCGTGATGCAGTAGGCCAGGTGCAACCTGGCGGGTCCTTCGGTTGGCAGCAGACGCCAGGTTTCACCTGGCCTACTGGCGTCGGCGTCTTTGTTGGATTCACTGTCAGCGAAGCCGGCATGCAGTAGGCCAGGTGCAACTTGGCAGGTCCTTCGTTGGCAGCGGACGCCAGGTTTCACCTGGCCTACTGGCGTCGGCGTCTTTGTTGGATTCACTGTCAGCGAAGCCGGCATGCGGTAGGCCAGGTGCAACCTGGCAAGTCCTTCGTTGGCAGCGGACGCCAGGTTTCACCTGGCCTACTGGCGTCGGCGTCTTTGTTGGATTCACTGTCAGCGAAGTCGTGATGCGGTAGGCCAGGTGCAACCTGGCGGGTCCTTCGGTTGGCAACAGACGCCAGGTTTCACCTGGCCTACTGGCGTCGGCGGAAGGCGTCGAAGGCGTCGCGGATTGCCGGGGGGGCCTGGCGGCGGTTGCCGGAGTCACGCAGATTGCGCAGCGAATCGGCGTCGCGGCGCGTGCTTTGACGTGGCGTTGGATTCGCTTGCAAACCCAGGCTGCGCAGCGCGTCTTCCATCTCGTTTGCCGCAGCAGCGTCTGGCGTGCCCGGATCGATTTGCCGGACCTTTTGCCAACGCTCACGAAACCGTTGCAAGTCCGCAGCGGTCCAGTTCAAATCGTCTAGTAGATCTTGATCCACCTGATCGCGCGTCTCGTCTAAATAGTCCAACACCATATCGGTGGCTTTCTTGGCGTATTCCAAGTCAGGTGGCGGAGGTGTTTCAGCCGCCGCGTCGGATTGCGATTGTCCCATCTCGCCGCCCTCGCCATCGCCAGCTGCCGAGGACTGGGGAGATGCATTCGGTTTGGCAGCTGAATGGGAGGATTGAGGTGACGAAGCGTCACGCGGCGAACCCATTGGGTCCCCCGCATCACTTGAACCTTCCGAGGACTCTCCAGTCTCATTGCCGCCGGATTCATTG
>NZ_JAMYFE010000005.1 GCF_024129865.1 Stieleria tagensis | reverse complement strand
CTGAGGACAATGCCGATCGCCACAGGAGTTGTACAGTGAGCTTGTTTTGTCACAGTCGGCACACTGAAACTTGCGGCCTCCCATCACGTGCGTGCGGCAAACCGATAACTTTGCCAGCACGCTTTGAACTTGAACGCACATCGATTCATCAGCGGCCTGATTGGCACCAACCCGCAAAATTTGATCAAGGGTTAGCTTTTCTTCGGATCGGAATCGTTCTCCGGTGGCGGTGTCAGAGTCGGCAGTTGCCGGACCGGCAACCAGTCCAGCGGACTCGGGGTGCTGTGGAGATGTTCGCGGCGACAGTGCAGATAGACCATCGTGGTCACAAAGCTGGCGTGACCGAGCAGTTTGCTGATCGTCAACAAGTCCACTCCCGCTTCGAGAAGTCCTGTCGCGTACGAATGGCGCAGAACGTGGGGATAAACACGGCGATGGATCCCCGCTTTCTTGGCCGACACTTTCATCACCTTTTGAATGGTCGTGCCCGCGTAAATCTTGTTGACTGACTTGCCGGGAAAGAGGAAGTCGCTGGGGCGATACTTCTTCCAATAGATTCGAAGCTCGCTCAGGAGCCTCGGCGAGAGTGGAACGAGCCGCTCTTTTTTCCCCTTCCCACAGGCGACTCGAATTTGCATCCGGCGTGAGTCGATGTCGTGAATTTTCAAATTGGCCGCTTCGGAGAACCTCAGTCCGCCCGAATACAGGACCATCAGAAAGGTTCGGTGTTTGAGGTTCGCTGTGCACTGGATGAGCTGATCGATTTCATGCCGGCTGAGCACTGTCGGCAGAGTCTTGGGACGTTTGCCGAAAGGGACCATGACGACCGGCCAGGGGACGCGGATGGTGTGTGTGTAGAGAAACCGTAGCGCGCAGACAGCTTGATTGAACGTGCTGTAGGCGAGCTTCCTTTCTCGGATCAGGTAAAGCTGGAAGGTTCTAACGTCTTCGACGGTTGCACTTTCGAGCGGTTTTTCGATAAAGTCGGCAAATCTTCGCACGTGGTAGGTGTAGGCATCGATGGTTGCCTCGGCCAAATGCCGTATCAGCATGTCTTCGGCGAGACGTTTTGTGATCTTGCATTTTCGATTCTTGTAAGGCGTCATGGTCAAACCTTGGTGGGGGTCAGGAAAACGCTCACGCAACAATGGGTGGGCGATAGACCTCCTACAGTGCTTGCAAAACACAAAAGCGCAAGAGCCGTTTAATCGAAACGTTCGCTACAACCGGACCCGAGCAGTGGTGCTAAACCTGTCGCGTCAGCGCAACAACAAAGAATGAAAAAAGCTGCGGGCGAAGCCCGATCATTCACGTTTGAAAGACTCCGCTGCTCGGGCGCTGCAATCGCCAAGACTGCCAGCGGGCGCTGAAAAGTCGGGATCGTCAGAAGACTTGTTCGATCCCCGGGGAAGAACCAGGCGGGATCAACATTGGGGTCGGCAAGGATGCCATCAACAACCACAGCAAGGATGCGACGCTGGCCGATAGCGTTGCACCTACCCGTTCCAGACTGCGAGAACACACTTCCAACGGCCCAGCGGAAAGCACTTCGATTAAGTTCAACGTTCGGGTTGACCGGGGCCGAGCAAAAGATCAACAACTCCAATGAAACGCTTTCGAGGCCTCCGCGTCCAACCCATGGTTCCCCGCGTCTTGGGTGTCAGTCAAACGGGTTGACGCCACCGAACGGGTCTTCGTCATTTTTGAGGTCACCAGTTCTCGCATCCAGTCGGTCTGCGATCTCCTTAAGCGGGCTTCGTTTGCTTACGCTTTCCCTGACGCGTTTAAGTATATCGAGTTTTTCGTGCGTGTGGCCCGCGGTTGTAATGCCAGCATCAATCAAGTCGACAAGGCGTTGGTTGAGCTTGGAATCAGTCATTATCTCGACAAGGATTTGCTTTTCGTTGCGTTCGATGAGTACCGCAACTGGTTGTATTCTGTTCTTGCGAGCTTCTAGTGTCCAATAGCCGGGGTGCGGAAAAAATAGGATTAGCTTGCGACCGTCGTTGCGATGGAAGAATGCACCATGCGATCCGCCGTCAAAGTACATGTCAAGGCTGTCAAACGAAAGCGATGCGTCTCCCTGCAACTTTGCTGGAACATTGGATGCGATTTCAACTGGAATGGGGTATAGCGGTCGGTTGCCCATAGGCAAAATGATTTGCCCGCACGCGTGGCTAGCGAGGATCGCGAGTGTCAGTAGAGCGAACGCGTATCTCATTTCTTTCAGTTGGGGAACGGTACGGATCACGCGGTCGCCGCGAATGGCTGACCACTTCAAAAACCTCAACTCGGCGACTCGTCGTGCATCCGATTGTTACCCGCCGTGTTCGACCATGCGTTTAGCCTCCGAATCGGCAGTCATGTATTCAACAGTCCCCACTCCGATCGCGGGCATCGCACTACACCACAGCCGCACATTCTTGTCGTCGCGATGGTAAGTGTAGCCCTTGTTCACTTCGTGCCAGCACTTGTCTTCCCCATACACCTTGAACATCGTCTCCAAGTCCATATCTGCGTCACCTCTTGCCGAGTGGTAGATCACAGCGTGGACTCGGCCCTTCCACTGCCAAACGTCGATCGCGTGAAGATCGTTCAATTGAAAGCAATAACATGAAGACTGAGGCAAATGCTCATTGGGCTCTTCTGTATCAAAAGGGCCGTAGAGAGAGATCGCGTCGTCAACGGTTGATCCAAGAGGAAGCAGTCTGATGTCCTGAAGTAAATGTGGGCCGAGAACTCTCACACGCACACGGTCAACCAAGTTCTCTATGAAGCGGTTGAAAGCTTTTAATACCATTTGCGATTGCAGTGTGTGCGGTCAGGAATCTTCTGTCGGGTAACGTTAGAAATCACGCGGGACGGACGAACGATGTGCAAGCAGACCGAAAAACGCGACTCCCGTCCTCGCGTGCATTTCATTGTTCTGGCAGTCTACGGCAAGTCAACAGTCAATGAACGATGCTCGCGAGCACAAGGAATCGATATCGCTTTCCTGCATCGAGTTATACCGTCCGGTCGAACGACGTCGAATTGTACACAAAGCTTTGATGGACGTTGGTACGTCGCAATCATCCCAAACACTTGTTCGGTCCCACTATGTGAAACGAAGATCTTGTCGCTGTCGCCATTTCGCTCTGCGGGCATTCGAAAATCAACGTCTGATTCCGGGCGATACTCGCAAATCCAGCGTGCCTGAACCTCGCTCCAGCATTCGTAGTACTTAATCGAATTGAGATCGACCGCTTCACTTGCGACTACATCGATGGAAAGTGGAAACGCGCCATCCCAATGGGTCACAGGAGAGGCGATAAGGACAGCAATTGAAAAGAAACACAAAGCGGCGATTGCAACTAACGCGTGTTTCATCATTTGTTGCCAGAACGTTCGGGATTAACGAGTCGGCGGCGAAAGACTCGGGCCACAGTTCCAGACCGGATTCCGCCGATCCGTTACATCCCTTGGTTACGAGATGCCTTGGCCGATGCTGGAAGTTGGCTGGGCGTAGATCTCAAGTTAACCACTGCGAATCGCCAAAGCAACTTCGAGCATTGGACGAGTGTTGGTTCGGTCACAGCGGGTATTGGTTTGAGCACTGTGCGAATTGGTGAAAGAAGCGTGGGGATCGCCGGCGACAAGGCAATCCAGGAAGCGTCACTGCGCCGTCGACGGCGATCCCGTCGCTTCGAATGTGGTCAATCGTTTGAGTTGAAATGGTGAAAGCCCGTGCCGGCCACTGGGCGGTCACGTTTGCAGGTCACAAAAGGCGATGACGAGCCGAAGCGTTGGCGACAATCAGCTAGCGTTTCCAAAGCAAGTCGCCGGCGGTTCGGCTGGTCGTCGCCGCGATTAAAATTCTAAAAGGCGCTCGCATACAATGGCCCTCTCCATCTCCGGCAGTCGAGCGTTGGCATACGCAACTCGTGTGAGTGTGAAGCCGAGTCGTTCAGGCCGCGAGCGAAGGACGGAGCCATCAAGCAAACCATCAGCCAGTGATCGCCGCAATCCATCCACTACTCAAGCTGAGTCTAATACTCGTAACGGCAGCGATAACC
>NZ_JAMYFE010000049.1 GCF_024129865.1 Stieleria tagensis | reverse complement strand
AGTTGAGCGAACCGAACCTCTCTCAAACCGCTCGGGAGAGCTCGGGAAATCCTGTGCGATCTTTGTAAGTGATTGGACGGTAACATGTTGTGGTGATAGCTGGTGATTCGCCGAAAGTGCAAATCAAATAAGCCGGCACTGCCAGGGCGGTCGAGCGAATGACGTTGTGTCTGGATAGGCCTGAGGCCAAGTTTGGTGTCGGTCATGGAATGCACGGCTGATCAAGTTGCCTAACTTGCTTGACGGATTTGATGGTGGAGAACCTCACTCATTGGATCAGGCCGCCGGTTGATCGATCGAAGGCAGAGATCTCCTGGCATTGTTTCCAGCATCCACGCGCCTCGCGAGAGTAACCATGACTTTAGGTTTATCGCTTCAGGAAAATTCACTCGCGTTGCGAACCAATGTATGGTGCCGGGAAAATTGGAGTAGAGTTGCGTCACGCATTCCATCGTTGGCTCGAGAACCAAAATTGAACGTTCCGCTGCGTTTGTTCCGAACGTCATTTTTGACAGAGTGGTGGGGCGGAAGATTTGTGTGCCACGAACGGTGATCACTCCGGCAATGAAATCACTCGCCGCATCGGCAACACTGCTATTCACCGCTTCAGGGACAATGGAGCTCACGATGCTTTTAGCAACTCGACGCATCGTTTCTGAAACACCATTCCGAATCGCCTCGATTTTCGTGGACACAACCAGGTCCACATTGTGGAACTGAAAGAGCGTGCCCACCGCATTGACACTTTTCGACACTGCATGAGGCTGCTGGAGAACCGCGAACGGATTCCATTCTTGTTCGAGCGAAGTCGAGGCCGTGGCCATCTCGAGTAACAAGCGCGTGTGGAGATGTGGGCGAACACTTGACTGATTTTCTATCGGCCAATTCAGCGTCGTCGCGGTAACCTCAACAATCGCCGAAAGTTGACTGCTGGGCAGTTCACTTTGAATGACAAGATCCACATCGCCGCCCGCGAGAACTTGATTGTGCCTTGTCAGCCAATTCGCAATCTTGACCGCCTGGCGAGATTGAAGGACGAATCGCGGAAGGGGAATCGGTGGATCTTCGACATCCCATTCGTGCAGCATCACGTCACAACGTGAGAGGGCCGCAAGTTCGGACTGACATACCGCGAATCGGCTGCCGGGTCGTCGGACGCTCAACCACAAGAAACGCCTTCGCGGCCAGAAACACTGTTCCAGATGCACGCGATCGAGAGCAATGATTCGAGCTGGGAAAGTATCGGGTTGATTTCTTGCAGACAAAAGCGTTTCACCGAGAGTCGTGGTTTTTTAAATGACATAGTGGCCGTCCTTGCGAGCTTCCCATTTCTGCAGTTGGAATTTGGAAGCAATCAAAGGAAGGCGAGACTCATCCGTACGATTCCCGTGGAAGATGATCGAGATCTTCCGCGTGGGATCGTACTTCACTCGCCCTCGCGGGACCGAGAAGTACTCATCATCTGGTTCGGCGTCCAGCAGCATCGCCGCGTCGGGCCAGCAGTCATTGTGCGAATCATCGCTGTCGCATAGCCCCGTTTCTGAGTCGGGGTGTCCCGGAGAGACAGGGAACGCAACGATCGTCGCACCGTTATCCCACCAAAGACCGATTTGCGGTTGTTCACCATTACTCATCGATGATGCTCTCGTGGTCCAATTTATGATGATCGCATGAGAACGTCCGATTCGGTATTTGCAGGTATTCTCCCTCCGCCGTTCGGTTTTCAGGATGCTTGCACTGCACGCCCTGGCCGATTCCGACCATCCACATCTTGAAGCGGCAGGATAGACACGTCTTTCGCGAATCAACCAGCGACGATTCCAACAGCTTTCCCAGTTCTGGCTTAGCAAACGTTTCCGTCTTGGTGCCCTTGCCAGTTTCTGAACTCGATCCGTGCTTGGTCAAGTTCGAGCGATGCACTTCGTCAAAAACTCGCTCCAGCGGCAACCCCGTCGCAACGGCATCGCCAAGTAACACGTACAGGCGATCGCCGATGGCGTCGGCTGCTTCAACGATGTCGCCAGCGACATGGGCTTCGATCCACTCGGCCAACTCCTCGACGGCCATCAACGCTCGACGGCTCAGTTGTGTGGTTGGACTGTCGACTCGATTGAACGAGTCGACAATCTGTCGCAACGATCGAGCTAGCTCGGCATCGAGTTCAGCATCATGCTGAAGCAGCGTCGCTGACTCGGCAACCGTTTCGCCGATCTTGCGATGAAATTCAGCGACTTGATTAAATTGCTTTTCCACGCGTCTGTCTCCTTAGCACACAAGCTTGCCGGTCTGCTGGCTAAGCATCCAGAGTTCGTCGCCGAAGTCAAAGTTGCCTTCGTTGCGAAACAGCATCACGTTCACACCTGCAGGCACATTCTTGAGCATCTCGGGTTGATCGTCGACGTACATCGTCACGCCATATTCAGCGATCACGGCGGCTTTGCCATCCATACGATCCACCAGCACAAGATCGTCGTAGCGAATCTTGTGCTCCTCCAGATCGCGGATCGTCTTCTCACGATCCGTCCGATACGTGATGATCACCACCCGCCCTGGCCAAGAATTTGTCCAGGCCGAAAAGAATTCGGGGGCGTCAGTGATGGTGCCATCGAGGTCGAGCCCGAGGATTTGGGTTTGCATGCTTTAATTCACTGACTCGACTTTCCAGGGTGTATTGCTGCGCTTGGTAACTCTTCGGATCCAATTCTCCGGTAACCACTCAATTCCGTCTTTTTTTTCTTTCGCTAACGCAGCACACCGAAAGACCAATTCATTTTCAAGCAACGAGCTCGACTTGGTCACAATATAACCAGTAGCCATATCGCCAATTACAAGGAAACTATCAGTCTGGTGCCATTCGACCGCCTGCAAAAGGCATATTGCGGCATCCAGCTTGTCTTGCCACGCCTTATTTGGGCTTGCCAATTTCATTGCCTCTTTTAGCCACAAGCTTATTTCATCTAGCTTCAAGTCGTCTGCTAGATCTGCAGCCTTGCTGCAGATGAACATCCAATCAGAGACGCTAAATGTCTTTTTTCGAGCGGGGTTGTACTTTGGCAAGCGACCCGTTCCTCGCTTGTCATCCAGCAACCAGTTGTTCGCGATGATGTAAAGAACTGGGTAGGTCTCAAAAACAACCGTCTCGCCTTGCGGCTTCTTAAACGGACTGGCAGGCCCGCCGAATCGTTTCACAAAGTTCCAAACAGGCGCTTCTGGACCGAACATAGGTACGCGGTCTTTAGGCTCATGGGTTGCGGACCGTTGGATCCCTCCATAACGACGCCCAACAGGTGCGGATGCGAGCCGTTCTACAGGACGCGAACCCGACCGGTTCCGCACGATATGCGGCTGGTCGAGAAATATAATTGTCTGCGTCGATGTCGCTGTCTGTGTCTCAATGATCTGCGTAGCTGCCTCAAAACTGGCGGTTGTGGGTGGAACACTCAACTGAATCGGTCCGCCGTCCTCCACCGTGGCTGCGCAAATTGCTCCTGAATTGTTTGCTGACCATGCTGAGTCAAAACCCACAAAAACATTTCTCACCTAGTTACTCCTGAAATTGAATCAGTTTTCAACAATCTCTTTGACCGCTGTCCGTGCAATACGCCAAGCACGCATGCGGCTTCGGCTGGGCATGCCGAGCCATATCATAAGCAATCCGAGGCCGGCTTGGGGGACCAAGCCGGCCGTCAATAAGAACAGCCGCAAGTTGATGCCGGATTCCTTGCCGAGACTTCCGAACGCGTTTGGATCGAGGTAGCAGTACAACGCCATGCCGAGGCTGGCAAGCAGCATCTGGCATCCGTAGAACAGTGAGATGAGTTTGGCGATCTTTCGCAAACGTGATTCTCCAGGGGGAAAGTCAGGCGGTCAGTCAAGTTGCGTGAAAAGGGCAGGCCAAATGCCTACCAGGCGATTCACAGGCCTATCTGCGATTTCGCTTTTACCTTGTCATGCGAAAAGGTAATCGAGATGATCTTGTCTTCGTCTTGCCAAACCATGTTTTTCATGTCGATGGAGATGCCGCCGAAGCTGGCGTCGCTGCTCGCCTGTTCGGTGCCGGTTCCAAGAATCGACTCGACTTCATCGATCGTCATCCCAGTTTTGACATCGGCGTAGTTATCTTTGGTGATTGGGCTGCCGCCGCATCCAGCGATGAGAAGAAGGCAAAACAGGCACAGGAGTTGTTTAAGTTGGGGCATGATGTGAATCCGTTGAGAGTGAAGGGGAAAGTTGGTGACGAGCGACGAGCTACCTAGTGATGTCGTACAGTTCGCCGTTTCGGAATTGGACGCCGAAGTTCTTGTTGCAGTGTCGGCAGGTTTCGCGTTGAGTGCCGTTTCGGATGCGATCACGGACGGTGTTGGGGCGTCCGCAATGGGGACAGAGAACAGTGATGACCAAATGGTTGGCTCCTGTTGAAGTGAAGGTTGGAAACAAGAATCAGAACGATATTGGGAGTCAGAAAAGAATTCCAGATTTGGAAGGTTCTTTGACAAGTTTGAAGCTGTGAGAGGGGCGGGGCGGCGACCAAGCGGCAACCGCCCCGCACAAATCAATCTCCCACCACGGAGAACGCATAACTAACTGATTAAGGTCTGCAGCATGGCCCTCTCCTCCATCCAAAGGCGGCCAAGCATATTGCGGCCTTCCCAGGCATAGCCAAACGCGCAATCATCATTTGGCACGCGCACGGCACCCCAAAACAAATTGTTCACTCGGCGACCGCGGGCACTGCAATCTTCCACCAGCAATCGATCGCCACTGGCAATCAACTTCCGCCGCACCTCGCCATGGGCATCCATTTTCAACCGCAGGCAGAGCCCCAAATTTTCAACATCCTGATCACTCAGCGGCGCAACCACTTGGCGGGCCCGAAATCTCTTCGCAATCATCTTGGCCTTCATTGGCGAACGCGGCTCACGCACCGCCTCACGAGCATCTTCATCATCGGAAGCAAAGCGCAAAGCCTGAAACAGCGCCTCGGCATGCCACCATTTCAGCCCTTCATACACAATCGGATGCGGACTCATATTGCTAAGCCAGCCTCCGGGCTCTGCAACTTTTCGGATCAGGATCTGATCGGCGGTGGCAGGAAAGGACGGGGCATCAACGGGGGCGGGGGCAACTCTCGGCATAGGCAACTCCGGGCAAAAGGAAACATCGCTTGTGTACCTATCAAGAGTGCGCCGTAGACGCGTGCGTTAAGTCAGCCGGTGGACAGCGTGAAGTTGAGTGAATCAAGAGTCAGAACCGCGCCGCTTGTAAATTTAATCCCGCCGAGACTGCTTAAAAATGAGAGCAAATTTACAATTGCTCAGCATCTTCGATGACGACGGACCAAACCTGTCAGAAAACCTGTCACGTGAGTCCGTTGAAGCATCGCGACGGTTTCAATAAATGAGGCCCACCGTTGGGTCAGCACTTTCCCGAATTTGGAGACAGCCGTTTGAAAGTCATCATCGCCGGATCTCGCAGCGTTGCCCGTATCAGTTCTCGTCGCTGGGACTACGACCAACTTGCAACCATTCTCGAAACCGCAATCGAGGAATCAGGTTTCCAAATTACCGGGGTGATCTCGGGCGGCGCGGGCGGCCCCGATCGTGCGGGCGAGCAGTGGGCCGCTCGTAATGAGATCCCGGTCGCTGTGATCAAACCCAACTGGAAGCTCGGTCGTGGCGCGGGCTTGATTGCCAATCGCCATTTGGCTGAGGTCGGCGAAGCGTTGATCGCCATCCACGACGGCGAGAGCACAGGCACGCAAGACATGATCGACCACATGCAGACGGCTGGGATGCCCGTTCATGTGGTCGTTGTGACGGCATAGCCCCCTCTTCTGCGGATTTTTTCTGCCTGAAGGGCCGCGCGAGGTTAACGCGGCGCGCGCCCTTGCAACATGTAGATATTCAACCGCGCGCACGTGCGCGCGATTTCTTCGTTTCCCCGTCGAATCACCCCGGAGCCTAGTTTGAAAGCAGCCACAATCACGCCACCTTCGTTCAAGCCGCACCCGTCCGAATCAAACAACTCACCGCCAAACGCATTCCCAATTCGCCCTAGGCCAAAGGTAAATCAGACCCCCAAGCGTTCCCAAGCTGACAAGCGAATCGACTTCCTTCTCCAAAAACACTTCGACGACGACCCAGATTTTCGGCCGCTGATTCTCGAACTCGCCGAACTTGATCCGACACCCAAGAAGAAGTATCTCGCCTGGTTGGTCAAGCACTGGACCGGCAAATGGAACCCGACAGACGCGGACCTAAAACGCGTCGCCCGATATCTAGAAACGCACCACAAAGGAGCCAAATACTTTTCCCCGCTTAGCTGGACGGGTCTGCTACTGGAAGACGTCGGTTATCACGCCGACATCTTTCAATACACGCCGGAATCTCTGGCAACGCTCGGCGGACGGATCACCGAGATAATTCGAATCGACGAGGAAGACAAACAGATACGAAAAGGAAATTTGGTCGTCACCGGCGGAGCCGAGGTGGCCTACAAGGACGATCGCTGGACCGTCTTGCGGGTGCGAACCCAAGCGGCACTCCGGCGACTGGGGCAGGGATGTGGCTGGTGCGTTTGTGCAGGCGGTCACGGTTACGGATTTCCGTTCGACTTTTTGCTCAACGATGTTGGAGAGAGATATCTAGCTCACCACCATGAGATTGCAGATCGTTGGAACCGCCGACCACCGAATGCAACGATTGTGGAGATCAACCGTGTTCGGAAGCTCAGCGCGGACCGCTACGACCGAGTCTCCGCTCATGTTGACGAAGCAATCAAAACCAAAATCCGGCATGAAGCCGAGGTCGAGAAAAAGTTCTTAGAGTATCCGGATCTTGCGATTCGATACGCCGAGAAGGTCATACGTGGGAGATGGGAGGCGTTTGAAAAACACGTTCGGGTAGCCACACTCTCCGCTCATCACGCGACCGATTATGCAATCAAATGCCGATGCGAGCGTTGGCCCAGATTTGAAAACAAAATCAAGCGTTCCGCGGGACCGCTAAGGTGCTATCGCAGCGCATTTCCAGGTGCGATTCCCAAAACCGAAGAGGAGATTTTTCAAGAAAAGCTGAACGATTGGCGTGCCTATACCGCCAGAGCAAAACGTCCTTGGAGCCACAGCAGCATTCAATGGCAGGCTGAGTCGCGCGATCGCAATGTTTGCTTCGAGGACCGATTGCTGATGAACTACTCGGAGGCATCGATTCGGCGATATGCACGACTCGTCGCTTCGTTGGCAACCTCTAAGATCGCTGACGCATACCGAATGAAAATCTTGTCCTACTTTACGGAGACTGAAGACGAGCAAACGCAAACGGTGAACGACGAACTAGGGCCGATCATCCTCGAGCGTCTGCAGCAACGAATTCCGGAAATTGAGCCGCTCATTGGGCACGATCCGGTCGTTGCATTCGCCTATGCAACAGGGATCCGGCAACGGTTTTTGGATGGTGAAGTGGCGATTAAAACGGACCCTGGGTTGTGGTGGGAGTACACCAAGCGTTTCGTGTGTTCGCCGCAAACGTCGAATCGGCGAAACACGGTGCAATCACCGAGATTCTTGCCTCCGCAAACGTATAAGGTTGCCTGGGGATAGTGGATCTAGCATCTATCAGCGAGGGGACCGTGCTTCACAATGGAGCACGGTTCCCTCGCCTACTCTTTTCTCGAATTCCCTGAACAATTCTGCGAACACTATTTTCTTCATGACACGATACAACTTCCAAACCAACAAACCCTACGCCGCAAAGCTGACCAAAGTATCGACTCGCCCAATTGAAAACGATCCAGCGATCTCGCTCACGCTGATCCGTCTCGAGTTCACTATCTATTGGATGGTCGGCGAGCAACGGCTCGAATCCCAAGGCGAGATTGCGTGTCGCGAGCTTGTGGTCGGCCCATTGATCCCCTGCGATCGGGATGCGGGCCTGCTCGCGTACGCCCAAGCACTGCGAATGGCAACACCACCTGAGGATCCAGGAAGCTGGATCCACCTGCAACGACGCGAACGCTGGATCGAGATCACATTCGGTCCACGAGAACTGGAAGAAAGTCGCAATCCCTTTCGCGACATCCGGCCATTCTCACCAGACGGCTGGTCGATCAAAGAGTACCGTTATGACCGCACCGCCGACTGGGTCACGATCGCCGCAGCCGCCGACGCGGCCCAAGTTTCCAAATCGACTGCGCGTCGTCGATTGGACGAGCTGGAACTGGACTGGGGTGGTGAACTGGTCACACGGACCGGTGGCGGTCAGCGCCGCGTCTACCTGCCCCTGTTCATGCGTCTTTGGAATGAATGACTCCCGTGGCAGTACTTTCCAACAGTCGCGATGCGTCGTTCTCGATTGTAACTTGTCCATCGGCATGGACAAGAATGATAGGCCGCTGCAGCTTTCGGGCAAATCGAATGGTGGCCCAGGTTCCGGAACGCACGCGTTCTGCCCCGCTCACCGCCGCGATCAATGCGACCGTCGAACGAACAATGGTTTGATTGCGTTGCAGGTACGGCAGCGGGGGACGCGTTGCCGAAACGGGACTGCAATGTGCGCGTGATTTCGAGTTTGACGGAGGATGAACCACCACTGCAACGCCAAGTTCAACGCAAATCGCGTGAAAGTCCGCGTCCGCACCGACGCAATCGCCGTGATGGGCTTCCGACGCGCACGTTTGATTGAGCAACTGCCAAAAGCGAGTCCTCTGCTGTTCGGTCATGCCGTTGCGAGAACCAGTGAAACCAATCTTCATTCGCGTGCTCCGTGTGATGAGACTCAGTCGAGAAATGAGACGCCGACGTTGGCGGCGTTCTTTATTCCTTTAAGAGCACGTAGGAATGCTTTCCGTTAAATCTGCAAGAAACAACAGAAAAAGCAAATAAAAGGCTTGGTGGATCACTGGGTTTTGTAAATTCACTCCCATTGGTCTTGTCGGCGAACAGGAGTGTTTTTACAAAACACTTAAGCTAGGCCCAAGGACCCAACCGATGTCTCGTAAATCTCTTCATGAACAAGTCGCCGCGTTCACCAACGCAACACGACTATCAATTGCGCATCCGCTTAATCGGTACAAGGCGTCGAGTAGCTTTGTCAATCTTCCTCGGCACGCCAATATGCATTGGCGGGGATTGCTGCAACCAAGGTCAGGTGCTGTCAATGGCCTATTCGAGGTGGACGAGCGGCTATTGCCACCCGTTCCGGCAAGCGGACGCAAATCCGAGTTCGAGCCGTATGACGACGCAATTCTCTGTCACTGCAAGCCGCTGAATGACTGTTGGGAAAATATTGGCAGCGAGAATCGTTACCCAGACATTCCCGATCGATGGGACATCTACCTGCTGATGAGGCACCAATACGATGCCATCGCATTCACCGGCAAGAATCGCGCTGCCATTATCCGGCGAACCGATGCAACCTATCGAACCATCTTGAAATTACGAGATTGGGAAGCTGATCCTGCCGGCGGCCTATACCGACGCACCCGCGTGAAGTCACAGCTCCGCCGTCGCCTCGGTCGCAATCCCTATCCTTACGAAATCGAGCGTGCCCACGCCAAGACAGCATTGACGCATCTTGGCTACAAACTTCCTGGGAAACCAAAGCCCCGTCATGACGATTGGCCCAAAAGACTGCGCGATCTCGGATTCGAAATTGAGATAGCCAAGGACATCAAACCTACACGGCACGTCTCGATGACCATTAAGCAACAACGCGACTATCAAGAACGGTATCCTGAACGCGGGATTCTGATTTTGTAATTTCTGGGGAATAATTCATCAAAGTCAGGTCATCAAGCATTCAGCGTCTGAGAGTCGGATTGTCGGAGTAACGGGGCACTGTTTAATTTCCATCATCATGCGGAGATACAGTATCTTGGCCGGACCGGTGGCATAAGCATCTTTGATGTATCTGCCAATCGTGTGGCCCGATGAAGAACTGGAAAAACAATCGCGTCGCTTTTTTTTTTGATTGCCCGAACCCAACCGCAGCGCCGTTGACAACACCCTGTTCGTACTCCGGCTATCTTTTGATGATGGCTATTCGTTATCGGCTCTGCTTGCGATCTTTAACGCCTGGGACCAACTTCCGAACGTGCGGCGGATGGCCATGGCTTTGTCTCGGTTTTCTAGGCAGACTTCGGTGTAGGTCATGGATTGGCCGGCGGCCTGACGCTGGCGGATCCAGAGGATCATGGCCTCTCGGTCGAAATGCTCGGGACGGCGGCGGGAGACGTTTGCGAGGTTGATGCCGGCAGCAGTGAGCGCGGCACGCCAGGTGCCGTGGTAGCGGAGTGCGGCTTCGTAGAGCGGGCGGTCGCGGTTGCGGTTCACCATGGCCCCCAGGTCGTAGCCTGTCGTACACAAACGGCGGAGTTGTTGTTCTACGCGGGCTTGCGTTAGGTCGCGACGGTCGCCAACGTGGCGAACGTCAACGCCGGCGTACTGGAGTGCCGTGTTCCACGCGCCGAATTCGTTGCACGCGGCAACGTGGAGAAGTTCGTCGTCGCGACGGACATCGTCGTCGAGCAAACTTTCGCCTGCAACGTCACGCTCGACGATCTTGCGAATGATGGTTTCGCGAATCATGAGGCCACCTTCCGTTGGGTTTGTTTCGACGGGACACCGGCAGATTGCTTCGCTGCGGTCCATGATCCGAAATAACGAATCGACGCGGCGGCGAGGTTGATGTTGTCGGGGTGATCGCTGGTCAATGATTTGCCGGCTCGGTGCCGAATCTGGATTTCACGGATGATCGTTGGTTGGTCCCAGTTGCGTCTGCCGCATTGGAACCCGGCGGCTTCCATCGCGGCTCGCCAAGTTGGAAAGTGTCGCCGGGCTGCGTTGACCAGTGCGGTGTAATGGGTCCAAACGTCTTTGAACTCGTGACCTTCGGTGTGCCATTTCTGAATTTCTGCGATCACGTCGTCGGCCGTCCAATAACGCAGCGGTTTGCGAACGGTGATGCGATCGACCAGTCCGGCGGCTTCGACAGCGGCGGCCCAAGTACCAAAGCGACGTTTTGCGGCTTGGGCAAGCGGGATGTCACCAAGACCCTCGATGTGTTGCGGCTCGCCAGCGATGTAGCGTTCCTGGATCGCGGAAATGATTCGATCTTCGGTCCAGCGTCGCCGCGGTGGTTCAATGCCGGCCGCTTCGATTGCTTTGCCGAGCGTTCCGAACCTGCGGGCGGCGGCGTGAGCGAGGTTCGAGTCAATGTTGCGAATGTTCTCGCCTGGAAACTTGGTGCCCAATGCCCGCAGTCGTTCGATGACTTTGTCTTTGCTCCATTTCTCGCGAGTCTTCACATCTAGTCCGGCCGCTTTCAACGCTTTCTGCCAGTCGCCAAAGCGTTTCACTGCGGCTGCGAACAGCGATTTATCTTCAGCGTGCGTTTTGTAAAGGCAATGTCCGGCGGCCCGACGCTCCCGAATCGCTTCGAGCACATTTTGCTCGGTCCATTGCCTGGGCAGTTCGCTCTCCAGTCCGAGCGACTTGACTGCTCCTCGCCATCCGCCGAAGTGCTTTCTCGCTGAGCGTCGGAGTTTCTCATCATTGTGCGATGAGAACGCGAGCGGCAATTCCCGTTCGTACAATTCGATGATCTTCATACACACTTCGTCGGGAGAGTAAAAGTCACGAGTCGGCTTCGGCAGCCCCGCCGCGGCGCGTGCTTTGGTCCAAGTTCCAAACAACCGCTTTCCGGCCGAATAGAGCGACGGGTCTTCACGATTGGTCCGCCACAGGCTCTCGCGATCGTTATGCCGCTGACGGATCGCATCAACGACCGTTTGCTTCGACCAATCGTTGTATGGCGGCGGACGTTTGCCACACGGCAGCCCGGCCGCGTCGAGTGCGGCTCGTACGCTACCGAAGTATCGCCGTGCGGCGGCGTCAAGCTGCGGATGCATCTTCGGGCCATCCTGCCGCGTGCGTTTCAGCTCCTCGATCACCTTCTCGGGAGTCCAGCGTTTCTTGGGCATCGTTAACCCTCCGTGCTTTCGAGGATCTCCTCGAAGATTCGAGCGAGGTCCGCATGGTTGGTTTGCAAATACGCTTTGACTTCAGCGTTATTGAGCAGCGTGCGAACGTAGATCACCAGTTTCAACAAGTTCGTGGTGTACTGGCGATAAAGCCCGGTGTAGAAATCCTGTTGTTGCTCGGCTTCTTGCAGCTTCTTGAGCAACTGGCTCTTCTTCTCGTCCGCCTGCGTCCACGGCGTCTTGCTGCCATTGGCTTTTGCTCGTTTGTTTGCCGGCGTCTTCAACACCAGCCCGCGAGCGAACGTCGTCGAGTAGTCGTTGCAGGACTCCATCAACTTCAAAATCTCATGTTGGCGATCTTGTTTCACGTTCGTTAGCTCCTTCGCCGTTTGCAAATTGATTTTGTTGGCGTTGAATGCTTTCACCACATCCGGGTGAAGCTTGGCAAGCAGACCCTTGTTCAGCCGGTGACCGATGCCCTGCATGCCGAGTGCGCTGGCGATCGTCTTTTCGTCGAGTTCTTCGAGCGATTTGCGAAGCATCCGCATCTCTTGCGATGCACTCAGTTGGTTGACCATCCGGTTGCCAGTGAATCCGTCGCGGGCATCGTGAACCAGGCACGGTACCGTTTCGACCCCGTGGTCTAATAGGATTCGATACCGAAGGGCACCGTCCAGAATCTCGTAACCGTCGTCGAGTGGGAAAACGATCAGCGGTTCAATCAGCCCGACCGCTCGCAAACTCGCCTCGATCCGTTGTCGATACTTCTTGGCGATCTTGCGTTCGTTCCTCGGCACGAGTTTGACAATCGAAATGTCGATGCCTTTGGGTTTGCCGTTGGCGCTCATGTCGACACCTCCGAGCTGGTCGTTGGGTCGAAGCTGAAATCACCAGCGAGTTCGGGCCGCTTTTCAAGTTGTTGTCTTCGCAGCAACGTGATTAGCTCCGTGTCTTGAAACAACGTGTTGACACCAGCGAGTAGCGTCATGAAACGGTTCTCTTTCGATTTCGCCTCGCGGACGTACCCAGTTTTGACGCGGGTTGTTTCCGCGATGTCATGCTGAAGCTGGCCGACCGTGTAATCGCGGCTGGCGGGTGACTTCTTCGATTGCTTGGCCCGCGCCGAGATGATCCGCCGGGCCTGGCCGAAGTTCGTGGTCGTTACAAGCCCCGCGGCAAACGCATCCATCAACACCGCTTGGATTTGAGAGTCGTCGGTGGAGGCAACCTGGATCGCAAACTTGATCGGGAAGATGCCGGCTTCGACACCTTGTATCAGCCGCTCTTCGCCCTGTTCGACCAATTGAATGTAGTCGCGGATATAACGCTCAGACTTGCACGCGACCTTGGCGATGCGTGGGTAGTCCCAGCCTTCGTCGTGCAGCCGTTTCAGCTCGCGAGCGAAATCCATGCTGCCTGGTTTGGTCCGAGCGATGTTCTCGACCAGAGATTGCAAGAGCGCCTCTTTGCGAGTGCAGGTCACCACCTCGGCGGGCACTTGCGTCTTGCCGAGCTGTTTGTGAGCCAGCAGTCGACCCTCGCCGCAGATCAGTTCGTACTTGCCGGTCGTTTCGAGAAACTTGTCATTGACGCGAATCGGCTTCATCAGACCGACGCCTTCGATGCTCTCGACGTTCATGTCGAATTGTTCTTGGTCGCGGTTCCGCGAGTTGATCACCTTCACCTTGTCGATCGGCACGTCTTCGTACCGGCGATCGGTGATGGGGCAAATGTTGTTGAGTGGTTCCATGATTGGTTGTCTCCGTTAAAGAAGTTGTTGAAGGAATTGAAGATCCGTTCGGCCGAACAATTCGGTGCGAATGGAAGAGCTGGTGAATCGCATCGGTTTGGAATCCGAGCCGAACCGCGGCAACGCAATGAAGCCGAGGATGTTGAAGTCGGCCGGTTCGGAAAGCAGCACACCGAGCGTCATGTCGATGACCGGCCGCGGATCGCGGCGAATCGGCCAATACGACTCGTAGCCGTGTGGGACAGGCACAGCCGGCTGAATCGAAACGGTCAATTTCTGGTCGAGCACCAAGAAATCGGAATAGGCCAGCGTCTGGGGCACGTGGCCGAGAATTTGTTCTTGAACAGCGCTGCGGGCTTTGTCGCGTTCGCCGTCGAATAGTTTCTGAAACGCTTGGTCGAGCGAACCGAATTCGCGAGCGTACGCACACGTCGGCGGCAGGTCGTCATCGAGCCGGATCAATCCCGGCCGCACCATCCCTCGAGACCGATACAAGGCATCAAGCATCCGCAGCATGTAGTCCGGGTCGTACCGCTGCTTACGTTTCTCAAAGATCTCCTGAGCTCGCAAAAACAAGTCAAACTCGATGATGCCGGTGAACGCGTCCACCGTCCGAACCCACTTCTCGACCGGGTTTGGCTGGGTTGGCGTCTTCAGTTTGCCGGACGTACGGTTGTAAACCATCGTCCCGGCGTACTTCTCGTTACGAAGCCGCGCGACTACACCACCCGCGCCCCAGCGGCCGTTGCTCGGCGACGGGATCTCGTCGTCGTTCAACCCCTCGGCGATCTTGAACTCCGAGTAGCCACGTTCAACGAACTCTTCAAAGATCCGGCGAATGACCGCGACCTGTTCCGGCGGCCCTTCGGTCAACGTGACCCGTTGGTTTTGGATGCCCTTATGTTGGCCAGCTTCCAACACATGCAGCGGTTCGCGTTTCTCATCGAGCAACAACCGAGACAAGCCGTATGGCGGTTTGCCGCCAGCGAGATAGCCCTGTTCGGCGATCTTCACACAGCCGCGCCAAACCTTGTCGCTAAGCTCGCGACTGTATTGGGCCGCCCGAAATCTCTCGAACTGAACGTAGACCGGATAGAGCGGATCGTTCTCTTTCGGCTTGCCGATCGTCGTGTAGATGACCTGTTTCTTGTTCTTCTTGCAGATCGCCGAAAATTGAGCCGACAAGTCGATATCTTGAAACCGACCCCACCGCGAAACGTCCAAACACAGCACGTACTCAAAGTCGTTGCGTTTGGCGATCCATTCCTCCATCATCTCCGTGAATGCGGGCCGTCCTTCGGCGTTCAGTCCCGATCTTCCGGCATCGCAGAACTCGCGGATGATTTCGACGCCGTGTTCCCGCGCCCATTGTCGAACCTGATCCTGTTGAATCGGGATCGAGTTTTCCTGTCGGTCTTGTGCCGAGTGCCGGTAATACGCCACCGCTCGAACGAGCGCCGGCGAATCCGGATCGGGCACACCGATTTCCCACCAATTATCCAAGGTGAATGCTCCATCTGTAAAAGTCTCTGTCGTTCCCGCCAGCACACCGCTGGCGGGTATCGACAAGACAGTTACGAGAAGCACCCCACAGGCCTCAAGCGGCTAAGTCACACCTGTCGCCAAGATTTCCGAGACTTTGTCACACGATGACAAACAAAGTTGGCAGCCAAAACGAAAAATTCTCGCCAACGGCAAAGCCATCGGCGAGAATCAACCTTCACAACAACAAGAGCTACGCCTGATCAATGATCAAGATAGTCTTACCGTTCTCTTCGCAAACCGCGGCAAGATCCGCGCCCCCATCGCCAGCGACACGCCCCAACCGACTCCAATCGAAACAAATCACAGCGTCAAAATCACCCTGTCGAGCGATCCACTACTCCACCATTTCAGCCAGCGTCGGCCGACCCTCCGCCGTCGCCGGCCCCGAGTTACAAAACTCCCGAACGATCCGCACCCCATTCGCCGCCGCCCAACGCCGAACAAAACTTCCTTGCACATCAACCGATCGCCCCTCGTCATCCAACGAAGACCGAAAGTAAGCCACCGCCCGAGTCCCCACCGACTCCACCGCCGGCACAGGTTCCAAATTCAATTCATCAACCACGAGAACAACTCCCTCGCAAAGCCAAGATCACGCCGCCGACCCAACGCCAACGAACACAACCCAACAGTTACGAGAGCTGCCGAGCAGTCATCAAGCGGCCATGTCAATCGTGCCGGTTTCAGCTGACCCAGCGCTACCGGATCTCCCCAGTTGTGGGCCACGTCTCAGCTTGGGATCATGTGTGCCAATCAAAATACCTTTGGGCAAATCGCATGAACTCAGCCGAACTCTCCACCCTTGCACTATCAAGCATCTCAAGCAGTGACTTTGAGTTCGCCCCTCCGACGTTGAGCGAGCGTGGCAAACGCAATGCCGGGAAGGTCATGAAGGAAATTCCAGTCCAGCGACTGCAAGTTGGCGGGCAGGAAATGGTTCGCGATCGCGGCTCACGCTATTGGTGGGGCGACGGAATTATCATCAATCGCAATTCGCGCGTTGGCGGCGGGTTCTGGACCAACATGCCGCCGTCCCAACTTGCTGACCTGCGTCAAGTGACGGCGGATCACCCGGCGATCTTTCTGTTCTGCTATTTCGAGGTGTCAGAAGAAAAGATGCACGTTTGGGCGATTCCAGACGAGGTCACCATTCAAAGTCTCGCGACCGTTCCCGAGAACCAGTCTGGCGTCAAAACCGTTTACATCGACTTGCGAACGCAACGGTTCAGCCAAGCGGAGGATTCGCCTGACCTGACGCCTTACTACCGCGAAGTGCCCATGACCGAGGGTGAGAAGGAATCACTCGCAGCCGCCATCAAGCAAGATACCGCAGCGAAAGAACTCGATGCGACCGACACGGATGACTATGAAGACGACGATTCATCGGACGATGAAATCGAACACCTCTATACCCAGGAGACCGTCGACTTTGTTCTCGAGCTGTCCAATCGCACGACGGATGGAGATTGGCACAAGTCCAAGCAAGACGTCTATTGGCGCGTGTTGAAGGATCCAACAAAAGCCTTGGTCGAGCGGCTGCGAAGCGACCCGATTTCAAACCTTGATTCCGGCGTTGCCGCAACCAAACGCAATGTGTCGGTGCTGAAGAAGAACGACTACGGTCGCGGCGGCTACTACGATCACTATTGGGCAGCGTTCTTCGATCCAGAGCAGGACACAAAGACAAGAAGCTGCCAACTTTTCTTCCGGATGCTCGCCGCGGAGCGACAATTCCGCTACGGCTTCGCATTCGGCAACGACTGCGATCAATACATCGCCAACCTTCACAGCGCGATCGCGGCCAATCGGGTCGCCGTGCAAGAGTATCTCTTAGGTGCTCCCGAGGGCACGGTGGTCGGCTTGAACACGTCGGATGACCAAGAACGGATCGACGCAGCTGTTTTCGCAGGCTTAATCGCTCAATCCAGTGAAGCATTGGGCGACGACGCTGTATCGCCAACGGCACCCATTAGCATTATCCAACGTTTTCCGCTCGAAGAGTTGCCAGAGCGAGCCCATTCGCTCAACGAACAAATCGGTGGCTTCTTTCGATGGGTGTGGCCGTTCTTTGATGCCGCGCGAACCGGCGTTTGGTCTTCCCATCAACAAACGGAGCCCGGTGCTGGCGATCCAGAAGACGAATTGCTCGACGAGGATGCACCGCGGACGCTTCAGGAACTGAGCGATCTCTCTGCATTGTCTATCGAAAGGCTCCAAGAAATCGAAGACGCTTTGTTGACGAAGCAGCAGATCGTTTTGACCGGCCCCCCCGGCACGAGCAAAACCTACATCGCACAGTTGTTTGCTCGGTACTTCGCAGCTGACCGCGAAACGAACTCGCAAGGGAAGCACACAATGCTGTTCATGCACGCCAACTGGGCATACGAAGACTTCTTCGAGGGAATCAAACCGTTCACAGACGAAGGCGTATTAAAGTTTGAACCGAGGTTGGGCTGTTTCCTGGAATGGATTGAATCGCTCGCAGAGTATCGGCCGACCGGACGCCATGTTCTCGTTCTGGACGAAATCAACCGATGCGATACCGCCGCGGTGCTGGGTGAGCTTCTGCAATTACTTGAATATCGCGGGCGAGCCGTTCGTTTGCTGTCCGGTCGAAAGTTTCGTTTCCCCAGCAACGTCTACATCATTGGCACCATGAACAGCGCGGATCGTTCGATCGGTCGGATGGACCTTGCGTTGCGTCGGCGTTTCCTTTGGCTGGACCTCGTCCCCGACTACGACATCCTTCACACGTGGCTCAGCCGAACCGGCAACAACCCTTCGAGGTTCACCGCCCAAGCGTTGCGTCAATGCAACCGACTGCTCGAAGAACGTGGCATTGCGCCCGAGCAACAGGTTGGGCACGCATTGTTCATGGTGCAGACTTTCGGCAGTGAAACACAAGCGTCCGAGGATAAGCCGCTCATTGCCCAAGCCTTGAAGCGAATTGTTCGTTTCAGCGTCCTGCCTTACATCAAAGAGCTTTGCGTAATGCAGTTCGGACGCGTGGACCAACCGCTGGTTCAACAAATTGAACGGGTTCTGTTGGAATGCTTGAACGACACCGCTACGCCAACCGATTCGAGTGACGCGGAACCGGAGTCCAGCGAGTGAACGCCGTCGCCGAACCAACCAACGGATCGCCGACGACAACTGACATCGTTTGCGATGAGAAGGGAACTCCAGGCGGGCGGCATTGGACTGGCAACCTGGACAAGGTTCGTGATGACTACGCCGCGATTCGGCGACACGCCGAGAACCGTACCATTCACGTCATCGAACGTGCCGGCCAAATTGAGATTCATGCCCTCGATCGAGTCGGCGTGCTGGTCCTTCCCAGTGGTCGAAGGATCGTTTTGCGGACGAAGATCCCCGGCATTGTCCTGCTCGATTGGTTGGCCTACCTGAACGAGTTTCCCGATATTCAAATATGGGGATCCGGCGGAAACATCCAGTCGAGCGATTCTTGGCAAACCGCACTCGCACGACTCTTCCTCGCCGAACTCGAAGTGCTTACTCGCTGCCACCTGCGCAAAGGATTCGTCCCGATGCAGGTCGACTCGCCCAATGTACGCGGTCGAATTCTGACGAACCGTTTGTCGCAACGCATGTGGCGTTTGCCATCCATTCCGCAAATCGTTCGTGGCCGCAGCATCAACACCGCCGCGAATCAGGTGCTCGCGATGGCATTGGACAAGCTCGTTCATTTTCAATCGGATCTCGAAGCCGGCGAGAAATGCCTCTTTCATCAACTGCGAACCGACTGGTCTGAAGTGTCCCGCGAACAATTAGACCAACAGAGCATCTTGCAGACCAGCGTGGCGGCACCACCCGATGGTTACCGACCTGCAATCCAGCTCGCTCGACTCCTGCTCACGGGAGCAAGTCTCGACCCCGATCGCGGCGTCGGCGGAGACACATTTACCTTGTCGCTGTCACGCATTTGGGAATTAGCTGTCACCCGAATGTGTGACGACTTAGCAAGCGAAACCGGATGGCAAGTCGCCCCACGTTCTACCTCCATCCGCCGTTGGGACGATTCCCTCGGCCCCGACGACCCCAACCGCTCGTTGATTGCCGACACACTGTTGCGTCGTGGCAGCGACCGATGGATCCTCGACGCCAAATACAAACGCGGTTTCGGCGACGAGTCCCGCAGCGATCGCTTCCAAATGTGCGCCTACGTCCTCGGCTTTGGAGCCAATCGAGCCACCCTCGTCTACCCGTTCGCAAACGCCGGACAGCCGCATCGACGAACGCTCATGTCAACAACGTTTGGCGGAGCCGCGGTCACCATTGACGCGATTGCACTGCCGATGAACCAACGGCCGGCGGCTTGCAAACTGATGCTGGCTCGGCAGCTAAAAGCGAACGTCAACTGATCCATCGCGATCAACCTCCCGTCGACAGCGATGCTTCCAACTGGTCGAGCGTTCGCTTGTCCAGCTTCGCTAGCTTCCGAAACAGCTCCGGTCGTTGTCGTATCCGCTTGCGAATCGACACCGGCACCTTGTCGGCCAAGAGCAGCAACTCGTCCTCGTCAGCCTTCAGCTCAACGGCCAGTTTGTGAATGAACTTCTCCGATGGATAGTCGCCGAAATGTAACTTTTCATTCTCGACTTTGCTGACGTACGAAATGCTCACCTGAAGGTGCTCCGCGATAGATCGTTGCGTCAGACCACGAGCTAGTCGTAATTCGCGGACCCGCTGCCCAAAATTCATCGCCGATACCTCTGATTGTTGAATCACTAAGCAAACCGTATGCTTGTTGAACCTTTTGGTCAACTATCCGCATCACCGCCACGGAAAAGCATCTTCACCGATGAAGACACTCGCTTGCTGCACGCCTCGCCAATCAGTCTTGGACGGATCCGAAGACTTTGTCGTCAATCTGTCGTCGCTCGCGGAGCTTACCGAATCGCAAGCGATTGAATTCTTGGACTCGAATGTTTTGACTTCGGGCATGCAGGAACTCGTCATGCAGTCATTCGATCGACTAGCTGGCGGTCCAAGCCGCGGGATCTTCAAGCTTTCGGAGTCAATGGGCGGCGGCAAAACGCAAAGCATGATCGTCGCAGGTCTAATTGCGAAGTATCCCAAACTGGCCGGAAGCCTTGAATTTGATAAGCCACCGGCATCCGTAACGGCTGACCATGTCATTGCATTCACCGGTCGGAATACCGACGAGATCGTTTGGGTTTCGATTGGCCGCGAGTTTGGTGTCGAGTTTGACCCAGACAAGGCGCCATCAGAAAAGCAATGGGCAAAACTTTTCGATGGCAAGAAGGTTCTCATTCTGTTGGATGAGCTTGCTTTTTATCTCGTTCATGCCGCGTCTCAGGGAAACAAGGAAGAGGGAGAGCGTTTTAGCAACTTGGTCGCAATCGCGTTGACAAATCTGTTCGGGGCAGTTCGCGATCACAAGCAATCCGCCACCACCGCCCTGGTCGTTGCCGACTTGCAAAAGGACTGGGAACAGGGACAGGAGGACTTGGCCCGCATCATGAGGTCTAACCTTTCGCTTGGTGGCACTATCCAAAGTACCGACAACGAAATGAGCAAAGGAGCCGTGTCGATTTCGCCGGTCAACAACTCCAAGGATGAACTATTCGAAATATTGCGAAAACGGATTTTCAAAACGATCAATATCAGCGACGCGGAGAAGAAGGCCATCATCAAAACTTACGACAAGGAACTGCAAACCGCGAAGCGCGCAGGCCTGATCGAGCGAGCCTTACCAAAAATCCAGGAGGAAATGGATGTGTCGTATCCTTTCCACTTCTCCACCAAACACCTCATTGAAACCTTCAATGACAATCCAGGGTTTCAAAAGACCCGCGATGTCATCTACCTCATGTCATCAATCGTCCGCGCGGTGTGGGGCAAAGGCGAACAAGACCAACAATACGTGCTGTCACTTGCTTCGCCGGACTTCAACGATAGCCATGTTGCTGTACGATTCAAGGACATCAAGCGTTCCCTCGAGGGCGCGATGCAAACGGACATTGCTGGCTCTGGCATCTCTAAGGCCGAAGCACTCGTCGGCGAAACAGACGGATTGTCGCTTATAGCCGCTAAGTGGCTGTTCGCTGCCTCTCTATCGGAAGTCCGTCCGCGTGGTTTATCGGTCGGGGAACTGACCGAGTACATGGCTGGTCCCGGAGTAGATCAAACCAAGATCGCCGGCGCAGTGACCGAACTCTATCGAAACTGCTGGTACATTGACCAGCACAAATCCGGCAAGTATTTCTTCAATCGAACCAAGAATCTCAACGCCCAGTTGAATTCCTACGTCAAGGACTGTTCGAAAGATGATCGTGAGACCGTCATCGAAGACAAATTGACGGAGATGTTCGAGCCGAAGGAAAAGCGGTGCTATCAACGGCTCGCAGTCCACAAAGACTTCACCAAATTGCAGCTTAACCGCGACTCGGCGTTGCTGGTCGTCTGCGGTCACGACGCTCCGTACGAAAAGTTCTTCGAGGATGCGAAGTACAAAAACCGAATTGCGTTTTTGACCGTCGTCGATCCGAAGGGGTTATTCAAGGTCAACAAACACGCCGAACGTTTTTGGGCGATCGAGCAAGTCCTGAAGGACATGACCAAAGACGACGCTCAATGGGAAAAGGCACTCACCGAGAAAGCCAACATCCAGTCCGAGCTGTTCATGGCAATTCGGACCGTCTACGCCCGCTTGCTTTATCCCCTGTACGACAACTCGCTCGGCAAATCCAAACTCGCCGATGCCGCGTTGCTCGATTCCTACAGCGAAGAAGGTAGCGACAAAGCGATCAAGTACGACGGAAAGACGAACGCCTCCAAGGGCGAGTTAGTCGTCGAGGCGACGATGAAAGAGAAACGCAAGTTTCAAACCGTCAAAGCCGCCAGCGGTACCGACAAGGTCAAAGCGTATCAAGCAATCCGCGATCGAGTCGAAGCGCTCCTGTTCCCAAGCACTGGGCGTGCCGGTTGGGACCAGATTCTCGAAGCCGCCGCCAGCCAGGGGAACATGGTGTGGACGGAACCTGGACTGCTCGACCGCTTGAAAGACACGATGCTGACCGCCGGTCAGTGGCGAAACGAGGCCCAGCAAATCCTTAAGCCGCCATTCGAGGAACAAACCGGTGTCTCGATCGAATACGACCGCAATGACAAGACCGGCCGGATCGTCACCACCGACATCAAATTGCACCATGGCGATACGCTTTTGGTCAGCGAAGATGGCGGCGAATACAAGAAAGTGCCCGCCGACGAAGCATTTCAATCCGATGCGATGACCTTGGTCTTCAAGGCGGAAGACTCCACCGGTAAGAACAAGACCGGTCAAGAATACAAAATCCAAAACGAGATCGACCTTCGACACGAATTCCTCGACACCTCAACCGATGGGCATAGACGGCTGAAGATCGGAGTCGTTCCTCCGGACACCATCATCAAATGGACATCCGATGGAACGGATGCTGCCAACAATGGCAACCCGTATCCGACCGAGGGCATCGACGTTCCCGAGGGTGCAACCGTCAAACTTTTCGTTGAAAAAGGCAGTGTTCACCGAGACTTGTCGATTTCCGTTCCTGAAACATCCTCCGCCGCGGACGAAGGCGATGGGCCGGCACCGCTAGATCCCGAGAAACCAGCCCGAATCGATGGAAAGGCGCTCAAGGAATTCTCGTTGGTGACCCGAAAGACAGTCCACGGCTTCCTGACCGATTTACCAAATGGAACTGGTCTCGCTGGCCCGCGTGCGAAGGTCGTTAAAGCAGCCTCCGACAACCACGTGGCGATCGCCTGGGACAAAAGCATTGTTTTAAAGGAAGCCGACTTGATGAAGGCCTACGCATTCCTCGATGGTGAGCTACCCGACGCCGAGTGGGAATTGCTAGCCGCTCGAATCGTATTTCCCACTGGCAAAGACCTGATTGATTGGCAAGCCAAGCAGTCAATCAAGATCTCATCCAACCTGATCACCCAATAAGCTGACTGATGCGATGGAAACCGGATTGACCAAACGTGTCCCCACCTCTCGTACATTGAAGTGCGGCCCGCAGTCGACCAACGGGTAAGGATAACCACCATGAAAAACACTCCAACCGAATCACCGAAGCCGTTTGGCGACGTGGACACCGACATCGAACACGGAATCTTCGTGGTCGATACCCGTCGCGGCCATGATTGCCGATTGACGCTACTTGGCCGCACCGAACGCGGATACCCGCGCACCGAGTTGGCAACAATCTCCGGTAAACTGTGGAAAGAAATCGGATCGGCGGTCGAAAAAGAATTGATCCGCGGAATGCAGGATCGTGAACAAACCACGAAGAAGCGAAAGGGCGATGATCCCACCCTTGCCACGGGCGAGAACGCACTCAGCACCCTTCTAACTCGCGAACTGGCGGTCCTGTTGTGGGCACTCATGGAAGATCAAACCGGCAAGCGTACTGATGCGTTGTTTGCTGGGTGGAAACAGCTAGCCGCTGAGGAACGATGGTGGCTGTTTGCACGGGCTAGTGGCCCGGCACAGAAGCAAGGGCACGGCTGGCGACACGCGCTTCTATTTGCGTTGGACGATCCCGCTGAAACACGCACCGCGGTCCAGCCCAAAGAATCAAGCGACAGTAAACAGAACGACATAACGCCGCGCAAAAAGGCCGTCAAAAAGCGCGTCGCGAAAAAGGCGACCGCAAAAAAAAAGTCGCCAACCAGCCCTCGCAGCCCGGTGACGACGACCCAACCCAGTGGCTCCGCGGCAAAGCCGAAGCGTTCGACCAAGAAGTCCCAACGCAAGACGCCAGCAAAGAAGACGAAAAAAACTCAACCCGAAGCGTCAGCGAAAGATCTCCAGAAACCGACGGCCCGAAAGACCGCGTAGCTGACAAGCCGGATGTCCATCGCGAGCCGCCACCCAACCAACTAAAGCTGTTTGATCCATGACCGCCGCCCAAAAGCGAAAATCTCTTCTTGAAGTCCAATTCCCAATCGCTCAGCTTTCGCTCGAGAGTTTTCTGGAGCGAAGTGCTACACACGGAAAAACATTAAACTCGCTAGGTAAATGGTGGGGAGCAAAACCGTTTGTCTTGACACGTGCGATCATTTTGGCGGCTCTTTTTGAAGCATCAGATGACCATAACCGCTGGGCCGCAGATCTTCAGATTTTCCTCCGGTTGCTTTGCTTAGACAGCGACGGCATGTGGCATCGGCGCAACCATAATTTATCAGCAAACTCAGCAAGACCAGCTCATCCATCCTTTGCGTCATTGTGTTATCCCAATGCCAAAAAGGATGAAGTCGAACTCTTTATAGACGAATCGACTTGGCGACCGCGACTGGATGCAGACGAAAAATCGCAACGTCAACTACTCGAGAAACGAGTTTTTTTCAGCCTGGACTATCCAATCCAGCGGCGATACTGCAAGCATGTCCAAGAGGTTGAGGGTCCCCCACGCGAGAGTTGGCTTGAGATCAATAAGCATTGTGCGACTACTGCAACAAGCCTTCGCGAATGGGTTGAACAGATATCAAAACGCCGTTTTGGCAAGCGGATCAAGGTCGGAGATGCGTTCAGTGGCATGGGGTCAATACCATTTGAAGCAGCGAGACTTGGGTGTGATGTATCGGCGTCTGATATCAACCCAGTCGCGAGTTTACTAACCTGGGGCGCATTGAATGTTGTTGGTGGAAGCCCGGAGTTCCACGAATCTGTTGCTGCTGCTCAGCTCAAGGTGTACGACGAAGTTGCTGAGTGGATTGAAAAAAAAGGAATCGAACGAAGCGAGGATGGATTGCAAGCTACGCTTCACTTTTATTGTCTTGAAGTACCGGTCCCTGAATGGGATGGCTGGCAGATTCCAGTTTCAGGAACCTGGCGAATTGCACCCAAGTCAAATACGTGGATTGAGTTGGTACCAAACGCGAGTAAGAAACGCTTTGAGTTCAAAGTCCGACATGGTGGTGAAGGATTTGGAAAGGCCTTGCATGGCACAAAGCGAGGGATGGATTTACACTGCCCTGACTCGCTCTGGAAGATTCTTCACGAGGAGGGTAAGACCAACAACGCTACTCGCCGTATCCCCATCAATACACTTATTCGAAATCACGGTGGACTTAGATTGTGGGGAAAGGATGATTTTGAACCTGCACCTAACGATTTCTACAGAGAAAGGCTCTATTGCATTCGCTGGTTGCAGCCGGCACCTTTGGATGAAAGCGGGCGAAGAATCGGACGAGATGTGTTTGTCTATCGCGCCCCTACTGAGCACGACATCCAGGTTGAGGATAGCATTCATACTGAGATTGAATCGGGCCTTGCTTCGATGCAAAAAAATGGTTGGATTCCAGATTGGCGAATCCAGGATGGCGTAAAGACTAGGGAAGTTATTCGGACCCGTGGCTGGACGTACTGGCACCATTTGTTTAACGCAAGACAGCTTTTGCTTGTGTCGCAATATTCAAAAAGGATCGCAAATTTAAAGGGCGACGAACGTGCAGCGGCGACGCTCAATATCGGTCTGCTACTCAACTACAATTCCCGTCTTTGCCATTGGCATGAAAAGGCCGGCGGGGGAGTCGGTAGCACGGGTCGAGTATTTTACAACCAAGCTTTGAATACCTTTCCAAATTATCCAGCGAGAAGCTGGGCATCCCTCAGGAAGAACCTTTGCGCAACGCATGAAAACATACCTTGTGATGCAGCCCCCACTGTGACACAAGAAGACGCTCGTAGTCTAGGAGAAACGGCTGAACTGTGGATTACTGACCCACCTTATGCCGACGCTGTTGTGTATGCAGAGTTGTCCGAATTCTTTCTTGCATGGTACAAGCAGCACATAAAATCTTGTTTTCCCGACTGGACCGTCGATTCACTCCGTGGAAGTGCTGTGCAGGGCGACGATGCCGGGTTTAGAGTTGCTATGGCGGAATGCTACGGCAACCTCGCCAGGCAAATGCCCGATGATGGCCTTCAAGTTCTAATGTTTACGCACAAAGACACGGAGGTTTGGGAAGATCTTGCATTAATCATGTGGGCAGCTGGCCTTCAAGTTAAACGTGTCTGGAGCGTCGCGACTGAAACCGGTGCCGGTGCAGTCAGAAAAGGCAATTATGTTCAGGCCACCTACAACATGGTGCTTCGCAAACGTCCGGCGAACGCACCTGTCGGATTCGACGATATGATCGTCGATGAGATTCAAGGCCGCGTCAAAGAAGTCATCACGCACATGCGGGAAAGCCAATCCGCCGCCGGATCGTTCACATGTGGTTACACCGACACCGACTACTTGCTCGCAGCGCAAGCCGTCGCCGCCGAAGTGATTACCGGCTACGCGTCAATCTCCGGTATCAATCTGAACGAAGAACTGCGCACTCCCAACAACCAGCGCGATGAACAGTCCGTGCTGCGAACGCTGATGAATCAAGCCAAGCGTGAAGCGGTCGATTTCCTGGTTCCCACCGGATTGGAAGAGCACCTTCGCCGGACGCCCGACGGCGGTTCGGCCGCTCAATTCTGGCGACAGCTTGCACCGGAGGAGAAGTTCCTGCTAAAGGGATTGGAACTGGAAGCCGGTGGCGAAGACCGGATCGGCGCGTTTCAAGATTTGGGACGAGCGTACGGCATCGCCGACTACGAAGACTTGCTCGGCGAAGTTCGTGCCAACAACGCTCGCACCCGCTTACCCAGCGAGTTCCCCCGCCCCGACATGACTCGTTGGGATGACATCCCCTCAACCGATCGCGACCAGTTCGATCACAGCGTGACGCGTCACCTCTACTACGCGATGTCGATCCTGCAAGACGGTGCCGATATGGACCGAGCGATGAAGCACCTGGTCGACTGCACTAATTTCTGGGAAGACCGGCACGGCAAGCATCTCGTCTTGCTGGCCTACCTGTATCACACCACCGAAGTGATGGAAGCTTGGGCCGATTTACATTCGGTCATCCAAACGCTGCGGTTGGCGGTTGAGAATCACCGACCTTAAGCAGGTCCATGTTCGTCCTCGCTTACGCGTCGGGTTAAGAAAAGCACCATGTCGATTCAACGGTTTAGTTCGCGTCGCAAGCGTCTCTACGATTCGTTTCTGTCACAGCGTCTGAAGAATGCGGCTTCGTACGATCGCATTGCTGGCTATTTTCAATCAAGCCTGCTGGCGCTCGCGGCGGATGAGTTCAAGACGATCCCGCACGTTCGTATCGTTTGCAACACCGACGTGAACCCTGCAGATGTACATGCCGTCCGACAATCTCTGGGGCCGCGCCGTGAAGAGCTGGAACAATCGTTGTTGCGGATGGTTTGGAACGAGGGTGAGTTTCCGCACCTGGTCGACGTTTATGGAGAACAAGCCAAAGAACGGCTACGCATCCTGCAAGAGTTGGTGACCCTGGACCCTGACTCGGGGCGGTCTTTCGAGATTCGGATCGTTCCGGATTGCGAGTTCGGGTTCGTTCACGGCAAAGCGGGTGTCATTCGCTATCAAGACGGAACGGCAACGTCTTTCATGGGCAGCGCGAACGATAGCCAACGGGCATGGTCACAGAATTACGAGTTGGTGTGGGAAGATCCGTCGGCCGAATCTATCGAATGGGTCCAGGAAGAGTTTGACGCCCTGTGGGAGCGCGGATTCCCGATCAGCCAGTACATTGTCCGCCAGATCGGCCGATTGGGCAGCCGAACAATCATCGAACACATCGGCGATTGGCGAAAGAGTCCCGCTGTCGAAAAAGTGCTGGCCGAGGTGCCGACTTGCACGGAGCTATTCGGTTTTTGGGAGCACCAAAAGTATTTCATCAAGATGGCGTTCGACGAGCACCGCTTGTACGAAGATCTTCCCGGACGCGGTGCTCGTTACCTGCTTGCTGATGGTGTAGGCCTTGGCAAGACACTGCAACTTGGCGGGCTGGCCAAGTTGATCGGCACGCTGTCGGACGAACCGATCTTGATTGTCGCCCCAAAAGCCGTTGTCGCTCAGTGGCAAGAGGAGATCTACGACAAATTGGCCGCACCCAGCGCCGTCTGGACGGGCAAAGGCTGGCTGACCGAACGCGGTGAATTCCATCCAGCCACGGAAGAATCGGTTACGAAATGCCCTCGCAAGATTGCGATCGTTTCCACGTCGGTGGTTCTCAGCGCCACCCGCAGCGTGATGAATGGTCGTTTGGCCGAAGAACTTCTCAAGAAACGGTTCAGTTGCGTGCTGTGGGACGAGGCGCACAAAATCCGCCGGGAGAACGTTCGTGAACCAAAAGTCTGGGGACCGCCCAAAAAGAATCTGCTGTACGAATGGGCGATGAAGCTAGCCGCTCGCTGCCGGACAATGATTCTGGCAACGGCGACGCCAGTGCAACTTCACCCGATCGAACTGTGGGATTTGCTGAACGTCTTGGCCGTGAACAACGACCAAGTCTTGGGCACAGCTTACGGGCGGTGGAGTCATTGCGACGCCGCCGCAAAGACAAACTTCGAGATCCTAGCCGGTCGAGAATCCGTTGATGACGCGGTGGAGAAGTGGTCGTATTGGAAAGACCCGCTGCCCCGCGAACGCCACCATGATGTCTTCCGAATGGTGCGGGCCACCTTGAACGTCGCCGAAACCTCCGACGTTGCGGTCAATGCCGACATTGATCGCATCGACCCTCTCGACCGAGAAGAATTGGATTGGATTGACGTTCGCGAACTGAACCCATTCACGATGAGAGTTATCAAGCGTTCGCGAGATCGCTTGGAAAAGGATGGCAAGCTGGTGCGAATCGAGTTGATTCCGGTCGACGATGATCAGCCCGTGACGGCTACACACAGCATTCGGGAAGCGTTGGATTTGGCCGAGCGATTCGCTAAAGAGCTGCATAAGAAGAACACGGCCGGTGGGTTCATCAAAACGTTGCTGCAGCGACGCGTGGGAAGCAGCGTGATCGCCGGCTTGAAAACGGCTCAGCGGATGCTAGAGCAGGAAGAAATCGAAGACGAAGAGGGAGCCAATGAGCGGTCACCCTCGTTGAGCGACGCCGGAATCTATCCATTGACACCGGAGGAACGCGAACTATTGGGACTATTGCGAGATCATTTGAAGCGGCAGGTCGACCACGACGGTGATCCCAAGTTCGATCGAGTTCTGGACACGTTGGAGAGCCGCTTCGACGACCAAACCTGGCTTGAGCGTGGCGTTCTGATCTTCTCGCAGTTTTACGACTCGGCGTATGCACTGTGCGAGTTCCTCGCACAACACTTGGATCTGGCAATCGGCCTGTACGCCAACTCGTCGTCATCCAAGTTGTTTGAAAACGGCAAGATTCAAACCATCGACCGGGAACTATTGAAAGAAAAGGTTCGCGTCGGCACCCTCAAGATACTCGTGGGCACGGATGCTGCCAGCACGGGCCTGAACCTACAAACGCTCGGCAGCCTCATTAACTTAGATCTTCCGTGGAATCCGACAACGCTTGAACAACGCAAAGGCCGTGTGCAACGGGGCACCGTCGCCAAACAGATCCCGTATTGCAACCTGCGGTACAACGAAGGCGTCGAGGCCCGCCTCTTTAATGTGCTGACCGGCCGCATCAAAGAGATCACGGACATCTTCGGAACGATCCCCGATTTCATCACCGACGAATGGGTCGACGCCCTCGCGGAAGATCGTCGAATGAGCGAAGACGACTTGGTGAAAATGGTCACCGGCAAGTCACAAAGCCCATTCAACGTCAAGGAAAGTTACGAATACCTTGACGACGAATGGGAAGGCACCGCCGAAGTCCTGAACTCGAAAGAGGCAATCGGTGTCTTCCTTGAGGGATGGTAAGAACACGGGGTAGAAAATGAACCAACCGATCAAGCATCATTATGTTCCGCAGTTCTATCTTGCTGGATTCACGAAGGCAGATCAGAAAGACTCTGTCTTCTATGTTTTCGACAAGGTGCTGCGAAAGACGTGGGAAAGCAATCCGAAGGCGACCGGCTTTGCGAAGAACTTTCACCGAATCGAAAATGCAGCGGGCGGCGATGAGATGGTCATTGAAAAGAAGCTGGCCATCTTTGAAGGGAAATGGGCGAGCATTTTGAAGGAGGTCATCGAGCAGCAACGTCTACCAGAAGGCGAGGCGTTTGAAGAACTGATGATGTTTGTTGCGTTCATGGCGGCCCGTGTTCCCAACGTACGAAATGCGATCGCGACATTCATGGGCGACGTCCACAAGTCGATGATTCAGATTTGGTGCAGCACTCCCGAAGGACGATCGTCGCTTCGGAAAACGCTTGGCCGGTCGGGCGAGAACATGAGCGACGCGGAATTTGACGATTTCGTTCGATATGCGAAGGGTGGTGAATACGACATCACCCTCGAGCAGACGTTCTATGTCAAGCAGATTTTTGAAATTGGCATTCCGCTGACAGAACTATTGAAACAGAGAAGCTGGCGACTTTGGTCCGTCGCTCGAGACGCTCCTGATTTGATCTGTTCCGACAACCCGGTTGTTCCGAGTTGGATCGTTCCGCCAGCTTCGATGTTGATCCCACCGGCATTTGGCATGAGGAACACAATCGTCAGCGTGCCACTTCATCGTCGGCTCGCATTGGTGGGAGCGTTTGATGAAGGTCTACCGGAGAAGGTTCTCGATAGCGAGGGCGTCGCTGCGTTCAACTCCGTGACGAGCCACCACGCAAACCAAATTTTCTCTTCAGAGCCTGCGTCAGGCGAAGTTTCTCTCACCCTCTAGGAAGTAGCATGGGCAGAACACTTCAACACACCGGCATTCGCGTGCCTTCCTTGGTGGCGTACTCGCTTGAACTCGCTGAGGAATGGCATCCAACCAAAAACCCCGAGAAAGATCGTGACTCGGTCCCGCACAACAGCAGCTATCGGGCTTGGTGGAGATGCAAAAGGGATTCGCGACATGAGTGGCAGGCGAGCGTTGCCACCCGAGCGATCGAGAAACAAGGCTGTCCGTATTGCTCCGGCCGAAAAGTTATGCCGGAGGATTCAATCGTCGCGTTGTTTCCTGACGTTGCTGCTGAATTTCATCCGACTAAGAACGGCGACTTACGGCCGGATCAGTTCGTACCGAAATCCAACCAACACGTTTGGTGGCAATGCCGGATTGACTCGACTCATGAGTGGAAATCTCAAGTCGCCAATCGCACCGAAGGCAGCCAATGCCCTCAATGTCGGAAGCTCGGTAATTCGTTGGCTCGCAAGTCGCCGGAATTAGCAGCCGAATGGCATCCGACCAAAAACGGATCGCTTACCCCTGAGATGTTTTCGAGCACCAATCCTCAGAGGGTTTGGTGGCAATGCAAGGAAGACCCAGAGCACGAATGGCAGGCCGCGATTGAAACCCGCAAACGTGGCAAAGGTACTTGTCCGGATTGTCGTCCGAAAACACCAAAGCCGCCCAAGCCGTTGTCAATAAGGTTCGACACACGGCGTGGCTTGAACGAAACCGCTCCTGAACTATTGGATTATTGGCATCCAACCAAGAACCATCCGACGACACCGGAAAGTGTATCTCACGGTTCCAAGCAGCAGGTCTGGTGGCGGTGCCCCAAAGATCCCACCCACGAATGGCAGGATTCAATTAAGAAGGTTCACAGCCGGCAACGCAAATGCCAACTGTGTCCTGGGCCGAACAAGCTAGGTAGCGTTCGCGCCGAGGAATCGTTCGGACATGCCTATCCTGACCTGCTTGCCGAGTGGCATCCGACGCTTAACCCTGGTCTCGATCCGATGACCGTGTCACCGGGCAGTGCCAAGAAGCCAAATTGGCAGTGCTCAAACGATCCAGAGCACGTTTGGAAGGCACATGTTTTTCGGCGTACGAAGGGTGCGGGTTGTCCTTTCTGCAGCGGTTTACGAGCTGACTCAAAAACTTGCTTGGCAGCAGTCGACGCTGAGATTGCTTCGACTTGGCATCCGACCAGAAATGGTGACGTGACTCCCGCCGATGTCACTCGTCAAAGTGCAACCAAGCGATGGTGGATTTGCGGCACAAACCCCGAGCACGTTTGGTCGGAATCTGTCCAAAATCGGGTCAATCGGCGGCAGTGTCCCGAATGCAATAAACTCGCTCGTCAAGGCAAACTCGAAAACGCCCTCGCCCGTTCGATTTCGGAAAATGTTTCTTCCTACACGACATTTGCTGATGCGATCGACAGCCTATCGCGGCTGGCCTTGCTCGAATCACCTGATGCAGAATTGCAACAGGTGCTCTACCGCCAAGTCTACGCCGGTATCGTTGCGTCGATGGAGACGTATTTGTCGGACACGTTCATCAACACTGTCGTTGGCGACAAGGCTTTGCGGAACCGATTTGCGCGGGCGACGGCCGATTTCGCGGATCGCAAGTACAAGCTTGACGAAGTCATCGACTGGGAACGAAACAGCCAAACGATTATTCAAAAGCACCTTGTTGATCAAGTGTTCCATAATCTGATCAGGATCGGACCGCTTTTTATGAAGGTTTTGAAAGTCAAATTTCCAACGGAAGAAAAGCTTGCCGGTCTGCAACGGATCATCAATGCACGCCACAATATTGTGCATCGCAACGGTCGCACGAAGAAAGGCGATGTTATGTCGCTTGCGGTGCCTGACATTGACTTTGCGATTTCAAGTGTCCGTGAGTTGGTTGAATCCATTGACACGCAAATTGCGCGAACTCCATGGAAGCCACGCAAAGCATCCAAACCGCGATGACTTCGACCACCGTCGATCGCTTTGATGAAGGGTTCCCATCGGTTGCCTCGCTAAATCACTGGATACCAGCTCACCGTCCGGTCGGCGAGATCCACGTCAAACTGGCCGCCGCATTCACAACAAACCAAGGAGTATTCCCCCATCGGATCGTCGACCTGCATCGTCAGCAGTTCATCGCAGTGGGGGCAAGTGACTTCGGTCGCTCCTGTCACGGCACCGGGAAAGCACAATTCGTACATGGTGATGGGGTCGAGTTCGTCCATTTGCATCAAACATCCAAATTTAGTTGGTTGAGCAGATCTCGAAGTTGGCGTGTGCGACGGATGTCCTCATCACAATCCATGCATGACTGCACCTCATCGACAAGTCCATCAAAATCCGTTGTTCTCTGATAAGGATTCAGCGGGTCGTGGATGTGAAGTGCAAATCTCACGTACGATGCGAATTCGTGGAACTTCTTCTGCTCAGCGTGCAGTTCTTTGAAGCGAGCTATTTGAACTTCTGGCAGCCCGCCCAGTTCCACACAGTTCGGATGTTCGGCGAGAGCTCGGATCGCGAAGTCGGAAAGATTTTTGACGCTCGATAAATATAGGTTTTCACCTTGATGCTTACCCAACTGAAGTGCAACCTCGTCGGAAATCTCGGAGAGTCCCCCGAGCGACAACCATCCGCGATGATTTTTTAGTTCGGCGGCGATACCTTCTGAAATTTCGGTTAAGCCATCGAGGCTCAATGTCGACTCTTCTTGACCGTGGTAACGGGCAAGGTTGGCGGCGACGGCCTCGCAAATCGTCGTCAACCCATCCAGCACAAGATCGCAACCGTTCACGTTGGCAATCTCGCCTGCAGCCGAAGCCGAAAGAGACGTAAGTCCAGGCAGGTTTAGGCCTTCATCAGATTCTCCGAGCACCTTAGCCGTATCATCATCGAGCACCGACAAACCTTCGAGCGACCAAATAGTCGATTTTGTGGACAGCGTTTTAGCCAAGTCAACGGGCAACGTCTTCAAACCGTCGAGAATCAACAGCTTGCCAGCGGAACCGATTAAGACAGCCGCGTCCGCGTCGATTTGCGTGTACTCACTGGCTCGAATCACCTCGTCTTCACAAATCAGGGACTCCGCAATTTCGCGGGTCAAGACGAGAGCCGGCTGAGAAGTTACGTCGTCCTGTTCTTGCATATAAGGTTGCCCCAATGTCAGATTGATTTGTTCGTGTCGCAAACAGCAATGAGTCGTGCTGCCGCAACACGCAATCATGCTGAGCGAGTATCATCGTGTCCACCTACCTGATGGTATATGGGGCGTGACCCCCGATCAATCGAGCAACATTAAAACCACATCTAGGAATCCGGGACTTTGGAGCGACTCAGGGGCAAACACAGCGAATTGGTTGATCGCTTTAGTCAACCGGTTAGTGACAGCGAAAATGATTCGCGGTCGCGGTATTTTGCTGACCACGGACTGACGAATGATCAGTGCGATGAACTTCGCGACATCGTACGGGGTGCATTGAGTTGCGAACCGCTCGATTCGTTCGAGTGGCAGACTGCTCACCTTCCGCTTTTGGTGTGCGCTGTAGAGGTGGGGTATAGCTACGACGGAAACGGTATGGATTTCTGGCCGAGGCTAGCGACCCAGTTGCAACCTATAAATCACCCACTAAAACGCCCGGTTGAACTAATCATGAAACGCGCGGTCGAAACAATTAGCGAAAGCTGGGCAATGGTGTCGTTTTCCCAATGCGACTTGTGTGGCAGTGACGCAACAGAGACATCTGGCCGCCGGATAAAGTTTTTCGTCAGGCTGGCTGGGCGCCAGAACGGTATCGACACACGGCTTTTTAACCTGGGGTTTTAGGATGTTTCCTGAGCTTGAACGGACGGCAACCGGTTTTATTGAGTACATCGAGGCGGCTTATCACCTCTCACATCCGGTCCTGGCACGACGCCGCAGATTGCTGTTGGAGACCAACGGAATCGTTTCTCAATTGCCGTATATCGAGAGCACGGCTCGCTACGAATCGGGGCGTCGTTTCGCAGATCTTGCAATCCCAGAATCCGTCAAGGCTTTGCTTGGCGAACTTGCTAATGCTCAGGTCGTTTTTGATCCGCCTTACTCGCATCAAGCGGACGCTCTTGAGGCTGTATTGGGACAACAGTCTCGCAATTTGATCGTCACCACCGGAACGGGCTCTGGAAAAACGGAAACGTTCTTGCTGCCTATCCTGGGACGCTTAGCGAGGGAAGCAGGCGAGCAACCGAAGCGATTTGGTCAACGTGCTGTTCGCGCGCTGTTGCTCTATCCGATGAACGCTCTCGTCAATGATCAACTCGCCCGCCTGCGATTGCTATTGGGAAGTCCTGAAGCGGCGAGTTGGTTTATCGGCGCTGCCGGGCGTCCCGCGAAATTTGGACGCTACACCAGCCGTACTCCCTTTCCTGGCGTTTTACCGGACAAATCGGAAAAACTGTTGCGCCGCTTTGCAGGTCTGAAGTTCTATTACGACTTGGAGCAAAGTGCGAGAAACGGCGACACAAAAACAGCAGAGACGATTCGCACGCTCAAGAAACGCGGGAAATGGCCAGTTAAAATCCATCCGTCGGGTGGCGAAGACGGGTTCTCAACTTGGTTCGGTTCGGGCCATTGGCGGGATTCGGGTGGCAATCTTAAACGCACAGTAGAACGCAACCTTGACCCCGAATTGTTGACGCGATTTGAAATACAACAGGCGCCACCCGATCTGCTCGTAACAAATTACTCGATGCTCGAGTACATGATGCTACGACCAATCGAACGTAACATCTTTGATGCATCGCATGCTTATTACGCGGCTCATCCATCAGAGAAATTCATCCTGGTGCTTGATGAGGCTCACTTGTATCGCGGTGCGCAAGGCACCGAGGTCGCGATGTTGATTCGGCGACTCCAATCGCGGCTGGGGTTAACATCCGATCGCATGCAAGTGATCTGTACCAGTGCATCGTTTGCCGATGGAGCCAAAGCTAAATCTTTTGCTGCCGGACTGAGCGGTGCCAGCGAGGCGACCTTTGATGTGCTCATGGGGAACAAACAGTTCACCGATCCGTCTGGACCGGGCGATGCGTTTCTCGCGGAGTTGCTTTGCAGTGTCGACCTCCAGCGCGTGCGATCAAGCCGCCCAAGTGAGCGAATAGCTGCGATCGCGGATCTTGTCGCGTTTCGAGAGAGCGTTCAGCATGAATTCCGGTATTTGGTCGAGATCCCAGAGCAAGAAACACATTTGCCAGGGGCGGCAGTATCGGTAACCGGCATCGGGATTGATGGATCGCCGATTCAAGAAAAATGCAAAGTCGCGGTGGGTGAGAAGAAGTCGACAAGGGAGCCTTTCTTTTTTGTGACCGAGGTGACATGCGATTTGATCTGTACCGTCACCCGCGAAGACGGGCTGGCATCATTGCGGTTGAATGAATCGGCGGCTCTCACGGTTGAGCGAGACGCTGACCCGTTGTCACGGATTTTGTACGACACGCTTCGGGGTATTCCTGCCGTCGGCAGGTTGTTGAATTTGACCAGTGGAGCGCAGAATCCAGATGATAAAGAAACGCTCCACGGCGGTGGTCCCGCTCAAGAGGTCGAGCAACTTGCAGCAAGACTTTTTCCTGCAGATCAGGTTTCGCACGAAATCTCGATGCAAGCAACGGATGTTTTGATCGAATTAGCGAGTTTGGCAAAACGGACTCCTAACGGCGTACCACTCATGGCGGCGCGTGTGCATCGTTTTTTCAGAGCGTTACCGGGAATATGGGCGTGTAGCAATCCGAATTGCGACTCGCTCGAACCTGCCCAGCGAGGGATGGCTCCGGCCGGGATGCTTCACGTCCAACCCGATCGCACCTGTGGTTGTGGATCGCGACTGTTTGAACTGCATAGCTGCGATTCGTGCGGATCAGCCTACTTCCAGGCCTGGTCGCTCGATCCCGAGCATCCACACTATCTTTGGCATCAAGATGTTGGTGAGGTGGATGATGCCGACGCGAAGGTGGAGCCTGTTCACATCCTGCTTGAAGATCCAAGCGACTACTTCGATCCCGATGATCGCAATGCTGAGCCGTTCGTGGAACGTTACCTCGACACGATCACGGGGAGCTTGCTTGATGTTCCAAGGGATGGAACTCGTCCCGTTTGGCTGACTCCGGTTGACGCCGAACAGCCGGGACAATTCGGTAAATGTCCGCGTTGTCAAAACTCAGGCGATAAGATTCGCAACTTGAAAACGAAGGGTGACGAACCATTCCAACAGCTCATTGCATCGCAACTTCTTGAACAACCTCCGCGAATCGACATCAAGACGCCGCTTGCTGGTCGCAAATCACTCATCTTTTCGGATGGCAGACAACCCGCTTCGCGTTTGGCGGGCAAGCTGGGTGATAACTCACTGCGAGATAGCGTCCGCCCTATTCTATTGGATGGATACAACGAGCTGCGTAGTCGTTGGCCGGAGCGATTGGAAGACGTTCAATCCCTGCGTTACGTGTACCCGGCGTTGTTAGCCGGCGCGTGGCGAAACCGTGTCACGTTAACACCTCAACTACGAAGTGGTGAAGAGGTTTTCCACGACCATCAGAAAACGATCTCGTCTCTACTCGATAGCAGCGCGGATTGGACTTCTATGACAGATGCTGCCGAAGCGATCTCGCGGCAAACACCTCATGCAATTCTCAACGCGATTTACGAAGTATTGTTTAACGAGCAAACAGGTGTTCTCTCGCTTGGGCTGGCAACGTTCGCACCCCGTTTGAATCAAGCCCAGAAGCGGCAATTCGACGAACTACCTTCCCCCGACGTTCCCGAAACAATTTCTGGCGAAGAACGTAAGCTCGAACTACTCGCCTTATGGATACGTTTGATGGCGTACAAGCACGGTGTGTTCCTCAACGGGACACCTGGGACTTGGATCGACGCCGCTGAGGGTGCGTGGCTGACTTCGCAACAAGGTGGCTTTCAGACCACGTTAAGCCCGTTTTTGGGCAACCGATTTGTTGTCGACAATTTTTCCGCTCGAAAAGGCCAACCAGGGCCTTGGTTGCAGTTCTTGGGTACGTCTCCCATCAGTAATCCACAGCCTGGCGGGCGTTTTCTTCTGCTTGGATCCAACATACTACTGCTGCCGGCCGAATCCGTTGCTTGGCAACGCTGCGAGCGGTGTAGTTGGGTCCAGCCATTGTCCGCAATCGCACCGGTCAATTGCCTAAGTTGTGGTGGTAAGAACACTGTCGCACTTTTGACGGGAAAAAATCAAGACGCTTTCAAGAAACGAAAAGGAATCTATCGCCGGCTTACCGAGCGGCTCACAGATCAACATCGTGGGAATTGGTCGCCTCACCCATTCGTCGCGGCTGAACACACTGCAGCCATTGGTGCCGTGGATCCTCAGCAATCGTTTTCACGCGCAGAATGGTATGAGATGCGATTCCAAGACTTAGAGATCGCAGGACCATCGGACGAACCCGGCGGCCCCGTCGACGTGTTGTCCTGCACGACGACAATGGAAGTTGGTATCGACATAGGTAGCCTGACCGCGGTTGCGCTGCGTAACGTACCGCCGAGTCGAGCGAACTACCAACAACGGGCTGGGCGCGCCGGACGACGTGGATCGTCGCTCTCGAGCGTGATCACGTACGCGGACCAAGGCAGTCATGACCAGAAGTATTTTAGCGACCCTGCGGCGATGATTAGTGGGCCAGTTACTGATCCCATTCTTAACCTAGACAATGCGGATATCGTGGTGCGCCACGGATATGCATTTTTGCTGAGTCGTTTCCAGCAGGAGCGTATTCCGGGGCCGAGCGCTGGCTCGACTCAAGACGCCAACATTTTCTCGTCACTCGGTTTGGTGGGTGATTTTCAAACAGGCGACGAGACCACTTTTTCCTATCGTGGATTCGAAAAATGGATTGCCGACCATCGCATGACGATCGATGCGGAACTAGCGGAATTGGTACCCGAGCAATTCAGGAAGAATCACGAGACTTTGTTGATGCGATTGCCTGACGACTTGCTGCATAAATTGAATGAGATTGGCGCCGGACCACGCGACGCACCTGAGACGGCCTCCGATGCAAACGCTGCCTCATCTACCGGCTTCGACGCAGGTTGGGATGACTTCAGCGCCGTAGCGGACCCAGGCAGCAGCGACGGGGTGAACCCTGCAGTGTCGGACGATCTCGACGAAACCGCTGAAGTACAAGACGCGGCGCGTGACACGAATAAGCTACTGGATCGACTGTTCGACAAAGCCGTGCTGCCGTCGTATGCGTTTCCGACGGATGTTGTCAGCATGACGGTGTTCGATCATCGGGCGAGTAACGCTTACAACGCAGTCGCCAAATACGCTCCGCAGCAGGGACTCAGCCAGGCCTTGTCGAGCTACGCGCCGGGCAGAGAGGTGTTTATCGACGGGCTACGTCACTACTCACTTGCAATCTGGTCACCGATTTCTAGCGATCGATTCGATGCGTGGAGCAATCGACAGTTGTATTACGAGTGCGAGAAGTGCGGCTATGTAGAGGTCAAAGGTCGCGATGAACCAGGACGCTTTGAGGGTGAGTCAAGGAATTGCCCCGCATGCCGTGAGAACAAGTCACTCGGCCCAGCAATGCTGTGGATGACACCGCCTGGTTTCGCCCACCCATGGGGCGCGTCGGAAAACCTCGCTCAAGATCCACCCGAACTTACTCGCCCCACCCACGCGAAATTAACTGCCGAGTTTCAGCAAAGTGAAACACCAGACGAAGTCGTGGAAGACAATGACCGAGGATTTAAGAAGTGGGCCAGGAAGGAAGATCTTTACATTACAAATGCGGGATCGCGCGACGTCCAGAATCCGGGTTTTCGATATTGCACCTACTGTGGGTGCATCGAGCCGAATGGATGGATCGGTGCCGGCAGCCAGCTTTCCAAGCCGACACATCCGAAGCCATTTCCAGATCACCGTGGACGCGAGGGCAAGGATGTTTGCACAAAGCGTGCTGCGATCAAGACGATTTCTCTTGGAACCAAGTTTCGATCGGATGTGGTGCTCTATCGATTCATGCTTGGCGATGAAATGCGACTCAGGCCAGGTTCGGCAACGGCTCGTATCGCGTTGACGACTCTGGCACAAGCAATGAGCACCGCCGTTGTACGAACTTTAGAAATTGAGCGAGCGAATGTCGGTGGTGAGTATCGGCCCGCTTTAACGCCAGGCGGCGCGTCTGGAAAAGAGGTCGATGTTTACCTCTACGACACGACGTCCGGCGGTGCCGGCTTTGTTCAATCAGCGACTAACGATGCTGCGCAATTTTTGCGGGCAGTACTGTCACTATTAGAAGACTGCAACTGCGAGCACTCTTGCTACAAATGTTTGCACACTTACGAGAACCGGTTCATGCATGCCGACTTGGATCGACGACTAGCAGCCAGCGTGCTCAAGCATGTTTTGTCAATGGAGTCTCGCCCGATTCTGGAGTCAAGCACCGAAGACCGTCTGCTGAAAACGCTTGCACGCGATTTGGAAGATTCGGGACGAGACGTCAGCGTCCGTGACGGTGGCTTGGAGCTCGGTGGCTCTGGACGCCGCATTGTGCTGGCGAACTCGTTGTGTCCCGAACTTGCCGGGTCCATACGGGCGAAGCAAGCACATGAAACTGCCAGCGATGCCGTGCGCATCCCGCATTTGATGGTTGAACGCGCTCTTCCGTTAGCAGCCAACCGTGCCGTCGGAGTTGCCGATCAAACGTCTGACTCTTATGAAACTCCGCCACCCTTTGTAACGATTGCAAATGATGGCGGAACGAGTGTGTTTACTCTTTCGCAACTGGAATCCGGATGGGAGTCAGCAACGCCGATCTATCAAGCCGCCATCTCTGAATTGCAGAAGCCCGATGTTTTTGTTCTGCGACTTGACGAACCGTTGCTTGAACGCAACCCAATCAAGCAAGCCAATAGTCGCGGAAACGATCAGGTGGTTGGAAAAATGATACCCGGTTGTTTGTTGGTTGTGCAAAAATTGAGCGCGGTTGCTCCAATGGAACGCATGTCCGGACACATCGTCATCGTCCGTAATCCAGTAGAAAACTTCCGTGCGACCAAACAGCGGGTCACATTGGGCTATATGCAGTGGAGAGAAGAAGAACGACGAGTCCGGATCGGATATCGCAGCTCAAAAACACATTGCAAGCCAGAAATTTTATCGGCGGATGGCCTTGAGATACTTGGCGTTGTGCGCGGGGTTTATCACGCTGGCCAACTGATTCAAATGAAAAACGAACCGCAGTAAGCATCAGTGAAAGGAATCTCATGGCAACGATGATCCCCAAAGTCGATCCCGCGACCATTTCCTATGAGTCGGAACGACTCTTGTACATAGCGCTCAGGGACAATGTTTCCAACGACTTCGTCTGCTTTCATTCATACCCATGGTTGCGTCCTGATCGAGACTTAACGCTTCGTGAAGGCGAGACTGACTTCGTTGTGCTTCATCAGGAACTCGGGATGCTCGTACTCGAGGCCAAAGGCGGCCAAATCGACTATCAGGCTCCTCTGTGGAAACGTCGCAAGAAAACGTATTGGGAGACGATTCAGAATCCGTTTGAGCAGGCCAAACGGAACATGCACAAACTCAATGAGATCATCGGAGAGAGAACCGATGGTGAGGTACTAACGCAGCACTACGTTTACGGGTTTGCCGCTGCGTTTCCGACTCACGACTATCTCGGTCCAGTGCCCACGAATTCAGACCCGTCGATCATTATCGCGGCTCCCCACTTGCCTGATCTTCAGCAAAAGATCGAAGGTGCTTTCCGTAGTTGGACTCGTCACCAACGGCCGTTGAGCGATTCAAGTTGGACTAAGTTAGTCAATGCACTCCTACCGCATTTTCGACTTTTCCGCCCTGTGAATGTCAACCTGCGATCGGACTACGACCAAATCAAGGAGCTTACCGATGGTCAATTGAGTTTTTTCCGCAGCCTTGGTGCAAATCGACTTTACGTCGAAGGGGTCGCAGGATCCGGAAAAACCCTGCTGGCACTTGATCGCGCACGGACCTTTGCGAAGGACGGACGACGAACTCTTCTTGTATGCTTCAACAAAGAACTTGCTGCGTGGTGGAACGAGCAATTTGAACAATCGGAAATTGATCGCCCTTGTTTGAGTCATCTCGAGATCACGCACTTCCATAGCTTAGCGGCACGTTTGGCAAAGCAAGCTGAAATTGACTTCAAGCCGCCATCAGCGAAACAAGAGAGCGAAGTATTTTGGCGTGACGAAGTCCCCGAGATAATCGAGCAGGCTGCGTTGGTTCTGATGGATGAGCCGGAGTTTCAATACGATGCGATCGTTCTGGACGAGGGTCAAGACTTCCACACGACGTGGTGGGACTGCTTAAACTACTGCTTGCTTAAAGGTGAAAGCAAAGGGACTTTCTACGCGTTTTGCGATCCAAACCAGAGCCTTTGGGACTGGTCGATGGCTAAGCCGAATATTCCGTTCGATGCGCCGGTGACTCTCCGTCACAACTGTCGCAATACACAGGCTATCGCGAGATCGAGTTCGGTTTTAGCGAGTGTGACATCGGAAGTTCTGGATCGATCGCCGGTTGGGTTGAAACCCGATATAAGCCGCCCATCGAGCATCGAAAGCGGTAAGGGCGTGGTTCAGCAAATTGTGCGAGACTTGCTCACTAAACACAACGTTTCGCCGAGCGAAATCGTCATTATTGGCCCACGCGGTTTGGTTGCGGGATCGTTAAAAGATGTCGCAGCGATTGAGGGGATACCCCTTATCGACTCAGCCGAAAAGTGGCGAGTGAAGGAAGGGTTGCTTGTGACGACCGCAAGATCATTCAAAGGATTGGAATCGGATGCGGTCGTGATTTATGATGTGGGACCACTCGGCGGCACATTCGATTTGACGGATCTCTACGTCGCGTGTACCCGTGCACGTACTTACCTGCACATTGTGGTTTACGATCCCAATTCCAGTAAACGTATCCAAGAAGCCATCAACACGGGATGGAACAGGGCAACCGGAGGAAACACATGATGCAAATTTCCGTCTCTGATTTTGCCGAGAAGGTCGGACTCACCGCTGTTGGCGATCCTCCAAACTATTTATCGGATCGCCGTGGACTCGCCGACTTGATTCGACATTTCGTTTTTTGCGAGGGCTGTGTAACTCGACGTGAATTGGCCAATTTTCTGAGCCCAATTTTTCAGACACTGCATGAGTTCGATCAGAATACACGCAGTACGTTTGTGCGAGTTGCTGACGAGCTGGCGGAACTAGGTGACCTGCGATCAATTCGTGTTGGCAGGGAGCATGGTTGGACCCGAACTCCCTTTCGCTGGATCGAGACTTCACCTACTACGGCGGTCGTGCTGGGACACCTCGAAGACGTGACAACTGGAATCAAACCATCGACGTCAGAAACTTCGTCGGATCTTGTACGTCGGTTTCCCAAGAGTGCGGGCGAATCAAACATCGAGTCGTTCTCCTCGACCAATCAAGTCACGATTGAGGAATGGATTGGCGACGGCGGATGGAACGTGCATCGGGAACGTCGGGGCGGTCACGACAGCGATTCATCAATTAATGCGTTCTGGCAACACCTTCTCGGCGAACTTGCGCAAAGCGAGGCGGTTGCTGCCAATGATGGAAGCCTGAGGATTCTTTCGGGGCCACCAGGCGGAAGGTTCGGTCGGCACAATGACGAGTCACCACAAGGCCGCTGGGGAACGTCGCTGGATCATCCTGACGGTAACTATTTGGCCTGCTACCGAGCACGAAACGACAATGATTGGCGATTCCAACTTATCGAGATCAAAGATCACCGTGTGGATCGAGCACTATCGCTCGAGAATGCCGACGAGTTTCAATGGGCGGTGATCGCCCGCGGAGTCCACCGACGTGAGCCTGAGCAGATAATTTGCGTCGATCGAGAAGTCCGTTTAACCTTTCCGCCACCCAGACAACTGCGAGGGCTGTTGAACCTGCTCGGAACTCAACTATCAGCTTGGAATTGGCAGCTTGCCCATCCAGTTTTTATAGAGCAACTTCAATACTGGATGAATCCAATGGCGGCGGCGGTTCGATGATGGCTGAGATGGTCAAGTCCAAGCACACATAAAGCTCGACCTCTGGATTCTCGGTCTCATCGATGGATCGCGACAACTGCGCAACGCGAATCTCTCGACTACGCGTGCAAAGGTCTCGTTTTTCTTCAAGGCGTCGCTTTTTCGGCATCAAGTTTCGCGTGATGACATCGCGATTTCGTTGACTCTCAAACTCCTCAAACTCCGTGATGCGGGCGTCGATGGTTCGGATTTGCTGGCTCAGGTGCCGAATACGATCTTGTTCTTCGACTTCAACAAGGAGAATGCGTTCGCGGATGGAGTCTCGAAAGTCGGCAAGCTGAGTTTTGCGATGCTCTTGTGTCTTTAGTTGTAGTCGTTGATGAAGATATTGCTGCAACTTGGGAGGTTCCCCTTCTTTGCGTTTAACCCATTCGCAAAACGGTTGCGATTCTTCAGTCCAAACGAAAGTGAGAAGTTCAGATGCTAAATGCGAGAGATCATCGCCCCTGGGGTTGACCGCTACGAGAGGAAAATGAACCCCTAATACGCTTCGCACAAAACGAGCATCGGACATGACACCCGCTCGGTGCCGCGAGACCTCAATCTTGCGAGCCTCCTTCTGCGTGTCATTCACATCGTCGTCGAGGCCGACAAGAATCGCTCCAGCGGAGGATTTGTCGTCGCCGAAGTGCTTCGCCGGGTCATGCGTACCCACCGCTACAAGATAACCACCGTCGACCAGTTGCGATTCAAAACCGAGATGCTCGCGTTTAAGCTGCAGTCGGACACTCCAAAGCCTTAATTGTGCTGGCGCGCCAAGAAGGAAGCCAAGACCCTTCCGAACTAGGTCGTCTTCGTCTTCACTCTCGATACGATTCTTTACCGTCGTACCACCGACTGAAATCCAGTGATCGAGCAATGCTTCATGAAGATCCGAACCATGATCGAAGAAGCGAAGGGACTTGACGCGTTCCGCACCATTCCATTCGTAACGAACGCCATTTCGCGGTGGAATCTGTATGTGCTTTCGGCAGACAAACATAGGTACGCTCGGATTGCCGGATCGAAAAAGCGAATCGAGCATTGGAAGCCAGGCGATCTCCTTTTTCTTGTTATCAAAAACGTAGTATCTGTTGAGCCGCTTCTCTATTGAGAACGTGACGTAGTAGTTTTGCTTACCGAGCAACCAGAGCCAACGCGTCACTGCTGCTTCGATCTCGCCTCGCGATCTTCCAAGTGAATTATCGTATGCTCCGAATTTATGCTCGGGGATCGCAGGTTCCAACGCAGCCGATTTAACCAATTGCATGAAGGAGTCGATCGCTGATCGAACCGTTCCAAAAACAGCCGGTTGGTCAACCACTCCCGACGCAAAAGACTCGCGATCAGAACGCAAAAAGTCTTCAACCTCAATAATTGCTTCAGCGTTCTCTCGAATACCTGCCGAAAAGATGGATTCAGAAAGGGCTTGCGACTCGTCGGGGTCATACACTCGAGGACGGTCAAGCACGCCGGTTCGATCGTACATCGAAATTAACTCACTATCGAACTCGCCTTCAATTCCAATGGCCACAACGGTGACGTTCTTGGCGCGATCGCGCCGATGCCGCCTCCCTTGCGACTCCCGCACTTCGCTTACATCTTCCCGCGTGGTGTCACGGCCGAGTCGATCGACGCGACCGATCCATTGGTCAACATCACGTGGGTTCCAAGGAACTTGGTAAAAGACGATCGCATCAGCACATTGAAAGTTGTAACCCTCGCGGTAGTGATTGTGAACAATCGCCAACTGAGCATCTCCCGACGTGAACTGTTCGATATTTGAATTGTAGTAGGCATCAAGCATCGTTCGATCTTTAGCATCATTCTCTGCTTCTAACGTAATAGCGTTCAGCTCGGTTCTTTCTCGAGTCGATCCGACCCAAGGTAGGAAAAGTCCAATTTGTCGATTTAGAAAGTGAATCGTTCGATTGCTGTCTGCAGTAACCAGCACTTTGCGCTGGGGATGTTCTTCCCAAAACTCACGAAGCCAATCCACGAGCTCCTCGAAACGTGAGTTACCGTTGGCAACCGCACAAAGTCCAGGGACTTCGTCTAACGCATTCGTTGGGTCAAAGCCTTTACGGGCCAGTTCTTGAACGCGTTCGCGAAGGGGCTCTCCTCCGAGCAGTGCTCGTTGAGCCAACGCACTTCGGTCTAGGTTTCCAAAATCAACTTCTGATCGAAGATATGCGTTGACAATGTCGACTCGCCGCACTTCGGATTCAGTTGGCTTTGCAGCCAAACGTTTAATGATTCGTTCGGGCAACGACTTGGGGAATTGACGTCGTTGCGATCGAATCAGTCTCCGGTACGGATACCAAGCTTTGTCAAAGAACGGAGTGAGTTGGTGCAAAGGAATCGCCGACAAATCCAGTTCCGTTGCGGCATGTTCATGGGCGGAGTCGTGACGTTGTTGAAAGACCTGCAAGATGGAGGAACCAGTCGTTTCATCAATGTTCTCATCAGCGATCGACTCTTCGTCGAGGTTTTCGATGTGACTGACTACTTCGGTAATCGACCCAAGCTCATCAAGTGCTGTGGCAACACGATCGGGCTCCAAAAGTTTCAACAACTCGCAGAGCTTTGCGTCTGATGACAGGTCCGGGGTAGCCGTCAGGATCAATAGATGCGAGTAGTCATTGCTGTACCGAACGACAGCATCAACGATGTCAGCTCGCAGCGATTGCATTTCGTCGACGATTAGCAAGTTGCACTGGCGTGGGTGCAATTGTTCGAGCGGTCTGTCGAGCTTTGCCGCCCACAACACACGGACGCTCGTTTGCTCGGTTTCCCCTTCCACCTCGCCGAGCACATGAGCACGCGTCTGAATTTCTTCATGCCACTGACGTGCCTGTTCTTCGCGTGGTACGACAACAATCGTCCGAAAATCGTCACCGTACTGCAGTCGAAGGGCATTGAAGACCATCAATGACTGGACAGTCTTCCCCAGGCCGACTTCGTCAGCAATCAGATGATGGACGCGCGTGTCCCGCAAAATCCGCAGCACCGTTTGAAGCTGATGAATATAGAATTGAGCGCGAACACCGGTCGCACCTTGGTACGGCGACGCCAATCGTTCTGTACGCCGCCGAAGTGCCTGGACGCCGTGCATGATTCGTTCGAGTTCGTCAATTGCCTCCATCATTTTCCTAACCCCCTAACCTTTCGAGTTGCAATCGACGCCAAGCCGTAAAGGCAATTGCACGTGCCATAAAACGATCCTTTAACAGCAATTCAGCGACCTCGGTCCAGTCAAGTCGGCCTAGGCTCTGCGGACGCTCAAACAAGAAAAGAGCTAACCTGAACCGCTCATGCGTCCAGAGCGACCGAGACCAGTGCGAACTCAAGAACTGCTTTGCCCAAACAGCCAAAAGCTCGGCAACTTCAGCAGTGTTCATGCCGTTGAGATTCGCTTTGAGAATGGCTTCGCCCATCTCAGCGGGAAGTACCATTTCCGCCAAGTACTCGCCGCGAAGTTTCTGAGTTGCTTCGTGCAAGACACGCACCCAAAGCGATGTGTCGGTAAATGGATCAGCGTTCTCCCACATCTCGCTGACGACGGGGTCTTCGATATCGCCGGACATTTGTCGATACGCCATTCCGACAGCTCGATCCAATCTCGCTGCATGATTGTCGGTGAAGTGACTCGAAGGCAGCATCCACCACTGAGGCGGAATTGCAGTGGTCATTTCTGACATGGCTAAGTGCCGAAGTTCAGGAGTTACTCTCTCAGCAACATGAAAGTCGCTGTTGAAACCCGCTTTTCGCTTGACGGCGCAATCTACTAATACAGCTAACGGCACTGAAAACTCAGTCTCCTGCTGTGATTGCCGGGAAATCCATCGTTTGCCGAGGATCAACTCTGCAATGCAGTTTCTCAACGTCTGCTTATAGTTCTCTTGATGCAACGCTGCCACACCATGCGATGCTCGCGAAGTCACGAAAGCGATGTAGAGTTCAATCAACTCTTGCAGTGCAACAAACTTCGTTTGTGAAGCCATCATTCTTCGTTCGAGTCGTTCGGGCAAACGAGGACTCGTCGGAAACGCTGATTGTCGAGGCGAATTAATGATCGTTCCCATCTCGAAGCACAGTCGTTCATTCTGCTTAACGACAAAGATAGACGCCGAACTGAGATCGGAGGTTGGTGTCGGCGGAATCACGTCAAGTGTCAACTGCTCAACTTCCAATTCCTGATCGTCTGTCGTGGCAACGGGTCGGCCGTCATCATGGATTTCCCATGTCACATCGGCAATTTCGTTTTCGAGTGTCCACGTTTTTGATTCGATCCCAGAAATGTCAACCAACAACGACAAGTTTGCACCACTCGCCACAGCTTTGCGGTTTGAGTCCGTCAACAGATTCCGCCAAATCTCGTCAGTCGTGCCGATGCGTAGTGGGAATTCGGATGCAAACATGCGCACTTTCGCTTCCCCCAGCCGGATCGTCACTTCAACCTGTTGAATATCGCGTCGAGCAAGAACTTCCAGTTTCAACTGCGATTGCATCAGCGATGTTACGGTCGCTTCTCCACCGAGTAGATCGATCTGAAAAATCGGCTCAACCTGCGGCGGTGTCGACTCAGCCTGAAACGCTCTCCGATCGAGCAAGCGTTCGCCCGACCACAACGAGAAATCGTATTCGCCGGGACTTGCGATGTGCCAACCAAAAATTCCGTCACTTTTTATCTCAACTGTCGACTGTGTCGTATCGGGCTTAATCAATTGAATTCGGACCTGTGAGTCCCCGTTAAGAGCAACTAACTGGTAAGCGAAGAAATCGCCCACTGAGCAAACCCGGTAACCCACGCGATCATGACTCGGATCGTGCGAGCAACGCCAATGAACTCGTGCTCCTGTTTTGACACCGAGTGACGCAAGCCAAATAGCCGCCTGTTCGACGCTCGGGTCGACTTGAAACACCTTTGCACCTGGAACCTCGCCCAACTGTGTTACGCCGCTGGGCAGCTCGTCGATCTCCTGGCTCAATACCCAAAGAAGCTGAGCAGGGTTTACGAAGTTCGCGCGATGCTCGTTCGCTAATTGCAATTCCTCATCAGGCCGAAAGATGATCGGAAGCGTCGGCGATATTTCCACTCCGCGTAGCCATTCAACCGTGTCGTCATCGGGTTCGAGAATCTGCCATCCCGACAAAAAGGGGGTTTCCAACTCTCGCTTTAACATAGAGCGGACGTCAATGGGACATGGGGAATTAAAAAGCAGCGATGAAATTCCGATGGTTGTTGTTGATGGATTCCCCCATTGCTTCGGCTCCCAATTGCGAGATCGAAGTTGATGCTGAAGCCAAGCACAACTCGAGTGCGGTGGGTTTGGCAGAGCGACCTCTAGCTGGAAGGTGTACTCCTCCAGTCGTCTCAAGAAAAGCGGACACTTCAGTTTTTGGTCCGCATTTGCATCGGCACTCTGCGAATCTCCTTTACGCCCACTACGAAGAGTTCCATTGGATCCTTTTTTGCCTTGCTTACCTATCGCTTCCAAAATAGCTCGGCGAGCGCTCGCCTCAGCGAGCAAGTCGGTACGAAGACGTAAAAGTGTGCTCGTCGTAAGGAACTCTACATCGTAGTCATCCTGCAGAACGAAACGAGCAAGATGCGATGGAATGGTCTCGTTCTTTAGCCAATTGTCGTAGCGAAGAGAACCTGACTCGACCATTGTTTGTCGAAAGAATTGCATCAACGCTTCATCGTCAATGCTCTCGATCGGAACACGAAGCAACTTAAGGGTTTCAGAAAACGGTATCCGCATATCGAGCGGTAGCACCGCATTGGTGATAGGCCAAGCGATGTGACAATACTTGCGGTGCCACGGCGTATCTGGTGCCGTTGCAATCCCACACTCTCTATTTGCGCGTTCAAAAAACGCGGAGACTTTCCGTCGAGAGTCATGGTCAAACAAATAGTTCAGTCGTCGCTGAAGCCGTGGCCAGTAGTCCGTTCCATTACCCTCATAGACGTAGCCCTCCTCTGCCGCCACTACCAAAAAAGGCAGATACCGAGCTGACCACCACCACGCCGCATTTGACAACGAAAATCGCTGAAGACCATCTGAAACGAGACGAATGGTCGTGTCTACCTGATCTCTATCAAGCTCGTGCTCAAGTAAATACACGCCAAGACCAGTTCGCTTGCGATTCTCGAATAGTTGCGAGAAATGGCTGTGTAATGTTTGATGGAGAACCTGCAATTCATCCGCAGACGATGAAACTACTGGAGATTTACATGTAAGCAATGTTGCGTTCAGGGAATCCCAATCATCGCTGAGGGCGACGTCACCAAGTGATTCATCAGGATTACTTGCGTCTAGTTCCACAATTCCGTCGTGGAAAAATTCCTCGGTATCACTCACCGTAGGAGTCACCTCCGCAGTCGATTCGAGACTCTCAGGAGCGGCGAGGCTGAGGAGTGTCGCAGATTCATCACGCTCAAACGTTGGCGCGGTCTCAATTTCACTTGGATTGCTATCACTGAACGTCCCAGCTTCTTCTGAAAATGACGTCAACTCAGCAGACAACGGCGTACTCTCAATGGGCATTATGCTGAGCGATGCTTCAGAACCATGAGTCTCACAGATAGAAGTCGTTACCTGTTCGTGTCTATCGTTAACGCCAATCGCTGGAGATTCTATCACTGCAGACTCAAACTCTGCTGATGCGCTGTTGTTCTTGGCAGCGTCAAGTTCGAGCGATGACGCAGATGAATCGCTAAGTAGCGTCTTCGTCTCGATGGAATTGTCTGATGAATACTGCTCGTTGGTAACATTCGTTGGGAGCGTTTCTCGGAACGCTGGCAGTTCAGGGTTGCTATCGACGGTAGAGACTTCTGCTAGTTCATTGATAGCCACGGCGCTCTCGCTTCGGGCTCGCGCCGTTGCGATTTGATCGCGAAGCGTAAAGCACTCTGATTCGAGTTCGCTAATCTTTTTAGTTAGTGAAAGAAACTCCGATTGGAATTTCTCCCAATGCCTCTCGACGTCTTCGTACTGGCTAGCCGCCATCGACTTTCGCGTCGCGAATTCAGACTCAATCGAGTCCGTTAGTTGGGTTATCGCCCTTGTGAATTCCGATTGCTGTCGGCTGAGCAGTTCAATGGCCTGCGTATTTTCATCAACGCGTTGCTTCAACTCAAGTCGTTCCTCCGCCAATCGGTCGAACTCCGCCTTCGTTCTTTCCTGTTGGATCCGCAGTTCCTCAGTTAGCGACCGATTCAATTCGCTTTGTCTATCAATTGCGGCGGACATTTCTGCACCTGTCGCATCACGTTGAACCAGGCGAGCTTCGCCCTCTTGAACGCGACTCGTCAACTCTACGAGATCCTGTTTCAAAGTCTCGATTTCACTGTTAAGTGTGGTCTGGTGTTGAAGTGTTCCCGCAACTCCACGTACGACTCTCTCAATCTCGGTGGCACGCAGTTCATTCTCAGAGATTCTTTTGCGTATTTCGACAATGTCAGCCGAAACTTTGACTGTGGGGACCTCGTTACCTGAACTAGCGGGTTCGGATCTCGATGCACTACGAGAACGACGCTGTTGCGCTAGCTCAAAGAGCTTTGAAACTTTTGCAGCTGGGAACCATTTAATAGGCTCGCCCGCTGCGACCAATGATTCGGGAGAGATATTGTTCGTAGCAGCCAGGTCAACCAGTTCTCGATCTGATAACGGCCCTGTCGGCTCCGCCGTTTCCTGATTCTTGATGTACCACTGATTCGGCATTGCCACAGCCCCGGGGAGTTAACTCAAAGTCGATAGTTTACTCTGAATTATTTCGCGAATGTTGTTTACTAGAACGAGTGACGTTTACTTGTCAGGTGAGACAGAACTCAGCAATGAGATAGCTTGAGAATTGGTTTTTCAGACAACTCGAAAATTGGACGAACGATCGCTGGAGCGATCGGTCAGCGGTTTCGCGGCGTCGCTGTGCAGGATCACCGAGTCAGTGTCGAGATAGTGCGTTCGAGCACACGGTAATCTTGGTACGAACGCTGGTTTGACCGCCTCGACGACAACGACTTGATCGACATCCGCTGCGTCGGCCAAGTCGGTCGCCAACCTGAATGGAAAATCGAGGTGCTTGCGAACTGATTCGATGGATCGTACGAGCGATTGTCGCATCCGCGCGCCGATCGCAACGTAAAGGATTCCCTTGTCGCCTTCGTTCACGTCAAACCCAGATGTCACCCGAGGAAGTCTCCGAACCGTTTGGTTCGATGCCTTCGGGATCGGGAGTGCCGGGGTGGCCCGGCGGCAAGTTGTCGGGAGCAGAGTAGCCAGGCGGAACGTGATAGGGATGGTCCGGCGGCAGTCGCGGCCAGACGTGAATCGGCGGTGGAGACTCGATCACGACAGGTTCTTCGGGTGGAGGCGGCCAAGGGTAATCGTCCGGCCACCATGGCGGACGTGGGCCAGGATCGGGAGTGCCAGGCGGATAGTCGTCGGGCCACACTGGCGGTGGTGGCAATGGCGGCGGAGTTAGAATGATTGGGCCGTCGTTGTCTTCCTCGGGATCGTAAGGCGCTTCACTGCCGGGCGGATCAAACGGTGGGACGAATGTGCAAGGCGGCATTTCGGGATAGTCGGAAGGATACGTCATTGCAGGGCACTCCGTTGCAGAGGATTGGGATGGGAGAATGCAGTGCGTTTGCTGGGACACAATCCGCACTGCGGGATGGATTTGGTCTCGAGGAAGGTTTGCAGTTCTTCATCCGTCGCGCTTTCTGAACACGCTTGGTAGTCGCGGAAGAGTTGCCATTGCGGCAAGTCCTGCAATCGCAGTCTGGATTCGAGCTTGGCGAAGTAGGCCAGTGCGGGACATTTCCACAGCTTGCCTTCGTAAAGCTGCGTGCAGGTTTTCTGCATACAGACTTTGAACGCGGCGTCGGGCTTGGAAATGAACGGCATTGGCTTGCCATTCGTCACCTTGTATTGGCGCATCCAACGGCGGTGCGATTGTCGAATCTTGATGCGAATGCCGGGAAACTGTTCTCGCCAGCGCCAAACCAGGTGTTTGACTTCGCGAAAGCGTTTGACATATTCGTCGTGCGTTCCGTGCTGGCTGACTTCGAGTCGGCAATTCGTTTCGAGGAGCACCGCCGGCAGTTCGGGAAAACGATGCAGGAAGAACCCGTTGGATACCAGCATCAAGTCGCTGTCCCAATGCTGCCTAGCAAGCTTGATGTGTTGCAAGATCGCTGGGTTCAACAGTGGCTCGCCGCCGAGCAACGCGAACCGAGTCGGCTTCAGCCGATGCGACCATTTCTGGTAGTCGGCATCGGCTTGCTTGATCGTGGGCATCGCACCGGGCAAATGATGGTCGCTGTAGTGGCTGCATTGCTGGCAGGACAGATTGCAACCGTGGGCCAAGTGATACTCAAGTGCCGGCAAGTTGTGTCGTTGCATTGATGTCCTCCTTAACGCGAAGTCGGAATCGTCGAGCATTGATGCCTAGCTGCAACAGAAAGCGGGTTAGCACCAAATGTGACGAACCGGTTACCGTATGACTGAGCATCCGCCGATCCAATCGGTATGGTCTGTCTGACCACTGACCTGTGACAATCAAATCGGGATTGATGGCCAGCAGGTTCGCGGAGAGTTGTGGAGTGAAGATCGGGCCGATGTCGTATTGGGCCGGCGGATCATCTCCCCATTGCTGAATCAGTTCTTGCGTTTGAGCATTGCCTGGAAATGGCAACTCTGGTGGAAGGCGACGTTGCCAATGACAGGCATCAATGTGAGCCTTTGATCGCCCAACGAAGTGGTAGACGTAAGATTGCATGACCGGATTGATCGCCCAGGCGGGCGAGTAAATCATGCTGACGTTGAAATCAGGCGGCAAGAATTTGATGTAGCCCGGATGGTCGTTGTAAAGCTGATTGACGATCAACGACTCGTCGGTGGCCTGATCGCTGGCACCCCACGTCGGAATCAAATGCCGAATGATGCGAGCGAACATCGGGCCATACATTTCTGAGCCATACAGATAGAGTCCACCGTTGGGATGCAGCCATGTCGGTGCCGGCCGCACAGCGCATCGCTTCGCCCAAATCTCTTGTGCCCGCTGCTGCCAACCTCCATTGTCGATGCGATTGTTTGCTGACTGACGCTCGGCAACCATTCCGAAGTTCTTCGGCGTCAGCAAATCAAACGGCGAAGGACAGTCCGATCGGATCAGCATGTCGTTGTCGAGTTGCAGTACATGCGACGGCCCGACCTTTGAATGCACGTGATCGCAGACAAACATCTTCTGCCAGAATGGGTGCACCGGTTGAAGGTGCTCGTCAATCCAAAGCACGTCCGCATCCCATCGTTTAGCGGCAGCCTCATAGCTTTCACGCACGTTCTGCGACGCTCGCCGTGGCGGCAAGTCGAGGACCGCAATCACTCGTTTCATTTCCATATCACTCTCTCCAATCCGTGTTTGTCCAAGCCGGCTTTTAGGAATTCCGGCCTCCGACGCTGATAGCCGGGTGGGTCAACGTGCTCATGTTTGAATGAGTGATTGACGTCGACTGCGACGTTCATTCCGGCGATTTTTGCTCGCCAGAAGAAGTCCCAGTGTTCTTCGACCTTGAGTGATTCGTCCCAGCGGATCGCTTGCAGAATGTCGCGGTAGGCAACAAAGCAGTTGCCGACGTAGTGGCACCAGCGAATCGAACGCCGCTGTCGGTAGCTGCCGAAGGCGATCCGCAGCGTTCTGCCGTCGACACGTAACATGCGAGGACGTTCGTCGTTGTTGCTGAGTGCAGCCAGCAAATCGAGGTCGTGATGTTTGTTGAGCGTCCCGATCAACTCAGGAAGACGCGTTTGATTCGTAACGAGATGATCGTCATCGGCGAAAATAACGATCGGTGTGTCGCCAGAATCGAGCAGCCTGTTGCGACCGGCGGAGAGGCCGATGTCGTACTCGGTCTCGATCAGTCGATCGACCATGGCGGCTTCGTCTGGACAAACGGCCGAGAATCGCAGTTCCGGTTTACCGTCATCGAGGACGTGGATCAGCGGACGGTGATCACCATAGTGGTCGTGGATACTGCGAACGAGTGCGGCACAGCAATGCGGACGATGAATCGTCTTGATGCAGAAAGTGGCTTGATTACGCACGGACGATTTGACCTCCTGGATAGCGCAATGAATGGAAACCGTGTTTGCGAAGGCCCATCGCACGAAACTTCGCTCTGCCACGCAGGTCGCGATAGCCAGTGCCGGCGACATGGGCGTGGACGACAGAACAATCGGTGGCGACCGCGATTTGCAGATTGGCGAGGTGACTCGCTCGGTAGAAGAACTCCCAATGCTCGTAGGTCTTTAGGGCCTCGTCCCAACGGAGCGTCGCGATCGTTTCCTTGCGAGCGAGGAATGCGTTGCTGACCATGTCGCACCAGGCGACCGAGCCAATTCGCTTCTTTTCACCGCGATGCATCCAGATGCGTTTGCCGTTCATCAGCGGCGAAAGCATCGTGGGTCGACCGCCTCCACCTTGTCGGACGGCGAGAATGTCGAGTTCGTTCGTCGTGAAGTACTCGCAAACGCGGTCGATGTGAAAGTCCGCCGTAACTACGTGATCGTCGTCGAGCAGAAAGATGTACTCGGTCTGCGCCGCGTCGATCGCTGCGTTACGCCCAACGCCAACGCCTACATCGTGCCGATCTAGATTGATGACTGTGCAGTGCTTGGCGGTTTCGGGATACTTTTCGCTGAAGCGAAGCTCGGGGCGACCGTCATCGACGACGACGATCGTTGGCTCGGCGATATGCTCGCGCAGCGACTGGACCAGCCGATGGCAGGACCAAGGCCGGTGAATTGTTTTGATGCAGAATGTGATGTCTGCATTTGAGATACTATGCGACATGATGCTCACCCAAACTTCCGAAGATCAGGATTGACGTGTTCGATTGCCGATTGGATTTCATCCGGAGTCGGCGTGATGCCGAGGAACTCGACCAGATTGCCGATCACCTCCTCGGGATACGTCACCAACTCGGCGAATTCGATCCGGAATACCGGCACGTCGGGATGGTCTGTGATGAAGTTGTCTCGGTGGTCGCGGAGACTGCGTTGCAGCACCTCGCACTCCTCATCGCTCGCCGCGAACCATTGGCCACGATGTTTCTCGCTACGGTTCTGAAGCGAACGAATGGACGCTTCGATGTCGCGCTCGACGGAGATGATTCGCAGTGAATCACCAAGCCCCGCGTGAAGGTGAGTCACGAAGCGACATAGGTGCGGATACTTTGCCCCAGCGACGGTCTTGTCGCGGTTGGCTTCCGATTTGCGACTGACGATCCACGACTTGAGCATTTGAGTCAGTTGGTCGTCGCTGACGTTCGGATCGGTAGCCGGGAAACGCATCACCTTTTCGCAAAGCTGTGCCAGTCCAACTGCCTCGCCGCCTCCGGTCGCTTCGTAGCCGCCGAGTTGGTTGCCCATGTGAACGCCCAGGTGATGCATCACCATTGCGACACACGACGTGCCGGCGCGGTGCGGTCCAAGCACCGCAAAGAACGGTGCGTCCGAATGGTCAGCGTTCTTGGCGTCATTGAAGAACCGAGTTTGACTCCACTTCCGTCCGCAGATGTTTGATTTGGTCGGTAGTTGTCCAACGAGCCAGCGATCGGGCGTGTAAACCGCGATAGATTCCTTTTGGATGTTCTTACCTTGCACGAGTGCTTGGTAGCGTCGCTGGATCAAACGACCGAGGTGGTGGTCGATGTGATGTTTGGTGTGCCAGTCGTTCCAAGTCAAATGGCGATAGAGTGTTTTCATCGCCTCGCGTCCTCGCACCATAAACGCGTGCGTGCGATTCACGTTGTAAGGTCGGTAGACGTGTTCGCTGACCTTGTGCGGCGGGTTCTTGCCGGCGTAAAGGTGCTGGCCGCCGAGATACGCCATGCCCCAGTCAGCCGGCAATTCCGCAATGAACTGCTGCAGTCGTTCGCAAAAGTCATCACCGAAACCGGCGTCGTCTTCAAAGACGACATACGAGTCGATGTGTTCGAGCAAACACTTTTCGAGAATCAGTAAGTGTGATCGGTAGCACCCCCACGCGCCGTTGCCTGCTCGCCACTGCGGGGGCGTGGCCACGCGCCGGCCGTCGATCGCGGCGAACCGTTCGGGTTCGGGGAACGGCCACGGATCGGGAAGCTGCCGCATCCAGTCACGCAACCGATCATCGCGCCGATCGAGGTTCATTAGGAAACAGCGTTCAACGATCGAATTCGTCCTCCGGATCGTCTTGGTCTGGTTCGGGTGCCCCTTCGGGGAATTTCCGCTCGTACTTGCGGATGGCAGTGCTGACGAGACTGCGGGCGACTGTTGCGGTAAACCTTCCATGCGGGAGTCCTCTTGCTTGGGCTTCTTCGAGTAACCAATCGACGATCGTGTCAATGTTTCGGCGGCAACCTTCGGCACCCCAGTCGTTCATCGTGTCGACGCGGGTTTCGCAGTTGCACGTTTCGCTCGGCTTCGCAAACCAAGCGATCATCTTTTTGAGTTCGTTGCCGGGGCCGGGCCGGTAGCTGCTCATCTTCAGCGTCGCCGGCATCGGTTCTTCGTCCGGCATGTAGTTGCGAAGCAATGCTTCCAACTCGGTGATGTCTTGTTTGCGTCGCTTCTTGTTGACCAATGCCATGCCAATCGTGACGACGTTGATCGCGCACGGGTTGTCGTTGGTCTGGCACGCGTTGCAGGCGGTCGGCGTGGTTTGCACCCGACAGCCGGCAAGTTGGCAGGCCACTTCGCATTGATTGTCAGGCGTTAAATGTGGGCAATGCATCATGCTGTCATCCCCGCTACCGCTCCATCGAATGAACCGGACGAACTGGGTGGGTCGCCAGGGTCTTCACAATCGCTGCTCACCAGTTCCCAACCGCACGACCAAATCCAGGTGCTATTGCAAGGCTCACTCGATCCACTGCTGTCTTCGGAAGGTTCCTCCGTGGAATCGCTTTCGCTCGGCCGATCGGAGCCGTCGCTGCTATCGGATGCGCTTTCGCTGGGTCGGTCGGAACCATCGCTGGGCGGGTCTGAGTCGGATGTCGAGTCGTTGCTTTCGGATGGTTGATTGCTGTCGCTTCCAGATGAATCGCCGACACTCGGGTCGTCGCTTTCACTTGGCCGATCGCTGTTCGAGCCTTCCGATCCCGAGTCGCTCGTCGACCGCGATGCTGAATCGGAACCAGAGTCACTTGATGACGTAAGCACGCTTGTGGAGTCATCGCTCCGCGAATCACTGCCAGAATCCGATGTGCTCGTTGATCGTGAATCAGAGGCCGATCCGCTTTCGCTATCTGATTCGGATGCACTTACGCTGCCTGATCCTGAGTCACTGCCTGAATTGGATCCGCTGTCTGATGCAGAACCACTTTGGCTCCCACTGGCGGAGGCACTGTCCGAGTACGATGCCGAAGCACTCGCTGAGTAACTTTGTGAGTCCGAACTGCGGTCGATGCTGGATTCGCTTTGAGAATCGCTGCCCGACTCGCTGGCTGATGGCGACGTCGAGTCGGATTGCGACTGGGATTCCGATGCGGAATCACTTGATACGGAATCGCTTTCGCTACTCGTTGACGAATTCCAACTAAACGAAGGCACGCTCTCCGAGCCTGACTCGCTTCGTGATTCACTTTCGGATGTGCTCGATTCGGACTGGCTCGATTCTGAAGTCGATGATTCGCTGGTTGATGACTCACTTGCGGATGTAGACGATTGCGAACTGCTTATGGATGGCGTGCTGGCTGATTCGCTTGATTGCGAGGTAGATGAATCGCTCGACGAACCGGAATCGCTTGATTGCGAGTTGCTCGTCGACGAATCACTCGCCGATGAACTGGACGCGGACACGCTTGGCAGGCTGATTGACGTACTGGAATCACTCGATTCGCTTGCCGATGAATCGCTGGACTTGGAATCGGACGAACTATCGGACGAATCACTCGATGCGGACGACGATCCATCGGAGCTTGATGAACCACTGACACTGGGCAGACTGGTCGAATCGCTCGAGCCACTCGAATCGCTGTTGGATGAATCGCTTGATTGAGAATTCGACGAACTGTCTGACGAACCGCTCGATGCCGACGAGGAACCGTCGGAACTGGATGAACTGCTTACGCTCGGCAGACTCGTCGATGTGCTCGAATCGCTGCTGTCCGACGAGTCGCTCGATTGACTACTGCTGTCGCTGCTCGATGAAGAATTGGAACTGCGGCTTGAATCGCTGCTGCTAGACGTGGATGAACTGAGGGAGGAATCGCTGCTGTCGGATGACGAGGATTCTGAGGACGAATCGCTACTCGAAGACGACTTCAATGACGATGACGAACTGCCGGAACTGCTACTTGATGACGGGCTGCTCGATGACGAACCGCTGCTTGATGAGGACGAAGGGCTGCCGGACGAAGATGACGACGATCCGCTACTCGACGAGCTAGGACCAGACGAACTGCTGCTGGATGACGACAGGGAGCTGCTGGAACTCGACGACATACTCGATGAGCTCGAACCGCTCATGCTCGAACTACTCGACGAGCCACTGCTACTAGACGAACTTCCCGATGACGAGGATGAAGATGACGAGGGCGACGACGAAGAACTACTGGATGATGAATCGCTGCTAGAACTGCTACTGGAACCTGAACTCGACGAACTGCTGGAGCTTGATGAACTGCTCGAACTACTGCTGCCATCACAGCATCGGCAACCTATCGTCAAATACGCCGACGTGTCTTCGTGGAAGTGACAGACAATCTGTTGGCTGGCCAGCAATGCGTAATCGCAAACGTTGTAAACCGAGACGGCAGGGCCAATCGGTTTCCATCCACCATCAAACCGAAGCTCGCGAGCCGTTCCCCATGACTTTGCTTTGATGCGTTTCGTTGGCTTGCATAGAAGTGTTTGCTTGGGAGGGTCGATCACCCAGGATCGCTGACCGTCGAACTGCACTTCCAAGTATTGTTTCGGCGAATCCGCGATCGGTCCTCGAATACGCTGCGCCGAGTGATTCCGAGCGGTGATTCGTACTGTGTCACCATCTGGATCGGCTACCGCTTCGATCTCGCCAGCTTTGTCGAGTTGATACAGGTCGCAATCTGCACTGCCCGTCCGCATTCCTCGGCGACCAGCGATGCCACCTGCTGGAACCTCGACGAGATAAACCGGATCAGCGGGCCGACCGACTCGAACGACGGCCCATTGGTCACCGAGTTGGTTGAGGTCGCGTCGCCACAGAATCTGTGCCGATCCGTCCGGCTTCGACTGCAACGTGTCACCGACCGATTCGCCGACGTCGGCAAATTTGTGCCAAGTCTTTACGACGTTGACTCGCGCAGCCACGACGCCATCGAACACCACGCGGCCGACCTTGTCTTCCGCGATCGGTTCGATGGCGACCCCAACGCGACCTGTGTGTTCGTCTTCCGTCGGGCGCACGCACTCGATCGTTGCGTCGCGAACGAAGCGGGCCAGTTCCAACGGGCCAACGGTCGGATCGGTCAGCGGCGACTCAAAGCCAACGATTCCGCCAATCGGGACCGTGGTTGCCGATAGGTTGTGAACGCGAACGGTTGCGGCGTTTCGCAGATGCGTGCGAGGGCCACCTCCGCCCGGCAGTCGATTTCGATGCGAGGCTTCGGCAGCGACAAGCAATCGGTTGTATTCAGCGGCGGTGATCGCAAACTGATCGCCTGGTTTAACGCGTCGGGTCACTAGCTGATCCCCAACACGTTGAAGTTTCCTCCGTGATAGACCTGTTCGACGTAAGCTGCCTCAGGAACTTGCAGCACACGATCGCCGACCACTTTCTCGCCGTGTTTAACCCACAAGTAGTCCCAACCCTGCTTGCTGATCCCGGAGATGTTTCCAACCGTCATCGCGAACTCATTCGGTCGCGCAGCGAAGTGGTAAGTCACATCAACCCAATTCTGCTCATCCTCGCCGCCTTCTCCACCGAGAAACAACGCTTCGCCAGGAGAGAAAATTGACCACGCACCCGAGTTCACTCGCCCAGTCATCGAGACCATCGCAAGCAGATATGCCGTCGAGACGAACTCAAACTTCTTGCGGACGGAGAACTCAAACGCTGGAACCGTAATATCGACTCCGGAAACGCCGGAATCGCTGACGCCAATCGCTCCGTGATAGATAGGGGCCGCGATCCCCGGCGCGGCATAGATGCCGCGAGTCTGCAGTGATTGATTCAGATGAGTTGTCGCTCCGGTTGTACTGAACGAAACCGGATCGAGTTTGGTCTTGTTGATTGTGACGCTGACCAAAGCGTGCTTCTGGTTGATGAACTCCGAGTCGATTTGCAGATACGGAATCAGGTCCTTGTGATTCGCTTTGTAATATTGATACAAAGCACTCGCAGCAGCTGCCGGATCGACGGCTCCGCCGTTCGTCGCAACGTAGGAAGTGAAATCGGAGTGCGATTTCCCTCGCGACGCCTTTTCGGAGAGTGCCGCGACCTCAAAGTTGTATCCACCGGTGGAGATTGACATCAGCTAAACACCAACCCTCCCGACTGCGAACGCTCAACAAGGCGTCGAGTGTTCTCTGCAGTCTGGATGATCGCACGCTTCATGTCCTCGCTGAATTCCCCGCCGGAAGTCGCGGGCAGTTGCAACTGCGACGCGCTGCTGGAGATCGCGGAATCAAACGCCGCGAGGGATCGACCAACGGATGCGAACGCTTCGGTGATCGCGGTAATGTCGAGCGTCGGCGGATAGTCCATCTCGATCGGATTGGGCTGCCCCGAAAGCTCTGGCAGATCCAACGGGACGTCGTCTGGGTTCTCGGCGACGACCTCGTTGTCTTGCTCACCGTTTACGTTCGGATCGTCGACTTTTTCAGGTTCCAACCTCAACTGCGGCGCGAAGATGACCTCGACGGGATCGTCCTCAGCGGCAATCGGCTCGAGCTTCTTGAGTGGCTCAGGAGCCTGTTGCGGAATCGTCGAAGCTCCACTGCCGAGCCCCAAACCCCTCGCATCGAAATTCCCGGCGACTTCGGTTCGATCGGTTTCCGGACCGTCCGCGAACTGATCCAATGCCGCCCGAGCGTTTGGATCCAGGTCGAGACGGAGGTCTTTCGCATTGGGCGGTCGCAACTCGGGGTCGTCGATGCCGGGGAGATCGACCTTGGGAATGTCGACTGCGCCAGGCTCGGGCATCTTGGGCGGAGCGACTGGTTGTTCCGGCGGAGCGGCCTCGTCGGGTTTCGGCTCAGCATCGGAAGGGGCCGTCGCGTTGTTGGCTCGTTCCACCGCAGCATCGAACTCGGCCTGCGCGGTTGCGATTTGCCCGTCGCGTTCCTTGTTGCGATCCTCTGCGGTTGGCCGACCTACTTCGCGTGCCGCTTTAGCTTCCGCTCGCATCTGATCGAGGGTGCGTTGCACTCCGACGGTTGTGTCGTCGATGATTTCCTGACGATTGTTCTGCGCCGCATCGTTTTCGCGGAACTGCTGTTCCTTGGATTGGTCAACAACTGCATTCTTCGCATCGGTCTCGTTGTCGATCGCCCGCATGTCGGCGTCGATGTCTGTGCCTTCACGAGCTTTGCGGCGGGCTTCGAGTTGTGCGGCGATGCCTTTCTGCATTTCCACTCGGTTGGCTTCGATCTGCTCCTTGCGTTTCGATCGGCGACGCTGACGTTCGATGATCGCTTGCTGGCGTTGTTGTTCCTCGGCAGTATCGGCCGCTCGAGTGTCAGCGTCGATCTTTGCCATTTCGACGTCGACATTGATGTCGTCGTCGAACAGGCCTTTGAGTTTGATCCAGGCTTTCTTCAAGAATCCGACGGTCGAATTCCACATCGACTTCACTTGACCGACGAACACGGTCCAAGTGTCGGCAAGGTAATCGACGGTTTCGACCCATGCGTTTTCGACGCCGGCCAGTGCGTTGATGAGCACTCCGCCAATCTGCACCGATACGTCACCCGCGATGTCAACGAGTTCGTGAAGTTTGAGGAATCCCTTCTTGAGGAACCCGATGGTGTTGTTCCAGCCCTTTTGCACGGCGGACGTAAGAATCGTCCAGCCATCGGCCATAAAACCGAGCGTGCTGTTCCAGACGCCAGCGAGCCCGGATAAGGCACCAATCAGAACATCCCCGATCGCGTAGGCGGAATCGGCCCACACGTCAGAGATATATTGAGTGAAATCGGCCCAGACGCCTTTGATATAGGTCGTGCCTTTGACCCACTGCAGTTTCAAGTAAGTCCACAACACATCGGTCGCCGCAGTGATGTCACCAGCAGCCAGAGCGTTGGCAATCGCACCAAAGGCGGCGAGGGTGTCGGCTTTGAGTGTTTCGAACAGACCTTTGAGATACTGGACCGCCTGGCCAGCGATGCCGGTGGAGTAGAGGAAGTAGCCACCGAGTGCTGCAACCGCTGCAACAACAAGGCCAAGCGGGGTAAACAGCATCCCAACCGCCGAGACGATCACGCCGATGGCACCACCGATGAATGAGAAAATGGTCGCGAGTCCTCCCACCGCGAACGACGCAACGGCAGCGAACGAACCAAGAGCGAACAATGCCGCTCCAATCGTGAAGATGGCGATGGCACTCGCAGCGGCAATCTTGACGATCTTCTGATTCTTGTTGATCCACTCGATCACCCCTGACGCGGCGCGGCTGAAGGCTTGCACCATCGTGGTGACGCTGCCTTCGAGTGATTCACCGATCGCAATCGCCACGCCTTCGATGGAGGACTTCAGGATTCGGAACGCTCCGCCAAGTCCGCCTTCCATTTCCTCAGCAGTCTTGCCTGCGATCCCGCCAGCCTTTTGCAGTGCGGAATACAACTCGCGGGTATCGGCCACGCTCTTTCCAATCGAACTGGCAGCGGTGATGCCCAGCAGCCCGAACACCTCGTTCAGCTTTTCCGCTTTCTCGGCCGTTCCCATCTTCTCAGTCGCCGCAGCGACTTCGCCGAGAATGTCGACGAGTGATCGGGCGTTGCCTTTCGCGTCCTTGGTCGTGACGCCAAATGTGGTTTTGAATTTCTCCGATTCGGCGGCACTGATCGTCAGCAAACGACGCATCGCATTACCGGCTGACGAACCCTGAATGCCCATATTGCCAAGCGTACCGAGGATCGCGAGTGTCTCTTCGAGACTCATGTTCGCATCGGCGGCGACGGGACCGGCATAGGACAAGGCTTCGCCGAGAGACTCCACCGTGTTGAACGACTTGTTCGCCGCGGCGGTCAGGCCATCGGCAACCCGCGTTGCTTCGCCGGCTTCCATTCCGAACTGACGAATCGTTGCTGCCATGATGCCGGAGGCTTGAGTTGCGTCGGTGCCAGTTGCACGTGCCATGTTCATCACGGCGGCTGTCATCTTCTCGATCTGCTCCGGTTTGAAACCGGCGCGACCGAGTTCGGTCATCAACAATGCGACTTCGCTGGCAGAGTAACTGGTGGTTGCTCCGAGCTTCTTTGCCGTATTGCGAAGCGACTCAAGCTGCGATTCAGTCGCTTGTGTGATCGCAGCAACGCCACGCATGGCATCGTCAAAGTTGGAGAAGATGGCGACGCTACCGGCCAGTGGTGTGGCAGTGGCCGCACCGAGTCCCATCAGTTTGGTGCCGAGCAACCGCGTGGATGCACCGAATGATTTCAATCGCTTCTGAGCCGACCGCAGACCTTTGATGAATGCTGAATCCCTGGTCAGCAATTCGACGTAGGCGGATCCGGCTCGGACTTGGGACATGGAGACTCGTTCTCACGGGGTTGGAAGACTGCGCCGAGCAAATGGGCGACTTGTTCAACAGTGGCTTTCACCGGAACCGGTCGAGTGACCGTGTAGGGATTGAAATCATCCGGCTTGAACGGTTTTCGCCGACGTTTTCGATCGCGATTGATCTCGGCGGTCAATGCCATCACGCTCGATGCGATATGCCAATCGTGCTGGCGTTTCGCCTCGGCCATCTGGACGAGTTGCCGAAGCGTCAGTGGTCCTGGGTCGACTCCGATGATGCCGGCGAGTCGGATGATGAGTCGCTCGATGTCGGCACCTCGAGCTTGCGTTCCAGGTCCTCCACAATCCGGTCCACCAGATTCGGATCGTCCAGCCGTTTCTCGATCGCTGCCAATCCCCGCGTCTCGATCATCTTCTGCTTGTCGGCCGCCTTCCGCAGAAGACGGCGTCGGGACTCCGGGAAATACGCGACCAACGCATCCACCAATGCCTTGCACGCTTCGTCGATCGAGTCACCGGCCAATCCCTCGGCGAACGCTTCGTCGTCAACGTCTTGTTGATCGGCTTGCGGTTTGCAGATCGCAAACAACACGTCGCCGAGTAGAAGTGGGTCGCTCGACAACCGAGTGACGAGGTCGCCGTCGATCGCGTCCAGCAATCGCACGTCGGTGAGTGCCTTCACGCGGCGAAGCGTCGTATTGTCGATGTCAACGATCCAGACACGACCACGACGATCAATGAATTTCTGCATGGAGTTCCGTTCCGAGGATTACTTAGGGCGTTCCGCCACCAACGTTCATGCCGCTGCCAGACGAAGATTGGGTTGGCTTCAAGGTGACGTCGGCCGACACCACTTCTTCGAGGTTTTGATTGACATTGAAGTTCATGACTTCACAGGTCAGTGTCAGCGAACCACCAGCATCCGAAATGCCAACGTCAGTCGGCGTTCCGCTACTCCACAGTCCTTGCAGCATCCCGAACGCGGTGTCGCCGTTTTTGTTGAGCACCGTGAATTCGATCGACGCGTCTTTTAGAGTGCCGACTGTGGCTCGCCAGCCGTTGTTGTCACGAGTCGATGCGTCGGCTTCGGCCTTCTCGAGATTGACCGTCAAATCCTTGACGTTCTTGATCTCGGCACCGTCGATCGTCAGGACGGCATCGAGACCGAGTTTTACTTCTGCTGACATGTTTCGATTCCATCCGTGGTCGAGAGACTATTTGACCGAGTCACGCCAAAACTTCGGCAGGCGTGCTTGGTTGGCAATGAGGGCGGGTTTCATGAATGGACGTGCGGGATAGCGGCGTGGTTTGCTGGCTCCGCGGCGTTCGTTCTCTTCTTCGATCAATCGTGTGGATCGGCTGGCTTGGGCGATCGTGAGTAGTTTGATGCGGGCGAATTTGCCGGGCTGTTTCGCACGGATCGGCCCAAACTCGCCGACACGGAACCGGTGTCGTTTCAGCTTGCGTCGTTTGGTAACAACGCCACCGAACTCATGCAGATTCCATAGCCGGCCAGCGATCTCGTTGACGGGGCCAATGACTGCTTCGCCACGATCGCGGTTGACTTCGTAGCGAAGCACGCGACGCAGCATTCCAGTCGGCGAACTTGGTGGTGATCCTGGGTTGGATGGTTTTTTGCGTTTGCGAATGGATCGTTTCGCGGTCATCCGGATGGTGCCGGCCGCATGATTCATGCTTTTGAAAGTCGCTTGGTTGACCTTCTTTTTCAGTTGGCCCGGTGTGAATCGCACGCGAGCCCTGATGTGCATCATTTCGCCAACTCAAACGTCAACGTCAGCAGGCTCGTGAATTGATTGAACTGGGTCCAGTGCTCGGAGGAGTACAGGACGGAGTTCTCGACCTTGACACAGCGGGCTGCCACGAACGAATTGAGTCGTTTGAGCCGGAAGTAATCGGCCAATTCTTCGACAAAGAACACCAGCGGGTCGATCTCTTTGGCATCGCCCTTGCTGAACTTCTTCTGGACGGCGACGTCAATCGTGGCGTGGTACTTATTGGACGCCCGATCAAGCGGCAGGTATTCAACCTCGCGAGGCACCACAGTGACTCGCAGTTCCTTCATGTCTTCGAGATCGAAGTTGGGAACGTAGAGTCGCTGAGCCGAGAGGTTTGTTTTGCTGAATTCGCCCGCGTTGATTTCCGCGACGACGCTTTCGGCAATTTGAATAACGGTTGCAGGTGTTGCTGTCATGTGATCGTGTCAACCAGTTTGGTGTGGATGCGGAGCTTGACGCGGAAGGGATCGCTGTATCGCCACGGTGGTTCGTTTCCGATCGACATCAATTCGTACACGAAGGTTGTGTCGCCATCGGTTTCGAGGATGCGATCGCCGCGCCGGGGCCAGGTGCCTATGGCGGATTGCAGCAAGTCCTTCGTATTGATCAGAAAATCGCGGACTTGAGCACGCGTGATGACGCCGTCACCGTCGTCCTGTTCGTATTCCGATTTGCCAATCGTGGCAGATAACTCGACGGAGACATCATCACGCTGATACACCACGTTTCGTGAGGCGTGCTTGGTCAGCTTCTCCGCCAACCAAGACTGCCCGCGATGCAGCATGTCGCTCACGATTTACGGGTCTTCGTTGCAGTCGTCGTTTTGGTCTGAAACAGGACGGTTGCCTTTTCGCCAAGCTCTTCACGCCAGGCTTCATCAGCTCGACGTTGATATTCGTCAGCGATCGCTTCCGCTTCTTCGCTGAGTTGCTGTTGGCGAAAGTTCGCTGGTCGTGTGAAGGACTGAACGAAGTTCGGGGTCGATGCGTCGCGATCTCGCTTCTTTGCCGGCAAAATCGCAAGTGCGACCAAGACCAGGACGACGACGGTTGCAATTCCAAGAATCATGAGTTTTACAGGCCTCGTTTGATGAGAATGAATCCGAGCAACAGAACCGCCACAAAGATCAATGCGAGCGTGGCCAGTTCGCCGGCTCCCGCCCAAATCAATGCGTTGCGACCACTGGAGTCTCGGTCGAATAGTCGATCGCGGTCGCCGTCACGATCCCGATCGAACGGCCGCCAAGTGTTGTCGACGGGTTCGATAGGGCAGTAACCATCGGGGCAGTCTTCAGACGAGAGCTGCATCGTTGGTGAGATCGCAGCGTCCCAGGAATAGCCTCGCGTCTTTAGCGCGCCCGTTCGTTGGGCCTGCCGCGTTTGTTGATAGAGTTCGTATCCGTGACGCAGATCGTCGAAGAGTTCCCGAGCGGTTGACGGCAACATTGTGTGACCGGCCGCATGAACATGCCCGCCGGTCGAGTCCTGGAAAAGCACCACAGGGAATTGATTTGCAGGGACAATGTCCGCATATCGCGTTCGATACAGTGCATTGGTTTCAGTGTAGACCTGAAATGCACACTTCGACTTCAACTTCACCAGGTTTGGGTCCGTGTTGAACCAGTCAAGCAGACGCTGGCTTTTGGCGTCACTGGCAACGAACAAGGCGATTTGATAGCGATTCTTCGCTTGTTCGGGCGGCGTCGCGGGTCGCGTGCTGCTCGACGCGGGGGTGACAATGATCGGTGCTGGAACCGTTGGAGCTGTTGGTACGACACGGTAGGGCTGCACAATTCGATACGGCTCCGCAGTGGGAATCGTGTTCGGTGGACAGGGCGGGCAGTAACCAGACTGTTGTTTCAGTTCGCCTTGTGCTTCCAGGTTGACACGCGAAGGTTGTGGCAACTGTTGGATTCGCGATCCAACCTCGCTGGTTGGTTGTGCCGGCGGCAAACGCCAGGATTCGCTCGTGTCGGCTGCCGGTGTTCGGTGCAATGCCGTGAACACCGCTCCGAGCATCACCGCATGCAGCACTGCGACTACAATCAGGCCGACGCTCAGCCGGATTCGGATTTCATCTTTCATCAATGACCTCGTAGCTTCGATAGGGCAAGGAACTGGCGGGGTCTTCCATCACCGTCAGGGCGAATCCGCCGTAGCCGGCCCAAAGACGCACGAACTGTTCACGTGGTGTGAGTTCAAATCGGCCGGGATAGTTGTTGTCGAGAATGGCTGCGTATTGCCGGCCGTCGCGATTGACCCAGCCGACGAAGGTGCAGCAGTGCGCCGGCTTCCACCACAGGATCGCACCGCGCCGCGTCGCCGTCGCCCAGTCAAGGAACCGAGGATCCGCTTTGACGGTGTAGCTGTAGTCGATGTCAGCGGCATCGAGTCGGCTCCGCAATCGCGAGTCCCATTCGCCGTCGCTGTACGTCGCCCGCCAGCGTTCGCCGAGTTCAAACTCGTTGAGCCAGCGAAGGTGATTCACCAGCGACGCATGAACGCAGCTACCTTGGTTGAGACGCCCAGTCCAATTTCGTTGATGCAACTGAGTGGGAAGATTGGCGATCGGTTGTTCAGGCGGAGGTGCCGGCAGCGAGCGGACTTGGACATCGCCCTCCGGCAAACAGCCCGTACAAATCAGCAGCAAGCATGCGACGACAAGCGTGCGCGGTTTCGCTTCCATGCGAGGACCTCGTGTTGGGATGGTTACTGAAGCAATTTGACTTTGACGGTCAGCGAACTTGGTGGCGCGTCTTCAACCGCGATGCCGATCATCGAGTGTGCGTAAGCGTTCTTGATGACGTGGTGACTGATCTTGGACCAATAAAGAATGGTGCCGGCCGGAATGTTGGTTGTCGGGTCTTTGACCACATCGAATACGCCAGCAACGGTGATGCTGCCGCGAGAGTTGGCACAGATACCGAACTTCGCGATGCCGACCAGCTTTCCAAGGACAACGACATTGCCGGCGGGAATCTCAACGTCGGTAACGATCGGGACCGTCACGCCCTCGTGGACGTAGATCGCCCCGACGGGTGCGATGATGGGGTTGCTCACAGGTGGTCATCACTGGCTCAGACGAACGCGAACGAAGTTGTCGGTCGGCGCGGCGTCAGCAACGACCTTGCCGAGCAACACCGATCCATCGGGCACTTCAGTGACGATCCCGTCGGTGGTTGCGTAAATCTTTTGTCCAGCAGCATAGGTCTCTGCGTCAGCCGGGTCTTTGGGCATGTCGAACACGCCTTCCACGGCGATCGAGCCGAGCACATCGGCTTTCAGATCTCGTTTGGTGATGCCTACCAAATCACCTTGAATGACGATTGATCCAACAGGGACATCGACGTCGGGTGTGAAGTCGACTTGTTTTCCGTCGTGAATGAATTGAGCTTGCATGGGTCTTTGTGTTTACGATGAAAGAGGAAGGTCAACGTCAGCAGGCGATCACTCGCCGACGACTTTCACGGCGGCTCGGTGATCTTGGCTGTTCACACCGAAGTCGATGTAAGACCGGAAGCCCATGCCGAGCGTGTTCGGTGGCATTTCGACTCGCTCGATGATCGGCGTCCGACGACCGTTCAGGAACACGATCTCGAACGCTGGCAGCACCTGCGGATTGGCGAAGAGATACCACGCGGCAGCACTGGCACCGGCGTAGTAGCTGTCCGACAGATGCGGCGTGCTGATGATCCGATACTTGTTGCGGTGTGGGTTATCGACAGGGATTTTCGTCGGCGATCCTTGCGCGTCAATCATTAACTGCGACGAACCCATCAACAGTTCCGCTTCGGTTTCCAACTCCACCGGAACGACCAAGTACTCAGGACGGATGTTGATCGGCTTTTGGTCCTTGGGCTTGCCGCCAGGACCGGCTTTCTGCTTGCGGAAGGTTGTCTTCGCAACGGTCAGTGCATCCGGGCCGAACTTGGTGTCCGCTCCCTGTAGCAAGTTGGCGTTGGCGGACGAGAAGAAGCCGGCGTTCTTGAGCAGCAGTGTGAAGAACAAGTCGTCGATGGACTCGGCACCACTGCGTCCCATTTGACGAGGAATATCCATGAACGCTGACAGGTCATCGTTGATGATGTCGTGCCGAGTCAGCGTCAAGATCTGACCGTAGGTGTCGGCCTTATTTGAGTACTTTTGTTCCGACAGCTTGCCATGTTTCAATTCACCGTCGGGAGCAACCTGCTCAAAGCCGCCAGTGCCAAGCAAACGGTATCGAGCCACTTCCTTGAAATCGGTCACGGTTCCGACGCTGCAAAGATCGAAGGCGGCGATCGGTGTGTTTTGATAGGCCGCCAGCAACGTCTTGTTCATGACGTTTTCCATGATGCTGGGGAGGCTCATGGAACTGAAACCCGCTCGAATGGTTGCCGTACCATCGCCAAAGACGCGAGGCACTTCGATGCCTTCCATCCGAGCACACTCGGCGACGAGTTCACGCAAGCCGATGTGACGTAGCGGGTTGGCGGCGTCGAGCGTCTTTTCGCCATAGCTGGCCAGCAGCGTTTTTTCTTCGATGCCGACCGACAGACAGGCGGCAGCCTCGAGGACCTCGCGACTATATCGCGGTGAGTTTTGCGTCTGTTCAGGAGCCTTGGGGCGTTCGCTTCTCAGCACGGCGAGTTCTGTTTTGGTGGTGGACCAGCCATGCTCAATTGCGTCGGCTTCAATGTCAGCGTGATTGCCCGCGCAGACCTTGCGAATGCCGGCGATGCGACGAGATTCCGCAGCGGCCTCGGCACGCATGTCGTTGACCGGTGAAGTGGTCGCTGTTTTGGTTTCGGTCTTCGGCTTGGTGCTCATGTTCAAACTTGCGTTGACGGGTTCGAGGTCGTCGGTGTCTTCATCCGTGTCGCTGGGATCATCAACGTTGGCGAAGTTTCCGGCGGCGACGCGAGCCTCGGTGTCGTCGTCGGCACCCAGGGCGACGAACGAAACCTCGCCCAGCGTTGACTTACGAGCCACATAGACCGGCCCTTTGAACTCGCGATTGTTGGCGTTCGCCGTTTTGCCTTCTGGGATGAAGACAACCTTGTCGGCACTCGCCCCTAGCGATGCTTGCCATGGAAAACCGTTCTCACTGGTCGCGATCACTTCCTGAGCCGTCGCACCCACGCCCGAAATCACGCCAGCGACTTCGAGCGACTTGTCGGTGATCGCGATGTCGTCGGTGTGTCCGACAATGCTTCCCCGATCGTGGTCTTTCAGAATCGGTCGCGACTTGCGAGTCACTCGCATGCCAGCCAAGTCAACGACGACGGGATAAGGCCAACCGCCAAGCCGCATCGCGCCGCCGGTATATGCGGTCATCGAGAACTTGCGAAGCGACGGCTTGCCTTCTTCCGGCGTTTCGGCCGCGGCGAGCGTAATCGTCGCCGCATCATCACAAACGATTCGCAACGAACTGGGAACGGATTCGGCGTCGGCTTCAAGCGGCGCGTGCTGTGTCTTCGGCATTGTCTTCCGTGACCTTGGTTGAGGGTTGGGTTTCAGTTGCATCGCTGGCCGACAGACCAAGCTCACGCATCAGCGACACTTCTTTGGCACGCTGTTTGAGTTCCGTCTCCCAATCACGCCCCTGCCGCGCAAATTCGATGGCCAGAGTCGTCGTATGATTCGAGAGACGGATCTTTTGGGCATTGGCTTCTTTGGCGGGATCCACATGCTCGTGACCATCCCAGAACCATTGATGCTCGAACGTGCTGTCGAGCGTGCGAAGCGAGTTGGGCAGATAGCCCTCGATGAGAATGGCTTCGCGGAGCCAAGCAATCAAAACGCGATCCAGAACGACGCGAGCAAGTTGCGTTTGCTCAACACGGATCGACTTGAAGTAGGTTTGATGATCGAGACGTCCACTCGCGTAGTTGTAGCCCGAGGAATTTCCGGCAGCGACATTAAACGGCATGTTCAGACAACGAGCGATCTCGTTGAGGATTTCTTTCTTGAACTCGGCGTACGTGGTCGACGGTTGCTCGCTCCTCATTTGAGCCATCTTCCAGCCACCGGGCATCGTGAGCAGCATTCGCTTCTCAAGTTCGATTGGCTCGAATGGCTCTGCTGCGTCGGCTTCGCCATTGGCCGGCGCGTCGGTGTAGAGAATGCCGGCAAAGTCGGCCGCAGTTTCGGCAGCCGCAAGTACCGCGAGTGTAAACCGACGAAGTTGTGCGAATAGAGGCAGCGCCGGCGTGATGTCGGGGATGCCACGAATCTGTCCCGGCCGATCGCAACGGAAGTAGTGCAGCACAGCGGCGGCCGGCACCGTGTCAAACTGCTCGTCAATCGTGAACGCCACGTCGCCAGGATGTTCACGCAGAACGTCATAGGTGAGCGGGTTTCCGTCGGCATCAAACTGAATGCCGTCGATGTAACGAGAGCGATCCGCAACCAGCGTCGGTGAGGCCACTTGGTCGGCTTCGATCAACCGCACGTCGAGCTTCACGGTTGAGTCGACTCGCTCGTTGCTGGTCAGCAAACCAAACGATTCGCCGTCCGAAACGCGGGCGAGCCGCATCGTCCGCAATTTTTCAGCAAGCCCAACGGCTTCTGACCAAGCGAAAAACTCCGCTTCGACGAAACGATTCGCCGCATCGTCTGGCGTCAGCATTTGCAAACGCGGCCCAGTACCAACAACGTCATTCGCCAGCGTCAACGTGATCCCGCGAGCGTAACTGTTATTCGCGACCTCGTATCGCGACCGATTGCGAAGCGTGCGCCGCACATCGGGACTATTCGCTGCGGCAGACGACAAACCATCGGCTCGCGACCAATGTTTCATGTTGTCGAGCGTCGTATTCGCCGCGTCGTACTTCGCACGAAGCCGCGAAAAGAAGGGCTGCCGGGGTGAGCGTCCAGGCGTGGATGAAGAGCGGGAAGCTCCGCCACGCCATGCTTGCTCGATAATCCCTGACAACATCTTCAACATCCGTGTTGGTTTCCTTTTGCCGTCCCCGGCAGCCCTGTGCTCATCGCAAAACGAAAGAAGAATCAACCAGCCGAAGGCGGCACGATCTTGTTAAAACGCAACCCACGATTCGGCTTACGAACCGCGTCCTTGCCAGCGAGATGCTTATCCGCAGCGATCTGCTCCGTCAGCTTGTGCTGCTCAACCGAACCCGCATCACCCGAAGCCTTCGCAGGCCCCGCAGCGTTCTCACGGATTTCATTGTTGAGGTTTTCTGGCATCAAACATCTGAGAGTGTTGGAAACAAGTGCTCCTCTCAGGGTTACTTATGCAAACGCCTGCCACCAATTCCCGGAAAATCGGGAATCGGCTGCATTTTGTAAGAAGTATTTGCGGATTGAATGGAATCGCGATTCCATTCAGTGTTCGATCGCCAGCAAGACGACGTCGAAATGAAGTACTGCTGCTAACGGTATCGAATCCGCAACTCCCTCATCGCGGTAGCAGAGATGAGGGCCAGCATGAAACTTTCGGTGTCCGCCGACGCGCATACCTTCGATCCCGTATTCCAACCCGGCGATCACTTCCCGCTTGCCAAGCACAAACGAGTACGCGCTAAGATTCTGAACTAGCTCGCCACGGTTAAGAAAAACTTGCAGGCGAATGGTTACGCGATCGCCTTTTGCAGCGAGATCCCCTTCGCCCAAGGTCTCCGCGTCAATCTTGATGCCGGCTCGCATGGCCACTATTCTCGAATGCTCGCAGAGTGGTGTGAAACAAATCGGCTGTCATGCCATTGGGCACGTGAATACTGGTGACACCGAGTGTTGAGACCTCGTTGATGTTTCGCATCTCGTCGTCGAAGAAGATCATACCTTCGTGATTGAGACCACTTGCCGCACTCAAGGATGCGAAGTGCTTCAGCTTTGATGACGGATAGATCTCAGCAAACGCGAATCGGTGATTGATCGCCAGCAATCCCACCAGCTCACGCGCCCATGCTGGCTGCTCCGTTCGCGATGCGATCGCCATCGGAATCGAATGATTGTCGCAATGGTCCAGGATACTGGTAACGTCATCGTACAATCGCACTTGGCGACTTGCCCGATCAAGGACTCGTTCGTTCTGTCGGCGAAAAGGCGGCGAAAGGCAATCGCACCAAGTGCCATCGCAATCCCAGAGAGTGAAGTCGAGGTCAAAAACAATGAGTTCCGGTTTTCTCAAAGGTGAGTCTCCAGCTATGCTCTGCAGCCTATTGGTCAAGAATCTCAACGATGTTTTCGAGGGGTCGACCAACTGCGGCCTTTCCGTCGTAAACGACAATCGGTCGCTCAATCAGCGTTGGATTGGAGGCAAGAATCGCGATCCACTGTGCGTCCGATAGCTCTCGATCGCCAAGATTCATTTCCTTAAAGAGCTTCTCTCCCGTCCGCACCAATTGCGCCGGGTCAATGTTCAGCATCTTAACGATCTTTCCAAGCTCCTTTGCACTTGGCGGCGTCTCCAAATACTCTACAACGTCGAACTCGATCCCACGTGAGATAAGTAGCTCTACGGCAGCACGCGATTTCGAGCACCTTGGATTATGAAAGACGGTCGTCATGATTTCTTGTCGGCATGTAAGGATTCTGTCGTTCTACTAGCGCAGCAATTGACTGCTGCGAGTACGCGTCAAATTGTAGCCGCGATGCGTTTGAATTCGAGGCCATTCAAACTACTGACCGCTGCGTTTGCGTTTCTGGAGTTCGCTGAAACTCAATCGAGAACGCTTTCGAGCAGATGGCAAGTCAGTTCCGAATAGCGTTACTCCTTGCATCGACGCTGCAACCGCGCAACCGACGAGACAATCGAGCCAGTGGTTATCGGGTTGTTCTGGGCGGGCTTTCCATTCGTCGACGGTTCGGCCACGGCCTTCGGTTTTGATGAAGTACTCGGCGGTGACTTGTTCGGCGAACATGCGGTGCATTTCGGCTCGGTCACCGAAAATAGATAGGCATCCTCGATCGCCCATCGCGACGGCGAGCCGGGCGTGCGTGAAGGACTTCCACCAGTTTGTGTCGTAGATAACGTGGCGAATGGCTCGTTTACCGTGGACGGAGGGGATTCGCCAGTTCAACCCGACGCGGTCACCAGGCCGTCGTTTGTATTCGCTGAACGGATTCGATGATGCGCCGACGAAGCGACCATGGGACGGAAGCAGGATTGATGCGTGCGGGCTTTGCCGGCAGAACTGATAGACGACGTCGGTGGAGTGTCCCCAGTTCGCGTCGATCAGGCAGCGTTCGATCTTCATCGCCGCGCCATCATCGCGTTGCCACTCTCGTCCTAAAAGATCCGTTGTCAGGTTGTTCATGCCCGCATAGAGCGATCCCTCGAGTCCAGTGCCCTCCGTCGCCAAAGTGAATCTTGCATCACGCAACGTGAAATGCGGCCGATTCTGGTCGGGGAATGTTCCGTAGTCGACAACGTAGCCCGTGAAGTCGTCCTCCCACGCTGCGACAACGTAGAAGAGCAATTTGCCTTGAACGTCAATGAATGTCGTAAGATGGTTTGCGGCGATCGGGACTAGATTTCGCTGCATCCCGTTGAACTTCGCAGCGACCTGGTCGGCTGTCAGTTGGTCCGCGTCGACGCGTTCTTCGGGCAACGGTTCATTCTGATATTCGGCAAAGAACGCGGCTTCGTCTTGAAGCTTCAGGTTCATCGCGTGCTGAATCGCCGACAGTTCGTCGTGGTTGAAACGTTCTTTCCACGCGACGTCGGCACCTTCGTCCATTGCATCGCGGTTCTGACGATAGAATTCAGTGCCGGCAGCTCCGCCATCGCCGGCACGCAAGCCTTCGGCGCGGATTTCTGCGTAACGTTCCCATAGCGTTTCATTCGTGGGGAATGAATTGACCATTCGCGTTCTGGCACCGTTCCATTCCGGGTGTTTATCGCGATCGAGAATGTTGTCGGCCATGTCGCCGGGACGAATGACGGTGCATGGCATGATTCCGGAGATCTTTTTGCCTGGGCCGGCGAGTCCGAGGACCGCGCCGGCGAGAATTGCTTCGCGGTTGGCACATTGCGATAGCGAGCGAGCCGACTCGTCGGTTTGCGGGTCATCGAGCACGACCAACGACGGCCGAACCGTACGGCCATCCGGCCGCTTGAACTTCATCCCGCGGATGCGCCCGGTTAGGCCGGCGACTTTGATGATCGCGCCACTCGCTTCGCTGTCGGCGATCGTTGGCAGGACAACTTCTTTGGCGGTCCAACCGATCTGCGTGCGTTTGCCTTGATAGAGCTGCCCGTTGGCTCGGTTTGAGATTCCGTCCAACGCCTGAATTGGAAAGCAGACTTCTGGGTAGTCGGCCAACAACGCTTCATTGGCATCGAGTTCCGTTTTGATCGAGTCGAGCATGTCGCATGCGTGGCCTTCGTCGCTGCCGATCAAACACACGAAGTCGCGATATCCGTTAAGCACTGCCCAGATGCACGCAACCTCGGCCAGCGAACTTTTTCCGCTACCGCGTGCCATCGCGAGTGAGAACAATCCGCCGCGAACGACCGCTTCTTCGATGCGTTCAATCACTTTCAAGTGATCCGGGGACCATTGCAGATGAAATGTCAACGAGAAATACGCTTCGCAGAAATATCGAAAACTACTAGCGGCATTGGCTTTGCGTTGCGGATCTTCGATCACTGGCAGGTCACCGATGTCGCGACCGGCCAATGCGATCGCTGCGTTGCGGGCGCGGGCTTTGTCTTTGACCGTGCCGTACGGATCTTCGTCGGCCGGCGGCTTGGGACGGTGGCGTTCTTCGACTAGCCAAGCAGTGAATCGGAGAAGGTCAACATGCGTGCCGTCTCCGATGCGGTTGCCGGCTCGCGTTCGGTAGCGATAGAGCTGGCGTTCGTTAATCACCTCACCGAGCGGCGTGCTATTGAGCGTCCGGCAGCACTCGCTCGGTTTCATTCGTCGCGGGTCAGTCGCCACGGTGCATCTCCTGTAAGAGCCAAGCGGTGTAGACAACCAGGTTGATCGTGCCGTCAACGTTGGACGGTGCGCCGGCTTCTAGGTCGGCGGCAATTTGTTCCTCCGGAACTCGCTGGCGGTACGCGTTGCTCAACAACTTTGAAAGTTGCTCGACCGAAAGTTTCGTGGGGTCAACATTCTCTCGTTTGCCTTCCATGACGGGATCCGTGGGTTGGTTCGTGACTCGCCGCACACGTCGGCGACTGTCGCGTTTGTTTGCATGTTTGGCATCGTCGGCCGCATGTTTGGGCCGGCGACGTTGGGCCAAAAGTGGCCGCGCGTGCGGGTGAAAAGAAACCTGGGAATTACTGAAACATTACTTCCGGACTTCGCTTGAGGTATCTCGAAACGCATGGCTCATGTGTGTCAACGAAACGAATTACACGCCTTCTGGAGACACACGAATGAACGCCAACGACATCGCCTTCGGTATCGAAATCGAAACCCACATGCCCGGCACCGACCGCACGCCGATCGGCGGATACCACAACGGGTTGCCGGTCGCTTGGCTGCCCGCGGGTTGGAAAGCAGAACGCGACGGCAGCATCCGCACGCCGGCCGGACGCAAACCATGCGAGTTCGTATCGCCGGTCCTTCGCGGCTACGAAGGACTCGCCAACGTAGAGACCGCGGTGGACGCGATCAAAGAACGCGGCGCGCGGGTCAACGAATCTTGCGGCCTGCACGTAACGGTTTCCTGGAACGGCGACGCTGCGGCTTTGGCCCGACTGATTTCGCTGATCGCGAACCACGAGGGAGCCATCTACGCTTCGACCGGCACGCGGCGCCGCGAACGAACCCACTGGGCGAAACAAATCAAAAGCTACGGCAACAAAGACGCCGCGAAGACCCGCTGCGAACGAGACCGCTACCACCTTTTGAATTTGACGCACTTGGCCGCCGGCCGAAACCGGATCGAGATTCGCGCCTTCGCCGGAACGCTCAACAAAACGAAACTGATCGGATACATCCAGATGATTTTGGGCTTGGTAGAACTCGCCCTCAATACAAAACGCTGCAGCGGATGGGACTACGCCAAGAAGTCTGGCACGAAGAGTTGCTGGGACCGACCGGATGCCGGCCACGGCGAAACGGAACTCAACCGGCTCTTCTACCGCCTCGGTTGGACCAAGGGTTGGTACAAGGGCGAGCTTCGCAACAAACGCTTCGGCGAACTTTCGGTCGGCGAACAAACCTGCGACTGGAAGCCGGTCAAAAAGAAACTTCTTGAGTTGGCCCGCAAATACGACCAAGCGGTCTAACGGGCCACGGCTTTTGCCCGGCGCGACGCTGCGAACTTCATCGCAGCGTTTTGTCGTTTTTATGGCCAACAACGGGAAACGTGTCGCGTCGTTTCCATAAGTAACCCTGAGGGGCCGTTGTTTTCGGCTATCGCCACACGCGGCGTTTCTCGGCCACGTCGACGAGATCGAGAAACATTCAAAAAGACTGCGAATTACTGGCTGGATTCGCTTGATGTGTTTTGAAACGCATGGCTCATGTGTGGTCACACGAAACGGTTTTTCATTCACCCCAACGGAGACACAAACATGACCATCGACCAACTGATCGGATTGCTCGAAGAGTACCGCGACGAACACGGACCGGACGCCGAAGTGCGTTTGATGACGCAAGAGAACTGGCCCTTTGAAAACCGGATTGCCGGAATCACGAGCGGCGCGGAGATGAACGAAGCGAGCGAAGACGACCCTAGCGAATACTTCGATGACCAAGACGTCGCCGAAGACGCGATCGTCTACATCGTCGAAGGAGGCCAGATTTGCTACGGCAGCAAGCGGGCCTGGGAAACGTGCCGCGATTGCTGAACGCGGCAAGCGAAAGCGAGTTCGGGAAACATTCAAGAACTTTCCCGAACTCTGCTTGCTGTGTCTGAAACCGCATGGCTCATGTGTGTCAACGCAAACGCATTTCCCCTTTCCAACAACGGAGACCCAACCATGGCAAAGAACACCGCTCGAGTCGAAGACGCTTACACCACCGCGCATGTACGGGCTTTGACCTTGCTCGAAGACCTTCACCAAATCGTCGAAGACATGCCTGCCCCCGATGCCGACCATCCCATCAATTGGGAACACGTCGGTTCGCTGCAACATCTTTGCGAACGGCTCAAGGAATTGAAAGATTTCGTTGCTCCCGCCGGCGAATAGATTCCCACCTGCATCCTTTCGGCCTCGCTCGCCAGCGCGGCCGTTTCTCGTTGAAGTGCCGCCCACGTTGGCCCGTGTCGCGCGCTGTTGCCAACAAGCGGCAAACCATGCCGACATCTCTTTGCGGCCCACAAACGCGAACGTCGGCGGAAATTGAAAACATCGCAAAAGACTGCGAATTACTGCCGAGATTCGCTTGAGCTGTTTCCCGATGCATGGCTCATGTGTGTTAACGCCAAACGGCAAAACGATTTCAAAACAATTTTCACGAGAGACAAAACGATGGCCATGAACGAAACGCGAAAAGCGAAAGTCGCCGCCCTTCGCACCGAGATGCGAAAGCTCGACCCCGAAACGTACCAGGAGATTCGCCAGTCGTACTACAAGATCGCCGAGGAGCTTCGCCCCTTGGTCGACGCCCTTGAAAAGGCCGACGCTGACCTGGGACCGGACGGCCCGCTTTTGGAAGAGCACTACATCTTTTGCGAGATGCTCGACCGGCTCAATAAGAGCCTTCTCGGTGGGGTGGTTTAACCGGCCGGCCGCACAACAACTGCCGCGGACGGAACCGCGGCTCGACTCGCAAGGACGGAAGCCGAAACGCACACGGGCGTTGTCGCGGGTGGTTCCCGCGGCCTGACGATGGCAGCCAACCACGAACGAAGTCCAAACGGAGAACGAACGATGAAGAAAGCAGACGTAAAGATCGGCGGCGAATACTTCGCAACCGTGACCAACAAAAAGGTGACCGTGCGAATCGACGCGGAAAACCGTAACGGAGGCTGGGACGCGACCAATCTTTCGACGGGAAAGAAAGTGCGAATCAAAACGGCCGGCCGGTTGAAGGGTTCGGCGCGAGCTACTGAGACGCCGGCAACGGAAACACGGGTCAGGAAACGAGTCGCGAGAAAGACGGAGGAAACCACTGGCGGTGAAAAGAAGCTCTCGTGCGTCAAAGCCGCTTTGAAGGTCCTGACCGATAGCGGCCAACCGATGAACGCGCAAGAGATGATCGCCGCGATGACCGAAGCTGGGTTGTGGGAAAGCCCTGGCGGTAAGACGCCGCACGCGACGCTGTACTCCGCGATCCTCCGCGACATGAAACGCGGCGATGAAAGCCGTTTCGTCAAAACGGAACGCGGCCGATTTACGGCGAGAGCATAGGTCGAAGCGATGAAGTTCATTTGCGACGTCCGCCAGGTCGACGACTTGGCCGAAGGAGAAACCGCACCGCCGGAACCCGACATGGGTTACGAACTGCGGTCGATCGCCGGCGAAAACTTTGAAGCTGGCGTCGTGGAATATGTGGTCCGCCGCGGAGACGCGATCTTTGCGAGGACGACGGTCGACGAAGAGTTCGCGGTCACGGGCAAGAACGCCCACGTTTTGGTGCCGCTCGGCTTCTAGTCCGAACGCCGCCGACAACGCCCGACGTTCGTAGCGTACGGGCGTTTCGTCGTGACGGCCGTAACCACGCGGCGCACCTGAGCGACGCGACACGCGGCAACGTCGCGGCCCAACGCACTCCGGCGAAAAACATGCTGAAGTTTTGGAATGTTTCGCGGACTTCGCTTGATGTGTCGGCAAACCCATGGCTCATGTGTGGTTGTACGAACGGTTTTCAAACAACACGAACGGAGAAACGAAATGAAGATGCAACCGCAGCGAAAGCGATCGGCTGTCTTGTTCGCCGATGGACGGCGAATCGAAGTCGAAGAACCACTACCAGTGCAAACGATCGTCGCCGATGCGAAACGCGCCGGCGCGGCGAAGGTTGAACTCGAAAACGGCACCGAAATCTATCTCAACGCGAAAGGAGACCAACAATGAGCAAGGTTCAAACGCTTAACGCTCAGCCAATCCAACCCGCACCGGCTTACGAAAACGCTCACCAGATTGCCCGCGATCTCTTGCAACACATCGAGTTGCAACTCGACCGAATGATTCGGCCGGACAACAAGGCGTTGCGATGGACACACGTACGAGCGTTGAACTTGGTCAACGCTCAACTTTCGGAAGTCGCTGCTTTGCTCGACGAAACCAACAACGCTCGCAACTAGGAATCAAAACGATGAAAACAAATCTCAAGGCGGGCGATCGCGTGCGGCTGCTTTCGATGACCGACGACCCCGATCCGATTCCCGCCGGCACCGCCGGAACGGTGGTCGGCGTCTATCCGCATAGCGATTGGACTCAAGTCGATGTTGATTGGGCGGGCGGCCGGTCGCTGATGCTTTCCATTCCTCCGGACGTCGTCGAGCGACTGCCGGCCGACACAACGAACTAAGGAGCAACCACCATGTCCACACGAGCGACGATCGCCGTCCACCGCCCCGACCGAACGTATGCAGCGGTCTACCTTCACTACGACGGTTACCCCGAACACACCGGAGAAATACTGATGCAAAGTTACCAAACTCAAACCGCCGCCGAGGAACTTGTCTCCCATGGCGACCTTCGATGCCTGAACCGCGAGACCGGCGAGGCCGAACGATTCTCAGACGGCGATCCGCCGGCCAAGTTGCCGAGCAACGACTCGCTGATTGATTTCGCGAGAAATTGCGGCGCTCGGTTCGTCTATGTCTTTGACGACGGAGCTTGGTCCTACAAGGAACTCTAGTCACCGCATGTTCTCCTCGCGTTTGCCAACTGGGATCGGCGATTCGCCGGTCCGTTCGAGGATTGCTTTCTTGCCGGTGAAGCGTTGATAGCGATCAACGATCACATCGCAATACGGTGGGTCGAGTTCCATCAAGAACGCCTTGCGTCCGGTCTGCTCGGCACCAATCAGCGTCGAGCCACTTCCGCCGAACAGGTCGAGTACGTTCTCGCCCTTCCGTGACGAGTACTGCATCGCAAGTACCGCGAGTTCGGCCGGCTTGCCGGTAAGGTGTTCGAGTTTCTGCGGCGCGATCTTCTTGACATGCCAAAGGTCAGTCGCGTTGTTTGGCCCAAAGTACTTGTGGCCTGCACCTTCTTTCCATCCGTAGAACGCCCATTCATGTGCCCCCATGAAATCCTTGCGGGTCATCACGGGGTGTTGCTTGTCCCAGATGATGGCTTGCGAAAAATACAAACCGGCCGCGGCCAGGACCGGCGGGTAATTGGCGATGTTGGAGAAGCCACCCCAGATGTAAAAGCAACGGCCGGGTTCGAGTACGCGAGTGATGTTGCCAAACCACGCTTTCAACAAACGGTCAAACTCTTCGTCTGAGACGAAGTCGTTGGCGAGCGGTCGATCTTTGGCCCTCATCTTTTTAGGGGCTTCTTTCGTCTTGCCCTTGCCGGCCTCGAACGACGAATTGCCGGCCGCGATCGCGTTTTTGCTTCGCGGTTCCACTTTCACGTTGTACGGTGGATCGGTATTGCAAAGGTGAATCTTCGCGCCGGCGAGCAGCCGATCGAGGTCTTCGACACTGGTCGAGTCGCCACACAGCAAACGGTGATCGCCGAGGATCCAAAGATCACCTAGCTGCGTGATAGCTTCGTCTGGCGGTTCGGGGATGTCGTCTGGATCCGTCAATCCCTGCGTGACACCGGGATCGAGCAGTTTGGCGAGTTCATCACCATCGAAGCCGAGCAATTCAACATCGAAACCTGATTCTTGTAGTCCGCTGATTTCCAAGGGCAACAGTTCGTAGTCCCACTGCGCGTTCTCGCCCGTTCGGTTATCGGCGATCCGGTACGCTTTCACCGCTTCGGGTTCGAGATCCGTCGCGATGTGAACGGGGACTTCGGCGAGCCCAAGTTTCTTGGCGGCTTTGAACCGCGTGTGTCCGACGATGATGACGCCGGCGGTATCGACCACGATCGGCTGGCGAAACCCGAACTCGTTGATTGAGATGATGACAGCATCAACGGCGTCGTCATTGATGCGGGGGTTGTTTTCGTAAGGCTTGATCCGATCAAGCGACCACATTTCGACCTGCATATTTGCCCTTCCAAGGCGAGAGAATGAAACGGGAAGGGTTGGGTCGGTCGTTGGCTTGATGGGTGGTTGGTTTGGGATCCGATGCGTTCGGACAGACGGTTCAACTGGTGTGCGAAGCAACTTCGCGGCACATCTTGATGAATGTTTCGTTGGTCAGAATCGACTTAGCTCGGTTGATATCGCGATGCAAGATTTGCGTGTTTTCTATCACGTGTTCGCCGCCATCGCGGACTGGGACAATATGATCCAGCGAGGCGTCGTCGGGCGTCAGCAAACGGCCCGTCAAGGCACAGCGATAGTCTTGCCAGTTCAATAGTTGCAAAACGTTCTTCACGTTGATTCTTCCGGTTGGCCGACTCCCTCCCGATTGCGTTTGGGGATGTACCTCAGCTTTACTTGCGACAGGTGATTGGCCCAATAACGCCAAGTCGTCTTGTCGAGTAAGCGGGATTGTCGTCTGCTGTGAATCCGCATCCGCATTCGGTCGGCCGATTGTTTCCATGTCGTAACCTTTGTCTTTGGTTGAAGGTTGGGGTCGAGACGTCCTTGGCTGGCAATGTTCCGCCAGCCTTGGACGATGATGTTAGCGCGTTTGGACCAAGGGTCAGCGAACATTTGATGGTTTCTGAAGTCCGCACGAATGCGGCTGCACAGGTTGTCGGCAATTTGCTCCCAGGCGGATTTCATTCGATTCTGGCTCCTTGGTTTGTTCGGACAATCAAAACTAACTGTGCCTAATAAGGCTGCTGTTCCGGTAGCCCTGACCAGAGATACGATCGGCCGGGAGTACCTAAATGTTGGTCGGGGGTCGCTCCGGCACCGAGAATCGAATCCGTCACCCTGAATCCGTCCGGCTCCCCCCTCACGCGAACGTGGACGCATCGCGGGGGTGTGGGCGTGACAGGGGGACATATACATGGAAAAGAGAGATTCACTTCTATATTTACAGGCTTTTCTTCATTGGAGATCCGTCACCAATCCGTCACTGGGCATGGTGACGGATTGGGACGGATTCAGTCGTTTCAGATGCTATGGTCGACGATTGGGTTGCGAATACGTCACGGCCGGTGACAGATCTGGGACGGATTGGTGACACATCTATTGGCTGCCTCCCAGTCGATATCCTTGGGCCGACTTGGTTGCGGTTTCAATGACGACCGTTTCGATCTCGCCTTGCTCGCGCAGAGTCAACACGATCTGGTCAAAGTCAGCCGCCTTCAGTTTCATCGCTCGCATGAGTTGGCGTCGCTGCATCGTTCTCGTCGGTTGTTCACCTAGCTTCTTGAGGAACTTCAGGCACTCGGCGTGGAACGGATTCTCGGCGACGTGGACGGACGCGAGGTAGAGCTGACGCCGGGTTTGGTGCATTGCGAACTCGGTCGCCCACTCAACTGCAGGCAAGCCGATAAGCGGTTCGATGTGGTTTTCGCTGCACGCATAGATCAACGCCAGCTTTTTTGCGTGCTCGCACGTACGACTCCATGCCGTACGAGCGACTTCATCGAGTGCCTCTTCTGCGGCGTTGTATTCGCGCTCGGTCATCAGTCGTAAGTGGTCGATCGCTTCGGCCGCATCAGGCGTGGTTTGCACCACGAGCGGCTTGGGGTGGAAGTTCAGGAAGTTGCCCGAACCAGGCTCAAAGTCCGCCCACCACTTTGCGATGTCGAGGATATCTTCGGGCAGGTCACGAGCGGACCCCGGCGATTGGCCTGAGCCACGTTTGCCGACGTCGATGATGTTGAGGCGTGCGAAAAATCCGTTCGTGAGCATTCGCTTCGACAGCGATTCGTAGAAGTATTGGGGCGTCGCGGTGCCGAAGAGCGTCAAGTGTGGTTGGTCGACATGGATCGCCTCTTTCTGATTCGCTTTGACACGAATCGGATAGACGTCGCCGGCTGAGGTGTAGAGCGTGAGCAGGATATTCGGGATTGACTCCCGGCTGTTTTCGCGATCGAGATTGATTTGGCGGAGCACTCCGTCCATTTCGTCGTTCTGAAACAGCATTCGGCCAGTACGGACTAGAGCGTCCTGGATGCCTTCGCCGGATGCGAACTTGTCTCCGATTGATGCGGACATGCCGATTTGAAACAGAATCTGCGAGTTAACTTTGCGAGGAAACTCCTTCCCCGTTCCGCTGCTGGCGAGTGCGAGTAGATACAGATTTGTTCGCAGATCACCCGACGTGCAGACCTTTCGACCAGCGAGAAACGACTGCAGTGCCATCGCGCCGCAAAATGCGAGTCCGATATTCGGGTATGGAGCATTCGCGAGCGTGAAATCCATGACACGTCGAACGAAGCCCGGCACGTTGAACAATCGCTCGGGCAGTTGTCCGGGATCGGGCGTTGTATCGACCGGCGGAGGTGAGCTGGCAACCTCCGGCGATCGCTTGCCGACCATGAACTGGCTTAGGTCTACATCGTTGACAATCGGCTCGATCGGTCCTACATCACGAAGCCAACCGAATGGGCGATCGTGCGGTTTCGTTGCCGCTTGGTTGACTTTGTGTTGCAGTTCCTTGTCGGACCACGGCGGATTGCAACGCGGGTTGTAGTGGTTGGTCAGAATTGCGAGCGACTCTGCCGGATCGAGGCCAAATCCATGAACGAGCGCCGTCGCGGCGGCATAAGTTTGCGAGTGACCGCCGCTACCGGCGATCGCTGGCGGCATCGCGTCCAAGTAGGCAATCGCCCGTGACTCGACGTCGTTGCCCACACGCGGCGATTGTGGCAGCAACGTGGCGATTTGTTGCGGTGGCTTCGCGGTTCCACGTCGATGGATGACGGCCTCCGCAAGTGCTTTGACGCATGCTGCCAACATGAGTGAGGGAACTGGTGCCGGCTCGCCATCGAGTGTTTCGTAGGTTTCGCCGTCGGGATGGATACTTGGCCCGACGACGGTTTGCGTTCCGGTTGAACGCAATTCGACGATCATCGAGCCATCAGTCGGATCGGAATGTTTTTCAGTGGTCGCGCCGATTGCGATGTACCAACGATGCGATCGCAGGGCTGTCAATCGGCCCGTGATCGCCGGCGTTGGTGGCAGGTATTGATCAGCCAGCTCAATCGCTTCGTCGCAATCCAGGTCGACGTCGACCAGCCATCCCGAAGGCTCGCCAAGGATGATTCCGATATTACCTTGATCGGGAAAGACCTCCGGGTTCAATCGAAGATTCGTCCAGTCACGTCGTGCCGGTGACTTCGATCGCGGGCGCAGCGGTACGCAGTACCAGCCACGCTGGCGATAGATCGTAACTTGCTCCCGCACATCGGCCATCAAAAGGGTGCCTCTTCCAATGCAACGTTTGGAATCTCGCCGAGCGTCTGTTTGATGATGCGATCGTATTTCTGGCCGGCGATCGAGCGAACAATCAGTTTCTCGGTCGTAGCGAGTAAACCTGATTCGGCAATGTCAATCGCTTCTTCCGCGTTGGTTGGGCACGGATCGAGACAGCGTTCACTCCACCACGCTTCGGCTTTGCGTCGGGCGTAGCCGGAATGCTCGATACAGATGAATTCGCTCTGCCAACGTTCGAGGCCGATCATGTAATCGACTCGCAGGCATCGTGGTGCGTCTTCATCTGCATCGCGTTTGCGATGGATGCGGTAGATGATGTCTTGGACGTCGTACTCGGTGTCGGTCACTTCGCCAGACAACACGCCGGCTTCGCTAGCCTCGGCGTCGTGGGCTTCGCGCTCGGGTGGCGGAAACGGATGACCGCACTCGGGACAATTGGCATAACCACATGCAACGAGGGCATGGCACTTCTCACACTCTTTCGCCGGTGGACCTTGGTCTGGACGCTTGGCTTTGTCCTTCGGTTTGATCTGGTCGATCGGTCCGTGGCGTTCGATGTTGCCGCCGAAGTCGAGAACGAGGCAGTTTTCCTTGTCGGGATGCAAACGAAAACCGCGGCCGACACACTGATAGAGGAGGCCAGGCGACATAGTCGGACGCAGCATCACAACGCAATCGACTCGCGGTGCGTCGAACCCGGTGGTGAGGACATTCACGTTGCAGAGAAAGCGTAGCGGTTCGGTTTCGATCAACGATGTTGGGGCATCGCCACGAAAACGGGCCAATAATTCGTCTCGTTCATTGAACGGAGTCTCGCCGGTCACGAAACCGCACTCGATGCCGTGGTTGTCCCGTAATACTTCAACGACACGCCGCCCGTGTGCAACGGACGACGCAAAGATCAACACTGCCCGGCGATCGGCCGTCAGTTCAACGATTTCGCCACACGCGGCGGACACGAGGGCGTCGTCGTTTATCAACGACTCCACTTCTTCACTGACGAACTCGCCGGCGCGAAGATGCAGACCACCGAAGTCGGCACGATTAACACCAGCCTTGGAAATGAGGGGACTCAGGTATCCGTCGCGGATCAATTCTTTAATACCGATCTCGTAACAGACTTGATTCAAGAAATGGTCCGCCGAGCAGATCATGCCGGAATCGAGTCGGAACGGAGTGGCAGTCAGTCCGATCACGCGGACATGCGGATTGATGACTTTGCAGTCGGCCAGGAATTGCCGGTACATGCCATCGCCCTTCTTTGAGATCAGATGGGCTTCGTCGGCGACGATCAGATCAAATGGATCGAGGTCACACGCTCGTTTGTAAATGCTTTGAATGCCGGCAACGAGGACTGGCGTGTTCGTATCTCGCTTCTTGAGTCCAGCCGAATACAGACCGACCTTGATGTCTGGACACAGACGACGAACCTTGTCGGCATTCTGTTCGAGCAGCTCCTTGACGTGCGCTAAGATTAGTACGCGACCATTCCATTGCCCGACAGCATCGGACGCGATCTTCGCCAACACGAGACTCTTGCCCGCGCCCGTCGGCAACACCGCGACTGGATTGTCGTCGCGGTTGCGAAGGTGATCATAGACCGCATCAACGGCGGCTTGCTGGTAGGGACGCAACTTCATCACAGTGCCTTCCCGTTATGACGTTTCGCTGCCCACAACGGATCGACACGCGGCGACATCTCTTGATTGAGTGCCAAGCACTCGTTACAGATCCGGTTTCCAGGTCCATTCGATGGAAAAGCTTCGTGACACTTCAGGCATGTACGACTTGCTTCTTTTACGTTTGACGGTTCAAGTTCCTGAATCCAAACCTCTGCCATTCCTACGATCGGTTCGGGTTTCCGTTTCCCCTTTGGAATCGGCTGTTTCTCCGGCTCGATCTTTTCAATGGCCAGACGCACGATTTGGCTGTCGTCTAAGAACGCGCCGCCCCACTGTAGAGCATCAAGAACGGCCTTGAGCACGTTGTCGATGTCACGCTTTCGTCGATCTGGCAGATGCAGTTCGATGTCGACCACTAACGGACCTTCAAGCGGCTCGACGTTTTTGTTCTTGAGGTAAGCACCAACGGCAGTGCGATAGTCGCGACCCTTTCTGCTAATCAGCACTCGCGGGCCGACGTGTCGCCAGTAATGGTTGATCGAAGGCGGGTAAGGCAGCTTGAGTTTGAGCATGATGCGATTCGTAGTTAGAAGAGCAAACAAAAACAGCCGACCTGCATCCATGCCGGCCGGCTGTTGAGCCTTGGCAATCGCCAACGACTCTGGCCTGGAAACGCGTCAACATGGATCAGCGTTTCCAGGGGGCTTCCTTGCCGCTGACCTGCGACGCCGCGATGGGTTCCGCAACGGCATCTTTCTTCGAGTAACCCCTGACTTCGTTCTGCAATTCGCCGGTGTCGTTGCGACGCTTTACACGGACATGAATCATGCACGGCAGGTTGTGTAAGTCCGCCGAGTCGGTTGGCACCAAGACGCCAACCGACCGGCAGATCGCAGACAACTCCCGCCGGGCAATTTCAACCGCGGTCGCGTTGGGGTTGTCGAGGTTGAGCCGCACCCAGAGAAGACGGTTTGCGTACTCACCCTCCACGATCTGAAACGTCAACTGCAGATAGTTTCCAGAGCCGGATTTGGTGGGCTTCATTTCGCTATCGGTGATGACAGCGACATACTTGCCGGCGGGGATCGGTTCGAGGTCGTCGGCTGGTTCGACGGTGTTTGCATCAAAGCCGTTGAGGTTTGCCATGGTTAGTTACCTTGGTTTTGAGGAGCGGGTGAGTTGTTGGTCAGTGCATTGACGAACGCCGACCACGAGAGCGGCAATTCTTCAGCGATGCCGTAGCGATTCTTGGCAACGCAACTGGGCGATCCGTAAGCACGCACGACACGTTCGCCACCGTCTTTGCCAATCGCATGAGCGATGGTGCGTTTACGATTGAAGCCGCCGTCTTCGCTTTGCGTCCGCATCTTGCGAGTTGCGAACAAAACGGCGTCACACCATTCCTTGACGAGGGCCGCGGCGTGCTTGTGCAGTCGCGGCGAATAGCGGTCGTAGGGTGAGGACTCGGGATCCTCGAAACGTTCGACCTTGGAGTGCGCGATCAGAATCGTCACCATGCCGCGCGAACGCAGCACATTGAGCAGGTCGAGTACTTCACGCCACAGAGAGAGGGCGTGCATGTAACCGCGGGCATACCCGCCGTCGACCTTCTCGATCGACTCGACAGCATACTGCTGACAGAGCTTGTCCCAGACGAGACGCTCCAGCCAATCGAGTGAGTCAATCACGACGGATTCGTAATCGTGCTTCTCATTGACGAGCGTTTTCAAAGCAGCGACGATATCATCGAACTTCGTCGCCAGCGGAAAGCGATCGCATTCGATTTCGTCGAGACCGTCTTCGGTTTGAATGAAGATCGGCTTGGGGGCTTCGCTGCCGAAGGTCGACTTACCGATGCCTTCGACACCGTAGAGCAAGACCCGTGGCGGCTTCGATTGCCGGCCGGACTGGATGGTTTCGAGTAAGTTGGTCACTGGTTTGATAACTCCATGATTGAGTGGATGGGATGATTTGATTTAGAGCGTTGGGATCGCTTCGACATCGAAATTGCCGTCGCGATCACTGGTCACGAGGTAGTGCTTGAAATCAACTTGCACGACGAAACGCTGGCCCGTGCCCAGTTGCTTGCGGAGCGATTTGCACGCTCCGGTAAAATCTCGTGACGCTTCGTTGAAGCGGTCGGCCGATCGCAAGTAACGGCCAACCGCCAGCGAAATTGCCACACGGCGTTCGATATCCAATCCGTTCATGTGTCCTCGCTTGCTGAGTGGTTCGTTGGAGAAGCATTGAAGTGATGTCCCCTCCTGGGTTACTTATGCAAAGCGAGTCGACCGATTCCCGGATTCTTGGGTCGAACGGAAATTTTGTTGCTAATCGTCTGCGATGACGTCACGAAGGTCGTAGTCATTTGCAGCGAAAATCGCGGCGATGTCGGATACGGCGTGATTGAAATTCATCCGCGTCAGGCCCGACCGCTTTTGTGCTTTGATGATTCCGTGGACCATCAAACTGCGACAGATTCGCTGCTGGCGCAGTGTCATCAACGCAATCACACAATCGACATCGTGCGCGAACTCGAACTGTTCAGTTGAAGATCGCGAATCGCCGCCAGTGCGACGTTCCAGGTCTTCTTGAGTCAGCGTTTGGCAGAGTTCGGCCGGTGGACCATCGGGCGTGTCGACCATTGAATCAAACGGTTCCATGTCAACGTCGTCGGGCAGCGATCGGCATGCCGCACTGGACCGCCGCGAAATGTCGGCGATACCTCCCTTCAATGCCTGTTTCAAGAACGTGGCCAGCGCTCCGCGTTCTGGGTCGAACCGATCGAGGCGTTCGAGCACGTAGAGTGACAGCGATTGCTCGATGTCGCGCAGATCTTGCCGTGGGTACAGGCCGGCTTTGTAGCCACGCCACGCCTTCACTCGAACCGCTGTTTGAACCTCTTTCCAATCGACATCGGGGCGTGTCGTGTTCGTGACGTCCTGGTTTGTCAAATCCATATCCTCCGACTGGAGGATTGCCCAAGTCACAAGCAGTCGGTTGGCGGAACCGTGCCGTGATCAACCAAACGATCGCGGAAACACACGAGCCAACCCGACTGGACTCAGGCGAATCCATCAGCTGGAGTCACGGCGACTCAAATCGTGAGTCGTTGGCTCATTTGGTGAGTCGTTGTGGATTTTGCAGATTTTCTGAATGAGCGCAGCAGACGAGTCACTTGAGGCTCTGGTAGAAAAATGCCAATGCCGAAGCTGCTCTCACGAATTCCGATCTTCCCGCTTTTGATCGCGGTCAGCCTCATCGTCGGCTGGAGCATCCCTGCGTTTTACGAGTGGACAGATTCCGACCAGAGCCGGCCGTCGTCGCTTCTATGGAAGGTGCCGCTTTGGTTGGCGATTTCTTCCGCAGCGTTTTGCATGGCTCTGCCTTGGTTGCCCATCGAGACCAAACCGCCAAGTGACGCGCCACGGACGCCGATGCGATTCTCGGTTCGCACGTTGCTGATGATTACCACCGGTGTTGCAGTGGCAATCCCGATGCTCGCCAAGTTCCCGCTCGTGGTGAGTGGAATCGTGTGTGCCGGCATGTTCGCATACTTCATTGCGTTCTGCGTGCGATACCCTGAGCATCGCATGGCTTCTACTGCGTTGCTGGCATGCATGATTCTGCCGTACGCCTGGATAGTCGGGTACGACGAGCTTGATCGGTTGTTACCGGCACTGACAGTGATGATTGCCGGCATGCCAGCCTTTCTTCCGGCGGCATTCCTAAGCCAAATGTTCGGACAACATTTCCAAGAATCACAATGGCTGGCGTTTTTGCTGAGTGCATTTGAGCTTGCTATTGGCGCTTGGATGATTCGCCTCGGTCCGAAGCGAACGATCGCCTACCTACTGCTCGTCATGCTGGTGTCTGCTGTTGGCTCGCTGGGCTTTTACATGATGTGCATTGCTTGAGAGGTCGATTGTCAAAACTCCCACTGTGGATCATCCGCGGGCTGATAGCTCATCCAGTGACCGTGAAATGAGGCACTGAGGTGATCGGCCAACGTGGGATGCCGTTTGCGAATGCGTTTAATTTCTCGCTGCAGTTGTTGCCGGACGTTTTTGCGAGAGTTTCCAGCATCTGTTTTGACTCGTGATTTGCCGTTCAAACCAATCTCTTTTTGCAGATGCTCGGCGATTTGATGCCGTTCAGTTTGTAGACGCTCCAGTGTGCCATCGTCTCGGTTGCGTTCAGCGATCGCGATGTCCTCGCTAAGTTCTAGGAGTTGGCGTTTGTAGTTGGCCAGCGCTTCGTCGTCGATCGTCTCGCCAGTTCCGCTGGTGGAGGAACGAGCATTGACACCAGTGCGGGCAGCTTCGAGTTCGACGGGATCGAGCGTATCACCGGGCTTAGCCAGGAATTCCGCGAGGTACCAAAGACCAACCGCATCGGTCAGCGGAAAACGATTTCCTTCAAAACAGATGTCGTAGCCACTGCCGTTTCTGCGGAAGAAGTTTGTGTCGAGGTCGTCGCCGAGACCGAGACGAAATCGCAAGTCCTCCATCGCATCGCGGTTGACGATGATTGAATCGCCTGACTTGACCACGAGCTTGTCGAGGCCGAACACGACGACGCGATGGTGCTCATCCAAAGAGTCGATGTCGGCATCGGTACCGGCGAGTGTCGGCACGAAGAGCAACAATGGCTTCGTCGGTCGTAGCGTATTCGCGACGGACAACAACGATGTTCGATCATTGCGAGTGCAGAGGTGCACTCGGGTTGATTTAAACCGACGGGATAGACGGCCGAGTCGATGGTGAGGCGAACCAATGGATTCGGTCTCGAAGTCGATCGCCCCACCCAGCAGCTCCATCAAGAAATGGGAAAGCTCGCGGATTTGCAATCGGTAAATGACCACGTCGCTGCGAACCACGTCGAACGTCTCGCCTTGCAATCGGTCAAGGCCAACCAACGAACCGTCGTCATGCTCAATCACATCGCAGGGCGTCACACCGTTGCTGGCCAGCGTCCATGCAGCCAGCTTCGGTGTCGCGGTCAGGAACTGGTGGCACAGTTCCCATTGATCAGCTAATTCGAGTCGCCACAGCCGGTGAGGTGCGTGAAGACTCGGGATTCGACAAAGCGTCCGCCAGAGGAGCAGCGGTTGGAATTCTGAGAGTGGCATGACGATTGATCTTGATACCGTGGTGAATCATCCATTGCTCGATTGCGTCAATTCCGTCTTGGCGACTGAACCGAATTTGATTTCCTGCATAGATCGTGACGGTGACGTCGCCGCCTGCGATGAACCAAAACTTGAACTTCGCTTGAGACAATCGTCCGGTAGGTGTTAATCGCTTGTTATGCTCTTTGATCGCGTCAAAAACTTGATCCGATTTGAAAGTGAGCTTGAGCGTTTGCTGGCCGAGTAACACTTCTTGCAACTCAACCAATCTGACTTGCCGTATGCCATCGACGTGCGTAGGTGATTGGATGTCTTCGCCCTGTTCGTGAATTGCACCCAGATCGAATAGTTCGCCTGCTGGAAAGAACTCGGGATCGCCAAAGAGTTGCTCGCCGAAAATTCGGCAGTACTCGCGACGCTCGGAAACCAGGTTCGCACGCACCCGAAGTTCACCCGTCTTGACGTTGTAGACGACCAAGTCGTACTGCACTGGACGCCGAACATCGTGACGACAGATTTCGCCGTCCATGACCTCATCGCGTTTCATCGGAATTGCCAATCGCAGCAAGAACGCGATGTCATCACCAAACTCGTACATCCAAACGGCACAACCACCGCCTCGCAGACGATCACGATTGAAGCGGTTCAGTTGGTCGCAGATGCGTTTGAGAACGTCGTCCGTGGGCGTCACGAACTTCGGCACCTCGAACGTCTTGTTGAAGAAATAGCGAAAGGTCTGAACCCGCAAGACGATGCGTTCACAGTTCGCGCGCCGCAACAGATCAGGGTGATGCAACCACATGTGCATCGCCACATCGGCTTCGGACAGCTGTCCTTCGGGCAATTCCAAACCAGCCTTCGACGCGACCAAGAGCAAAGCCTCCATGCCGTGCTCGTTGGCCATTTCGTCGATATGAAACAACGCTTCGACCATCTCGGCCGGTGTGCGAGATGTCGGCGTGTTGAAGATGCCGATCAGCTGATTGATGTGCGACGGAGTGAACTTCGCGTTAGACGGAATGTCGAAGTCGCGAAGCCTCAGATACTTTGAGAACTGTTTTAGGAACATCCGCAATCGCGGCGGGTCGATCGACAGCAGAAACGCTGGATCGGTGAAGTGGTGCAGTTTGAACTGAAACATCATGACTCACGAAAAAAAACTCGACTCTGGTTGTGGACTTCCCTGGAGCGATAACGGGCCGGCGAGCGTTTGCTAGCAAAAATCCTTCGGCGACCTATCAGACACAGGGGTCGTGACACGTCTGGTCCACTCCAGCCAGAAAATCTTTCGTAAGCCTTACGATCCGACCATCATTCTCGGTGCGTCCACTTACCGAACCCCATTCGTATCCATGCTTTACGCTGCTCGTCCCAGTCCTCCTGAACGACCAAGGGCCGAAGAACTTTTTCAGTGATTTCTGGTTTGCCTTTGGTGATACGCGGGAGAAAGAGGAGCGATTCTTGGATGTCGGGAGCGAGCAAAACGAGGCTCAGAATTTGAGAGATCCGGGCCTGAGATACATTTCCGATCGTCGCGAGATGATACAGATCACGAACCTGGCCGGTCCGCAACAGCTCGTCAAAACGGATTGCCAACGCCATCAGTCGGGTGATCCGCGGCAGCCGACCTGGCATCTCCACATCGTCACACACGATCCGTTTGCGCCGTCTCGTCGTGCTTAAGTCGACTTTCGTTTTAACCGTAATCATTCAGTCTCTTCCTCTCCGTTTTTGATCAACGCCGTGATCGCAGTGGGGTGATACGATATTGCCAGAGTGCCGTCGGACCGATCGTATTGCACACGCGATACCAACAGCTCCAACAGTTGAACCCGTTCCCTCGCTTTGAGCATCCTCCAAAGTCGATCGAAGTCGCCCAGAGCTTCATCAACATCGCCGCGTCGGAAACTTTGTTGCCCCGCGATCACCAGTGCATCGGTTACCTCTGCGATCTGCGTCCGAGTTCTCTCGATACGCGTTTGCAAGTCATGTCGCCGGGCGTCGTTCAGTTCGCCAGCCTCGCCCTCGGTCGCCATGCGTTCGAGTTCGGCTTTATCGCGTGACCTTTGCTTTGTCAGTTGCCGAAGTTGCAGATCCAACCTCTCCTGTCGCTGTTGCACCAACGTTTCGGATTGCTTGTAAACTTCTCGCTTCAATCCGTCGTCATCCACGATGCAGCGTAGGCTCTCGACGACCGCAGCCTCAATCGCCGGTGCGGGTATGGAGCCAGTACTGCATTGAGCGTGGCCACGCTTGATGGCCGTTTGACAAACGTAGTATCGGTACAACTTGCTCTTCTTTTTCGTCGGGCTGTGGGCCATCGCGTATCCACACGTTGGGCAATACAGCATTCCTTTCAGCAACGCGTTGTGTCGATTAATCAAACGCTTTCCGCTGCCCTGACCGTGTTCTTTGAGCATCTTTTGGACAGCGTCAAAAACATCGGGCTGGATGATCGGTTCGTGAACGCCGTCGTACACGTTTTCCTTGTGACGAATTCTGCCGACGTACAAGACGTTGGTCAAAAGCGAATGCACCGAACACTTGTCGAACGGCCGACCGCCTTTATGGCGTCCCTTGCGAGTCAGCCAGGTTTTGTTCGCCCATCCGAGCTCTTCGAGTTTCTCAACTACCGGCAACAACGAACGCAGCTTCAAGTAGAAGTCAAATATCTCGCGGACCTTCGCTGCTTCTTCAGCGTTTACGACCAACTTCGGACTCGTCTCCGACCGATCCACGTCGTACCCAAGAACCGGTTGCCCGCCACACCAAAGCCCCTTTCGTCGCTGAGCGGCAATCTTGTCGCGGATGCGTTCGCCGATGATGTCGCGTTCAAATTGAGCGAATGAAAGCAGAATGTTCAACGTTAATCGGCCCATCGAATGAGTCGTGTTGAATTGTTGCGTGACGGAGACAAACGACACGCCGTTGGCATCAAATGTTTCCATCGCCCTGGCAAAGTCCAGCAACGAACGGCTGAGTCGGTCAACTTTGTAAACGACAACACAGTCGATCTCACCGGCCTCGATGTCGCTCATCAATTGCTTTAACGCCGGCCGATCCAGATTTCCGCCTGTGAAACCACCGTCGTCGTACAGCTTGGGCAGACACACCCAGCCTTCTGATTTCTGGCTGGCGATGAATGCTTCGGCGGCACCTCGCTGCGAGTCGAGCGAGTTCAATTGCAAATCCAATCGCTCGTCGGTCGACTTGCGAGTGTAGATCGCACAGCGAATGATAGGCTGGCTCGCTTCGGGTTTCTTGCTACTCATTTCGCCTGCCCCAGCTTGAAGAAATGGAACCCGTTACAGTGCGTTCCGGTGATCGCTCGAGCCACCGCGGTCAGCGACTTGTAACGCTCGCCGTCGTATTCAAACCCTTCGGTCAACACAAGCACGTGCAGCGTCTGGCCCTTGTACTGTCGCTCGATCAGATTTCCTGGCGACGGCAAACGCGAATCCCATTTCTCAGGAACCTTCGACTCGTCTTTCTTCGATTTGCGTGACTTCGGCGGCGTCAATCGAATCAGCGATTCGCCCGCCACCACGGTGGCACGCAAGATTGCCTGTTCGCTCAATCCGCCTTCGTCGTCGGCTTGCAGTTTCCACGCGATGCGGCGATGAACGTACCGCCGATTTCGAGAGCGACATTTTTCGCCAAACAGCTTTTCGTACTTCGCCGCGAGTTGCCCGATCGTCAAATCGGACAGCTTTGCCACTTTCAATTTCGTTTCAGGACTCATTGGAAACCTCCGTCTTGTCGTTCTTCTCTGTTTCCGCTGCCGCTTTCTGCTTGGCGACCTTTTCTGCATTTCGCCGGATCGCTTCGACGATTAGCTCCGCGATTTGTTTTCGTTGTTCTTCGCACAACGCCTGTGTCTCCCGTCTCGTGTCGAGAACCGGTCTCGACCGAACCCCCAAGTTGTTCTTGAGACCTAGCCCGATCGTTTCGACCAGTCACAGAGAGCGAGGAAACCGGACGAGACTCAAGCCGCTGGGGTAGAGAGTCGGAGACAATTTCCGAACTTTTCGCGTTGGTGTTTCGATCTCGCTGCCACCGCAGCACCGCACGCCCCAACAAACACGCCACCCGCGTCGCCTGCTCCGCCGGCAAAACCGAATTCTGCATTACGCCTCCCCTCCAAAAAGAACCAAACTCACCGAGCCGAACTAAACGACTCCCCTCAGGGTTACTTATGCAAACGGCGCGCGTGGATTCCCGGAAAATGGCGTCCGAGGCCCGATCTCTGAAAAGTCTCTACGGCGGTGGATTCAAATAAGGGGAAGGTCGGAGAGACTAGAGAGTGCTGAGATTTCCGGTCGCGAGGTCTTCCAAGGTTGCCCCAACACCCGCGATGGAGACTCTCCGAACCGAGACCCAGAGAGCCCGGCGAGACACAGCCAAACAGCGTTTGACACGGCAAAAAACGCCGTAGAAACCAAAAAAAAGCCGGCGATCGTGTATTACACAATCGCCGGCCAATTCGTTTACCCGACAGTCAACCGAAGTTCGTCGAGAAATCTAGAGTTGCGGGAGCCGGATTCGAACCGACGACCTCGAGGTTATGAGCCTCGCGAGCTACCGGGCTGCTCCATCCCGCACCGGTGTTATCGTCGATCGCTTCGCTGGCGCCTAGGTCTTTCGGTTCGAAACTTTGAATTTCTTGAGAGGTCGGTGGGTGGCTCGTGGGGACTGCACCCGAACATGCACGCGACGGACATCGGCGCTATAGAAAGCTGCCAGATTGCGGTCGGTTGAGGGGGGAAATTTTGCCAGGTTGCACCTGGTCTACTTGAAGAAAGTTGCCAGGTTGCACCTGGCCTACTGGAAGAAGATCGCCAGGTTGCACCTGGCCTACTGGAAGACTTCGACGGGGAGCGTGAAGACTTTGCCGTCGCCGATGCGGCCGCTGCGGGCGGCGGCGACAACTTTCTCAAGCGTTTCTTCGTAGCGAGATTGGTCGACCCACAATGTGATCTCAACCTTGGGGACAAACGCCTCGGAGAATTCAGTCTCTTGGTATTCGTCGAGATAGCTTTTTTGACGTCCGTAGCCTTTGACTTCGCTGACCGTCAGCGCTTCCAACGGAGCTCGCTTGAGCGTCTCCAAGACCCGCTCGGCGAGATGCGGTCGGACGATGGCGATGATCTGTCTCATTGGATTCCCCACTGCGACTTTTTCGTTGCGATGTATTGCGACAGTGTATTCGCTTTAATCGCTTCACGCGCGCCCTGCATCACCCGTTGGTAGTACGTCAGGTTGTGTAGCGACAAAAGAATCGGACCGAGCATTTCACCGGCAATGAACAAATGCCGCAAGTAGCCGCGACTGTGACGGGTGCATGCCAAACACGAACAGGTTGGATCCAGCGACGCGGTGTCGGTTTTGTGTTTCGCGTTGCGAATCTTGACCGGGCCCGCATCGGTGAACGCCAAACCATTTCGCCCATTGCGGGTCGGCATCACACAATCAAACAGATCGATCCCCCGAGCCAAACTTTCTAACAGGTCGATCGGCCGGCCGACGCCCATCAAATAGCGTGGCTTATCCGACGGCAATTCAGGTGTCGTGGCCTGTGTGATCCGGTACATCTCCTCCGGCGCCTCGCCGACACTCAGGCCGCCGACGGCATAGCCTTGGAAATCCATCGCCGCTAAATCGCGGGCACATTGTTGCCTGAGTTCGACATCCAGTCCGCCTTGTACGATCGCAAATTTGGCTTGATCCCCGCGACTGGCATATTCCAAACAACGCTTGGCCCAACGAATCGACCGCTCCATCGCCAACTGGACTTCGGATTTTTCCGCGGGCAGCGCGACGACGTGATCGAGTACCATTGCGACATCACTGCCGAGTGATTCTTGAATTTCGATCGAGTGCTCGGGGGTCAGGTCGATGATTGCACCGTCGATGTGGCTGCGAAACACCACACTCTGTTCGGTGATTTTATTGATGCCCTTCAGGCTGAATACCTGGAAGCCACCGCTATCGGTCAGAATCGGACCGTCCCAACCACACATCGCGTGCAGCCCACCAAGGGCACGAACGGTCAAGTGACCAGGCCGCAGTCCCAGGTGGTAGGTATTGCCCAGAATCATGTCAGCCCCGGTCGAGGCGACTTGATCGATCGTCAAACCCTTGACGGTTCCCTGCGTGCCCACCGGCATGAATCCAGGCGTTTCCACCGGACCATGGGGTGTTTCAAACGTTCCCCGCCGTGCACCGGTTTCGAGGTCGGTGTGATGCAGATGGAAACGAAAGGACATACAGGTTTGTCTACGGGGGGAATCGTCGGACCGATTTCGGAGGGAACGCGGGCGTTGCGTTGGATCGGCGGAGCGATCCACGACTCACCCCCGGTTCGCGGTCGTGCAGTTAAGGAATTCACCCTCCTGGCTGGCAGGAGGGTCGAGCGTAGCGAGGGGACGTCGAGCAGTGAATCTCCAGGAAATCCAAGACGCCCCAAGGCGGGCCGTCCCCGCGTCGTCGCGAGGTTCCTCCGCCTACCCCTCCCGCACGCGGGAGGGTCACTGGATGGCAGGCCGGGTGGAGAGAAGAGTCGCCAGGTTGCACCTGACCTACTGATCAATCGCCACGGAGTTTGAGGCCGAGATCGGTCAATTTCTCGCGGACTTCCGTCAGACTGGTCACGCCAAAGTTCTTGCACTCCAGCATTTCGTCGCCTGTTTTTCGCAGCAGTTCGCCGATCGAGTTGAGTTGCAGTCGGGCCATACATTTGCGGGCACGAACCGAAAGATTCAGATCGGAAATCGGTCGTTCCAACATCGCCTGTTCGTCGGGCGACAGGTGACTGGTGTCGACCGGTGGTTCCGGAGCTTTTTTCTCGTGAGCGAACTGACCCAGCTTCAACCCTTTGCTGGTCAACATTTCACGAATTTCGATCAAACTGGTTTCACCGAAGTTCTTGCTGGACAGCAGTTCGGCTTCGCTGGTGCGAGTCAGATCGCCAATGGTTTCGATTCCCATCTTGGACAGACAATTTCGGCTGCGCACACTCAGTTCGAAGTTAGCGACAGGCATGTTCAGCGTTTGTGCCAAACGGTCGTTGCGACGCTGCATTTCTTCGTCGTACAGCATGTTGCCGTTGGCCGACGCATCTTTCATGTACAACCGAGTCCGGGTGTCATCCGGATGGGCGTCCAAGATTCGTTTGTAACAAATCTGTGCTTTGTCAAACTCGTTGCGATCTTCGTAGATCAATCCCAAGTTGATTAACGCACCGACGCCGGTCGGGAACGCTTTGGCAGCACGCTCGTACAGGCGAAGCGCTTCTTCGTCGTTGCCCATCCGATCATTTTCCCAAGCCAAACCGAACAAGGCACCGGCGTGGTTCTCATCGGTTTGCACCGCACGTTGATACAACGTGATGGCTTCGTCGCGTCGGCCACCAACGGCAGCCACGGTTGCGGCGCGCTGGTACATGTACTCGGCGGTCTGTTCGGCGGGCCCGAAAATATCGTCCAGCAACAACATTGCTTTTTCAATTCGACCGGCATAGCGGTGCGATTCGGCAATGAAGATCTTGCACTGATCGGCGTTGTAGCCGGCCGTTTGAGCTTGTTCGTAGGTGCTGATCGCGTTGTCAAACTCTTTCAGTTCGAACAGCGAACGGGCACAGTAAAACAGCGCCGTAGCGCTGCCGTCGGCTGCCTTCAACGTTTCCAACGACTGGGCGAAATGGCCGAGCAGGAACTGGCAAACACCCATCTTGGTCTTGCCGGCAGGCGTGATCGCAGGATCGTCTTCCATTTCATTGACGGCATCGCGGAGCTCGGCAAAATGGCCATAATTCTCAGCGATCATTTGCCGAATTTCGGCAACGTCATTCGGTCCGAACGAATTGTTCGACAGAATGAGCTCTTTCAAGTCGACGACTTCCAGTTCGACTTCGTTCATCAAGTCCTATTCTCCTGCCCGCGGGGGGCGAGCGTGTGATGTTCTGGTCCGCCGATGCTGGCGTTTCCCATGGTTGCGATAACCCCAATTGGGTTCGCCGTGACCGACGCTGCGAGCAGGTTGGCGACAGACTTCCAACCGCTGAAAATTTTTTTACCAAAAAAAATAATTTTTGTCGAGTCGTGGCACGTTGATAGCTGTCAAAAAAATGGCACGATTTTTCGTGTCAGCGGGAAAATCGGTCGAGCAGGGCCATTTTTTAATTTTCGGCAGGATTCGTCGGATTCCTTGGCCGAGAATCTTTACTCGTGGAAGATCTACCCTGGTGAAGTCCGCAGACGTTTTGTAATCTTTGCGACTTCGCGGGAAGTGAAAGGCAGGCGAAAGCGTTCGTTCCGACCTTTTTTCACCACTCTGCGATCCAGGTTGCCGACGTAGCTCAGCTGGTAGAGCAAATCATTCGTAATGATTAGGTCGCCGGTTCGAATCCGGCTGTCGGCTCTGACGGGGTGCCCCCCAGTGATTTCCGGTCCCAGTTGACCGCCAGACACTGGTTCGGGGGCGCACCGCAATCTTTTATCATCAACCCGGGCTTGTTCTCCATGTCGCGTCTCGCGCACCACGTTTTCTTTACACTCAAAGACAACAGTCCCGAAGCCGTCGCGAGTCTGATCGGTGACGCCCAAGAGTATCTGAATAACCACGACGGTGTGATCGATTTTTCGGTCGGCCGACGAGACGCCGAACTGGATCGCCCGGTAAACGCCGTTTACGACGTTTCGCTGCACGTGATTTTTAGTGATCGCGCCACACACGACGTCTACCAAACCGCTCCACGGCACCTGGAATTCATCTCGCGGCAAAAAGAAAACTGGGCCAGCGTGATGGTCTGCGACAGCCTGCTAGAAGCCTGATCCAGTCGGCCAGGTGCAACCTGGCGATCCATCCCTATCAAATTTCGGGTCAACCATTTCGTGGCGTAAGCTTCCAGCTTGCGATTCAAGCGGTGTGGTGATGGCAAGCTGGAAGCTTACCCCCACTGTAAAAAGTGGATGAAGTACCAGCGCCCCTGCTGGTTGTTCAGATCGAGCGACCGATCACGACGTTGGGATTCGCGGAGTGATCCACACCGATGATGCTACGGAGTCGGTTTGTTTAAGACGTTGCGATAGATCGCCGCAGTGTGACGCGCCATCGCGATCTCCGAAAAATCGCTGCCATGGCGTTTGAAAGCGGCCTCGGACATTTTGTTCCAGTCATGCGCGCCGGTCACGAGTTCTTCTATCTTGCCCGCCAAACTGACCGCGTCGCGCGGCTCGGCCAACAATCCCTCGACGCCATCGGTCACCGCTTCCGGCGTTCCCTCGACTCGCGTTGCGATGACGGGCAATCCCGCCGCCATCGCTTCCAAAACGACCATCGGTAAACCTTCGCCAAACAAACTGGGAAGCACCATGGCATCGAGCCGCGCGAGTTCTTGAGGGATCTGATTGCTAAATCCGATCCGCTCTACGCAGTGCGACAAATCCAAGCGTTTGATTTTCAAATTGATCTCGGCTTCATAGGACTCGGTTTCAAACGGTCCGATGAGACGCAACACCACGTCGTGATGACTGCGAAGCTGGGCGAGCGCATCGAGCATCACCTCCAATCCTTTTCGGGCTCGCATCAAAGCCACCATGCCGATCACCCAACGCCCACCGACGACGGGCGTGTTGGCACGCGGTGGACGAATCGCAGGCACGCCGTTGTGCACCACCGTGACATCGCTTTCTCGGGCACCGCGGCGAATGCAATCCAGACGCAAGCTTTCTGAAACCGTGACCAAGTGGCTGCAGCTGGAGAGCGCGAGTCGTTCGATCGCTCCGTTGACTCGATTGGTGATCGGCTTGGCGGAGTCACGAAGGGCGGGACTATGGACGTGATAGACCCAGGGAACCCCGGTCAACTTGGCGGCGACCGACGCGATCATCGCGGTTCGCGGGGTATGAGCATGCAGCAACTGGTAGCCACCGCCGATCACCAGCTCGCGAACTTTCCAGGCGGCTCGCAAATCCAATCGATGGGCCATCGCAGCGCAGTGGATCTGTCCCCATTGCCCCTGGTGCTGATCCAACAACGCTGCAAATTTACCTGGCTTCACGCAGGCAAAATCTGCGTCGACGGAAAAATCTGGCAGACAGCGGCCCAGATGTGACTGCACGCGTTCGGCGCCCGAAAAATGTTCGCCGTTGACGATGTGCAGCACTCTTAGCTTTGGCAGTGACGGCTTCTCCACATCCGCCGGCGGCTGTGCGACCGGCAGCACGATCGGAACCAGCGGTGCGGGATTCCAGACCAACGGTGCCAACGCGGTGGGAGCTGGCCAGAGCGGTCCCCCGGCCGAGAGCGGCATTCCAGCAGGTGATGGCGGCGATGGAGGCAATGCGTCAGGTGGAACAGCAGACATCGTTTTGGACCGGAACGTGGGACGCGACGAATCACCGGCACCCACCTCACGATCGCCCCCCAAAAAACAGGTGGGCAAGCGTGTAGACGTGCACAGGTGCGACTACCACACAGTGCGGTGCGCAACCCCACCGACCGTATCGATTTTGCTGATCGGTGAAGATCCCTGGCAAAGCCGACGGTAAACGATGCGGACAGTAACGTTTAAACCGGTTATTCGGGAACAATCGCGCCCCGCGAGCCACTGGGGAAAACCGTCTGAGTCGGCTAAAGTACGGCCGATAAACCCGTCCGTTTCCCCCCTCTGACATTCGCAGCAACCTTGAAAGCCTCCATAGTTCTTTTGCCTGGCGACGGCATTGGCCCAGAAATCACGCAGCAAGCCCGACGAGTCCTCGAAAAAGTTGGCGAAGTCTTTGGGCACGAATTCACGTTCAGCTCGCACTTGATTGGCGGAATCGCGATCGACGAAACGGGCAACCCGCTACCGGATGAAACCGTCGCCGCCTGTCGCAGCGCGGACGCGATTCTGTTGGGTGCCGTCGGCGGCCCAAAGTGGGATGATCCGTCGGCCAAAACACGACCCGAAGCCGGACTGTTGAAGATCCGCAAAGAACTCGGACTGTTCGCCAATCTGCGCCCGATCAAACTGTTCGCTGAACTGGTGGATGCGTCGCCGCTGAAGCGTGAGATCATCGAAGGAACTGATATCCTGTTCCTACGCGAACTGACCGGCGGGATCTACTTTGGGGAATCCGGACGCAGCGGATCAGGGGCCGACGAAACCGCCACGCAAGCGATGGTGTACAGCGTCGGAGAAGTCGAACGGATCGTACGCCTAGCCGCCAAAGCCGCTCAGGGCCGCGACAACCGGTTAACAAGCGTCGACAAAGCGAATGTGTTGGAACCGAGCCGCTTGTGGCGTCAAGTTGCCGCCCGCGTGATGGCCGAAGAATTTCCCGATGTGCAGTACGACGTGGTGCTGGTCGACGCGATGGCGATGCACTTGATCAATCGTCCCGCGGACTTTGACGTGGTCGTCACCGGAAACATGTTCGGCGACATTCTGACCGATGAAGCGTCGATGTTGCCAGGCTCGTTGGGTATGTTGCCGAGCGCTTCGCTGGGCAGTGATGGACCGGGTTTGTACGAACCGATTCACGGATCCGCACCGGACATCGCTGGCAAAAGCATTGCAAATCCGTTGGCGACGATTCTGGCCGCAGCGATGTTGCTGCGTCATTCGCTGAGCGCCGAAACCGAAGCGGTTGCGATCGAAACAGCCGTTGGCAAGGTGTTGGCAGCAGGCCTGCGAACCGCCGACATCGCCCGCGGTTCCGAAGCGATCGGCACCGAAGCGATGGGTGACGCCGTCGTCCAGCGGATCAGCAAGTAAACGCACTTGACGAACCAGCAACAGTTGATGAACGAGATCACTCTTCAAGCCACCGTCGGTCCGATTGCCAGCACGGTCTGGTTGTCGACACGCGCCATGGTTTTGGTGGCAGTGATCTTGTCAGCACTGGTCATCGCAACGCTGGTAGGATTCCTGATGTCGCGCCGCGACACGATGGGGATTGAATCGGCAAGCGTACGCCGCTTCAACCAGAAACTGCGTGTCTGGTGGCTGATGACCGCAATCTTTGTGTTCGGATTTTTGCTGCAACGAATTGGCGTGGTGGTGTTGTTCGGGTTCGTGTCGTTTTGGGCGCTACGTGAATTCATCACGATGACGCCGACGCGGCGTGGCGATCACCGCACGTTGTTCTGGGTATTTTTTGTCTTCACCCCCCTGCAATATTTTCTGATCGCGTTGGGCAGTCACCCGCCAAGCTTCGTTCCCCAGAACGATTATTACGGCTTGTACAGCATCATGATCCCGGTCTACGCCAGCCTGTTTATCCCGGCTCGGGCGGCGATTGCCGGGGACTACAAACGTTTTCTTGAACGCAGTGCAAAGATCCAATCGGGGTTGTTGATCTGTGTGTATTCACTTAGCTATGCACCGGCGCTGTTGGATCTGGATTTGGTTCGCACGGGCGGTGCCAAGTGGGACGGCAGCAACGTAAGCGTGCTGATTTTCTTAGTCGTTATCGCCCAGTTGGCAGCGGTCTTGGAACGCGGCTGGAGCAAGTTGGCCGGGCGGCATGTGATCGCAGAAAAGATCAACGGCTCGAGAACTTGGGAAGGCTTTTTGGGATCAATGGTGACGACCGGTTTGATCGCCGCTGCACTCTCCTGGGCCACCCCCTTTCATCCCTGGGAGGCCGGTGTGATGGCGGCGGTGGTGACGACGATGGCCTGTGGCGGCGCGATGACCATGAGCGCCATTAAACGCGACCGCGGCGTCACCGATACCGGCACGCTGGTGCAAGGCCACGCCGGAGTGCTGGACCAGATCGACAACATTTGTTTTGCTGCACCGGTCTTTTATCACCTGACACGCTACTTTTTTTCTGCGTAATGACGCTACGACTCTTCGACACCCACGCTCACCTCAACGTCGACGCGTTCGACAAGACCGTTGCCGAAACAGTTCAGCGGGCGCGGCAAGCCGGCGTCGAAGGGATCATGGTGATCGGCATCGATGTCCCCTCCAGTCGACGCGCTTGCGAGTTGGCTGCAGAGTACCCGGACTATCTGTTTGCGGCCGTAGGCATCCAACCCAATTCAGTCGCTGAATCCGCCCCAGATGACTTTGCATTGATCAAAGATCTCGTCGGAATGCCAGGCGTTCGAGCGATCGGCGAAACCGGCTTGGACTGCTATTGGGACGACACACCGATCGAGCAACAACACGCTGCATTTGACCAACACCTGCAATTGTGCCGCGACACCGATTTGCCGATGGTGATTCACATGCGTGAAAGCGGTGATTTGATCGTGCAACAATTGAAACGTCAGTCGTTGGTGCCACCTGGCATCATGCATTCCTTCACCGGCGATTGGGACTGTGCCCGCGAATGCCTGGATCTCGGTTTGCACATCAGTTTTGCCGGGATGGTGACGTTCAAGAAAAGCCAGGACCTGCGGGACGTCGCCAAATTAGTTCCCGAGGATCGGTTGTTGGTTGAAACGGATTCACCCTACTTGAGTCCGGAACCGCTGCGTGGCAAGCGCCCCAATGAACCGGCCCGCGTGCAGCACACTTTGCGTTGCCTGGCGGAAGCCCGCGGCGTAAAGCCAGAAGCATTGGCGGAGGTGACGACCGAGAACGCGCGGCGATTGTTTCGATTGCCTTAGCGTACTCCGGTGGAGTCATCGGTTACTCGCTACAAACCTTGCAAGTTCCGTGGGACCGAACGCTAGCGCGTGCCGGCTGATTGACGCAGAGATTTCTTGACAAAAGCCGGCTACAGGGGAGCTGAGCGTTTTGGTTCTCGGGAAATCACTTTTGATGGTGACCTTTCTTGGATGGGAGTGTCTTGCAGACGACGGAGCCACAGCGATTTCGGCACACCGTAGTCATCAAACAGTTCGGGACGGAACAGTGCCAGTGCCGACGACGCCACTTGCTGATTGGCGTGCGGCAATGCGGATTCGGAACTGGTTCGTCGAGTCAACATGTCTCGCATTGCGGCTCTCATCAACCGCGTCGTGATGTCCGGCTCCAAGTCCGCTGAACGCTGCCGGACTTCAGTATGAAACGATTGCGCGCGTTCCAAATCGATGCAGTATTCGAAGGAGCGATTCGCGTCCAAACTGATTCGCCCGATCAACCAATCCGTCCATCGCTCGACCCCATATCGCAAGCGGTTTAAACGCACCGTGTCTTGGACACGTGCCCCGTGGCCTTCCAAAATCAACTGAGCCACTCGGTTACTCGCCTCTGTCTGCGAGAGAAAGACACCGTGGGTCACGGCCGCCAAACTCTCGTGGCTGCTCCGCACCGATTTGTCATCGGTTGGGTCCGCCATTCGCAGGATTTCATTGCTGATCGCCGCCACGACTCGGACAAGCAACTCGGAAACCAAGATTTCTTCCAGCACCACGCTGTGCTCGATCCACCACTCACGCAGCGATCGCGACTGACCGGCATTGTGCGCCCCTCTGTAGCGCGCCATGGCACGATGCCATAGCTCATGGCGTGTCCTGGATGCCGTCCAATACCGCATAATCACCTCCGCAGGCATGGGCCGGCGATGCAGCAAAAGGGAGGGGCCGTTCTGAGCAAGCGTAGCGGCCAAATCGGCGAGAGTGACACAATGCATGGAGCGGTTCGTCGGTGGCAAAAGTTAGAAACGCAAAGTTGCGTCACCGTCGTTTGCACAATCCGTGCCAAGCCGAATCCGGCGTTTGTGTTTTGAAGTTGCGATTTTATCGCAAGCGCGACGCGTCGGGTTACCAAAAACCAATGCCTGACGCGAAAGCGCATCGTCAACGGCGCTGGTGTGGAGGATTTATCCGACTCGATTGTGGGGCTTCTGCGAAGAACAATCCCGGTCGGATAAATCCTCCACACCAACGTGCGACCGGCTGATTCAATCAACCGACCGCCGACAATGGATGTTGCCGTTTCGCAACACCTGTGTGGTGGCATCATCATGCTGAGATGCAAAACGGAGGCACGACACTGGGGCTCGAACCACTATCCAGCCTTGTCGTAGAATCCCGGCTCGTCTTTGCCGTCGCCGTCCCAATCTCCGACAACGGGCTGGCTTTCGGCAGAGGGACGCGGCATTTCGATGCGTCGATCTGCAGCGGTCAGACGACGGTCACCGTCGGAGTCGATGATCCACAGGTCACCGCGGATCACACCGACTTCGTCAATTCCATCGCCATCGAAATCACCGACGATGGGTTGGTCGCCCGGACGCCCGAACTCGAATTCAACTTCGTTCAGTTTACGCCGTCCGTCGCCTTCGGCATCCAGCATCCAGATACCATTGCGGAAGGTCCCGATTTGATCGATACCGTCACCATTCCAGTCTCCAGCGAGCGGCGTATCCACATCCTCACCAAATTGAAAGACGTGATCAACCGCGTCAGCGCGCAACTGGCCATCGTCACCCTTGCGCAACCAGCGCTCGCGATCATGATTGCGATAGGTCACTGGAACCACGCTTTGAGATCGACGATTTTCGATGAAGCGTCGCGAACGGTTGGAGGGGTCCGGCAGTCCGGCGTCGATTTTCACACGGTGGAGATCATGCTCCCACATCCGTCCGTAAATCCCGATGTCATCTTTACCGTCGCCGTCCCAGTCACCGACAACCGGTCGGTCGAGTTCGGTACCGAGCATGATCCACAGATCACCAGCATCCCAGACGCCGTTCCCATTGAGATCGACGAACCATTGGCCGGCCAAATACACCGCCGCTTCGTCGTCACCGTCACCATCAAAATCACCGACCAACGCCACCGCGTCTTCCGCTCCCAACGTCATCGACTTGCTCTGTTCACGCAACTCGCCGTCGATCGTCATCAATTTCCATTTCCCTTTGGAATGATCACCTTCGTTCCACTGCTTGGGCATTCGCTTCATCGCCACCTGCTTGAACGCCTCGCTGGACTGCACGGCGCCACGCGGATAACCGCCGTTGATCACACTTAAGTGCCATGTCACCACCTCAGCTTCTGCCGAGTAGCGTTTGACTTCGACCTCGTCGATTATCCCCGGCCGAAACAGCAATTGCTTCGGTTCAAAACGCTCCGGTGGTGGCTGCACCACAAACTCCGGTTCGGGACCGGGCAGAGGCAGAAAATCGCTGGGGGGAACTTCCGGTGGAGGCTCTACGACAGGCGGTTCAACAGGTGGTTCCGGAATGACGATTTCAATTTGGATTTCGCTGAAGTTGTTCTGGCTTGATTGGCCACCGGCTTCAACACGAATGCCGATCAATGCATCCAGAGTCTCGGTGCCGTTGACCGAAGCAATCCACTGCAGTTCGTCTTCGCTATAAACGTCCGAAGCGTTAACAGCCAGACCACCGGTTGACCCAACTGTGTCGATCGAATCGGTCAACGAATCCGGCTGAGTTTGAAACAGCGTGTACGTGCCCGGTCGCAGACCTTGAAAAATGTAGTGACCGTCGACGTCGGTTAGCACCACGCTGTTCTCGGTTGCCAATCCGGACAAAAAGTCGTCGTCGGTCAGCGGATTACCGTCAGCATCACGGATTTCAATTTGCACATTCGCCAGTGGCGTGTCATCGCTGGTAAACAATCCGTCGCGATAATCCCGAATCTGGTCTGCCGGGATTTCCGTTTCAGTCTCAATCAACGCGCCATCGATAAAGACCAGACCCGAGACACTCGACGGCGGGATCTCGGGGAAATGGTAGCCGTCGGCTGCGTCACTATTGCCAATCTCGATACCGACGATCCAGTCTTCGCCATTGATCTGGCCACCCTGGCTGCCGATCAGTTGGCCACCATGAAAAAAATCCGTCGGTTGCTGTTGCCGAACGCTGTAAACGCCGCGAGGGAGTTCGTCGAACGAGTAGTTTCCGTGTGAATCTGTTTTGACAGTCCGCACCACATTGCCGCTCTCGTCCAATAGCGTGATGGTGACGCCAGCAATCGGATCTTCGTGGGGATCAAAGACTTGATCTTGATCGTTGTCCGACCAGACCGATCCGGAAATGGAACCCGGCCGGTATTCACAGAACAGATAGTCCGTCGCCGTGACACCGGGCTGCAGATCAACCGACATCAAATCCACGCCCAATACCATGCCGCCGGCCGAACCAAGCTGTTGTCCGCCCTGTAGATAGCCGTCCGGTTGAACTTCGAATATCGTGTACTCGCCGCCACGCAAACCATCGAAACGGTAGTTCCCCTGATCATCGGTAACCGCCGTTGCAACGCGCGTTCCGGACGCATCACGCAATTCGATGGTGACACCATCAATACCGTGTTCGTCGTCATCACGTTGGCAATCGCCATCGGCGTCTACGTACACCGAACCGGATAAACTGGACGGTGGTTCTTCGCAGAAATCGTAATCGACCGCATCAATTCCCGAAGCCAGATCAATTTTGCTGACGCGGTTTTCACCGACAACACCGCCAACCGATCCGGCCATGGTTCCACCATCGAAGTAGCCCGCCGGCTGATCTTGCACCACCGTATAGCGGCCGGGCACCAGTCCACTAAATCGGTAGGTGCCATCGGGACTGGTCGTCGTCATCGCGACTTGATGCCCATTTTGGTCCAGCAAGCGAATGACGACATCTGGCAATCCAACTTCGTTTTCATCTTGAACACAATCACCGTCTAAATCGACGTGAACGGTCCCGGCCAACGACGCAGCGACCAACTCACCAAAGTCATAGTCCAGACCGAAGACGCCTTGTGGCAATTCGATTTGCCCAATGGAATCATTGCCCGCTACCCCGACCGGGCGACCGTCGACACGACCTGCGGTATCGATGCCATCCAAGTAGCCAGCGGGTTGCTGTTCACGGATCTCGTAGGTCCCCGGAAGCAAGCCGTCAAACTCGTAGCGACCATCCGCATCGGTTTGCTGGGTGGCGACGACCGTTCCGGTTTCGTCGACCAAAGTCACTGTGACCCCAGCAATTCCGGATTCATTCTGGTCGCGCACACCGTCGTTGGACTGGTCGTGGTAGACAGAGCCAGAAATCGCCGCCGGTGCAATTTCGCAAAAGTTGTATTCGACGCCGACACCGCCCGGCGTCATGGTGATCTGCGCGATCAATCCACCGTCAACCGCAGATCCATTTTTGCGTCCATCGATGGTACCGACGTGTGCCCCACCATCGAGCAAACCATCCGGTGTGTATTGAACGATCCGATAGTTGCCCGGCGGAATCGATTCGAAATCGTATCGTCCCATGGGAGTCGTTGTGATCCGCGAGATCACGTTTCCATCGGGCGATTGCAACTCCACAATCACTCCACCAAGCGGCTCGTTACCGATTGCGTCGTGATCGCCCGTGCAGTCTTGTCCGGGTGCGACCAGGTAGACATACCCAGAGAGATCTCCGAGCGCCAGTTCGCCAAAGTTGTAGTCGATGCCGACGTCAGCGCCGCCAAGTGAAATATTTCGCAGCGCGTCGCCCGGATCGTCAGCCGTTCCGACCACGACGCCGTCAACGGTTCCCGGGCTGTCGATCCCATCGACGAAATCAGCCGGTTGGTTGACTTCGATGATTTCATACGTGCCCGGAGCCAAACCTGTAAATTCATAGGCCCCATCGGCCGCCGTCACAGCGGTCAACGTCGGCTGGTCAGCAATCGTATCGACCGCAACCAGACGGATCGTGACGCCGGCGATCCCGGCTTCGTCACGATCGCGGATCCCATCATTGTCGTCGTCGCTATAAACCGATCCGCCAATCGCTGCAGGCGCGGCCTCGGCAAAATTCATTTGCACCGCGGTCGTGTCGCCTAGCGGAATCTGAATCGACGACAACACGTCCGTCGATGTTGCGACGCCGGTGGATTGCCCATCAACGCTGCCCGGTACCGCTGCGACGCTGAACAAGCCACCGGGCTGAGTCTGGGCGACACGGTATTGGCCTGGCGCTAACCCCAACGATTTGGCGAATTCGTAGTAGCCGTTTTCATCGGTATGCGTCTGAAATCCAGTGGCTTCGTACTGGCCATTGTCATTCGCCGCAAACAATGTCAGTTCAACACCGGACAACCCCGATTCACCGTCTTGCCAAATTGCATCCAGATTGTTGTCCAGCCAAACATGCCCGCTGATTGCGATGGGTTTGGGAGTTTGCACGGTGTGCGCGACCGCTGCGGCGCTGCGGTTGGGACGGCTATCAATATCGCTGCCTTCATCAGGCGGCAAATTCAGGCCGTACTGAGTGTTGGGCGATCCATAGTCGTTTAGAAAGATTGCATCGGCAGTCGCGGATTCGTAATGCGGAGCCTCGAACACGGCCTCGAGAATCGAATCTTGAAACTCTTGGCCCGACGTGATCACATCCAAGCGGTCATTAAAGATCGCCAGGTCCAGCGAATTGCGTAGAACTTCGTCGACGTCCAGAGTGAACTCCAGGCGATCGCCGGCGCGAAAGTTTTCTAGATCCAGGATCAGTTCCTGGCCGCCGTCAGCGACCGTCGCGCGCGCCGTCGCAGTCCGCCCGTCGCTGGTCAGAATCCGTACGATCTGGAAATCGTGCGCGCCACTTTTGCCGCGCCCGCCCTGCTCGGTATCAAAAATCGGATCACCGACCGAAATTCCGTCGCCATCTTTGTCCGTCCGAATGCGCAACTGGTTGAGTTCCGTATCCGGTGCGCCGCCGGTGAACGACAGCAAGAACCGGTCGCCGCGCGAATCACTGCCGACGTCGTTGTCGGTTTCCAAGTAATCTGTTTCCAGGTAAACCACACCGACGTGAATTGGATCCGCAGCTAGCAACTCTCGCCGTTCCAATTGCTGGGGACGCGGCGCACGACGAGTTGCTTCTGGCGGAGGATTCCGCAGAGAGCGACGAATTCGTTTGGGTTTCCAAATCACGCGTTGGCACCTCCATGTGCCGGTTGAATTCATGTGCCAGATGAATCCGTGTGCCAAATAGAAACTACCGATCCAGCGACTGGTCGCGTTCGGCAATTCGATCTCGCACGCCCTGAATGCTGCTCAACTGCCAGCGCCGCAAGGTTGCGTCGTAACCACCAGAAAACAGCTGCGTCCCGGTGCACGCCAGCGCGGCGATCGAACCGGTGTGACCGCTCAATTCCTTGACAATCTGCCCCGACGTAACATCAACAATCCGGATAACGTTGTCGCTACCCGCCACCGCCAAATGATCCTGGTCCAAAATTGCTACCGAAAACAGCTTTCCACTGGTCACACGCATTTGACTGACGATGACTCTGGCGGCGGTGTCAAAGATCGTGACGCGACCGTCTTCGCCGACACTGACGACAACATTTGATGCGGTGTGAAATTGCAACGCGTGCACGCGACCGGAATGAATTTTAAAAGCCCCAAGCGATTCGTTGGACGCTCGATCAAACAAATTCAGATCGCCATTGCGTCCGGCAACCGCCAATACCTTGCCGTCGCTCCGATAGTCCACAGCGCGCAGATCCGTACAGTCACATTCGACCTTTGGGCTTCCTTGGCCTGGCGAACGACCGATCAGGAACACCTGGTTCTTGAACCCGACAGCCGCCAACTGGTGACCATCCGGCGAAAAACGAACGCAAGCCAGCGCCGGTGTGCCCGCCATTCGTTGTATCTGTCGAAACTGATCTTTGCGGTCCCACAGAATCAGTTGCCCGTCGTTACCGGCCGAAACCAGCCGATCACCATTGGAGTCGAACTGCAACGTTTGAATCAGATCCGAGTGGCCTTGTAGCGTCGCCACCATTTCCAACGATGTGGCATCAATCACTCGAATCGCATGGTCGTCACCGGCCACCGCAATCAGTTTTCCAAGCGGGTCCGACGCGATGGCCTGAACGATCGTTTGCTCAAACTCTTTGCTGATCGCCGGCAGCCGAACAATCTCATTGGGAATCGGCCGATCTAGGTTTTCGGCCGCCACCCTGGCAACGACTTGATCGTTGCCTGCCGGATCTCCAACGGCCACCTGCGAGGTGACGAGCGTGGCGCCGCCGACCAGCGTTGATAGCAAAACACGGCGGCGAGACATGAAAAGTCGTTCGTATTGATCAATCTGTCGTGGCGACATTTTGTTTTTCCTTGCGACCGGAGATGATTCGTGAACCTGATCAGCTTCTCGAAGCAGGTTTGGCGCAGTCCGCATCCTTTCACTTATCGGCCATTCGTCCCTCCCGTCATGATCGGAAAAGTTTCCAAGGCGTAGCTGGGCCCGCCAGGGTTCAGACTGACTGAACACCCCTTCACCCTGCCGCCTCAGACATGAGCTTTCCTTAACCCGACACGTGACGCGAACGCGCAACTTCAACGGCGCTGGTGTGGAGGATTTATCCGACTCGGGTGAGGGTCTTCTGCGAAGAATAAAGCCGGTCGGATAAATCCTCCACACCAACGTGCGACCGGCTAATTCAATCAACATCCCGGTCAACGACGGATCCCGCTAACACCCTAAATCCCTCGCTGGCGCGTCGGGTTACGATAAAGTCCGCACTCTCAAAACTCGCCTCTCAGAATTCACTGACCCGCAGCCCGAACTTGTAGCGGGTGCCAACTCTTTGCCCTTTCTGTCGACCCACCAAAATTGCTATAAGGCAGTGGCCGCACGTCTATCATTGACGGACCGAGGCGTTTTCCGAAACTTTTGACTGTTCCAAAGACTCCAAGGATGGTGCCGCTGGCCATGGTAAAACTTTGCCAAAGCAATGGATTCTTCTGCAATCGCCGCCTGATCGCCGGACTTTTGATCGGCTGCCTCACAGGCTCGTCTGCGCTGCTTGCACAACAACCACCGGCTGCCAACGGACAAGCTTCCGCGACGGCTGCTGCTCAACCGCCCATCCCTGCGCTAGCGCCCGAAGAACAAGCCAAACTGGATCAGTTGTTGCTTTCATGGCAAACGCAAAGCCAGGGCACCAAGACACTCGAGTGCAAATTCGAACGCTGGCATTTCGATTTGCTAGCAGCCCCCGCTGGCGTCCACGCCCACAAAGCGACTGGTGAAATCAAGTACGCCAACCCGGACAAGGGTTTGTTTCGCGTCGATTCGCTGATGTACTACAAAGGCATGAAAGACGGGAAACCGCAGTACGGACCGCAGAACAATAAATACGGCGAGTACTGGGTCTGCAACGGAGTGGAATTGATCGAGTACGACCGCGAAGAAAAGCAGTGCAACGTGCAGTCGTTGCCGGCGGACATGCAAGGCCAGCAGATCTTCAACAGCCCGCTTCCATTCGTCTTCAATCTGGACGCGACAAAAATCAAGCAGCGTTATTGGGTCACGCTGAAGGAATCCCCCAAGCCGAACACCTTTTTGATCGAAGCGTGGCCGAAGCTTCAAGAAGACCGGGCGCAGTACAAGATGGTGCAAGTCGTCTTGAGCAATAACTTCGAACCCGAAGTCTTGATCATGTACGCCCCAAACTTTCACGCCAAATTGGCGCCCCAGTGGGACCATTACGAGTTCAGTGACGTCAAGCGGAACGCATTAGGCGCGGGGATCTCGCAGTTCTTCAACAACTTCATCCCCAAGAAACCGCCATCCGACTGGAAGATCACCCGCCAGAACTTCACTGCACCCCAAATGGCCGAACGCACCGACGCCCCCACCCGCCAGTAAGCGCCGCCACACACCGTTGGAGTTCACGCTTCAGCGTGCCAAGCACTCAGTGGCGATCCCCAAACTAGGCCAGCCGCCACACCAGTAGGCCAGGTGAAACCTGGCGCAATTCACCAGTAGGCCAGGTGAAACCTGGCGGCAAAAAGTAGGCCAGGTGCAACCTGGCGGCAAAAAGTAGGCCAGGTGCAACCTGGCGTCGCCCCACCAGTATCTGCCAGGTTGCACCTGGCCTACTGGCTAGCGGTACAACCCTGCGACTTAACACACACTTTGCTCAAGCCGTAAAGACGACGGGACCGATACAGACCGACGGGGCCTGATTCTTGATGGACGAATGAGCACGCGGAGTCAACCGAATGAGCCAATTCAGCATGTCGCGTCATTTGGGATTGATACGCGCCGAGCGGGCCACAACGGTTGGACAACACATCAACGCCCAGAAACTGTGGGCGACGCGGTATCACGAAGCTGGGCTCTGCAACAGCGATCGCCCAGTCGATTCGCTTTCCCAAGCGGACCACACCTGCGAGCTGGCCCCGGCAGCGATGTGGCGCACGGTCACTTTCCTGGCTTACCAACGAGTTGCCAGCCAATCGACGCTCGACACTCCAGCCACCGAACGCGTGTGTGGAACCGTCACACTGCTGGCGCCCGAGTTCGAATCGAACGATGCAGGTGGTATTGGCAAGATCACGCGACTGGCGATCAATCAAGCGCCGACCAATGGGCCACCACACCCCGATTCATACCTGAGGGTATTTTTGGAATTGACCAGTTTGCTCCATCGAACCGCGTTGGAAATGCAGCTAACCCATCTCGAAGCGGTTGTTCACCCACGGCACGCCAAACTGTATCGCCGCATCTTCAAAGCCGAAGTGATCGGCCAACCATTCGCCTGTGAAGAAGTCGGCGGATCACCCGGGCAGCAAATACGGATGAAGATCACCCACGCCGACATCATCCACACCCGCATCAGAGCCCATTTCAAAAACCAAACCCAACGCCACGCCCCAGTAGGCCAGCTGCAACCTGGCGCAATTCACTAGTAGGCCAGGTGCAACCTGGCGCAATTCTCCAGTAGGCCAGGTGAAACCTGGCGCAACGAATCTCCCGGCAGCCTCAATCAACGCCAGGTTACCCCGATCGACTGCCTGATTGCGATCGACATCAACTATTAGTCAAATTGACGGCGCAAAAGCCGCTCTAACAGCACACAGCTGACCCCTCTGCAGATAAGGTATGGCTCGCCACGGAGGCGATTGCCTCTCCGGTCGTATCCTCAAAATGAAGGATCGCGCCAAAAGCCATTCGTTCACGCAGACAGGAAACAGTTGATGCACCACAGAATTTCGGCTTTCTTTTTCGTTGTTCTAGCGGCACTCACAACACAGGTCGCTGCGCAGCCGCCCTACGACAGCATCGTGGTGTTCGGGGACAGTCTTAGCGATACCGGAAACGCGTTCGCGGCAACTGGCATTCCCCCGACAGGCCCCGGCGATTTCCCCTACTACCAAGGCCGCTTTTCAAATGGCCCGGTCTGGATCGACTACTTGCAGTCAGACCTGGGCCTGGCCGACCAACAAATCCTGAACTTTGCCGTCGGCGGCGCTAGCACCGGAGAGGGTTTCCGAGAACCACCGAGTGGCATTTTCGATGGAGCCCCCGGTGCGGTCGTCCCCACCGTCGGCGCTCAAATCGAGACGTTTCTGCAAGTCGCTGCCCCCACACAAAACCAGTTGACCATTTTATGGGCAGGATCAAATGACTTGCTTAACCGCACGCTACCAATCGTTGCGGTCTACAACGTGGAGAACCATATTCGCAAACTTGCAGATGCCGGAGCCGACGAATTTCTTGTCCCTAGCCTCTCACCACTAGGCACCACGCCGGCAGTCAACCAATCCTTCGAGGGCCTGATCTTGAACGGAATGGCATGGCGTTTTAATAGCCTGCTCGACCGCCGCCTCGACAAACTGGAAGCCGAGTTAGAGATCAAAATTCACCGGCTAGACACCTTCACGCTCACCTATCTCGGAATCATTTTCCCGACCGCATTTGGACTGACCAACACCTCCAACGCCGCGTTGACAGATATTCAATCCAACCTGATCTCACCCCACCAGGGCGCATCGTACTTGTACTGGGACATCATTCACCCCACCAGCCAAGCACACCGAATCATCGCCGACGCCACACTACTAAAACTCAGCTCCCAGTAGGCCAGGTGAAACCTGGCGCAGTTCCGGGCGCATCACGACACGTTTGCAAACGCTAGGTTTTTCGAATCTTATCGCGGTTCGCTGTCACATGCTGAGTTGCATTGCGAGTATCAATCACCAGCGGCGAGTGCTCGACGATTGAGTCATAGTCAAAATCGGTGTGGTCGGTAGCGATCAACACCGCGTCTTGACTGGCCAAGAATTCAGCAGTCAGCTCCTGGCTGTCCATGGCTGGTAAATCGTAGTGTCTCATCCTGGGCAGTTTTGGCACATGTGGATCGCTATAGGTCAGTTCCGCACCTTGCGCCAACAGTAGCTTGATTAAATCGAACGATGGGCTTTCGCGTGGATCGTCGACATCCTTTTTGTAGGCCACGCCCAACATGCAAATTTTGCTTCCGCGGATTGGTTTCGATACTTCATTCAGGAAGCTTGAGGTTCGCGAGACAACATAGGCTGGCATCGAGCGATTCACTTCACCAGCGAGCTCGATAAAACGGGCATTCAGGCCCTGCTTTCGCGCAAGCCAAGAGAGGTAAAATGGATCAATTGGAATGCAATGTCCGCCTAAACCGGGGCCAGGATAAAACGCTTGGAATCCAAAGGGCTTGGTTTTCGCGGCATTAATGACCTCCCATACATCGATGTCCATTTGATCAAATAATACCTTCAACTCATTGACGAGGGCGATGTTGACGGCGCGATAAATGTTCTCGAGAACCTTCGCCGCTTCAGCAACTTCGCAACTGCTAACCGGCACGGTTCCTGCGACAGCGGATTGATACAGCTTCGATGCGACTTGCAAACTTTCATCGTTGATGGCACCGACAACTTTAGGGATCCCTGCGGCCGAAAAATCAGGGTTCCCTGGATCTTCGCGTTCCGGGCTGTAGGCGACAAAGAAATCAACGCCGGCCTTCAACCCGTTTCGCTCGAGAATCGGGACCATCACATCGCGCGTCGTTGTTGGATATGTCGTGCTCTCCAAAACAACAAGCTGCCCCGGTCGAATGCAATCCGCGATCTTGTTGCAGGTTTCAATCACATACGTCAAATCCGGATCCCGCGCATCATCCAGCGGAGTTGGCACGCAGATCAACAACATGTCTGGCTCATCGAGCCGACTCATTTGCGCCGTTGCATCGAACAACCCCTTGTCCAACCAAGCCTGAACTTTGTCGTGGCTGACATGCTTGATATAGCTCTTGCCAGCCAGCAGCGAATCGACCTTTGACTTATCAACGTCAAAACCCATGCACCGGAAGCCGGCATTAGCAAATGCGTCGATCAGGGGCAAACCAACATACCCCAGTCCGATGACACCAACGGTACAACGACGGTTTTCAATACGTTCAAGTAAATCAGTACAGTGACTATTAGACATAAGAGGTTGCTAAAGAAGGCTTCGGAAATGAACCCTGCTTGAATGGCGTTTCTGATTGTTCGGCAAACATCGTCTACAACAGGGGGGGACCGCGGCAGTTTAGCTCGACCGCGCCAATTTGATTAGCCGTTTACGTGCAGGGCCTGGTTTTTACGCGAAAGTACCGAAAACCATCGCCAATGCGAAAAAGCCAACAGGATCACCGAGACAGCTGTTGATTCATTCTGATGGCGCATCGCCCCCCAACAGAAAATACATGCTCCTGGTCGGCGGACATGATGTATTTCCTTAGGCCCCAACCGCTGCCGTAGCTGGCAACCCAACGCGTCAGTTTTGAAGTCAGCGCTTTTATCGCAACCCGACGCGTGAGCGAGGGATTTAGGGGTGATCAAGCAAAACTTGCAGGAAATCACCAGCCCGCCAGGATCCAGTGGGTCTGAATTTTAGTCTGCGTTCGGCCATCCGGGCACCGGCACATCCCGCACGTATCGGTGAGGGTCTATATGAAAAGCCCAGTAGGCCAGGTGAAACCTGGCGTCCCACCACACTGTCGCTACGGATGAACGCTGAGATCCCGCTGCCCCGCCACCGAGACCTCCGCAAACAGTAGGCCAGGTGAAACCTGGCAATTCCCAAACCACCGACGCAATCAATCGCCAGGTTGCACCTGGCCTACTTCGTCCGAAGCTCCAATGGCAAATCGAGCCCCAAAACGGGCCTGATCATTGGTGCAGACATCAAGATGATTGCAGTCCTTACATTCCCACCAGAGTACGTAGTCTTATGCAAAATTTCGGTCGTTTTTTTGGGTACGAGCAATAAAAACGGCCTAATCGCTCTAGTCTCCACCCACCCAGTCGCTACATTCGAAACGCACCTCCAAGGTATCGATGGCGGACTATCCGCCCTCACCAGGTCCTCAGGATCACTTGATTCACTTGGGGGGGCAACTTTTCAGCGACCAACTATTCATCGTCATCAACACCGTCGGGATTCCGGATTGATGACAGACTAATCTGACGGAGACTTCATGTACGGTCCGGCACAGTCGATACCATTCGCATTCCCACGTCGCTCCAGAAGCAGCACTCGGCTTGCGAGCAAGAATCGCGTCTTGGCCTGCCAAACAGCCCAGAATCGCTACGACCACGAAACTGCGTACAAGGTGTTGTATCAGAGCTATTTGAAGTCGGGATTGTGCGCGCCGAACCCTTGGGGCATGCGAATCCAGCCATTTCACCTGTGGCCGGAAACGCAGTTGATTTGCGGGATGGTCGATGGAGAATGTGTTGCGACAGTCACGCTGGTCATTGACGAGAACGATCGGTTGCCAATGGAGGAACTCTTTCACGCGGAAGTACAGCAGCAGCGAGCGGCTGGTAGACGCATGGCTGAGCTGAGTTCTCTGGCGATTGCACCCTGGTTCGAACGGTCGAAAACGGAAGCATTCGCAAAATTGACCTCCGCCGCGGTCCAATTCGCCCGCAGCCAGGGAGTCGATCAGTTGGTAGCCACCGTGCACCCCCGTCACGCCAAGCTCTACAAGCGACTGATGGGTTTCGAGCAATTCGGATCCATCGCCCCACATGGTGGAGTGCTAGGCAAACCAGCTGCCCCCATCGCCGCCCCAATACACGACCCAGAAATCGTCGCCCCGGCGTGGCGAAGTTACTATTTCAGCAACAGCGAAAAACGCAATTCGCTAAATCGCACAAAGATGACCGCAACCGATCGCCGCTGGTTCTTTCAACGCTCACCTGGCAAAAATGCCCAAAAGCAATCGTTGCCCAAGAGGCCCCTGCAGGTTTAACCACCTTCTAAAACTCCCAGCAAACGCGGCCTCCAGCACGTGTGAAGGCGGATTTTGCATTCTCCTAGACGCATCCACTCCGATTCAAATTCGGTATATCGCATGTGGAAAATGCGGTGTCCGTTGGCGCCTTCTTCTTAAACAAATGCTACGGTGTACATACGGTTTGACCCAAGACCTTCACTCGGATCAATAATTGATACCCAATAGGGGGCAAACCGAACGAACAGGTTTTCCCGAGGCACCGACGCTGTGGCCAACCCGACCGACACAAGCTTGAGTTTGGCGATCACAAGTTGGACGAACTTGCTTGGCCAAGCGCGAGTAATCACCGATGCCACCGATCTAATACGCCACGCCGCCAACACGATCGGCTCTCGAATCCAGATACCGGTTGTCCTTCGCCCCGGAAAGCGATCTGACGTACAACAAATCGTCAAGATCGCAGCAGAACATCGAGCACCGATCTATCCAACCAGCACGGGCCGAAATTGGGGATACGGATCCGCAACACCGGCACAAGAAGGCTGTGCCGTGCTCGACATGTCCGAATTAACTCAGATTCGGATCATTGATCGCGAATTGGGACTGGTTGAACTCGAACCCGGTGTTACCCAAGGCATGCTGGCAGACCACCTAACCAGCGAAGGCCTGGACTGGATGGTACCCGTACATGGTGGCGGCCCCGATTGCTCCTTGCTCGGAAACGCACTTGAACGCGGCTATGGACTAACACCAACCACGGACCACTTTGCGGCGCTCACCTCATTGGAAGCGATTCTTGCCGACGGCAGTATTTACCGATCACCGTTGATGGAGATGGGTGCTGAGTTGGTCGGCGCAGCCCACCGTTGGCAGATCGGACCCTATATAGAAGGCTTGTTTAGCCAGGGAAACTTTGGCGTTGTTACCCGAGCAACCTTCACTCTTCAGCGACGACCCGAGCATGTCGAAGCGTTTTTCATTCGTATTGGAAATGAAACGCAGTTTGGTGAAATGGTTGAAAGCCTCCGTGACCTACTGAGTTCGCTAGGGGCGTGTTTGGCAGGCGTCAATTTGATGAATGACCGTCGAGTCCTTTCCATGTCACATCCTTACCCGGTGGACCAAGTTCACCCTGGGGAAGTGATGAGTGATTCACTTTGCAATCGGCTAACGCGAGGCGCTGGAATCACACCCTGGACAGCTGCGGGAGTGATCCACTGCCCACGATCTATGCGTCGCGTCATCCGAAAAGAACTTCGACGACACTTGCCAGCGTCATTTCCACGCCCCATTCACATGAACAATCAGCGGACACGCGCGGCGAGATCGCTCGCCAACAGGCTCCCATCAAATTCTTTAGGTTTCCTGCGACAACTTGATTCCATCGAGGCCCTCCTGGATCTCGCGAACGGTTTTCCCCGACGGGTCGCACTTCCGCTTGCCTATTGGCTTCGCGGCGAGAGCCCCAATCAGGCACAACCGCTGAATCCTGCAAAAGATGGATGCGGCCTAATTTGGTACAGCCCGCTTGTGCCAATGAAGTCCGAAATAGTCCAAGCCTATACTCAGGTCGTTACAAGGACTTGTCGGCGATACGGCATCGAACCGCTAATCACTCTAACCACATTATCGGAACGATTATTCGATTCCACTGTGCCAATTCTCTTCCGCCCAAACGAAGATGGCGCCCCCGAAAGGGCTAAAGATTGCTTCAACGCTCTTAACCAAGCTGGCAAGTCATTGGGGTGCACACCTTATCGGTACGCATCGGATGATTCACTTGGGATGGTACCCCTAGGCCGCTACGCCACCAGCCGAACCTCAGCGAAGCTGAGAAAGGCAATCGACCCACATAGCATTATTGCTCCCGGACGCTACAGCTCGCCTAACTGAAAGTAAGTCCCTGACGTTAACTTCGTTTGCCCCAGGGGCGACGGTCAAGCTATAAACGACGCCTCCCTACCAATGCGTTTCGGCCAAGCCCACCAAAAAAAGCCGCCTCCCCAACAAATTAGAGAAGCGGCTTCGCAGTTGCACAGCCAAATTCAATCGGCTTATGATTGGCGTCGGCGGCGAACGAATCCGGTCACCATGGTGATGCCAATGAAGGCCAAGCCCGTTCCGGGCTCGGGAACGGCATGAAGGTACACGTCGGAGTCTGTTACGAAATCAAAGGCGCCTGCGCCTCCCTTGCTTTCAAATCCACCGATCAACTGCAGTTCTGTATCAAAACCGAAATTGTTGAAGTCGTGCTCTACAAGCGTGACTCCTGGCAGACCGTTGTATGTTGAAACAAAGGCGCCAGCAGATGTAAAACCATCCACGTTTGCCGCATCGTACGCATTGAACGTTCCGCCAATGAGATCCGAAACCGTTGCACCTAGGAAGTTATTATCAACTGCAAACTCAAAAATCTTAGTGCCATGAGTTGCGGAAGCAACGCCGGCCGCGACGGTCGGAGCATTCACGATGTGCTGAGCTGGAGCCGAAATCGGATCATGATACGCGACCAAAGCCGTACCGTCCCCAATTCCCGCCAATCCAGCTTGAGCAAGCCACTCTGCACTTGTTGCACCCGTAAGCGCGTAGCTAAGTATCGCGTCGCTTCCGGCAAAGACCTGAGAGACTCCAGCAACCTTGAACAACGCAACGCCAGTAATAGCGTCAGTAGATGCACTCGCATCGAAGACCAGATCATTGCTGGCCGCAAGCCGCGTGGCACCAAATTCAATGATGGTCAGCAAGTAATCGCCGACATCCAAGCTCCCATCACCACCATCCAGGGCGATTTCGTAGTCAACATCTTCCAATTTGGTAACTTCACCGTTGAAAAGACTGTCAATCACACCTGCTTGAGCACTGCACGAGATTGCAAGCAGTGCGAGTAAAGAAAAAACGATACGCATTTTTGTATTCCTAAAGCTAAGAATTTGATTAAATCGAGAGAACCATTTCGAAAAACATTCTCGATCTAAACAGGCTTTAGGAGACCGTCGATCACCGGACTACGTGGCAAACGGCAATTCCGCAGACGAATCGCTCCGCAAAACAGCCCTAAGTCCAAAGCGTCGGACTTACCGATCACGGCAGCCGGCGCGTTGCTTACGACACGATTAATCACAATTGCGATCGAATTCGATTGAGTGTCAACCCAGCGACCGTCTTCTATCTCATCGGAGTCACCCATTGACATCATCATTTCGAACTGCCCAGGGGAGCTGTCGACTCCATCGCTGATGGCATACATCACCCCAGCGCTGGCAGATTGACTGGCTGCCAGTAAGAGAAGTGCGATTATGATCAGTCGATAGGGCATGAACTCGATTGTATCTGCATCCGGGGGGGAATGCAAGCGTTGAAAATCTTGAGAAGCCGCAACTGGAACTGCGAGAAAAGCGATTTCATTTCCGCGCCCACACCTGCCAATTTGACAGACAATGTCTGACGGCAGAGAGAGCAGGCTCAAACGCCTAGACACTGCAAGGAAAGCACAAATTTGATGCAAACTAGTGAATTGCAACTTGCTGCAGCAATCTTCCGTTTATCGTCGATTGTACAGCGAAACACTTTGATTTTTGTCGCTTTTTTTTGGGGGGGCCAGTGGCTGGGTCCTTCGTCCGGCCGCGTACCGAAAACCCTTTCAGCGGGTTTGAATCAACGAACTGAAACGTGCTATGCATAATGATTGACATAGCGGCACCGCCACGATCCGTCCCGATTGCTTCCCTGTGCCCGACTCATAGTCCTCCAAGCGATACGTGAGCAGTTGGTAAATTAGAACGATATCAATTGACCAACACCATTCGAGCGACGGAAGTGGCAGTAACATGCTTAAACGCATCCTACGGCCCCAGTTCGCGGCACACACTGCACCATGCTTCAACCTGCACCGCACTGCCATCTTTATATGTTAGGCGAACTGCAATCCGTGCACCCTCTCGAATAATTAACGACCATTCGATGATTGACTAGTCGCGTGCATTTACGGAGACCAAATTTCCGTGACCTTGGATGTATCCGCCTGAGGGCCCGCGGTATGCCAATGCCTCGCGATACGAGCAAAGCATGAATTCGGTAGGCCGCGACCTGCAGGGCGCCAGAAGCTCCAACATACTGTCATCAAAAGGGCCACGAATCTCACTGGCACAATCGATTGCAATGGCTTCCCTGTAACCTTTTAGCAACCGGGTCACGTTTGAGCTTGCAAAGATCTGAAGAGAGCCCTTCTAATCCGCACAATCTCACCCATCCGCTACAATTGCCGTCTCTCCCCATCCGTTATCCTTTCCCAATACACTCTGATGCCCAAACGCTTGATTCGAATGGAGTCGCTGGAATCGCGCCGGCTCCTGCACGCCAGCTCGATTGCTCAAGGTACCAATACCGAATCAGCAGGATGGATCAATCAAGTAGCCACTCAGCAAGCTGGACCGCAAAGTCAACCAGAAGATGTGAACGGGGACCAGAAGGTTAGCGTGCTGGATGCCTTGCTAACGATCAACCAGCTGGAACGCAGTGATCAGAATCGAAATGCGACGTTTGACGTCAACCGCGACGGGCACCTGACGCCATTGGATCCGTTGCATATCGTCCATTTCCTGAGCCAGACTGCCAACACGAACCTGGCATCAACAGAGCAACCCGAGCCGGAAATGATTGCCGAATCCGATGCCATGCACCACGGCAATGGCATTCAAGTCACGGCGGACAGTGTGATCACTTTGCATGATACGATTCCGCGTTTCGCGGCAAATGCAGGTCATGTCGCAGTTGCCAGTGGTGATTGGTCGGATGCGAATACCTGGGGTCCCACAGGCGTTCCAGCCAAAGATGCCGTGGTGCGGATTCCTCATGGACTGAACGTCCGATACGACATTGACAGTGAAATCGCCTTGGACGCGATCGAAATTCACGGACAGTTGGATTTCGCCACGAACAAAAACACATCGCTGTGGTTGAACGAACTGATGGTGATGCCGACGGGTGTCCTCACGATCGGTACGAAAGATGATCCGGTAGCGAGTTCAGTATCCGCGGAAATTGTCTTCACTGACACACCCGATACATTTGGGCGGCACTTCAAAACCGGTACGGTAGCAAACCCTGGAATCGATCCCCAACAATTCGGCAACGGACTGCTTTCATTCGGCACAACCGTCGCCCACGGCAGTGTACTGGAGCAAACATTTTTGGAGCTTGAGCAGGATATCTCAGGCGGGGATCAGGAGATCCTCGTTCGCGAACAGCCTGTCGGTTGGAAAGTCGGAGACGAGGTGGTCTTTCCCGATACTCGACAAATCAACCCTGTGGATAGCGACGGTTACTACGACTATCAGGGACAGTTTGAGACCGCTCGGATTGCATCGATCGTGGGTCGTGTGATCACGCTAGAAGCTCCGCTGCAATTCTCTCACCTAGGACCTTCGGACGCCGACGGGCAGCCTACCCAAGGACTTGACGGGCAACGGGTCATGCCGCATGTCGGCAATCTGACACGAAACGTCACTCTACGAAGCGAAAACCCTGACGGTGTTCGTGGCCATACGATGTTCTTTGCGAATTCTGTTCATGACGTTCGCTATACCGCGATGGAAGAATTGGGAAGAACGACCGTCGGTGAACTCGACAACACTCAGTTCGACTCTGACGGCCGTGTGACGAAAATCGGTAGCAACCAGGTCGCTCGATACTCGGAACACTTTCACCATTTGTTCGGCCCTGAGGGTGGGATTCCGCTTGATGACAGTGGTGCCAACTACCAATGGATCAGCGTCGGCAACTCAATCACCGGGGCGCTGAAGTGGGGCACGGCGATTCATGCTTCGCATTATGGTTACCTAGGCCAGTCGGTGTACTACGATTCCGACGGTGCCGCGGTGGTCACCGAGGATGGCAGCGAGTTTGAGAACATGATTGAGGGAAACTTCATTGTTCGTGTCAACGGTGGTGGTGGCCCTTTTTCCTGGCATGGTGTGCACCGGACGGCAGCCGACACTGGTGACATGGGGGATGGGATTTGGTTAGCTGGGGCGATGAATTCGGTCCACAACAACGTCGTCGCCAACGCGATTCGCAATGCCTACATCGTCTACACCGACAATGTCCCCAGCGTGAACCGCTCAACGTATCGGCCTGTGCAGATTCCGCTGGCTCCAGGCGCCAACCCACACATGGTAGGTATGTCCCGGGAAGTCAACGTGCTGGCTGAACCCTTTGATGATTTTCATGGCAATGAGGCATATGGGGCCACCACCGCGGCGGTCTGGTTGTGGTCTGTCGGTGACCGGGGCCATTTCCCCGACACCCCTGGACGCAACACACTGGTTGATACGACAGTGTGGCATGTATCCGGATCGGGAGCCTATTTTTACTACGCCAACGATCACGTGATTGACGGTTGGCTGCAGCGAGGGGATCCCGATGCGATTGGGTTGCGGATCACCGAAGGTGGATCCAGCAAGCCGGGAACGGCGTTTACCCACGGAGGCTCGATCGCCGCCACGACCGAAATTAGCAACGCCAATGTTCAAGGGGTTGAAATCGGCTTTCGAAACCGGGGACGAGGAGTGACGGACGAGATTTCGATCCGCGACAGCTACTTCGACAACGCGACCAACTTCGCCAGCGAAACCTGGGGGCAATTCCCGGTGGACGGCTCCCGAGACATGGAAATTTCCAATGTCGTATTCGGGGATCATCTCAATCCGGGCGCGGACCAAAACGTCTGGATGGAGATCCGGCCGACATTGGACGACGCAATTTTGGTCCCAGAAACGACGACGCTCAAAAACTACCGAGGCTGGGCCGGAATTGACCTGGACGTCTATTACAAAGAGCAAGCGCCTAGCTTTATCATTCCCGAAACTGTGGGTGGTCCCAGTGCCGGATTAAGCAACCTGGACGCTTTTACAAACCACGGAATAGCGGTCGGTGGACGAGTTGCGCCTACCCAAGAAGTTGATGGTGACGACGGAGAAGCAGCTCTCATTCGGGCACGTGCGATGGGCATCGAGGGGCTCGTTTTCCAACAAGCATCCGCGATCAATGTCCAGCCTAAGTTAGTCGGCAACGTGATTCTGGAGTTTGGCACACCCTTGCTCTACTACACCATCGTTGGCAATGATCAATTAGTGAACCAAGTTCGCTGGCAGATCGGTGGTCAGGTAATCCATTCGAGCGGATCGACATCCGGAAAAATCGCATTGGAAGGGTTACCGAGTTTCGGCAGCCTTGAATTGGATGGTGAAGCGTTGTCCGAAAGCGGTGCAACCATCCAACAACTCAGTCTCACGCTTAAATTACCGATCCGGCCGGCCCCCATTGCCGGCTCAAATACTCGCCCGGTGCTTAATACGCCCGCCGGACAGCGAATCACGGCAAATCACTTACTAGACTTTTCTGTGTCGGCCTCTGACGAAGATGGAGAGGCCGTGGAACTTTCGGCGAGCAGCCTGCCGGAGGGAAGCGATTTCGATACCCATACGGGACAGTTCACCTGGCTACCAACCAATGATGATGCCGGAGAGCACCTGATTGAATTCACCGCGACCGATGCGCGCGGCAAGCGTGCAACGAATGAGGTTCGCGTGAACGTTCTCTACGATGCGAGTGACTCGCCAGTGCTAGCAAGTTGGGATCTCAATAGCCCCAATCCTGTCGTCCCCGATCTCTCCCCCAATGGCAATGACGGCGTTCTGTCAGAAGCCGAACCTCGCGCCGACGGAGGACTACAATTCAATGGTTCCAACCGTGTAGATCTGGAAGCGAATGCGTCGCTGCGCCCCGAGTCGGAACTGACGATAGAACTGTGGGCGTCTCCTGAAGGGCGCACTGGATTCCAGGACCTGATTCGATACAATTCCGGCTCAGCGGCGGCTTACGCGATTGGGGTCAAAGATGGCGGGACGACGTCGCTGCAGGGCTACTACGCCACACTCACGACGGAACTGGGAACAACACGCATCCTTGCTGAAAAGACGGATTGGAAAACAGGCGAGTGGGACAATGTCGTGCTAACCTATGAACCAGAAGCCCAAAATGGACGGATGCGTCTATACGTCAATGGAACAATGCGTGCCGACGCCACGGATATTGGCCAACGGATTTTGTACAAACCATTCGGCAGCCAAACCGTTATGCTCGGTGGTGGTGACGACACAGACACGGGATTCAGTGGCGGCCTGTCCAATGCCAGGATCTCAGCCACTGTCATCGAGAGCGACGAAGTAGCGGATCGCTTCACCCAGGGACGATCGGCAGCGATCCCCCTAACGAATGTCGTATCGACAACAATCGGTGTCGATACGCAATTTCCAAGTGTATCCCAGTCGATGCGAAATCCAGATGGCGACCTGATTCCATTGGCCGCAGCAGGAGAAATTTTCATCAGTGCGCAACAGGAAGAAACCGCACACCGGGACGCCCAACTCAATCAGGATGAACCGCACAAAGCGGCCGACTCCGACGACGTTGGCACCGTGAAGATGCCGACGGATGGATGGACACAGCTGAGCCTGCTTTCTGACCGCGGATGAGATGCGATCAGCGCGGATAAAGAGTGCGCTCCTTTTGCCGGGCGAAAAACAGAGCTGGTTAGAGTTTCGATCCCGGCAACTGCCCGGGGCACAAATGCCCTCGGTGATCGAAACATTCCCCTAAAGTCAGCGTGTCAAGACCAAGCTGATCGACCGCAAATTGGAAGAAACGATCAAGACGGTCAAGGAAATCATCAAGGTCTGCTTCGCTACGCACGTACGGAGAACACCCCGGCAGCAATGAAGAACTATGAAACATGAGCACCAAGACGGGCGAACCCCTCCGTATCATCGCGGCAGCGAGTTGCTGCATCGCCTGCAAACTTGCTTGCTCTGGGCTGAGTTTGACCTTGGTCGCAATGCCAGTGCGATCCAATAGCCCCACTGCTTTGAAACTTTTCCATGGCCGACGCATGGCCACGGCGCGGAGTCGATCGGCAAGTTCAAAGTGACTGTGGGTGTATCCGGCCGTGACGGGTACCTCTAGCAGGCCGTCATCTTCTCCAGTGCCTAGGATATCATGTTCGGAAGGAAAATAAGGGATGCACGTTGCGGCCCGAAAATCAGGCCCCCCCTGGCTTCGATAGTCTGCTCGCGGCAAGACGCTGGAGTCGACCTGATAACCCAGTTCTTTCAGAATCCGGAGGGTTGTCGCATCAGCCCCATATCGGCCCGCGCGGAATGCGATTGGCCTGCGTTCGAATTGGCATTCAATCAACTCTGTCAATCCCAAGAGCTTCTCCCGTTGAACTTCTGTCGGGAGATTGCAGAGGTAGGAATTCCTGGGCGTTGAATGGTCATCCACCGGCGGGCTGTTCCAAGGATGAACGTGCGTGGCGATCTCACAGCGGTCTTCATCCTGAATGGTTTTCAAGATTCTTACAGCGTCAGCGGACTCGGCCACCGGAGTGGTAACCAAATAGGTAGGGCGAATCCCGTGGCGATCACAAATCATTTGAAATCGCGGTACCGAATTGATGTTTTGAACCGTCGCCTTTGCGGCATACTCACCCGACCACAGCCCTTCTTCTTCTGTGTCGATTGTGACCACTAACCCCCTGTAGATCTCTCCGGCAACATTCATGGCTCCACCGCACGGTCTTGAAGGCGTTCTCGCTTCGTGCGTTTCCAAATACCGGACGATCTAAAGATTGAACCTCGTATCAAACCCATTGCAATCGCAATTTGGCTGAGGATGAAATAGAACGGCAACGCAACGATCATTGTCCTGCGTGAGCTTGGCAGCATAGCCCCTACAACGCAAAGTAAACTCGCCAACAATGCTGGAACGAGCACCAACCATGCGAGAGGATTGCGAGGCGCCCACGCGATCAGCAACGAAAAAAGCAAAATCAGCAGCAACGGAGAAAGCCAACGCAGCAATTTGTGCGAGACGAACAGCAGCATCCGATCGACTTGCCCCCAACCAGGATGCACGCCTCTGCGGAGAACCTGGGCGGCTCCGATGCCAATCCGAACTCGGCGGCGAAACTCATCGGCAGCTAATTCGGTTGCATTCTCATCTGCAATCGCTCTATGATCATAAAGAAGTTTCTTGCCACTGCGTAGAACGTTCATTGAAATTGAAAAGTCATCCAGCACTGTGTCCTGAGGCAGTGCCTGAAACAGATTTCGGCGGATGACATACATCCCTCCGTCGACTCCCATCACTGCTCCCAACTTTGACTCACCACGGTGGATCGAGCGTTCAAGTCGATAGTAGAGACGCTCTGCGAGTCCAAAACTGGACTCTTCGCTCTTCAAACGAACATCACCAGTAACGCCACCAACCTCCGGATCGCCTAGGTGGCTAACAAGGCGTCGCAACGCGTCTTTGCGAAACATCACGTTCGCGTCGCACAGGCAAATGATTTCTCCCCTACTGGCAGTCACCGCATCGTTGAGGATCGATGATTTACCGCGGCGGGTGTCAAATGCCATCAGGCGGATCCGCGGCTCGGCGCTACAGATTTCGTTGGTGCGATCAGTGGATCCGTCACTCGCTACAACGATTTCCAGGTTGATATTTTTTTGACCGAAGGTTTCGAGATCAGTGGTTTCAATGGCAATCGAATTTTGGATCTTTTCCGCTATGACTGCCTCCTCGTTGTGAGCGGGAATGATCAGCGAGACGCTTAACGACTGGCCGCCATCCACGACGTCTTGTACCTTTGATGGGGTTCGCGTCTGCCGAAGTCCGATAAGTGCCATCGCAAACGGAAAAATTACGTATGTGTAAATCAAAACGAGAGCATTTAGCGTTAATGCAAATGCCAACCATCCGTCCACATTGAAACCCTGCATTTAAAGCGACCTAAGCGGTTGGCTCAGCGCCTGTGGCAACAGTGTCTCGCTGTGGTGTCCAGACCACAAACTTCCTTCCCACAAAAAAGTTCAGCACACCCAATCCCCCAGCGATATTCGCCATGCAAAAGTAATAGAGCAACATGGCCGGTTTCCAATTCCCCAGAGGAGTCCAGCGTGCAGCCAATGCAACGACATAACTACAAAGTTGTGCGGCGAAAAGACAAACGTACGCTGGCAATCCTGCAAATGCCAGCACACCGCTGTTGACCAACGCACCTAGCATTAAAAATACTGCAAACCATCGCACGACCTTATGGCAGAAGAGTTGGGCCGCAAAAATCCCAACCACAAACGGATTAAGTGCCTGCGGGACTCGCGACACCGCTCGAAGCGAGCGATTGACGATTCGCACTTTGCGGCGAAACTCTCCACGGAACGAAGGCGCCGCTTCCTCGTAGCAGACTGCGTCGGGCTCAAAACGGCCCTGAAATCCAGCAACGACCATCCGCAGCGGCAATACGAAATCATTAATATCGTCGACTTTCAAAGGAGTAAAAAGCTCTCGACGAATTGCCATGATCGCGCCATCGCCACCTACAACACTGGACAGTCGACTCTCCCAGGCCTTCAATAACAGCTCAAAATCCCAGAACGCGTTTTCAGATTCTTGAGCAGCACCGCCACCCTGTCGGTACATCTGTCGACCGGCCACATAGCCTACACGCTCATCGTCGAAATGACGCACCAAATGGGATACGGCGTCGGGATGATAGATCGCATTAGCGTCACTGAAAACGACAATTTCACCACGAAATTGCCCAAAGGATGCATTGATACCTGACGATTTCCCCTGTCGTGGTGACTGTCGAAAGAGTTCTACACTCGGGAATTGAGCAACAATTTCGTCAGTGCCGTCATCCGATTCATCAGAAATCACGACGATCTGCAGGAAATCCTTTGGGTATTCTAGCGCCAAAGTATTTTCAATCTTCTCCCTGATCACGGTCGCTTCGTTGTAGGCACTAATGACAAACGTGACCGGTCGCGAAGTCCCACTCGCTTCACGAACTCGACGCAAGCGAGACAATACAAACAGACAGATTGGATAGATCAGGTACGGCATGATCACACCAACCACGCAAATCCAAAAGCCAATGGCTATCGCTAGGTGAATGGGTGATTCCGGAAAAAAAAATTGCATGCTACCGCCTCACCGCAATTTCGTTTGGTCAGTCAACAAGCGAACATTTCCTCCCGACAGATCAAACGAATACCCTGCGACACGAACCCCCGTCGGTAACCGTTCGATCGACGGTGCTTGCTTTGAACCGACGTGAATCGCAGAAACGATGGTATTCGACCCTTTTCCGTGCGTCCAGACAGACCCGAGTCCATAACGCAGTCTCTTTTCATCGTCTCGAGAATAACCTGGCGCGAACTTTCTTGATGTGATCCACTCACCCCACGGCGTCATCAGTTCTTTCTCAGCGCCCCCAATCCAAATCGGACGCGTGCCGTCGAAGGAAACAACATTGGCTACGGCGTTACTCCATGCAACCGTCGTTTCAGAAATATCAGGAGTGTCAGGTAAACGCAGGGTCGAGTAGTATTCAATCGATTCTGGAATTTCAAATTGGTCAACGATGACAACCAAGTTGTCTTGTGGGAAGTGAACAAGGGTTCGTTCCGCACGCTCGACCTCATCAAACGTATAAAGAGGATCTAAGCGAGTCGTGAATATATGAAATGCCGGCTCGACAATGGCTTGTGATAAACAATTTGGAAAATAGTCGCCCACATTTGCAGCTACCAATGCATTGTCGACGCGACCGATCCCCCTTCCCCAATAGGTCGCACCCGCACCTTGGCTGGTCCCCAGTCGCTTATTGACAACATTGGGATCGCGGAACCCCAGACCCGAGCAAGTGGTTGCCTGATCACGCCATTTTCCGGATCTCGGACGAACCAAGATGGGCTGATTCTGACGATAAATCCAAACACACCCTGACGCCCCTTCATAGCGCAACGTGTCGAGATAGCGTGAGCGCATCCCGACCAGAAGTCCATCGGCCTGCCATGAATCGCGAGAAATACAAACATCCGCTCCCCGCAAGAATTTAGCTAACGGAAGCTTGAGCTCTTGCGGTGATTTTGCAGCGACGCGGCGATCGCCCCAGATCAGTCCCGGTAGGAAAGTTGCCGATTTGTCGCTCGGACCATGTTGCGCCGAGTACCAGTTGGCTAATCCAGCCATCGCCGGGTCCAATTCTTTATACCGACCGGCAACCACTTCCATGATCCCAAGTCCGAAACCGTTTTGAAGAAGCGGAGTGTCGTTGTCGTATGTATTCCAAAGTGGCCAATAGCGAAAGAAATTCATTTTTTCCCATAAATGTTGATCAGTGGCCGAGTTCCACGAACCTGTGACCAACATTGTCGCCCCTGCATAAAATCCATTGTAGCCCGCTGCGTTATCGTCATCTGTTGAAGCCTGACACCCACCGGTATCCAATGCCATCAGGTTCATCCAATCGATCATTCCATACTTTCCCCACGGAGTACAAAAAGATCGATGACCGCTGCGAATTTTCTCAATCGTCCACTCGGCCCAATCATCCGCAACTCCGTCTCCGTGAATGGCTAGAGCGACCACGCCTTCGTACGGTGACGCCCGTTTTCCCCAATGGTCGTTGTGATTCGTTTCGAATTCCTGGACGTAGTTGCCGGTTCCCTCAAAAGCCGCGAAATTGAACTGGTCTCCGACTTGCTTTCTAAATTGTTGCCAAGCCATCAACTTTTCTTTTTCCGTCAGTGCATCATGAATCCAATCGTAGGTGCATGCCCAAACAAAAATCCATTGATTGTCATAGTAGGGCCAACCCCACTTTTGTATTTCGCACCGGATCAGTTTCTGTTTTGCAAACTCAAGTGCCGTTTGATCATCAAATAGCTGGTAATTCAAGGCTGCAGAGGACGGACCTGTCGAAGTGCTGCGGTCGGCACGCAAAACAACAACATCACGACCATATTCGGCGGAATGTAGTTTTTGACGCAAGTTCTCCAAATCGTCACGAGAGAACATGATTCGAGGATGAGTGTCGCGGACGACGATTCTTGAAGGCGCCGGCCCATCAAAGGCCGTCTCAACTCCAGCGACAGTCAATTCACTCAATTGACTGAAGGGTGGCGAAGCCACCTTTTCCTCACCCCGAAGACACATGGTGACGAGAGTGATGCCGAGCAATAGCGCCGTCATAATCGCAATCGGCCGGAAGAGATTGCTGAAAGACAGTCGCTTTGGCGAATAAGGTACACTATTCATTTCGCACCAGTTTCATTGCGACTTGCATGCAACGCCACAAGGGGCGTCCCAATTGGTTTGCATGTTCATAATCGTGGAGAGCGGATCTGACGCCCATCCTGGTCACTAATTTGTGCGTTCCAGGAATAAGAGTCAAGAAAATCGGCCACTTGGATTTGCCTAAGAAACCCTGAATCTGATCGATTTGGAAGTGTTTTTCGATTGCTGCGAAAGTTGACTTCTGAAAAGGCCATTCCCAGTCGGCATCCTTTTGAAATGGGCGATAGGCCCACCTCAAAACACGGATTGTCGCTGCGGTCTCCAACGGATCAAACGAGACAACATACCCACCGGGTTTCAGATGGCTTCGAAGAACTGACAGAAAGGCATCGAAGTGTTCGAAGTGATGCATGACGCTGTTAGCGTAGATCACATCGAAAGGCTGCGGACTAAATTCAGTCGACAAAAAATCGACAGCTTTACCCTCGGCATTTGGGAATCCCACGAGTTTGGCATTCAGCTTGTCAATGGCTTTCGTCGAAAGGTCGGCTCCAAGGTAGTAGTCGGCTGACCGTGCCAAATGCAAGCTCATGCTGTTTCCATCATAACAGCCCAAGTCGAGCACCCGCTTCCCTTTCAAATCTCCCAAAGCTTCCAACTGAAAATCACGAATTGCATCCTTAATCCCCGTTTCCCGGCGATAGTCTTTCATCCGACCTCGAGCCCATCCCCAAAGACGACTGGGCAGCCCTTTGCTCGACTTATTAAGGTTGTGTCCGTGCGTTTCGTAGAACTCCGTCTGGCGCTGGTTCGTTGTCAGCATCGCATCTCGTGAATTCGATTCGGAGAGCCTTTCTGGTTCACTCATGATTTCTCACTTTTCTTGGTTTCAAAAAGGGGCGGATTAGCCTAGACATTGAGTGCCCGCAAGATTTGATCTCGCGTCTGATGCCAACGCGTCGTTCGTTGCAATCGGCTTTGATCGGCTTCGCACCGAAAACGTTCGGAGTCGCTTAAGCAGACCGACACGGCTTCGGCAATACCCTCAGGCGAATTATCGACATGCAATGCCCCCAAAGGAAACGCTTGCTTCAGAACTGGCCAGTCGGAGACAATCACTGGAGTGCCTTGGTAAATCGCTTCCCAGGCGCCACGCAGCATTGTATGGTCTCGCGTGGTGAGTGACATAACAATGTCAGAACGTATCAGCAAGTCGCCAAAAGCGGAATCACTGACGAATCCGGTTAGCTTGACATTAATCGGAAGAGACTCCGCCAGATCGGCGGAAAGATGCTTCGGGTTTCCGGTTAGGTAAAACTGGACCTCAGGTAATCTTTTCGCCGCATCTAGAATCGCTCCGATGGGCTCATCTGGATTGAAGGAGCAGACAGCTGTGACATTCGGGCCGTTAGAGAGTTCGTAGGTGTCGCCGGACTCATAGACAACGGGAACATCCTTCACAATTACAGTTTTCCCACCATTCTGTTCCACCAGTTGAGCTAGGTGTTCATTGTGGACGATATTGATACTCGCTCGCCGTCCGATCAAATGCTGAAGCCATTGCAGACGATTCCATCGAGGGTGCAGGAACGCTGCTGTGTGGCAATCCAACGCAAATTTCCGGCCCGTCAACAGATGATAAATCAAGACTGCAAACGCCGCGACGATGGGTGGCGACATGACAATTACGGCACGGGGGCGATAACGAATCAACGCGAAGGCCGTCATGAAGAATTGCCCGCAATATTTAGGGAGAATCGTAACCGGATGACTGCCCAAAACCGGTAAGTAGATCAGCAGCGACTGTCCTCCCAATTCTCTCGCCGTTTGGTCGCTGCGGCTGCACGATTCCGCCCACGACACATACATGACCTTGCGTTTTATGGGTGATTGTTTAGGCATTTATTCTCAGTGTTGCGAATACAGTGGTCTCCACCTACATTTCCGTTGCGGTGGGATCCAAGCTGCCACTCTCCACCCTATTCCCCGGCTGATTCAGAGTAGAGTCAGCAATTGCTTCACGGCAGTGCTGTTCAAATTGCCGTGCGACAGCCATGGATGAGTATTTCGTCTGCACCAATGCTAAAGCAGACCGTGCGAGCCGGCGAGCACAATCGGGATCCGCTAATACATTTAGCACTGCGTCGGCGAAGGGCTGGTCTCCGTCACGAATCAACAAGTGTTCGCCATCTTGTAATGGTAGACCCTCTGCCCCCAATTCCGTGCTGACCACCGGGCATCCCATCGCCATCGACTCGAAAATCTTCAGTCTGGTTCCGCCGCCCGAATGCAAAGGGACCACGGCTACCGCAGAAGCGGATAAGTACGGGCGAATATCATCAACGGTGCCTGTGATTCGAATGCCGTCACGGCCCTGATGGTGCAGCAACGAGGCAGGTGGATTGCGACCAACAATCGTTAGGCTGACGTCCGGACGATCTGCACGAATTCGCTGCCAAGAACCGCTGATGAAAGAAAGGACGCCATCCACGTTTGGTGGCCAATCCATCGAACCGACAAATACCACTCCGGCCCGGGGAGAAGCGTCCGGAGGTGGTTGGAAATAATTAGTGTCAACGGCGGTATCGATCAACCGAACATGTCGCCAACTGTATTCGGTTTCAAACCGCATTTTATCGCGCTCACTAACCGCGACGACTCCGTTGAAGTCTTTTCCTGCGGCACCTTCAAATTGTCGCATCCGACCAGCCTGCATGGACAAATACAATCGCCACAACGGCCCGCCGCGATCGGCAAGACGTTCAAAGATCTCAGCCTCGACATTATGCTGAAACAATAACTTAGGGATCTTCAACCCAATGCAATTGCCTGCTGTTTGAACAAAATCACAGATTAGCAGGTCATATTGCCCCGACTCGACTTCATCCTGAACGAGAGATCGCAATCGAGAATCTTGATCTTTCTGGACATTTAACGGAAGTGGAGAGAACAATAAATTCCGCAAAGCAAACCATAGAAACTGAAAACTTCGTCGACTCGCTTCAGTCCAGCCAACGGTTTTTAATTCGACGCCCAACGATCGCATCTCGGGTAGAAAACGCTGTTCTTCGGGAAGCAGATTGCATACGTACGTCAGGTCATGCCACTCCGCGAGGTGTCGAACGACATTTAGTGTGCGGATCTTCCCTCCGGTATTGGGGGGGAAGAGCAATCTCTTCTGAAGAAAAAGGATTTTCAACGAGCCACTTCTTGCACAGAGTCCGAGTCGCATGTCTCCGCGACAACCAAGTCTCTCCTTAAATCAATGATCCTGCCGGTGAAGCGATCAAAGCCGTCTAAGCGATCAACCACGCTAGTTGCTACGATCAACACTTCGGAGTGTTCAATTAGCTCAGAGGGCGATTCGCAGAGTAGTTTGGCGAGGTGTGGCAACCGTTCGTCAATGTAATGTCGGTTAGCACCGATCAGCGATGTGACTCGAACATCCGGATCAAAAATCCGCAGCTCAAATCCTTGTCCAAGCAGCGTCTCGGCAAGCAACACTTGTGGACTCTCGCGAAGATCATCCGTGCCGGCCTTGAAACTAAGGCCCACCAAGCCGATTCGGCGCGCGCCGGTTGATCGCACTAAATGAGCGGCTCGTTCTAAGTGAGAATTGTTTGAGGGAAGGATCGAACGAATGAGATCCGTTTTCAGGCCTTCTCGCTGGGCATGTCGCGCGAGGGCACGCACATCTTTCGGTAGGCAGGAACCACCAAAGGCGAATCCAGGACGCATGTAAGCGGTGGAGATGTTTAGCTGGGTGTCTTTACAGACAATTTCCATCACTTCTCTTCCGTCAGCCCCCAACGACTTAGCCAATGTACCGATCTCATTTGCAAAGCCAACCTTCAGTGCATGGAAGGCGTTGCACGTGTACTTGATCATTGCAGACACCCGAGTATTGGTGACGATTTTTTCGCAACTAAGTTTGCTATAGAGGTCCAGGACAACCTTCGCCGCTCGGTCGCCATCGGCACCCACAAGAACATAGGGTGGTTGGTCGTAATCCGCTATCGCTGTCGTCTCCCGAAGAAATTCGGGGTTGTTGCAAATCAGAACCCGATCGCCGACGCGCTCTCCCATTGCCTCTGCCAATAGAGGTGTTAGGACGTCCTCGAGCACTCCTGGCATGAGCGTGGACCGTACGACGACGACCAATGACTGATCAGTGCCTGAGAGAATGGTCCCGATTTGCTGCACGACCCGACGCAACGCTTGATCGTTGGTGCTACCATCGTCAGCCGAAGGTGTGCCAACGGCGATCAAGGCAACGTCACTGCCGATGATCGCCGAAGCAAGATCGGTAGTCGCTGACAATCGCCCCGTCTCCACCTGTGTCTTCAGCAGTTCCTCAAGCCCTGGCTCAAAAACTGGAGTCAACCCACGATTGATCGCATCGACTTTACCAGCATCAACATCGACACCAATCACTTGATGCCCGTCGCGACTCAAACAGGCCGCAGTAACGCAGCCGACATATCCGATTCCAATGACGGTGATTCGCATCAAAATATCCGTTAGTTGATTGTGTGAAGGGGGTTGGAAGAAAATTCGGCTGCGGATGAATCAACGACTTCGTGCATGAAGTGAGAGACGCGATCTGCGGTCGCCTGCCAGGTTCGATCCTTCATCAATCCGGCGACCACGTCCGGATTCCTGGGTGATTCGAATTCAGCGATCATCGCTTCTGCAACTGCTTCGGGCGTACGGTCATGAATCAAACGTCCAGCTAAACAATCGCTCAATTCATCCTGAACTCCGCCAACGGCATTACCGATCACCGGAGTACCGCACGCCAAGGATTCAAGCACGACATTTGGCGAGCCCTCGCGCGACGACATCATCACATATAAATCCGCCGCGTTATACCAATCAATCAGATCGCCATGCGGCTTTGGTCCCACCATGCGAACATTTGCCCCGAGCGCAAATTGATCGATGCGTGACTGAATCTCTGACGTGTAATCTCGTCCAAATCGCCCAGGGCCGCCGACGATGATATACAGCGCCTCGGGAAATCGCTTCCTCACGAGCGACATCGCCTCGGCGACCAAATGAAACCCCTTTAGCTCCAATCGGTCGCCGACGGAGATGGCGATAGGCACATCGACCGGTAGTCCACAATCCTGCCGACAGGTTGACCGGATTTTCGGATGAAACTTCTGGCCATCGATTCCGTTTGCAATCGTACACGTTCTTTCCATAGCAGCGCCATTGGCGATCATCTGTTCGCTGATCTCCTGACTGACACCAATGCACCCAGTTGCAAACTTGAGCGCCCGTCGAATTTGATTGCCAATCAACGGTAAATCGGGAAACTTGATCATGTCTTCACCGCGCCCAGTCATCACAACAGGAACACCGTATCGCTTGGCAAGTTTGGCCGACCATGCACCCGCGGGGTAAACCCAGTGGGCATCGATCAGATCGAAGGGGTAGGCCTGACGGATTTGGTCAACCTGTTTTGCAATTGCAAGGTCGATCAATTGAGGATGAAAATATCCACCTACCTTGGGAGGCAATACATAGCGAGGCCGATAGACAGTCATCCCGGAAACCACCTCCTGTCTCGGATATTGGCTCCACCTATACCACTTCTTGAACGCCTTGATTGGCGGAAACCAGGGAGTAGGCGATAGCACCCGCACTTCCGTCTCAGGTTTTTCGGAGAGTGCCCGAAGACGCTCCTTTACGAATACGCCACGTGATGGATCCGCAGATGAAGGAAACGTAGCTGAGATTGAAAGAACTTTCACTTATGGCTATCAAAAACGATCAAGGAAACAAGAACATTAACCAGAGATTTCCGCCAACGGTGGAAAGAGCCATTCACATTGTCCGATCCGCACCGAATACTCGCCGGCAACGCTACCGCCTTCGCCCAAGCTTAGATCTCCTACTCGAACACTAATTTGGCCACGATCGGCGGGACCAATCGATGTGAGTGTCAGTAGTTGTCCGTGCACGGACTGCTGAATCCGCAACCTACACCCAGGATCCTTTTCTCCGTATCCGAGACAGCGCCATCCCTCAGGTTTCGATTCGTCAAACCGATCAATACTGGATTGAATAGGTTCGCCCGAACTGAGACAAGAAAGACTCATGTTATCCCATTTCGCCATGCCTGGGTCAGAAAGATTGATTTGACGATTCGGTAGCTGCCAATACCATTCTGCACGGCGGCGTTCCGTTGCCTTAATTACATCGGCAATCCAAAGCCCTTTCCCGGGAATACAGCAAACGAACCGCTCTAGGCAAACGCCTGGCCACTGAACCGTGCCTCGGCACAGCCAAGTCGTTGACGTCATGGATGCTTCTAGTTCGGGGCGTGCAACCTCATGAGACCATGCGAGACGCCCGGCACGGCGAACTAAATCGACCCCGTCGATATGAATGGTATTGTGCGCCGCCGGGCTTCTAAAATACGCCACCCAATCTTGATCCCCACCATAATATGGCATGCCCCCATCGTTGAGGATCAATTGCTTCTCAAAACAATAGAGCACTTGCAATGTATCGGCATGACCGTGCGCTGTCGAAGGTGTCCCATCGCCAAACAACCCGTGGGCGATTGAGCCGGCATCAAACAACATCCAATCGCTTTCATTTGAACCGATGGCATACCCAGAGTCCTGATAAACCACGTTTACTGATGGTGTGCTGAATGACTCCAATTTCATCCAGCTCGAAACCCCCGATGATCCAGTGAGCCAAAACAACTCCTGCCCCGGAGCATTTTCTCCTGTCTTCAAATGCGGGTCGTCAAAAAGAACAGCGGCCAAGTTCTGAAGCGAATCGAAACACCAATAGTCATCGACTGAAACCGGTATGGCTCGCGCGGAATCCAAATCGCCTATTGCTGGCCATCGCCCATCGGGCTGGCGAAACGAAGCCCCGACCTGAAATCCTGTATGAATCACTTTGCCTAATTGATCTAGCGGCTCGCCGATCGTTTTCGATGCCAACCAACCAATGACTAGGAAACCGAGTGTGTAATAGTGATAACCCATTGCTTGCTCGACACAGAAGCCGTCGCTATAAAACTGCTTCGGCCCCGAATCTAAAAGCACTTCGCGAGATTTCCGTTTCCAACTATTCTCTAGTGGCCCTTCATCAAACAAAGTGGCGATGCAAAGCAATCCCGCAGCTTCACCGATAAGATGATTGTAGGGACTGGAATAGGTCGAAAAGTTGCCCGCCAAATAGACCGCATGTTCGCGCAATGAACCTCCAATGATGTCGAGATCCTGTTCACTCCATCCCTCCCAAGAGCCGAGGCCAGCCAACGTCCAAATCCAGGAAATTGCCCGCATCGCAACCTCAAGTCCGCTGGTCCAATTCACGCCTTCGTACAGCGGGTTTTGCACTATCCAATCAAGCATGAGTTCCCGCGCATACTCGGCAGATCGATCACTACCATTCAGCTGGTAGTCACGTGCCAACTCAGGAAGAAACTGATGTCGTGACAATTCCCATGGATACTTGACGTCAGTCTCACCAGGCAAATTGTAAAGCGGGATGTCGGAATAGAACTCCCTTTTCCATTGAAAACCAGTGCGACTATCGCAATGCCAGTCGATAACACCGGTAAGATCAAACGGATGCCCAAGCATCAACCATTTGCCTTCCATGATTGACTCGGCATTCAATCTTGATTTCCGCCGGTAGTCACTCAACATACTCGCGATTTCCGGCGAGGAATCCCAAGATTCGCTTTGAGTCCCTGGAACAAGCCGCTGACACCGCTTCAGCAAGTCGCCATTGCACTTTGGCCAAGTCTTCCCAGCTGGCCCCAACTGCCCCCGCCAGTCGCGACGTTCCCTACGCTGATTGATTAATCTGCTGATCCGCCATCGGATTTCGCCCGGAGGCATACGTTTAATCTTCTTGAGTTTACTTTTGTAGCTCATGTGCGGATAAAGTTTCGGCAGGTTTTATAAACTCGTTGCGGAATTCGAAGCGCGACATCACTTGCCGTGTAGTAAATCCGATGAATTTTGTTTAGTTCGACTTTCGCTTGCTCACTCCGAGGGTAGTCATACTTTTCGATTTGCTCCCCAAGCACAGATTCGCAAACCCCTAAATCCTCAGATGACAATTTCTTCCATTTACTCTGGTTATGCTTTCGAATCCCAAGACCTTCAACACGGTGGATGTAGTCATCGCAAAGATTTAAACGCCATTCCTGAGCGATCGTCTCCATCTGTCGCTGAGGTTCATTCAGTAGATCTTCGTATTTGATCGTAATTGCCTCAATGTCAGTCCGCCTGTCGACCTCGGCTTGGTAAAGTGACATTCGCTTCTGAACGTACTGCGAAGCAGCGTATAGGTTCCTCGGACCAAAGTCCTTATTTGTGATTGAAATCGCATTGTCTCTTGGATCTCGAACAAGCAATAAGTACCTCCGGTTAGGAATCACTACGTCAATATGCTCGACGCTCTCCCAAAGGTCATCGCTCTTTAGTCCCAAATGCATCGCATTTGTCGTGTACCCATGGTAAGCATAAAGATAGTTTGCAAAGTCCTCGGGCGTTTTCACTAAATCTGAGTCGATCGTACTCGGCAGACCTTGAAAATGTTTTGCTTGACGATAATGACGCTTAAGCATGAACCGCCTCCGCAGCTTTCCCGGGAAAATCCGCTTTCTGATTTTGGCATACTGAAGCCCCAACGATTCTTGGTCACGCATAAGTCCTACGGCCGCGTTGAAGATTAGCGACCGGTCATGAACAACCGAGAATTCGAGTGTTTGTTGCAGCAGCCGAGAAACCAGGTTTGTCCCGGAGCCCTGGCAGCCCAAAATCACATATTTGGGCTCGCTTTTCATGTCTTGAAAATAATCGACAAACATAGAAACCTACGCGTCATCAGGAGAGGGCGTAAAACACTGGGCGAGTCGATCCATGCACTCTTGAATCTCCTCGTAGGTTTGTTGGAACCTCGCTTGGGTCCCACCATAAGGATCGCTAATATGAGTCGCTGTAGTGGAACAGCAGCCTAAAAAGAATATTTTTTCACGCTCACCACACGATCGCAACTGGACTTCGTCGTGATTTTCATCGTCAAACACGAATATAATGTCAAATTTATCTAATTCAAATTCGTCAATAGAACTGGACCTGTGACTCGCGAGATCAACTCCGAAATTCTTGGCAATCAACACCGCAGCGTCAGGGGAAGGCCGACCGCTAGTGGGAAAGTAGCCCGAAGACTTAATTGTTAGGTCCGATGGCATCACAGAACGCGCATAACGCTCTGCAAAGGGACTTCTGCAGATATTGCCTTTGCAGACGAATAAAATCGATTTCGCACAACCCATTTTTAAGAACAGTCGCTTCCGAATACGATTCCGAACAAATCGGTTTTCACGTAGCCGCATTCTCAACTTCCTCTTACCTCCGGTGTACACGGAGCCTGCAATCGAAGCGATCTCTTTGAAGAATGGCTTTGGGTCGTCCCACGCAAATGTGTCTACATGCTCTTTCCCCAGCAGAACTCGACCAAGTATTCCAATCGCGCCTCGCCCTAGCAGCGCCGTCTTTTTGACAAGCGACGACTCGCGTGAACGTAGAAAATCTGAAAGCCAGTTCTTATCCGCCGTCAAGTTTCTGGAATGGACCCCTTCGCGATAGACCTCCGGGAAATTGACTTTCCCCTGAACGCGCCATCGGTAGAGATCCGCTGGAAAGTCGGCGCCGCTGAACACAGCCAACGGCAACGACCCCCAAAAACGCCCATTGATCTCGACAAATCGCCATTCATCGGTAGAGCGGTTCCATAGAAATTCAATCATTCCAACACCCGAATAGTTGAGCGACTTCAGCAAATCGGTTGCAGCATGCAACATTCCCGGGTGTAGCGAAATACTTTTCCGATAAGAACTTCCTCCGCCGCCCGGCGGTTCATGAAGACGCAGATGTTGGAAAACACGAAGAACTTTGCCGTCCACGGCAAGGAATTCAATTCCGGTCCCGACGCCCTTGAAGTACTGCTGAATTTGAACCGAGCCTTTTTCACGCATTCGCCGCAAAGTGCTCTGCAGTTGATCCTGGCTAAAGACCGTTTGAACATTTTGCTTCCTCGACAACTGGTCCAACAAGAACGATGATTCCGGCTTTAATATAAGAGGAAAACCAAGTTCATCTGTGATCGATTTGGCATCCGAGAGCTCAACATCATTCTTGCCGTGCGGCACTGGTACACCCAGTGAACGTGCCAATTCGAAAGAACGACTCTTGCTGCTAGTGATTTCGAATGCTTGGTCATCAAGAATGTAATAGGATTCGTAATGGTCGATTTGCTTTCGATGGCTGCGAATCGGTATAACTGACTGATCATTGCAGGGAATGACCAACTGATATCGATACTCAGACTGGAGTCGATTGAGCTGACAAATCCAGTCAACATTGCCACCTTCCGGCTTGCTTATCTCATGCGTTTGCTTTAGGAAACGGGAGCTTGCCGCGATCGACTTTGGGTCAGTCCAAGCGGAATGCACTTCAATCTGGTGCCGCCCCAATGATCGGACAACACTCAAAAAGCTGCGCGTATCGGAACCCAAAACGAGGACCCGCGCTTCGCTCGCTCGAATCAATTGGTCTCTCTTCTCACTCGGCATGTCAGCGTGCGAATTGCTTAAGTTTTCTACGAAGGACCTGCCGAACCCAAACATCGTGGATGGCTTGCTTGTGGCTTGTTGCTGGTCGTCGCACATAGGTGTGCAATCGACAAACCAGGTGCTTCGCCATTAATAATTGATACATTGCCGAATCAGCCGCGTCAGGCCGTCCGTACTCTCGCAGAAACCCACTACGCCATTGCTGGACAGGAAATGACCGCCACGGCCGGTAGACTTCTTGCATTTCTAATCGATGGATAAAATACGTGGCGTCGTCGAGCGGTCGCCCTGAACGCGCCATCGCGAAATCGATACCAGTCACGGTTTCGCCGTCCCACATGATGTTTCCAGGCGCAAAATCGGCGTGCACCCAGACGTCCTGCTGGTCTGCGTCACTGCAGTTGTTTTCCAGATCACCGATGCGTTCTAATATTCTTTCACGCATGGCCGTATCGGGCCACGAATAGCCATAGCCCTTCAGCGAATTGAGCCGCAACTCGCAATAGTCACGAATGGATTCCGGATCGTATTCCGAAAAGCGTTTGTTGGCGTTCTTGGTTAATGGCAACGATTGAAAGGCCCGAATCCATCTCCCTGCCAATTCAACCGCGGTCTGCGTTGTCTTTGCTTGGGCACTTCGCTTGATCCATTGATCAAGTGATTTACCTGGGATCTCGAACGTCGAAATCGTCGCTTTCTGAGGGTCACATTGCTCGATCCTGACAACTCCCAGCGGACCACCAAACGCATCGCTATCAGCCATCAACTTGATTAAGTCGACTTCTCGCTGTGCACGCAGTTTGACAATCGATTCGGTCGCTCCCCAATCGTCGGGAACATACTGTTTTTCGTAAACAGCAACCCCGTTCCGCATTCGTCGCGCGATTTGGCTACTTGCACGACGAGAATAGCTTGGACCAATAGGTTGATTCTCTTCGATCACAGATGCGACTCTTGAAGAACGCTAGAATCGGAAATACTGGAAGCTCCATTTTCGGCCCCACTCAACGTGAGGTAAGCCATCATCAATGCGATCATCCACAGCCCCCATTCACTGTCAAAGTGGTCACCGAATAAGCTGGTCGTCATGACAGCAGAAAGACCGCTCAGGAAAGAACATGCGGCCAGACGTTCAAAGCTGTCCGTGGAACTCTCACCTCGATTTCGCCGAACCGCTCGAAACGTTGCCAATGACACTGTTCCAAACAAGAACAGACGCAATAGGCTCCCCTGAATCCCCCAGGAACACGCCTCGGTGAGATAGCCGTTGTGAAGTGCCTTCATTTCGTCGGCGGCACCTGTCTGGCGAAGGTATTTCAATCCATGGACATACTTAAAGGAATCTCCGCCTGCTCCCAACGGGTGATCCGCGATCATCGACAAGCCTGCTTTAGCAAATTCAAGCCTTGACTGTGCCGACGCATCACGATCCTCTTCGGCTGAAAACGTCGTCATGAAGCGATCCAAAATCCGCGAGTCGCCCATCAACATGAATGCCGCGATGGCCCCCGCCACAATTAGCTTGATCGATTTCCCACGAAACTCAGCGGGAGCAGACACCAAGAACACCACAGCCGACATAATGGCGGCAAGGAACGCCCCGCGGCTATTGCACAGCAGTACCACATTCATGATGAACGGTGCAGCGACCACCGCGAATACTTTTTCCCACATGCGTCCAGCCAAAAAGAAAGGCGCAACCAACGGCATCACAGCAACCATCAAAGATGCGAAGTGATTTGCCGTACTGGCTCCCGGGGCACCGATTCCTTCAAGGCGATTGGAGTTCAACTCTCCTCGTTCGTTAATTGTCACCTCATACCCAATGTATGCGGCTCCGACCAAAATCGATAGCAACACGATTTTGAGATCAAGGTGTGTCTTGATACATGCAAACGTCAGAAACATCAGTAAAAGAAGTTTACTCGCGAGTGACCAACCTTCAAAGCTTGTTTCTGCATCCGACGCGAACGCAAGGTGCACGAACGTAAAATTTAGAAACATCAACAAGCCAATTTTGACAGCTCGTTTCGGTGTTTTGCCCCATGTGGAAACCGGTGGCGGAGCATTGACAAATACGCTTGCCAGCAAGAGCAGCCCCGCATATAGATTCCATCGATACCCGGCGATGGCGTCCCCCCACCACCAAAACGGTGGGCAAAGAAAGAAAGACAACATGTATGCAGACACTGCATACGCCGGTCGCTTGATAGATGCGATCGCACAGCCTGCAAACAGTGATAGCCAAAGAACCGCAGTAAGACTCATTTCCCGGCACTGCCTTCGTTCTTCGCAGACTTTCCACAAGACTGCAGAGCATCAGCCGTAGCGAGCAACCTTACACCACGCAATTGATTTTCGCCCCGTTGCGAATCATTCATTGTGTCCAGATATAGCTTTTCCATGGACTGATTGAACGTCTCAACACCGTAGTATCTTTCGTGGATTCGTCGCCCGTTGGCGGAATACTCAGTCCGCAAGGCAAAATCATCTAGCAGGCGTGCCATCGCTTCTGCCAAAAGCTGATCGTTCTCTGGAGGACAAGTGATCCCGCACGCCTCAGGTCGGTGAACGATCATCCGCGATGCATCGCCAACATCTGTCGCAACGATTGGAAGTCCAACAGACATCGCTTCCACCATCGATTGACTCATCCCTTCGCTACGACTCGAATTGACAAAGAGATCAAACGATTTGAGCCACCCTTCAACACGATCATGGTGTCCAACGAGATGAATTCGATCACTTACTCCATCCAGATTAATCCTGTTTTCCAAATCAGGGCGTTGCTGGCCGTCACCCACGATAACGAGGTGAACGTCTGGATGGCTTACTGATAATTTTGAAAACGCGGTGACGAGAATATCGAAACCTTTGACTGGGTGAAGACGCCCGATAGCGCCAATGAGCAATGTATTATTATCTATTCCTAGATTCTTTCGAATCTGATTGCGATGATACTTGTGGTCATGGCAGCCATAGCCAGCAATGCCGTTCGGAATGATCTTAATTTTATCCGCCGGATAGGCACATCGATTCTCCACACGCCGGGCGACCGCATGCGCGTTTGACGTGACGAGATCCACACTTCTCAGGGCAGTACGCATGGCCAAGGCACGCAGGCGCCCCCTCACGCCACCGCTACCGAGTGTTCCCATCACCGTGCCTCGCTCGGCATGGATGTGGGCCTGGATTCCCCCCCACTTTCTGGCGGTAACTGTTTCGATCAGCGTGCCCCAGTTGTGAGACTGGACTAGGTCTATTTTTCGTGAACGCAGTTCGTTAGCCAACCGAAGAACAGAGCCCAAGTCGTTACCAGCGCGTTTCTTGATTTCTACTACTGGAACATCATTCGGTAGCCAGGCAGCGGCCGGACCGGATCGTTCTAAGCAGATCACGGTCGGCTCAAACAGTTCACGGTCCAAACCGGCCACAATCCGAGTGACAGAACGTTCGATCCCGCCAGGTTGTAGCGAGTGCACGACAAAACCAAGGCGAATCATTCCCGCAATCCCTTAGATGCTGAAATCGATTCGATTGACCGTCCTATTGCCCGACGGAAGACAGCGTCAAACTGAGCCATCTGGTTACGACCGTCGTATCGCTTGCTGATCGACGCATCGAGTTTCGGTAGTTGGCCGGCATGATGCTGATCGAGCAGTTCCCGCACTGCCATTTCTAAACCGACGGCATCATCGGGATCGACGCATGGTCCCAGACACTCAGCATTCACAAGGTCCGATGTGGAGCCCTCTGTCGAAATCGTCAGAACTGGTTTTCCGATCGCTATGTACTCATACAATTTGCCCGGGACGCAAAGCGGCGCTTCGGTCTGAACAAGAAGCAATACATTGGCCTGGGAGATACGCGCAATACACTCTTCGTGAGGGACTGGTGGTGAAAGATTGACAATTCCCTCCAGCTGCAATTTTGCGATTTGCTCTTTTTCGCGAACACGCCCAGGTCGATCGGCGCCGATCAATTCCAATCGCAAATCACGTTCGCTAAGTTGCCCATTCCGCTTCATCTTGCCAAGCGCTTGCAATAGGCCATCGACATTGCGCTTCCCATAAAAACCGCCTGGGTGAACCAGCGTCAACGGCATCTTTTTTGCTCGATCTTCCGTGACGTCGGCGGCTTGGGTTTCAAAGAGGGCCGGATCGAATCCGTTGGGAATCACGATGGATTTATTTGCTAGACGCTCGCCCGCGCGAGACACCGCGTCTTCCATCGCTCGTGGCGTATTGAAAATGACCACGTCCGCATTTTCGTACACCTCGGATTCAAGTCTACGGTGTTTTCGGCCCGCCCAAGTGTCGTCGTTGCGGCCGGGACGGAACGCATTGCCGACCCAGGGGTCTCGGAAATCGGCTACCCACGGCAAACGAGTGGCGGCAACAATTCCTCCCGCAACCATGTGATTGCTCCACGGCGGCCCTGAGCTATAGATGATTTGCGAGCCAGAATTCCTTGCTGTGCGAATCCCGAGACGTGTTGCAGGGCGCACCCACCCTACAAGCCGGTCGGGCGTCATCCAAGGCAGCGTTAACCGGTCTTTTATGCTTTGCAGCATACGCACCCGATCCGATTTACCCACAGGCTTCGATGCAGCATCGCTCTTGCTGGCTCCCAGGCCCCTGCTCTTCGTTTGTAGACTGCCACCTCGCCCAAGAATTCGGTTGAGTTTCTCGATCGGGAACCGAGCGGGCGCACGATAGACCGAAACCAATTCGGGAACCTGCGTGACTAAGGCGTCATCGATCAATGTTCCTTTAGGGACAGTGTCCTCCCGCAGTGTTATCACGTGCGGGATCCAACCTCGTTCAGGCAAGTACTTCACCAAACGCAGAGTACGGTAGACTCCCGCAGATTGGATCGGAGGAAAATTGGAAGCAACGATGAGTAGAGGAATTGATTCCATTCAGCGTGTCTCCGGCGGACCGTTCGAACCGATTGTTGATTCACTGCCTAACAAAACCATCTCTCGTTCAATTGCCCCGCCGTACAAACGCTTGGCACCGGCAGGGGTCAAGTGGTTGGTGTCCATGTACTGAGATTGGCCGGCGACGAAGCTGACTGCCATCAATCCGTTTGATGTGAGGTCTCCGTCATCCGGTTCAATAATCGCGACGCTATTGCTGCGAAGGGAACGGAGCATTTCGGCGATGCGTTCCCGCTGCGTTCGATTCACAGTTGCCACCGAGTTTTCAAGCATCGACTGTCGATCGAAATGAGAAAACAACGCAGCGGTCCGATTGGGATGACACTGCAGCGTCAGTGGCTGTGCGATCAGGATGACCGATACCCCATCGGCACTCAAATCGGCGACCATTTTTTGCAATCCACTTCGTAGCGTCTGCATCGAGGACTCGACCCCCGTCCCGAATTTACCTGCCGGTGCGATCAGCGTGTCCATCTTTCCTGACGGCCGACCGAAGACTGCGACATCCCAGCGGCAAATCAAATAGACCCTTTTGATGCCTTGTTGACTGACTAAGTTACGAACTGAATCATTCCAGGTGATAGCCTCTAGCGAGTTTCCCTGGTAATGGGGACGCCAGGTGTCAACAACAGGTGCGGTCGCGTTGCGTGCACAAACCAAACCACTCACTCCTGAGCGTCGCGCAAACTCATCAAACACCGCGGCCAACGAATAGGTGTGACTATCGCCCCATAGCAGAAAACTGGGCTCTGCAATAGCGGAACCGATTTGGGGCAGTCGTTCAGCTGTTAAATCCTCCGCATGACGCGTTTGAAACTGGCCTGATAATTCTTCACTCTCGTTTTGCAGCAAAGAAAGGTCTGCAAAACGGTTTGGGAATCCTTTCGAAACGGACGTCAGCCAGGACCAACTCAAAAGCGCAAAGATGACTACAAAGGTCGCAACTAACGTCGGCCGAACCTGATGAATCGGCCCCTTCAACCGGAGTGGTTTTTCGACCGCTGCATAAGCAATTAGCGTTAAGACTACACCGACGGTCAACGCCAGAAATCGAACGGAGAGTGGAGGCCCCGATGGATAAAAGTAATTGGCAAAAGCCAGCGGCGGCCAATGCCATAGGTAGAGTGAGTAGGAAACTTGTCCGCACTTGACAGGCCAACGCGAAGAAAGCAGACGATAGATCCAACCGCGGTGTTCACGAAGACCAACCAACAAGCAAGCGGCCCCGAGTGTACTGGGTACCGCTGCCCACCCCGGGAAAGGTATTTCGTCGCTCAATAACAACATCGGCAAGACGACAGCGACAACGCCAAATTGTGACGCCAAACGTGCTTTACCACTTGAAAGCGGTTTTGAATGAAACCATTCATAAGCCAGCGCTCCGGCAAGTAACTGCCAAGCTCGCGTAGGCAACAAATAGAACGTTTGCTGCGGAAACTGATGCACCGCAATCACTGCCAGAGCAAAACTAGCAACAAATCCAGTCAGCAACAAACGCCTACGCCAGACGCCAGTAAACTTCCAAAGCAGAAGCGGGAACACGATGTAGAACTGCTCTTCGACGGACAATGACCAAGTATGCAACAGTGGCCAAGTTTCCGACTGTGTACCGAAATAGTCCCCCGCTTCGGCAAAGTAGAAGTTCGAGACCATGCAGAGTTGAGCGAACATGGAGTTCGCGAGATCCGCAAGGTCTTGCGGCAATAGCAAGGCGTAGCCCGCCGCCAACGTTACCGCACCAACGGCTAACGAAGAGGGAAGAATGCGGCGGATTCTTCGGAACCAAAACTCGAACAGCGAAAAGTTGCCCGCTCGTAGACTGCGGTCGATGTTTCCCCCGATTAGAAATCCTGAAATCACGAAGAAAACATCGACCCCTGTAAAGCCCCCAGGAAAGCCGATGCCGCCGTGAAAAAAAAGCACACCAAGTACAGCGATACAGCGCAGTCCGTCTATTTCGGGTCGATAACTCTGCGACACAGCCCGATTAACTACCTGCGACGATCTTCGTCGAATCGTATTGATAGCGCTGACCAAACTGGAGCAACTCGTCTCCAAATTCTCCACACAACAAGCCTTCCCAGTAGTCAGCAAGGCTCTCGGTCCGTTTCCATTTCCCAATACTATCAGCATCGAAACTGCGAATGGAGTGCAACGCAGTTGCCAAGTCACCCAACGCTCCAGCGTCTACATTTTCGCCCAAATCAGACCACGATGTTACTTCTGAGCGAAGCTGCATGTCAAAACAGGATTCGATCTGTTGCCGCGTCGCTTCCGGATCAGTGACCAAATCCTCGTATCGGATTGTCAGAAAAGGGACCCGACCGTCAAGTTGACTAACCAGATGTTCCCCGCCGCGAACGCTTTCAACCCAACGATCTGGTGACAAATAATACTGCGTACTTGAATCTCCACGATGCCGACTGGTTAGAACGTCGGCAGGATCCCGGACCATATAGATGACCCCATAGCCACCCGCCAACGCTTCCTCACAGAACAGGTCTAGCAATTCCTGTTGATACCAACCGAAACCTCGTTTCGTAACGTATACGTGCTCATCACCCTGAAGTCGGTTCATCAAACCAATCTTCATCACGCGGCCTAACCGAGGGTGATGAACGTTGGATTCTTTCGAATGGACCGACGTGTGCTCAAAAGCGGCCATCGCACAGTGCATCAACGTCGTCCCTGAACGGGCGGCCCCAAAAATATGAACGCGGCGTGTATTCCCGAGTTGCAATAACCTTCGTCGCAAACGTCGTTTCAGCCTAGACTTGAGATCGCTATAGCTCATGACTCGCTCCCCGCACCGGCATTAGAATCCATAGCTGCCGCGGGCACCGAGGCCTTTTTGGATGAATTGAATCGTCGCATCAAAGCACTCCATGCTGACTTTCGTTCCTTTGATTCAAACCCAAGTGGGAGCAGCAAGGTGGCAGTTAACGTGTAGACCGTAGCCGAACCGAACAGCGCGAACCAGCTATCAATACGCCCAAACGCATGCCCCAATCCCCAAGCGGTACCGAGCAATGCAACGCAGTAGAGCGTGGTCCCCGGAACAATCGAAGCCAAAATCCGAAAACGTGTTGTCTCCAATACATCGGCGTGGGCACCGAGGTGCCATATCACGCCTAGACCAACGGCTGGGATTAACGTTCCCAAAGCGACTCCTTCGACTCCAATCCACCACCCTAGTCCCAAACTCAGAATCAAATTAATGATTGCCTCAGTGAACTGAACCGTTGCAAGCTCCTTGAGCTTCTTTGCAGCCAATAGCAACTGAGTGCCTGGGCGACGCAAGCTCACAAAGGCGAACGCAATTCCAATAAGTAGAAAAAGCGGTGGAGAATGTTCAATGACAGGCGTGATGTCTTGGGGACCTGAGAGCCATAGCAAGAGAAACGCCCGTAAATGACTATATCCGATGATCAGAAACGCTGCCGAAACAATCAAGCAAATCCGGGTTGAGAATAAATAAAGAGCCAGTTGCTGACGCCTCTCGCCGTTCAAATGCAAACTGGCCATAGTGGGATATAGAACTCGCGTAGAAGCTTTAACCAATGAATTGCAATACTCAACGAGCGATCCAGCAATACCGAAGGGTGCGATCGCCGCAGCAGAAAACAAGGTCCCAACCACCAGTGTGTCCGAGTAGTAAATTAAACGACGTCCGATTTGGATTAAGAAATTCCATATACCGAATTGAAATAATTCACTGACTTCCCCACTCAAATCTCCATCCACGCTTCCGCGCAGTTCCGGCACCAACCGATATGCCAAACGAACACGACACAAATTATCAAGCAAGTTAGTGAACGCAAGAATGGCCGACAGTGCCACAATCCCACCGCCCAATAACAAGGTTATGTAAGCCAACATTGCATAAACAATTTTGATGCAAACTGCGATCCCGTTGGCGAGGTCATAACGCTGCAATCCCACCAACACTGCAGCGTAAGGCATCAATGGAAGTTGGACTGCAACCCCGAATCCCTGGATGATCACGATTAGAAAGAAAGCGGACTGTAGATCCGGTGCAGTGTCAATTAGTCGCGGCAGCACCAAACTGGCGACAACAGACAAAGCCAATACGGCCGCTGAGAGCTTCCACAGGATAGGTCGCGCAGCGGCAATGTGCCGACGGACTCCTCGGTAGTCATTGGTCGCAATCCGGTGCGTGATTGACTGCGTGACGCCTGCCCGCAAGCCCATGTCAACCAGACCATAATACCCAACAAGTCCCTGAAGCAGCAGCCAAAGACCATACGCTTCTAAACCCAGGTTCGCCAACACAACCGGAGTGAGAAGCAACGTAACGACAATCTGCACACCGAGCCCTACCCAGCTTGATGCAACATTCTTGCAGACTCTGGAAACGATACTCATGGTTTGCAAATTTGCCGTACGTAGCGGGATCCGAGCATCCGCAATGAAAGTATGCCGCCTCTATGATTTACATCAAGAAGTTGATTGTCACCAACAATCAAGCAAAAAAACGGATTTTGACTAGATCTTTGCATGAGCTTTCAAAAATTGGAGAATGGCCCTGAAACTAATGCCTAAGCTCGTTCTCCTGCACGATCGAAGCTGCGTGACCAATTCGCAAAAATACATGAACATGATCCGACCAATCCCAATCTTTGAAAGAATGACAAAAGGCCTTCACTGCCTTAATCAATTTGCGTAACACTCCGCTCAAACTGCGCCAGTAAACACCATTTCCAAATCGAAGATTTTCGACAGCCTTTGAACAAAAGAGAGAGGGTTTCACTGAGCGCCTTTGACGCCCCCAAATTGATGGGAAATGCATCTCCCTTGCTCGACATCACTCGAAATGGAGCAGTCATTGGCTAGACGTCAATGGTTACTGTCACACCGCGAGTCTACGAATGAGAGTCGGAACGCCCCATCGCATCTGACATCGTTCCAAAATGAAATGATTCCAACATGCGATCAAGTCGTCGCTCCGTCTTGTTTAACCCCACGTAATGGCGAAAGCGCACGCTCCGCTTCAAAGCAACCAACTTTGGCTGTTTCGGATCGAACTCCCAAGGGTGGGTATAAAACATCGCGGGACGCCCTTCTTTTCGGATCGCTTGAATGGCTTTCAAGGTTAGCTTCAGAGGGAACAGTCGGAAATAGCCACCGCCGATGGGGATATGGATTCGGCCTCGAGACCAAGCGCTAGGTGGAAACTCGCGGATGGTTCCGTGCTTGGTTTTGATATCGTGGATTTCCTTGGTAGCGTCCACGACACCATAGCGGTCGTGACCGCCGATCGGGAAGATGCTGCTGTCTATGCGGAAATCGTACTCGGCCAAGATGTCGAGTGCCCAAAGAGAATCATCGACGATCGAGAAACTGGGAGCTCGGTACGCGACGACGTCGATGCCGCAGGCGTTGGCAATCGCGTCTTTACTGTCGGCAATGTCCTTGGCGAATTCTTCTGGTGTCAGGTCGTAGACCAATTGGTGCCAGTAGCCATGGCTGGCAACTTCATGTCCGGCGTGGGCAATGCGTTTGACAAGTGATGGGTAGCGTTCGGCGACCCAACCGAGGATAAAAAATGTCCCTCGAACGCTGTGTTTGTCGAAGATCGATAGCATCTTGTCCGTGTTTGCTTCCACACGGCATTCGTACTTGTCCCAGTCCTTGCGGCAGACGCGATCGGCAAACGCGGAAACCTGGAAGTAGTCTTCGACGTCGACGGTCAGGGCGTTGGGAATATTGCCGGAAAGCACAGACAGTTAATCTCGTCCGCAGAGGTTCAAAAGGGGAATCGGCGCGGACTTCGTCCACGTCGGTGACAGTCCGTGAACGGCCAACGAAAAAGAACAATTCACCATCCAGCGGCAGCACGATTTCCACATTTGTGGACAGCCTACCTCCCAATTAGATGGTGTGGCGATCATACCCTACCGTTAATTCTCGCGGCAGGACCACGGCACAGATACACTCAACCTATCAACTGGATCGGGCAGGAACGACCTACCAATTACGAATTTAGAGACGCCCGCCAGCGAGTGGAAACCATCGTTGGATCGCGGAGCGATCCACGACATTCACGAATCGCTCGTTCATCAAACGTAATGCCATCGGCATAATGAGAGTAGACGGTGCCCTATCATTTCACTTGACCAATCTGCATACCACAACACGAGGCTGGCGCAGCATTGATTGTCAAATGATCAGCAGTGTCTATCTGGGCCGGCTACGACCGCCTAAACGTCCGCTCCGCTTGTCATCTGTCTTTTGCAAACGATGATTAGCTCGAACCGCGACCAACGACTCGAATTCTTCGACCGCTGTGTGAGTGGGGCGGTCTGAGAGAGACTGGATGGACTGAGAGTTTTGCCCATCCTTTGCACTGAGCCCAGCAGCGTCGATTAAATCCATTCGGCACAGGCCCATGGCTCGGGTGACAGCCGGTCCGCGAATCCCAACCACTCGCATCATCGTTGCCAGGATCATTCGGCAGTCTAGCCAGGGACCGGCATTACGGACGTAGTGCATGTCGAGCAGTTGTTTACGGCGGACATCGTCCAACGTGCAGTCGGGCTCGAGATTGATCTGTGCCAAGCCGGTGATACCCGGTTTGACACTGTTGCGATTGTAGTAGCCACCGATGTACCGCTCCAGTTTTTCGCAGATCGCTGGACGTTCAGGACGCGGGCCTGTCAACGACATGTCACCAGCGACGACGTTCCACAACTGCGGTAACTCGTCCAAATGGCTACGACGCAAGAACCGTCCGACGGGGGTGACCCGCGGATCGCCTTTTTGACTCCACTTGGCTTGACCATCGGCCTCGGCGTCTTGGTACATGGTCCGCAGCTTTAACACGTTAAATGTTTTGCGATTCAGACCAACACGTTCTTGGCGATAGACCCCCGGTCCCTTGGAAGTCAATCGCACCACCGCGATTAACAACATGATCACAGGAGCCGAGAGAACCAGTAAAGCAGCAGCAAAAACCCGTTCACAGAAATGCTTCACTGCGAAGTAAGCCGCGTTACGCGATCGTGCCGCCATCACCGAGCGAGTTTTTGACGAGCGCACTGGAGTCAGATTGATCGCAGCATCCATTTGCGGCGCGAGACCAGCGTGCCGACGACTGGCCAGATTCACCGGCAATTCGGTGATGATGGAGCTATCGGAGTCAGAATCTTCGAAATCGAACACAGTAAAATCCTTCACTTGATGTGTTGCTCTAAATGAGGCAGCAACGCGGTCAAAAATGATTTGCAAGCAGAAAATGAAGTTTTCGAAGCAGGACCAGACAGCTGGATTTTGTACAAATCGTCCGTCATCCAATACCTTGGATTTTCGGCCGCAACCCAGCTTCCGCCATCACTCCACCCATACCAAACCTCAAACGCGGAACTCGGGTCATTGTCCCTAACAAATTCCACCGACCAGAACCGATTTTCTTGATTTTCAACTGAAATCGTTTCAACCCGCCGCTCACGAACTAGGTCAGTGCCCTGAGAGCTGTAACAGACTTCCGGGGTATGAACCGCGATTGGCCCGCGGGGACCGTACATCACAGCAACATTGACCAACGCCTTGGTGTCATTGTGACGATAGACGTTCAGAAACGATCCGTAACAACGCAGCATTTGGAGCGCGTTTTCTTCTAAATTCCCAGATTCAACCAATGTCCAATCACCCAGCGTCTCGGGCAAATCATGCAATTGATCGCCGACCGCCTGTTTGTCGGTGCCAATGGTCCAGCGGCCATCTAGATAGCCATGCACCACGCCAGACAGCAGGGTTAACCCCAGCAAGGCGGCGACAGCGAAACGGCGGGAGTGAAGGCGAATCATTCGGATGAAAATTTGTTTGTATGTGGGGGTTCAAAGGTATCAGCGTAAAGCGTGGCGGCTAGCCGCACGATTATGTCAAATCTTTTGCGACGGAATCAAAATCTTGCTTCATTCGATTGAACAACTCGCGTTCTTCCTCTGTCAGCCCATTGACGTCCAATTCATCTGCCTCAATCGACTGCCACAATTGATGCGCGTCGGAGGTTTGTTTCAAGGCCAACAGCGCTAGGATTTTGTGGAACTTGTAGCGGGGATCGGGAATAATCGCGATCGCTTCGTCAAAAACATCGATCGCCTCACGATAGCGACGGGCACTCATCAGCACCGCGCCCTTAGTGTCCAGTAATTCGGGATTCCGCTTTGTCAATTTGATGGCGCGATCAATCGGCTCAATTCCTTCGGCCGCCAGTTCCGGGATCTGAGCGTATGCCATCGCCAAATTGTTCAAAGTCCGAACGCGCAGCGAATCCATCGCCAACACTTGGCGGTACAAGGAGATCGCATCTCTAGTCCGACCGCGCTGCATTGCCCAGGTCGCAACACTCTCGAGCAACGCAGCATCCCGCGGATAGTCCGCTGTAGCTCGTTTCAACATCTTGGAATAACGCGGATCAACTTCACCAGAGCCCTCGGCCAACAAAGATTCCACCAGAAGCATCGCTGAGCGGGCGTCCCCATTCTGGTCAAAGTGATCAGCACACAACTCCGCCGCACGACGGTGCTCGCCGGCATTGGACAGGGCCACCACATAGTTCGTGAGCGAATCCGAGTTAGCTTGATAAGCCTTGTCGAACCACTCGAGTGCTTGCTGCGTGAACCCCAATTTCATCAAAGCGGAACCCGCAGCCGTTTCGACGGCACCAAGTTGGCGACGGTCTTGAGTGGTCTTTGCGGCCTCGACCCAATTTGAGACCCACTCAGGCGTTTCATCCGAGTTCCCACGTCGCTGATGGTCAATCAACCCTAGTTCCAGCGATTGCAACATCCCACCCGGCATTACAGCGAGGTCCTCGGAGAGAGTTTTCACAACGGCCAAGTCTTTCTCGGTCCCATGCTGCAGCAGAAACACACCATAGCGGTACAAATCGTTTTCGCGAGGCGGACGCGCCCGAGCCAATCGTTGATAGATCTCGCGTGCTTCGGACAGATAGCTTTCCTGCTTCTCAGCAAACCGCCCCTCTTTGGCGTATTGGTCAGAGAGTTTGATGAACAAGGCAGCGAGTACAACCGAGGCATCGTTGCTTTCCGCATTCTTTTCCGCCACGATTTCCCGCAACATTTCCATGGCCGTTAACTGCTGTTCTTCGCTGCCTTTGGCCGCGAGCATGGTCGCATACATCAACCGATTAGCGGGAGTGACTTCCGCACCGCTAGAAAGCAACGCTTCGATTTGGTCCCACTGGACTGTATCGCCTTGATGGACAAGCAGGGCACGAGCCAAATCATTTCGGATGACGGAATCACCGGGACGCAATTTCAGCGCGTCCTGCAACGATTGAACCAACCCCTTAGATTCCCCTCGCGACTGATACAATCTTGCGAGGCGTAACTGGGTGTCGACCGCTGGATGCAACCGGTTTGATTCTTGCAAATCTTGAATTGCCTGATCGATTTCTCCACGCGATCGCTGAACTTCGGCTCGCAGCAAGAGCTGCTGATACTTTTCAACCTGACTGGATTCAAGCCGCTGTAATTCGGCATCCACACTTTCGGGCGATCCGTGGCGAAGTTCCAATTCCAATCGAATCGCAGCCAACGCAAACTCGTTTTCCTGAGCAAGACGTTCGGCATTTTCAACCGTCTGCCGAGCTTCATCGATCAGCTCACGTCGTGCGTTGGGCGTCAAAGTGGCGCGACTTTTGGACGATGAAGAAGATTGTTGGTCCAACAGCACGGCTTGCGATGCGACGCGGGCAAACACGAGCTGGGCTGTCAGATCATCCGGACTCGCTTGAGCGCTCTTGCGAGCCGCCTCGACCCCCAACATCAAATCGCCACGTCGAAAAGCGGACTGAATTTCGTTTTGCGAGTAAGCGTCAACGACACTGCTAGTTGACATTGCCAACCGCTTCAATTCTTCCTCGGCTTCGAGCTGCCGGTCGAGCGCGACAAGCTGGCGAAGTAACAGCTGGCGTGCAGCGATGGAGGAATCACCGGCCGCAATGCCCGTCCGAACCTGCTCGAGTGCACGTTCGTGCTGGCCTGACAGATCCAGTAGCCGTGCGCGCAGTGTGATCGCCTGACCCCACCGGGGACGCATTGCCGTCAACTGATCGATTGATGCACGAACACGTGCAATGCGCGGATCATCGCGTTCTAATTTGTCGCTGTCTTTCGCTAGTTCATCAATTGAGTTTTCAATTTCAATGTATCGCCAGAACGTCCCCTGGTCTCCCTCCAACTTTTTCAAATCGTCGAACCATGTCTTTGCCTCCTGCTGTAAATTGTCCTCCGACAAATTGGCAAGACGGTACAACTGATACAAATCCTGTGGCGACCGATCGACCTTGGGGATGTGTTTCAACACGTCATAGGCCAGCTGACTATCGCTGCCGCCAAGGGCATAATTGGCTGCCAAACGACTCAACTGCGCCGCGTCGTCCACGTTGTTCTTCGCCAGTTCGGCCAATCGTTTGGCCGATTCCAAGGGCTGCCCCAAGAGTGCGTCCACCCGGGCTTGGGCGATCGCATAGTTTGTCGAATCCTCCCCCTGAATTGACTTCAGTACAGCCAATCGCCGCTCGGATTTTTCTGCGAGCCCAGCCACAGCCAGACGTTCGGCGGCATAGGCCTGCAAGACGGCGCTGCTGGGATTTGCGTTAGCCAATTCATCGGCTGATTCAGCAAGTTCCGGCGACTTCAGGTGTTGCTCCAGCAGTTCACCGGCAGATGGCAACATCAATTCAACGATTTGCAATCTGGCACGAAGGTCGGCGAGGGTTTCATCCTGAATCTTCTGGGTATCGGGATCGCTTGGGTTATCGAGCTTGCTGCGCAACGCGGTGATTCGAGAGCGGAGACCGCTCAAATCACGCATCGCGGGCTGCCCACTGAGCTGATTATTAAATTCAGCTTCGATGGCACGAATCCGTGTCGGCAACGACGTCGAATTCGCAGCCAATCTCCATTCTTCGGCAGCCCGAACTTGGTGGCCGGCTCGCGACCAGGCCTCGGCAGCCGCTGCGTGCAGGGATTCGTCGCCGGGTAGTAGTTCAGTGGCAACGGATAATGCGTTGGCGGATTGATCCCATACACCAAGTTCCTGATAGATGCCTGCCAGCGTGATCGCCAACTGGGCACGTTCGACTGGCCGGACGTCCGCATTGCTATTCAGCGCCGATTGCAGCAATGCAATCACTTCGCCTTTCACCTGCGCCCCACCGCCTTCACTGGTAAGCAAACGGGCACGTGCCACGGAGGCTCGCCACCGTGCCAGCTCGATCGCCCTGCCAAACTGATTCCGCTGGCCTTCGCTGAATTCGCCACTGGTGGCTTCCAACAACCGCCGCGACTCGGCTTGGATGGCAACATCAAATAGATCCAGTTCCTTTTTTGCGGTCGCTAATTCAGAATCGGTTTTTGCCGTTGCAGCTAACCGTCCGGCAACCGCACCGCGAAGTTCTAAACTATCGGTACTGACTTCCTTTAACCCCTGACGCCAGATTTCAACCGCACGATCCAGGTCGCCAGCGGCATCTGCGGCCGAACCAGCGTACAGATAAGTATTTTCACGCATTCCTGGACGGACGTCTGGCACGGATGCCGCGATCAGGGTTTGGAACCATTGCTCGGTCTGCGCGGGGCTAACCTGCGGCAGACTCCCATCGGATCCTTTCGTGGCCGCAGTTTCGGAACCATTCTGGGCAACCACGTTGCCACCGGCTTGCCCCAATATTTGAGCAACTGAAATTCTTGCCGCTTCGAGCAAGCACTGGTAATCCCAGAATTCAGGCGACAAACCTTGGTAGAGAGAAAGTTCAGATGCGGTTATTTGGTCGGCACTGGACTCGGCATCCATGGACCCGGCATCTATCTGCACCGTTGCAGACTCTTGCTCGTCGTCTTTCGCATCGGCAGAATCTGTTCGCAACCGCTGCTGGGCCAAGGGGGCCGATTGCAATAAGAACCGCTGAGCTTGCTGGCGTTGGACGGGGTCTTTGTCGGCAGCCCCATAGGCGTATTGAATCAAAATCGATCGGCCTGAATCATCGGCCCGCAAGCGTTTGAGAACCACGCCGACTTGTTGCGTCCAGTCCGTTAACCGGTCCAGAATTTGATTGTAAAGCTCCGAAGTGGACCGAGAACGCTTGTCGTCGGCGCGGACGAAGAGTGTTGGATTCGATCTGGCCAAGGTCAGAAATTCTGAATCAAGTTCCAAATCATCGGGGCTAAGCTGGACCGCCCGATTGAGCACCACACCGGGCGGTTGTTGGGCCAGCCACCCCCAAAAACCATCGGTTTCCCCGACGATCACTGCGGAACGGTCGTCATATATCCCGGATTGAACTTGGCCGTACAGTGCGAGCGCCAGCGCTTTACTAGCGAATCGATCGTCATCCGGTGCTGCCAACGCAACCACCTGCTGTTCCGCTTCGCGATACCAGGCGCCGCCCAATTGCAGGAGGCGGCGAATCAAACGTCGACGCAAGTCAGATTGTTCTTGCTCGTGACCTTGCCCCAATTCAGCGAGTGACTGCGACAGTCGGCGTCGTGCATCGTTGATCGCAGGATACGACCCTGCCGCCGAAGCCTCCTCGGCGACTTGGTCGGCGGCGTGCGCAACCGCCATGATCGCATCGGGATCACCCGGCGCCATCATCAGATAACGCGACCACCAACGGACTTGTTCCTTCGCGTCACCCGCTGCTGCGGCATCGTTTGCTCGAGCTCGGAATGTTTCGATTGCCGATGAGGAATGATAAAAATACGATGCCGCACCTAGGCCCAACACGGCAACCAGTACGACGCAAGTGATCGCCACCAAGCGACCGTTGATCTGCCATTCTTCCCGCCGTTCTTTCAATTTCTTGGCGTGAAAAGCAGATACAGCTTGCCCCCGAATCGGCTCTCGAGATTCAACCGAATCATCGTGACGCGAAACTGAATCAGCAACGTCCGGGTCGTCAACGTGATCGTTGATCTGGTCGGTCGGTTGAGAGGAGGACGGCATTCGTTTCTACGCGGCGAATTCGGGAATCGAAAGAGCAGGCATCCAAGCGGCCCGCCGTACAGTTTTAAATGCAACCAGTGCTGCATCCAGATTCAAAAGTGGGGCAAGCTTCCAGCTTGCAATCACCACATCGGGTGAATCGCAAGCTGGAAGCTTACGCCACGAAATGTCGACCCTAAATTCAAATCTGGATGAAGCATTCGTTCGGTCACCCATTCCCACCGGGAAGCTGGGCAAAATTGGAGTAGTTGTAGTCGCCGTAGCGATAAGCGTATTGGCGGGGCGTCACCCCACTAAAAATCGTGCCCGCCACGTTGGCTCCGGCCGATTCCAATCGATGTGTCGTCCGCACGACGCTATCCATTCGTGTCACATCACGCATCGCACAGACCAATGTTGTGTCGACAGCGGATGCTACCGACAGGGTCTCTCCGGCTGACAAGACAGGCGCGGTGTCAAAGATCACAAATGCATACCGCTCCAGCGCTTGATTGACCAAATCTTTCATCGATTCCGGTGTCATCAAGCGGTGCGGACTGGCTTTCAATCGTCCGGCCGGCATGACATGCACTAAATCGCCCAAGTCTGTGCGAATCGCCTCGTCCAATGATGCCGTCTGAGTCAGAACACCACTGAGTCCGGGTTCAAGACTGATGCCGAAGTGATCGTGCTGGTCGGGGCAGCGCATGTCAGCGTCAATCAGCAACACGGTCTTCCCACTGGCTTTCGCCAACGAAATTGCCAGTTGTGATGCGGCCGTGCTTTTGCCTTCGCCCGACATCGAACTGACGATGGCGATGGAGCGTGAATCCCGAGTGCCTTTGGAGAGAAAAAGATTGGCGCGAAGTGTGTCCACACTTTCTTGGAAAACACGGCGCCCGCGTGAGTGCCGCCCACTGGAGGCACTCGGTGAACGAGCCAATTCACCGACAACCGGGGCGAGACCTTTTGATTGAACCAGCGCCACACTATCAGTCACTCGGTTGGTACGCATTTCCCACAGCAATCCGAGTGCAAACGGAATCAAAAACGCAATTCCCGAGGCACCCAATAGTTTCTTGTAGGGGATGTCCTCGACCGGCGTACTTGGCGGCGTCGCCGGGGCAACAGACCGAACCGCGTTGACTTGGCGGCGCTCGGTTCGAATCGCCGCAACACGGTCTTCGAGCTTTGTCAAGAATTCCTCGGCGCGTCGCAAGTCATCCTGAGCAAACTGCAACCCTGACGAATTTCCAATCAGCTGATTCTGTTTTGCCAACTCCTCATCCAATTGCCCTTGGATCACTGCGATTCGCTGCTTCTTTTCAGCGATCAAATCTCGCAACATGTTATTGGCACTGCTACGTTGCTGGACTTTCTCCAATTCCCGGTTTTGGCGTTCAACGCGTTGTTGTTCTTCGTATGCCAGTCGCATCGAATCAATCGTCGCCTGCCGGTTCTTCAAATCGGATTGATATTTCTTTTCGATTGCCTCCTGAAGCTTGGCGCGGGCCCGCTGCTCCGCTTCGGGTTTAATGCTCGCCAATTTCTCTTTCAGTTCGTCGCGCGATTTCACATAGTCGGTGTGCTCCGCACGGCGAATTCCGATCATCCCATTATCTTCAATCGCTACGATCTGACGGTCATAGCGAGCGATGCGTTGCTGGATTTCAGCGATCTTGGGATCTGATTCCACTAGCGTAGCAACATCGAATTCAGTGATGGGATCTCGGGTGACGACCATCGCTGGGGGAACAAACGCTGCGGTCTGTGGCTGCTCGGCTTCTACATCCGCCCCTGCGCTAGCCGCTTCGCCCTCTTCAATGACAAGCTTTTTCTCCAACAGCACCAGGTCGACTTGCAGATTGTTTAAATCGTTTTCATAGGTGTTTAGAAGCGACAGTTGGTTTTGATTGCGTGACACACCGACCGGGCTGTTGGGATCGTAACCGCGGGTCTTCAGCGACCAATCTTTGACGTTCGCTTTTTCCTCTCTGACCCGCCCCTGCCAAAATGCAATTTCCGGCTCCAGCAAACCTTCCAAAATCGAGACTCGTTTTTGATCCAAATCCGAACGCTGCCGCATGTAGGCACTGACGACCGCGTTGCAAACCTTGGCGGCGTATTCGCGATCAGAGTCCTCGTATGAAACCGTCATACGCGATCGCGAACCGGCGGTGGCAATCGACAGGTTCTTGCGAATGTTTCGCTCGGCTTGTTCTGGATCTTTCAAACTGGGTGCCGATCGCAGTGCCGGGTCACTCAACACTGGCCCCAACACGACTTCGTTCATCAACAGCGGCTTTTCCGTGCGCGCCAAATCCTCGACTGTGGGCATCACGCCTTTGTGGAGGATGAAATCCTCGTTGGCTTCGATCAGGTGGCTGGCTCGGTAACGCGGCTCGAAGGTGCTGAGCACGCCGAATCCAGCGACACAGGCGAGCACCAATCCGACAGGAATTGCCCAATACCAACAGCGACGAACCGTGACCCAAACCAACCAGGGATCGAACGACTTTGACTCTGCCTGCGGCTGAGCACGCATGACGGTGTGTTGGCTAATTTCGGAATGATTCATGGAACTTGAACTAACTTGAATTTCTGGATTAGAAAATCCGTTGAGGCAAACATACGGCGTCTTGCATCGGCCTACCGACGATCAGGCATGCTTGCCGTTCTCGCCCAACCCAATGACATGCGGCACATCCGTCAAAACCGCATTCTCAGTTGCAGCCCTGCAATTCAGCACGACAAGCATCATGCAATACGAACGGCACGCCCAAGGCGTTGGCCTCATCATTCACATTAAATTCCACAGGGCTAATCATACCTAGCTTCGAGGAGGGAGTCCATCAGGCCGCTAAAGAGAATTAGCGGAAACCCTGTCGGATTCCCGCATCATTTCTTTGGCCGTCAATTTCCTGACCGGTGCGAACAGATTTTGCCAGTAGGCATTTACGCCCCACATCATCGCAAAGGATGCAAAAATCATCAAAATCCCAGAGATATCGTGTGCCCATCGACGCGCCGACTCGTTATCGGTCCAACTGTACGCGAGTCCGATCACTGTGATTCGCAATGCGTTGACCAAAATCGCGGCCGGTATCGCGGACGCCAAAATCACGAGCTTGTCAGACCAGCCACGCAAGTTGATGGCGGCCCAATAGTACGCAAAGGCAGCCATCCCGACAAAAATCCGCAGTCCCGAACAGGCTTCTTCGACCCCCATTCGTTCTGAACCGATCCAAATCACGTGACCTTCGGAAACCGCCGGTTGGCCAAGAACCCGCAAGAAAATCGTGCTCAACTCAGTCGCCACGCCCTGTAATTTCCAGCTCAGCATGCTCTCCATCTGATAGGGCATTGGCACGGCAAACATCAGAAACCCGATCGCCGGCAAAGCCCACCAAGCGGCACGGATTCCCAGCAAACACCAAACCGCACCCGCGATCATTGGCAGCATCGACCAGCCGTCGAAAAAATCAAAGTAGGCGAATCGCCCCAGAATTCGCATCACGATGGCGACAACGATCAATGACAACCCGCCCCAAGAAACGTCACGGGCCGCTCCGGGAAACAACTCGCTGCGGTAGTAACAGATCATCACCGCCAACAGCGGCACCCCCCAACCGTGGGAATAATCTGGTTCGTTGATCCAAGCGTCCGCCATCCAGCGGAGTGTCGGCCAGTAACTGAACAGAAACACCGCCAGCAGCACCGCTAAAACCTGCCAATAGCGAGCCGGCCATTTCGCGGGACTTGGGAACGCCACCAACGGCTCCGAACCCAGCCAGCTGGTGATCCAACCGCCCGAGCGCCCATCGCTGCCAGATCCGCCGCTGCCAGATCGCCCCTGCTTTCCGCCAGCCGCCGGCGAATCACTACTCCGATCGACGCCAGGAACACGCGACTGGGACTTGCGCGATCGCGTTTTGGACGTCCGGTCTTGTTTTGATCGGCCCATTGAAATCTGCCTGAAACGTACTTTTTGGCCAAACCACTACGACACAATTCTTGCTCAATTGCGGATGTCCGCCACCCCAAATCAACATCTACCACACAAGGGCGGTTATGTTCACCTCACCCCCCGACGACAAAAGAATAGACTGGTGCGATCCGACGTCAACAACTCGCTTATGCGAAGTCGAGGTCCAAAACCCGCATCGGCCGGTGAAATTGATTCAATTCTCTCTGCTTAGTCCGCGTCAGCCGAGCGCATTTCAGCCACTCCATTTTCAGCAATTTAGACCTCCGTTCCCACTCGCTCTTGAAAAACGACTTCATTGACGATGCAACTCTGGCCGGCAAATCGATGGGGCGCCCGAATACGCACCAAACGGGGGGAGCGTTGGGTCGATCTGAAGAAACCCTTCGCAATGGTCGGATCACATCCGCGCTGCGACATCCAGATCGAAGACTCCAGACTTCCCTCCGTCGTCTATTTGGTTGTGATCCACTATGACCGCATCGAGGCTTGGCCGACCTGCCCACTCGCATTTCCCATCTGGGGCCGCATCAGCAAAAACCATGTGCTGCTGGTGGGCAAGACTCGACTCCAGTTCTTCCTGAAAGACGACTCGCCAGACACCGATGTCGTTGAGTTTGAAAGCGACCTGATCGAACCGGTGGATGCACCACTCGATGTCGAACAACAACTTGGAACGTCGCCGGTGCCCGAAATTGCAGACCCCGACGCCGATTTGGTCTTGGACTGGGGAAGCGGCCCAAAGCAAAAGTCGCTGAATCGAAACATTTCCATTTTGGGCGAAGACCATCCCAGCCTGATTCGCCTTCATCGCGCTCATCTACACCGCTGTGACCACGGCGTGGTTTGTTTCGGCGAAGACGTTTGGTTGATCGATTTACACCCAGAACATTTGAGCGAGGAAACGCCAATTATCCGGCACGTTCGTCCGGGTGACCCTTCGGTCGTCCTTGGAGGCGTGCATCTGTGGATCACGGGAAGCGAAGAATCGGACATCGATCACCTCGTTAAATCCGCTCGTCCCATCAAATCGTTCGAACCCCTGGCGACCACGATATCCGACGACGACATCGAAACAGCACGCACGAACACCAGTGAACAAAATGTGGCGGTTGTTCAAGCAGGATCGGACGACAAAGTTGAATCGCTGGAACTCGCATTGACCGAGCGATTTTTGAAAAAGAATGCCAAGCAATCGTTTCGTCGCCGTGCACTGAAATTCAGCGCAATGACAATCCTCTCACTTGCAGCCCTGTCAGGTATCGCAGTGATCCTGACCAAGGGAGTCCTGCCCATGGTGCGGACCATTTATCAAGACTAGCGGCGGATGCCATGCGTCAATGAACGCCCCAAAAAACTGGCACGCATGCTAGCGAGTGGGTTTGCCACCACCCCCTGCAGTCGCTCGGGCTGTGCTGGCCTGCAAAACCGTCTCGCGAGTTTTTTGAAAGTTGCACACTGGTCGTACCCCGACGCGTCAGTTTTGAAGCCAGCGCTTTCGCGTGGGGCATGGGTTTTTGGTAACCCGACGCGTCAGCGAGGGATCCCGCCAACACCCCAAATCCCTCGCTGACGCGTCGGGTTGGGAAAGACTGCAGCATCCGACTCGAGTGAGATGCTCATCTCGAATGCGAGCTCCGTCTAAGCCGAAGATCAAGTTGGCGGGCACACGCCTTTTCACAAAATTTTCGTCGAATTCGATTCTCGTGTCGGTCTGCGGTGATGCCTGCCGATATAACTCGTGGGTCTCAAGGATCGAGACGCGTTGACGAAGCAAGGCGAATGACTTTCGTAGCAGATCCTCGATGATGTCACTGTTAATTCTTTGGACGTTGTGCACGCTTGCACTGCTCTACCAACTGCTCTCAGCACCGCTGATTGACGGGGACGATACAGATGAACACGACATCGTTATCTCGCCTGTTCCCCACTGCCATTCGACATCCAATTTCCGTCGCGCTCGACACGCACGCTATCTGAATGGATCCGAACGCTTAGCGCCCATCCGCAGTCGGATCCCTCGACGATCCGCCACCAAGCACAACTCCGGTCCGTCCTTCGAGACGGCCGACTGAAGGCCGACTGAAGTCAGTCAGGGTTGCACGCGAACCATCCTCAGCGCGACGAGTAAGGGTCAGCGTGTGAGTCGTACCCCGACGCGAACGCGCAACTTCAACGGCGCTGGTGTGGAGGATTTATCCGACTCGGGTGAGGGTCTGGTGCGATGAATAAAGCCGGTCGGATAAATCCTCCACACCAACATGCAACCGGCTAAATCGCTCGCGAACACGTCGCGCTGGCGGTAAGAGCGCCACTGACTTGCCTGCCAGTACCGCACTGCGTCGTAAACACGCCATCTCGCTGCGTGTTTTGAAAAAGAATTGCGACGCGTCGACGATCTGCTCTGTGACCACACGTGCGCTTCACGTGATCTGTGTACAGTATCGCCGTTGACCTTGGATCACATTCGATTCATTGTCGTCGCCATTATTCAACCTGCGATGCGCTCTGGCTTGTGGTGCATCCACGCCAAATTTTGGGGTGCCCCCGTTTCCGATCAAACGGTCCTTCCTAAATTTGTCGGCTGACAAACCACAAGCGTTTTTTCCAGTCCCCGCTTACCCTTCAATTGCATTCATGATTTCACGTCAACTGGCCCGTCTGCTTCCACGATCCAAACGAACTGAATCTCGCCGCCTGTCCCTACAGAACCTCCGGCGCCGAAAACTGATGGTGCAATCGCTTGAAGACCGACGCGTATTGGCGCTGCTGGGAGTGATGCCACCCATGCTGTCGCCACCGCTGCTCGATACGGATGTTGCCGGACTGGTGGATTACGATTCCACCACAAACCTGTTTACCGCGAATGGTATTCCGAACCTGTTTCAGTCCGATCCGATCAATTTAGCATTGCCAATTACCAGCCCGGCCACATTTGATTTGCAACTGCATGTCGACGCAGCAGGGCAGTTCGCTGGCGGGGTTGCCGGCGACGACTTGGTGATCACTGGCGAGATCGATCTGGACATTGATGGAATTGCAGACATCAGCGGTGTCTTGCTGACCGGCGAAGTCACCGCGTTCGGATTTTCAGACGACGGCCCAACGACCGATCGCTTCGACTTTCGCATTTCGATCACCGGCGGTGCATTGGCAACAGCGGACGCATCAAGTCCCAACTATTTCGCAGGCAAAGACATTGGGCTGCTGATCACCAACCAGAACTCAACCTTCGCAGGTGATTTTTCAGTTGACTTCGGCGGCAATAATAAAGCCTTGTTAACCGCGATCGATCCAGTTGTGGTCATTCCACCGACTGCGAAAATCGGCAGCTCGGTGTGGTTCGATTCGAACCGCAATGGCATCCAAGACGACGGAGCCACCGGCATCAACGGCGTCGATGTGAACTTGTACCGCGATGTCGATGGTGACGGTGTCGCCGAACCCGGCGGCGACGACGGCCCGGCCATTGCCAGCACACAGACCGGCGTCATTGATGGGGTGAGTGGCCAATACCAATTCGATCAACTCGCCGCCGGCGACTACTTTGTCGAATTTGATCCCGGCCCGTTTCCGATCGGACTGGAATTCACTCAACCCAACGCCGGAATAGACGACAGCCTTGATAGTGATGCAGATCCAATTTCGGGTCTGACCACAATCATTTCACTGGCCGCGGGACAGACCGACCTGAGCTGGGATGCCGGCTGGGCAGAGATCATGAACCCGCAAATTGCAGTGACCAAATACGTGGGATCCTCAGAGTCAAACGCGGCCCCTGGGGTGGAATTCAATCTGGGCGATCCGATCGTGTTTACCTATCTGGTGACCAATCCCGGAAACATTCCGATGAGTCCGGTGTCATTGATTGACGACAATGCAACCAGCAATCAATTGTCGGACGATCTGGTCCCCAGCCCAGTCCTGGACACCAATGGATTCCACAGCGGAGACACGAACACTGATGGCCGCTTGGATCCCGGCGAACAATGGACCTACACCGCCCAAATCATCGCCAGCGAGATTGGACAATTCACGAACGTTGTTGTGGTGACTGGAACACCCGTTGACCAAAGCGGCGACGCCATCGATGACGATGCAACCAATGACGACGCTGCGTTTTATAGCGTGGTGGGAGTACCGGGAATCAGCCTGCAAACATTGACCAACGGCCAAGACGCTGACACACCGGCCGAAGCCGTCGAGATTGCGGTGGCAGACACGGTGACGTGGACTTACGTTGTCGAAAACACCGGCACGACTTCGTTCATATTCAGTGACGTGATGGTCGTTGACGACGCCGGCACGCCGTCGAACAACGGAGACGATTTCACGCCTACACTGACCGCTGGATCTGACGTCGGAGGCGATCTGATTCTTTCACCAGGCGAGGTCTGGGAGTACACAGCGAGCGGGATCGCCAACGACGTCACGGGGCAATCCAATGGTTATCACAATGTCGGCAGTGTCACTGCCGGTTCGGTGTTCGCCAGTGATTCCAGCCACTACACCAACCCCGTCAATCCACCGGCAGCGGACGTGACGTTCGAAGCCGAAGACTATCAATGGATTGACCAACCTTGGACGATTCAATCCAGTCCCAATGCGTCCGGCGGTAGTTTTGTCGAAGCGCCCGACGGAACCGGATCACACTACTTCTGGGCACCGAGCGGAAAATCGATCGGCTACAACTTCCAAGTCGACTCAGCCGGTAACTATGAACTATCAGCACTGATCCAGGCAAAAAGCCAGAGTGCTAATTCGATCTGGTTGCGAGTGGACAATGGCCGTTGGATCCAGTGGCACACGCCGACGACAGGATCCGAATTTCAGTGGCACACGGTGACAAGTGGCTGGTTCAGATCCGAGACCGCATTCAATTTGGATGCGGGCGCCCATACGCTGGAGATTAGAGTTCGCGAAGACGGGACCAGGTTAGACAAGTTCATGGTCAGCAAACTAGCAACAACGACAATTGTGATTGACGCCTTGGACACCAGTTCTGTCAGTGGCGACTGGATGATCGAAGTCGACAACGACGGCAACGAGTTCTGGATTTCACCCAACGGCAGCGGCTCACATTATTTCACTCCGCCAGCCGACGACGAATTAACATACGAATTCACATTGGAAGAATCCGGCAACTTTGAGCTACACGCGTTGGTCAGTGCCGCCAGCAACCGTGACAATTCGTTATGGGTCCAGATCGACAATGGCGACTGGATTCAATGGCACCTGAGTGTGACCGGAAGTTCGTTCGAATGGCAAACCGTCACCGACGGGTTGCTACGTTCACAGGTTAGTTTTGATTTGAGTGCGGGCTCGCACACATTGAAATTCAAAGTCCGCGAAGATGGCGTCAAACTAGACAAGATCGCGATCACTGATGATTTGCTGATTGATCTTTCGGAACTCTAGCCTGTCGTGGTTCTGGCGCGGACGCGACCGACGTCTGGCCGGCGATCGGGCGCAGAGTCTGAAGCTGATTTGCACGCAGTAGTTCAGCGAATTTGTCGCGTGTCTGATCCGACCAGGCACGCGGCGTCGTGTCAGCACGCCCGCCCATCGATCCGAAAAAACGTTCGTAGACGTCTGAACCGACTTGGTCCTCAAAGACCAATGCCAACATCACCGCAGGCTTGCCGTTGGCATAAGGACAAGTGACCTGGTTTCCAATCTGAACAAACGGGAGGACACGGCGGTAAAGCCGCGCGTGTTTGGGGTGAACTGCGGCGACCAATCCGTCGTAGCCACGGGCCATCGCGACTTGGGCAAGGAGCTTTCCCATCGCAGCAAACGTCTCGATAAACCGGACCGGTGATTCGCGTCGATCCGCCAAACACCCGACCTCTGCCATCCGCAATCCGCGGCGGCGAATGATGTTCACATTGGTGGGATAGATTGCCTCCAATGGCAGCCCCATCGCCCCATCACCAATCAGCGAGACCGTGGAAACGATCGTCTCTCGCAACCGAGTGACAAAGACTTCCGTCGTCGACAACAGGTGAAATGGCGTCAATCGAATTTGACTGCCCGTTTCCTCCGCCAGTCCAGCACGGCGATACGATTTGTAGACCAATGAAAACGAATCATGCAAATCTTGGTACGAGAACGCGATTTCGTACCGCAACCCCGCCACCCCCGGCTTGTTCACTGCCGGTTGCCCGGCAGGGATCAGCGGGCAAACCGAGTCGGCTGCTGCATTGGATGGTTGCATGAAGACAAGTGATTTGGAAACGGGAACTCCGAACGTCTGAGCAAACGTAGGATTCGACTGACAGTGAAGACCGCGAAAGGGCCCCGCCAGCAGGACGAAGTAGGGTCAACACGCAACGATGTTCCGATTGTGCGGTAAATAACAACTCTTCAGGTCACACGACTAGCACCAAAACAACTAGTCGATGTTTGTATCGTGCCGGAGATCCCCAGAATGATTCGACCTGAGCGGTCAGATTTCAGGTTCGATGGAAAGAGAGTGGGTGTTGAACGAACCGCCCCAATCGGAGATATTGCGGTGCCAACGAGTCGGCTTTTCCAGGGTCAGAGACTCGAAATTGACCGTTCTGACAAATCCTCGGAACCATCAGCGACGGGAAATACCGCCTGTTCATCTTCCAACGATCCGTATCAGCGGTGACGAGTACCTGATCTTTGTCCGGAGTTCAAATTCATTCATGGCCCTGCGAGTGGCCGCAGATTGAGCCTGCAGACCTGCCGCGATTGGCCGGCCATGATCCGGCTTGGATCACCGCGTTGGCAGAGGGGCTTGGACATCAAGTCTATGTCGTGACGGATTCCGATGGCGATCAGATCGTCGGAGTGATGCCATTGCTGTTTGTACGCGGGCCAATCTTTGGGAAATTCCTGGTCAGTTTGCCGTATTTAAACACCGGTGGCGTGTGGGCGCGAGATCAGACCGTTGCCGGGAATCTGATCGACGCAGCCTGTGACTTGGCAGACCAATTGGGTGTCAAGTATCTCGAGTGTCGGCATGAAATCCCGGTCGAACACCCGAAATTCAACTTTCAGCGGACCGACAAAGTCCACATGCGGCTGCCGCTGCCCGATTGCGACGATGCACTTTCAAAATCCTTCCGTTCGAAACTTCGCAGTCAAGTCAAAAAGTCCGCCAGTTACGACTGTCAGGTAGAATTTGGTCAAAGCGAATTGCTGAATGATTTCTACACGGTGTTTGCACATAACATGCGTGATTTGGGAACGCCTGTGTTTTCGAAAAAGCTATTCTCGAGCATTCTAAATCAGTTCGACGGGGATGCCGAAATCTGTGTCGTTCAACATCAGAAGCAGCCAATCGCAGCGGGCCTGATCATTCATCGCAGCGGAGTGAGCGAAGTCCCCAGTGCAAGCAGTTTGCGTGAGTTCAATCGCATGGGGGCGAACATGCTGATGTATCGCCATCTGTTGTCGCGTGCGATCGAACGAGGAAGTCACACGTTTGACTTTGGGCGCAGCAGTGAGTCCAGTGGCACCTACAAATTCAAAGCCCAGTGGGGCGCCCAGCCGCATCCGGCCAACTGGCAATACTACGTGCGTGACGGCGATCCAAACGACATGCGTCCCGACGCCGGTGGCAAACAAAAGTTAGTGGAATTATGGCAGCGATTGCCGGTCTGGTTCACAAAAATCATCGGCCCTTCCATCGTCCGTGGAATCCCCTAAGGAATCGGACGTGAATGAGGCCGCTAAAAAATGGCGTCGGCGCTGCTATGCGTTGCTGCTTGTCTGGGCGATTTGGACCGTGGCAACATCGTTTCCGTTTGTCCGCGGGATCTTGATTGAACCGCTGTATGTCAGCCAACCAGATGCCCGCGGCCAGATCGCATACGTGATGGCTGACGGCCCCGCTTATTGGGAACGACTGCATGCGGCATCGGATCTGTACCACATGCATCGCGTGAAACAGATCTATGTGTTGAACGAAACGCGGACCAGCAGCTACAACTTTACACGACGCGCATCGGACACGCGGCTTCAACGTGCCATCGACTATATGGCGATGTTCGGCGTTCCGCCGGAAGTGATTCACAGCGTCCCGATTCGTCCCGACGATTGGCTCAGCTCGCTGAGTGAAGCCCAGGGAGTTGCTGATTTGCCAGATTCGTTCGATAGCATTGTCGTGGTCACATCGCCGCCACACACCCGTCGTAGCAAGCTTTGTTTTGACCGTGTCTTCGATGATCAGGCAAAAATTCAGGTTTATTCGTCGAACCTGCCTGCGGAAAGCACCGAAACCCATTCGCCGATTTGGATCGAATACGTCAAACTAGTGGTCTATTGGTTCTGTGCGTGAATCAACCTCTCGTTTCCAATCCACATTTCAAGGCCCACAGTGATGCCGCAACGCTTTCCATTCATCGCCGTGATTCTACTGGCTGGTCTAGCCACTTCCCTGACTGCTCATCTGTGGGCCCAAACTGAGAGTCCGGAAACGCTGCCTCCGCCCTCGGCAGAATCCTCCGATTCTGAAACGGTCCCTGGTGCAGCGTTGTTGACTGAGCGTGGTCGCCAACTGGCCCAAGAACTGCGGATGCTCAAACGAAGTCGCGCCAATTTGGGCAGCAAGCACCCGACGCTGCCGTTGATCACGAAAAAGATTGAAGCGATCGAAGAACAGCTGGAAGCCTGGGAACCGGCAATGGGAGAACCAGCAGAAAACCCATTTCATGCGGAGAATCCCAAACCGCAAATCAACGATTACGACTTGCGTCAAATGGTGATCCAATTGAACAAACGTGTCGAACAATTGGAAAAAAGGATTTCGGTGCTTGAGAACAAGTGAGCCAGACTTTCTCAAGTTTGACCAATTTCACGCCGATACAAACAGGGAATCTGACTTACAAGTTATTCTCCTAAACCTGCAGTGCGATGCGTTGGAATCTGGCCTATCGCACTCTCTTTCACGATCGCGGCAAACTGATTGCTGGCTTGATCGGCGTGATTTTTTCAGTGGTGCTGGTCAACATCCAAGGCGGATTGTTTTTTGGGTTGATCAACAAGGCCAGCTTGCTGGTTGACCGCAGCAACGCCGACATCTGGGTCGGGCACCGTGGAATGCACAATGTGGATTTTGCGCATCCAATTCCCGAGCGATGGCGCTACGTCGTGGCGGGGATAGAAGGAGTCCATGACGTCGAACCACTGCGCGTTGAATTTGGTGAAATGTCGCTTCCCAACGGAAGCTTTGAAAACGTCACTTTGGTCGGCGTCGGTGAAACCACAAACCTTGGCCGCGCGTACTCCATCGTCGACGGCCCCGCAGACGCGCTGGATCGCCACGATGCAGTCATTGTCGATCAGTGCGACGATGACAAACTGAAGACACCGCGAATAGGCGAACTACGAGAAGTCAACGGACGACGCGTTCGTGTCGCTGGAAAAAGTAACGGGATCCTTAGCTTTTTGGTGACCCCCTATGTGTTTACCAATTACGACAGCGTCATCGATCTGACCGGTTCTGACCCATCCGAAACATCGTACCTGTTGGCGCGATTGAAACCGGGGGTCGATGGAGTTGCTGTTTGCCGAGCCATCGAACAGCGACTACCCGATGTGTCGGCCATGACCGCTGATCAATACGCATCTGTCAGTATCAATTTCTGGATGACGCGGACCGGACTAGGTCTTAGTTTTGGCGCAGCCACCATGTTGGGGCTACTGGTCGGTTTGGTCATGGTCGGTCAAACCTTGTATGCGATGGTTCTTGACCGGATCAGCGAGTACGCGACCTTGCGAGCAATCGGACTCAGTGAGCGAGAACTGCTGAGTATTCTGACATTCCAATCTGCGATGGTGGCCATTCTGGGCATCGTGATCGGAATGGGCATCACGATCTTTTTACAGATGCTACTGAGCACACCGCGGGCAACCATTGAAATCCCATTCCTGTTGTACCTGGGCTGTGCAGGATTGATTTTTGCAATTTGTCTGTTTGCATCGGGACTGCCGTACCTGCGCGTTCGACGAATTGATCCTCATACGGCACTGCAATCATGACCTCGACACATCAGCCGTCCGAATTTGCCACTTCGTCGGTCCCACCAGTGTGGGTTGACGAACAACAGATGCAGAACGACCAACGTCAAACCACTTTCGCGTTGCAAGCCAGTGGGATCGCCAAGTCCTATGTGATCGGCGGTCAAAGCCGACCGGTTCTGGACGGCATCGATTTTCAACTAGGCACAGGAGAATGTGTGTTTTTAACAGGCCCGTCCGGCAGCGGAAAAAGCACTCTGCTTTCCATTTTGGGGTTATTGCTGACGCCCGATGCCGGCGAATTGAGACTGTGTGAACGTCGTGTCGATGGGCTGGGAGAAGTCGAACGCACGTTGATTCGTCGAGAGCGGATCGGGTTCGTCTTTCAACGCTTCCAATTGATCGACGGGTTAGACGCCACAGACAATGTTGCGATTCCGTTGACACTCGATGGCATGAATCTGGCCGAATCCCGGCAGCTGGCCAACGAACTGCTTTGTCGGATTGGGCTGGAAGATCATCGCCATGCACTGCCCTCGTCGATGAGTCCGGGACAATGCCAACGCGTCGCATTGGCGCGTGCCGTGATCAGACAACCCGAGCTAATCCTTGCCGATGAACCCACCGCTGCCTTGGACAGCCAATCCGGTCAATCAGTGATGGAGCTCCTCCGCGAGCTGACCACTGAATTCTTGACCTCCACTGTCGTGGTCACACATGACCCGCGTATCTATCACTATGCCGATCGCATTTGCGAAATGGAAAATGGGAGGTTCAAATGAAACAGCTCATCTTTGCAAGCGTGTTTGGGGTGGTCGGCACTGGATTCTTAATTGTCGCAGATCAACAGTTGCAGACGACGGCGAAATCCGAATGGGTTGCTCCGATCGAGCAAGCGAGCCCACTGGCCAATACCGTTCATGCGGCCGGACGTATCGAAGGCAAAACGGAAAACATTCTCATTCGCCCTCAATTTCCGGGCCGTGTGAATACCGTCGACGTGAATCGAGCAAACCGAGTGCAGCAAGGCGACATCCTGTTTCGTCTTGAGGATCGTCGCTACAAGGCCCAACGCGATTTGGCTGCGGCCGCACTTTCATCGGCCCAGGCAAAACGAATGCGATTGATCGAAGGCGCCAGGGAAAGTGAAATTGCCGCGGCGAAACATGATATGACGGCGGCGGAAACACGCTTCCAAACAGCCAGTCATCGCCTGGAACGCGCCACGCGACTCTACAAACAGAACGCGATCAGCCCCCAGGGACTGGAAGATTTACATGGTGAATTCGAAACCCGTCGCGCGCTTCTGATGGCGGCGCGTGAGCGATTGGAAACAATCAAAGCCGCACCACGTAGCGCTGATCTGGCTGCCGCCGATGCCGCAATCGCAGCAGCAAAAGCGGAATTGCAAATGGCCGAGATTGATCTGGAACGTTGTGCTGTCGTGTCGCCTTGCGAGGCAGTGGTGATTGCCGTTGAAATCAATCCGGGCGAATGGGCCAGTCCAGATATGCCTGACGCCGCACTGGAACTAGCAAACATCGAGAACTTGCGAGTGGTTGCTGATATTGATGAACGGGATGCCCTACGCATTAGCACCGGTCAACAATGCGTTGTCACGGCCGATGCGACCGCTGATCAATCGTTCCAGGGAATCGTCACAGAGATTGAACCGCGGATGGAACCGAAAAAGATCTACGGCGGTTGGGCGGGCGAACGCAATGAAACGCACACGCGGCGAATTTGGATCGACCTGAAGTCCGATGCGCAATTGCCAGTGGGAATGCCGGTCGAGGTTCAAATCGTCACCGAGTCCGCTGCTGAGTAAACGAATCGCTACAACGGTGGAAGATCCAGTTCTTGGAATCCAGCATAGATGGCGCCATCCTGGCGGTAGTTGGCGGGCGTCAGTCGGTGAAACGTTTGCGAACGGGGTCGTTCGGTCGACCACAACACCGACCAACGCGGCCGACTCTCATCAAACCACGGCAGCGAATCCGACAGCAACTCCGACATCACACTCATCATCGCGTTGCCCTCGTAGTCGGAAACATACAGCATCGGGTCGCTTAATGTTGGTGCCCCCACATAGGCGTTTGCTTCGCCACGCAGCTTCACAAAGGGTTGGTCGGAACTGATCGATTCGACACCCAAAATTTGAATGTGCGGTTGGCCTTCGTCGACGACAAACACACATTGGTTTGCTTCGCGTTCAATTGGCACCGAATAAACGCCGGGATCACCTAGCCGCATCCGGATCAAACCTTGTGGAATCTCGGCGGTCACACTGGTGAGCGAGATTTGGATCGGGCTAGAAACCAAACTGGGTCGACGCAGTGCCCCCGAGGTTTCAATCATTCGTCCGCTGATGGCCAACAATCCATTGTTCCAAACCAGTTGTAAACCGGCCGCATAGTCCATCTCAATAAAATTTGCTTCGCCGCGAACGATGACGTTGTCCAATTGGATCGCAACCAACGGCAACGCATTTTCGTTTGGATTGAACAATCGTCCCGGCAGGGTTTCCGAATCCGGCAGGGCTTCCGGATCGGTGACAATTTCGAAGAACGTCACGCCATCATGAATTGCTTGATTGACCAGCGTGAACGTACAGTCTTGGAATCGAGTCAGACGGTTGTCATTGATGACAAACATCGCACCGCCGTCGACCTGTTCCTCGGCAAGTTCCCAATGAAAATCAATGTCTCGAAATTGTGTGCGATTGTTTCCCACGTACAACATTTCACTGCGACCGATTGCCAGTGTGTCCGTTGAAACCATTCGCAACGTGGTGCGGCCAACGGTCGACTGAAACACCATGTTGTCCATGGGAATCGAGATCGGCCCTGTCACAATCTCTGGCGTCGCAAGTTCGACGCGACCGACTCCGAACCGCATCGCCAAATCGATGGCGTCGGCAAAGGACGATGACAAGATCGCACCGTCGGTGTCACGGTCGATTTGATCGACGCGGACCGACAGAGCCAGCAAGGCGGGAGAAACAATTCGAACGGCTTGCGGCGCCGGCAATACAAATTCCGACTTTGAGTTTGGCGGCGACACTGTGTCCGCCCCACCGATCGATTGCGTCGCCGTACCGACGTCCACGGTATTCGATCCGTTACCGGACGGTCCAACCGATTCGTTGACACTGTCGGTCGCGTAGGCATCCGAGTCTGAATCACCCATCAGATCAGGGCCATCCAGCGCGTCAGGTAGGGGCAATCGAGGACTGAACCGAGGTCCGATCGCTGCAGACTGGGCCATCCCATCGACGCTGGCATCCAGACTGCCGCCCAAGTTATCTGCGGACATCATACGGTCGGCTGCAGCGCTTGCTCCGGCCGATGCGGTGGTTGATGGATTCGATTCAGCATTGGCGGTTTGTTCGCTTGAACCTGAACCGTTGTCCGTTCCCGCTGATTCGACAGACGCCCCCGAATCCACTGCGCGCGAGTTGACCGCCTGGGTCGATGTCGCCCCACTGGCTTCTTGAGAACCGCCGGAGCGAACCAATGACGCAGGCCCCTGAATCACGAACGAGTCGTTGGTGGCAGTTGATTGCAGCTCGAGATAGCCGCCAACCATCAAGACCAACAGCACCGCGATCATCCAGGGCAGATGCGTTTGCAAACGCTGAAGCCCTTCGTTTTCCGATGGCAGTGCGACAGGCGCATTGGACTGGGAACGTTTCAAATCAAACCGAAACGCCAATTCGCCCAGATCAGCCAGCAGGTCGCGTGCGTTCTGGTAACGTGCCTTGGGATCCTTGGCCATCATGCGATGCATCACAGCAACGACTTCGTCGGGCAGATCACGCCGCAGTACACGTGGGTCGGCCAAAGGTGCGTTGCCGTGGCTAATCAGCTTTTGCAACATCGTGCCACCGGTGTAGGGCGCTTCACCAGTGAGCATGAAATAGAACGTGCACCCGAGAGAATACAAATCGCTGCGTAGATCCGCATCGCGTGGATCAAGCGCCTGTTCCGGCGAAATGTAATCAAACGTCCCCAATGTGACTCCGCTGGCCGTCATGTCCTCGCTGAGATCAAGGTTGTCGCTACGGGCCAGTCCCATGTCGACCAATTTGACACCACCGTCTTCTGAAATCAAAACGTTGGACGGCTTGATGTCGCGGTGCACGATGCCCCGTTCGGACGAGTGATCGAGAGCCTCGGCAACTTGGGCGGTGAAAAAGACGGCATCGTCGAGTGAGAGCAGCCCGTGGTGCTCGACCAAATCACGCAGATTGGTGCCCTGGATGTACTCAAAAACGATGTAGTGCCAATCATCGTGGCTGCCTGCATCGAAGATGCGAGCGATCCGAGGGTGGTCCAATTTGGCTGCGTTCTGAGCCTCATTGCGAAACCGCCGCTGCAATTCAGGATCGTTGCCGACAAACGGAATCACCTTGAGCGCTACGATCCGATCAAGCTGTTGATCGTGTGCGCGAAACACCGCCCCCATTCCGCCCCCGCCCACCAAGGCGTGCAGCAGGTACTGGTTCAATTGCTGCCCGACCAGAACCTTGGCGACCTCGGCCGGTGTACGCCCGACACTTTCAGGTTTGCGATGGTCGGAGTCAGCGACGTGACGAATCACCGTTTTGGCACCTTCCAAGCCCGCCGGCTGCGCATCAGGCAGCGAGGTTGTTTCGTCCGGGACGACAATCTTCTTGGCAGCCTTCAGCGCGCTGGGGCGCTGGACTGTTTCGTCGGTGGCCGATGAATCGTGCTTGTCCATAGTCAGACAGGAGAAGAGCGCGCCCCGAAAAAAGTTGACGCGAAACCGCCCGGCGCCCTAGAAATTCCGTCATTCTGATCGCACCCGACTGAAATGAATGGTAGCCGTGGCAAAATACCCAGTCAACGAAACTCCACCGGCATCCACCGGAGCAACCGCTACAGCGTGCAGGCTTTACCGATTAAGCCTCGCACAACAGCGAACCGATGAAAACTGGATTTCCGCCAGTCAATCCACTCTGGATCAACGAAAAATCGATGCTACGCCAGGCAGGGCTACGACCAGGCAGTGCCTGTGAGACCGGTGTTGACCAGGTTTGGCGGACGTTTTCCGGTACAGGCCGCCAAACAGTTCTCAACCGCCAAATCCCCCATTCGGGTGCGTGTCTTGATGGTCGAACTGCCTAGGTGGGGCGCCAACACGACATTTGGCATCTGCAGAAGTGCCGGTTGGACCAGGGGTTCCTGTTCGTAAACATCGAGTCCCGCGGCGGCAATCTGACCGTTTTCCAGCGCAGTCACCAATGCCGCTTCGTCTACGACAGGGCCGCGTGAGGTGTTGATCAATGTCGCAGTCGACTTCATTTTCTCAAACGCAGCGGTTGAAATCAAATGCCGCGTTTGATCACAAAGCGCGACATGCACGGACAAGAAGTCGCATTCGCCCCACAAATCATCCAGCGGTCGATACTCCACGCCCAGTTTGTTTTCCTGGTCTGGACTCAGTCGAGTTCGATTCCAATAGCGAATGGGCATGTCAAACGCATGCGCCCGCCGCGCGGTTGCTTTGGCAATCCGCCCAAACCCCACAAATCCAATGGTCGCCCCGCTGACCTCCGCACCCAACAATTGCAACGGCTCCCAGCCTTGCCACTGACCGCTGCGGACCAACCGGTCGCCTTCGACCACGCGACGCGCAGACGCCATCAACAGCGCCCATGCCAAGTCTGCGGTGCAATCGGTCAACACGTCGGGCGTGTTGGTCACCGCAATCTTCCGCGCGGACGCCGCATCCACGTCGATGTTGTTGTAGCCCACGGCATAGTTCGAAACCACTCGCAGGGCTGGATTGACATCCAACAACTCGGCGTCGATCTGGTCTGTCAACAAACAGATCAGACCATCAGCCTGTTTCACACCGTCGATCAATTCCTGACGTGTGACCGATCGATCCAAATCGCAGTGCAGCAACGTCGCATCCGATTGCAATCGGTCCATCGTTTTGGGTGGCAGACGACGGGTTAGAAAAATTTTGGGTTTGGAAGTCATTCGTGTTCAAGGTCAAAGTGAATTGCAATCGGCCATCAAGTCAACGTTGTTGACCTACTTGGTCGCCGTGTAGGCATAACGGTTGGCAACACGATCATCGAGTAAACCGGCGGTGTTCCAGGGCTGAATCAGTTTTCGAATTCTCGAATTCGCATTTGCGTCGCTTGAATCCGAATCAAGAATTTCAACCGACTCGTTAACAATCGCAACAAACTGCGGGTCGTCCGACAACCATAATCCGCGGATTTCATTCCCAGACGCAATGCTCTCCTCACTGCCGATCGCCGCCGCAAAATACAGCATACAAGCCGTCGTTAGCCTCGAAAAGGAATGCAGACAGCGATAGGCGGCACTGACCAGCCTGTCTAAATGCACCGTTTCATCAAGCACTCTGTGGCGGTAATCGTGAATCGTGGCCGCCCTCTGTTGCCCCAACAAGAGCCTGGCGATGCGGTCGACACCGGCCAACGAATGTGCAATTCCAGTGCTATGCAATGGATCGATCGTGGCTGCGGTCGCCGGCAACAGCAAACAGTTTTCGAGGACGACCGGATCATAGAACCGTTGCAATTGCGACATCGTTGTGATTCCCGATGCGGGTGCAATCACCGTACTGTCTCGCATCACTTGGTGCAGATCCGGATACTTTGCGAAACGTTGATCCAGCTGTTCGGCGGTGCGAGCAATCGTCGCAGCGAGCGCGGCGCCAGAACGTCCCTGTGTTGACGATGTCACACCGACACTAGTGACAGAATTGTTCATTCGCAGCATCCAAACCCAACCGTCGTCGATCACGTGATGTTGTGCCGCGTCGTCAGCGTCGAACGGCACGCTTGCGCGACGATCACTGTGGAGATGATTGAATCGCTGTGAAAATGATCCCACGTCATGGAAATGCGCGAACGACGCGCAGGTGCGCGTCTGCAATCGTTCGACAAGTGATGGGCGATTGAACGCCCGAGCAGCGACGTTCGCACGGCCTGACGCATCAACAACAAAATCCGCACTTTCGGTGGCGCCATCGCCCAGGCAAATCGAGATTGATCCATCGTGGTTTTGTGTCAATCCCGTCACCGCGACCGCTTGGCGGACGTGCGTCCCCGCGGCCGTGGCTTGCTGGAAAAAGAACGCGTCCACGTCTGGCCGGTACCAATGCGTGTCACTGCGTTGATCACTGGGGCTGGCAGCCACCAGTAGACTACGCTGGCCGGAGAACGATTCTGCCAAGCCGGAACAACCCGATTGGTGATCGAAATAGCTGAACCCGCGTTTCATTCCGCATGCCAAATTGGAGTGCGTTTGTTGCCACCGCCCAAAGGACGCCAAATCAACCAATTCAGTCAGCCCGTATCGTTCTCCCAACCGGGCCAACAACATGTCGGCAATCGGTGTGGACGATTCGCCGATTGCAAAACGCGGGTGCGTTGCCGAGTCGACCATCAAGACCCGGCGGCCCTGTTTGGCCAGGATCCAAGCCAGGATGGATCCCGAAAAACTGGACCCGATGATGGCGATGTCAAATCGTTGCTTCATAGCTGATCCGCATCCTGCCGCAACACCGCCGATTCCAAGCGACTTAACAGTTGTTGGTCTGCGACGGGAAGATCGGCTTGATGGAATCCCCATAAATCCACCGACAAACACGTCGCACCGGCAACATCGTCCAGGCAATCGACAAACAAATCCGCCAAGTGATTGGGTCGGATATCGGGCAGGCTGTGCGCTGCGCCGTTCCAGCCGTGACCGGCACGAGCCGGAATCAAGCTGACATGACGTGCACCGGTTAACAGCGCGTGACGCACTGACATGCGAGCCCAGCGAATCGATTCAACGACTGACATACCCGGCGAGCCGACAATCAAGAAGACTCTTAAATCAATCGACCAGTCTCGCAAACACCTGGCGTAACCATCGAAATCATCTCGCGACATTTGTTTGCCTAGCCGTTTCAGAATTCTCGGCTGCACGGTTTCCAGCCCCACGGCAATTTCCAGCGTTCCGTTTAGTTGGTCACGAAAACGTTGATGTCGCTGCCTGCCAAAACGGGGATGATTTTCAACAATCACGCGTTGGTAGCGATCGCATAGTGCGGCAATCTGCGTGTAGTCAGCAGGCGGGATGCTGGCGGGATCAAAAAAATTCCCACTATTGTACAACTTGATCCAGGGTGCGGCCGGCAACACCGAATGCGCAAACCGAATTTGCTCGGCGATCGCACCCCGCTCGGTCGGGTGCGGAAGCGTATTGAGGTGCAAATCACACATCGCGCAGCCAACCGGACAACGACTGGCCGTCAAGAAAACCGTAGAAACGTCTACGGCGGCGACTTCACCAGAGACATCTCGCTGGGGTTCGCGTTCAGACAATTGGGCATACGGTCGGGTGGGGTCAAGCACAGACAGGTTGGGGAACATCAAAAGCGGTGTACGCAGGGGGGAACAGCAAATGAAATCGAACTTGGCCCAATGTGCCAATTGTAACGCGAGCATCAACCACCGCGTCCAGGAATGCCCCTGGTGTGGCGCGGTTCAACCGCTGCTGATGCACGCGCCGATGCGAAAACGTCTTTCGTTGGGTGCGTTGATCACGATTTCAACGCTGGCCGCATTGTATTTGTGGCTGGTTTGGCTCTCGCAACGAACCTGAGTGGAACAGGCACCACACACAATGGGGGCGTTGAAACCGGATCAGCTGCTAGGGCCAGCAAAGGCGTTGCAATTGGACTGCAAAAAACAGCTTCCCAGCGAAAAGATTCAGGAATACCAACGGCGGCTCGACCGCAGCGACGATAGCCACTTCTGCACGAGAATCGCAGGTAACGAATCTGAAATCCCGTGCCGCTAACGTTGTGAACGAATCGGTAGTGTCGGCGAGTGTTGATCGAAATAGCAAGACACGATCTGGCAAGTGCTCACCGGCACAGGTCACCACCACCGTCGATTCGGTAGCAACGAAAGTGCTGGCAAGACCCTCTCATACTAAATCAATGGAGAATCACGATGCGTCGTGTAATCGTTCCTGCTTTGTTGGCCGTCGCTTTGGTCGCAAGCACCTCTTCAAACGCAAGCGCGTTTGGCCTGTTCAGCAAACTTTGTAACACCGGTTGTGACACCGGATGTGCAGAACCCGCCTGCGGTTGTGAAATCGCATCTCCATGTGCAATGGAGCCCGCCTGCGGTTGCGAAATCGCAGATCCTTGTGGATGCGATAGCGCCCCCAAAGGATGCTGTGGCGGATTCCTGTCGAAACTGTTCGGCAAGAAACATGGCTGCGACAGCTGCTGTGCTGAACCAGCTTGCGGTTGCGAAATCGCTGAACCAGCTTGTGGCTGCGAAATTGCTGCACCTGCTTGCGGATGCGAAGTCGCTGCACCGGCTTGCGACAGCGGATGCTGTGGCAGCAAGAAACCTTTCGGTTTGCTGAAAAAACTGTTCAGCTGCAAAAAGGATTGCGGATGCGATAACGGCTGTGCCGCTTACGCTGAACCAGCCTGTGGCTGCGAAATCGCCGGTCCTTCCTGCGGATTCGAAGCTGCTCCTTGCGGATGCCAGTGAATTAGATAGCGAGATGCTGAGAGGTCGGGTCGAGATTCCAAACGGAGTTCCCGCCTTGCACCTAGCTCTGAAAAGGCTCATCGCACACGACTCGTTTTTGTCTCCCTAGCGGGTCAAGCGACCAGCCGTGCACCGCTCCGAGCCGATACCGAATTCACAGCGAATATCTCGAAAGCCCCGATGGTCCCGCAAAGGACTGTCGGGGCTTTTTTTTGTTTGCCGCTTTTGCCACACTGCCAGTCCTGTGCAGCGCGTGGTTTGCTGCCAGATTTGTTTCGGGCTCTGCCAGAGCCCGCTCGAGTGCTTCACCCCAGACAGGAAAACGCCATGGCCGACTGGCTTGAACCGGGCAGCAAAGCCCCCGCATTTACGCTGCAAGACGATCAAGGCAACAAGGTCAAACTAAGTGACCTCAAGGGGAACCCGGTCGTGCTGTACTTCTATCCCCGCGATGACACGCCGGGCTGTACCAAAGAGGCCTGTGCGTTTCGTGATCGATACGAGGAAATGAAATCGCTGGGCGCACAATTATTCGGCGTCAGCGCGGATTCCGCCGAGAGTCACGTCAAGTTCCGCGAGAAATACTCGCTGCCATTTCCACTGTTGGTCGACGAAAAACACGTGATGCTGGAAAAGTACGGGGCTTGGCGGGAAAAGAACCTGTACGGCAAAAAGTCAATCGGAATCCAGCGCAGCACGTACCTGATCGATGCCGATGGCAAGGTCGCCAAAGTTTGGAAACGCGTCAAAGTCGACGGCCACGATCAACAAGTCATCGACGCCCTCACATCCCTTCAGTAGGCCCAGGCATTGATTCAGGTTGCGGTCTCCATACGCCAACGGCGTTAGACACACTTAGCCTAGGGTCAGGTCTTGTGAGCGCAGCGAGCAAACCGCCACCCTAGGTTGCGAGCACCGGGAACACGCGCTGCCCGGCGGGATTCGGCGGCTTTGCCGCCGAATCCCGCCGGGCA